>JAZLMS010000059.1:0-55305 GCA_045598805.1 Paludibacteraceae bacterium | reverse complement strand
AACCCCACCCAGTACGCAGCCGCTGCTTCTGCGTACCAAGAAGTCAAGAACCAATACAAGTCGTTCGACTCGTACTTGTGGTTGACGGAGCAAGACAAGTGGGACGAAGATAACGAGTAAGCGCTTATGACTACGAAAGAAAGACTGGCTATCGCGCTGATATCGTTCGGTAGTTTGGTAGTAACTTTCGCAGTAGTGGTTGAACCCTCAGGAGAACTGCACGGCAGCGTGTTAGGCTTCTGGGGGGAAACCCTCACAGCAGCCTTGCTTCTAATGGGAATAGATAAATTTAAACTATAGAGTTATGTTATTGAAACTGACAAGAAAAGAGACCATCGGGAATAGCGTGTTGGGCGTACTCACCGAGAACGGCAAGAAGATTTGCGACACACTCGAGAATAAGCAACACCTTATACCCGAACTCATTTACCGCATACAAGTAACGCGCAGTCCTAAGTTTAAACGCCTATTGCCGGAGCTATGTCAAGTCCCTAATCGTACCGGCATACGCATACATGCCGGCAATACCGCCAAGGATAGCACCGGCTGCGTGTTGGTGGGCATACGCAAAGGCAACACGTTATGCAATAGTCGCAAGACCGAAACGGAACTAACGGCAATGTTAAACCAAATTCAGAAAGAACATGAAGAAATACGCATGGATATTTGTTCTGCTCATCTCGGTGATGGCGACGAGTTGTAAAACACAATCCACCATAGCCGGAACGGCGCACATTCCACAAGCCACAATTATTCGCGATACGGTGATGCAGCACGATAGTATCTATGTGCATGAGTTTATGCAAGGCGATACAGTGTATGTGACCAAGTACCGTGACCGTTGGCGCGATAAGGTAGTCAATCGTACGGATACGGTGTATGTGCAGCCTGTGCCAACCGCGCCCCAAACACCTGCCACCATCCCTCGGTTCTACAAGCGCTGCACTTGGGGCTTTTGGATATTGCTGCTCCTCACTCTCGGACGCATAGCGTTCCGGATATTAAAAGCGATCTACCTTCATTGAAATAAACCCCAAAAGTTTTTTGTCTAACTTTTGGGGTTCACTTCAAAGGAGTCTCTTTTTTGTATTACGTCTTAGCCACGAGGGCACGATTGTTTTTTGAAAATCTTCTTGAACCAACCGCAAAGACAGCAGCACTCTTTCTTCTCGGCTTTTGCCTCAGCCTTCACTTCTGCCTTGGGTGCCTCGGTTACTTTCTCTGCGGGCAGTTGAGGACCGGCGGCAACGAGAGCCTTACCGGCTTCGTTGGTGGTGTATTTACCGAAGTTCTTAATGAAACGGGAAGCGAGGTCTTTGGCTTTCTCCTCCCAAACAGCAGCGTCAGCATAGGTGTCACGAGGATCAAGAATCTTCGGATCTACACCCGGCAGAGCGGTGGGAACCTCAAAGTCAAAGAACGGGATCTTCTTGGTGGGAGCGGTCTTAATCGAGCCATCCAAGATAGCGTCAATAATTCCGCGCGTGTCACGGATAGAGATACGCTTGCCCGTACCGTTCCAACCGGTGTTAACGAGATAAGCCTTAGCACCGCTCTTCTCCATCTTCTTCACCAGTTCCTCAGCGTACTTGGTAGGATGCAACTCCAAGAAAGCCTGTCCGAAGCAAGCGGAGAAAGTAGGAGTAGGTTCGGTAATACCGCGCTCGGTACCGGCTAACTTAGCCGTGAAACCACTCAGGAAGTAATACTTCGTTTGTTCGGGAGTGAGGATACTAACGGGAGGCAATACGCCAAAGGCATCGGCACTGAGGAAGATAACGTTTTGTGCATCAGGACCGGCGCTAACGGGGCGAACGATCTTCTCGATATGGTTGATAGGATAGCTAACGCGTGTGTTCTCGGTAACGGACTTATCCGCAAAATCGATCTTACCATCCTCGGCAACGGTTACGTTCTCCAACAGAGCGTTACGACGGATAGCGTTGTAGATATCGGGTTCCGACTCCTTGTCAAGGTTGATAACCTTAGCATAGCAACCGCCTTCGAAATTGAAGATGCCATTATCGTCCCATCCGTGCTCGTCGTCACCGATAAGCAGACGTTTAGGATCGGTAGAGAGGGTGGTCTTACCCGTACCGCTCAAACCGAAAAAGATAGCGGTGTTCTTACCCTCCATGTCGGTATTAGCCGAGCAGTGCATGGAAGCGATGCCTTGTAAGGGCAGGTAGTAGTTCATCATAGAGAACATACCCTTCTTCATCTCGCCACCGTACCAAGTGTTGATAATCACTTGCTCGCGAGAAGTGGTGTTGAAAGCAACGCAGGTGTCAGAGTTCAGACCCAGTTCTTGGTAGTTCTCCACTTTAGCCTTCGAGGCATTGAAGATAACGAAGTTAGGTTCGAAGTTCTCCAATTCCTCAGCAGAGGGTTGAATGAACATATTCTTAACGAAATGTGCTTGCCAAGCCACTTCCACGATGAAGCGAACAGCCAGACGAGTCTCTTTGTTAGCACCGCAGAAAGCGTCACAAACATACAGTTCCTTACCGCTCAGTTCGTTGAGGGCAATGTCCTTAACCTTATCCCAAACCTCTTCGGTCATGGGGTGGTTGTCGTTCTTATAAGCGTCCGAAGTCCACCATACATTGTCGTGGCTTTGTTTGTCATCCACGATGTATTTATCCTTGGGCGAACGGCCGGTGAAAACACCCGTCATAACATTGACTGCGTCTAACTCAGTGAGTTGACCTTTATCATAGCCGGTCAGACCTTCTTGGGTCTCAGCGGCGAATAACTCCTCGTAGGAAGGGTTGTGGGCAATCACCTTAGCTCCAGTGATGCCGTACTTAGTTAAATCGATTTCTTTCATAAGTATATAAATGGTTAATTATTTTGAGCACTTCTTTAGCGAGTACAAAGTTACGACTTTTTTTTCAAATGACAAAAAAATCTTCAGATTTTTGTATAAAAGACGTAATTTTGTCAAGTGCGTTTGCCAAAAGTAAGAAAAATATGCTTTTAAACATAAAAAATTTGGTCATATTGAAAAAAAGCAGTACTTTTGCACCGTGTTTTTCATGGTATTAGATTTAAGGTTAAGTAAAGATTGTGGCTGTCGGGATGACAGCCCTTCTTTTTTTTGTCCCCAAAAATTTGTCTATATCAGAAATTTTTCGTACCTTTGCAGTCGCTTATGACACCATTTGATAAAGAAGATTTGCGCGAAGCGGTGCGCGTGATGCGCGAGGGGGGAGTGATACTCTACCCTACCGATACGGTTTGGGGTATTGGTTGTGACGCGACCAACGAAGATGCCGTTCGCCGCATATATGAGATTAAGCGCCGCAGCGACGCCAAGTCAATGCTCGTTCTGCTGGACGGAGCGGGTAAGTTACAAGGTTATGTGAACGACATTCCGACTGCCGCACAGCAGTTATTGGAGGTAAGCGAAGGGCAGCGCCCGATGACCATCATCTACCCCAATGCCAAGAACTTGGCTTCCAACCTCATTGCCGAGGATGGAAGTGTGGGCATTCGTATCACGGAGGAGATATTTTCCAAGTCGCTTTGCGAACAACTGCATAAACCTATCGTATCCACTTCCGCAAACATAAGCGGAGAAGCAACGGCAAAGAATTTTAAGCAAATATCCCCTGCTATTCGGGAAGCCGTGGATTATATTTGCCAATATCGCCGCAACGATACGGAAGAGAAAAAACCGAGTTCGATAATCAAAGTGAACACAGATAACACCTTTACCATTATTAGAGGATAAAGGAACAAGGAATAAGGAACAAGGACAAATTGATGAATAAAAGAAGAAGACAACAGATTGTGGATGTTTTGGCAGACTTACTCTCTGCCGAAGCAGTGTGGTTGTGCTTCTTGGTTTTTCGTTGGCTCGTTTATGAGGGGCGTATCTTTAGTGCCGAAACGGTACTGATCCCCGCCTTTAATTTTGTGGAGCCTCTCATCTTATATCCCATCGGGTGTTTGGTTTTGTTTTATCTCTCTGGATTTTACTTGCGTCCCAGCAAACGACGGGGAACCCAACTTATTTGGACCTCTTTGGTTTGTTCCGTTATCATTGCCTTGGGAACGTTCTTTATTTCGATTATCAACGATCCTATCGAGCCTACTCACTACCAGAACTACCTTATCTCGCTACTGGTGCTGTTCTGCTTGCAGTTCGGTTTATGCCTGCTTCCGCGCAGTATTATTCACGTCTGTCGCCGTCATTTCGCCAAGCCGGAGCGTTTCTTCACCCTTCATAGCAAGGACGATTTAGACGCTTTCTGGAAGGCGCATAAGGAGCACAAAGTGGATAATGTGATTATTGATTTGCCCAACCGCACCTCCTCGCATTTGCTTTACGAACTCATTCAAGCCGTTTATCCGACGGGAGCGGAGATACTGGTAGTGCCCACGTTATACGATATGTTGACGGGTTCGGCACGTATCTTAACCATACAAGGTTCACCCTATGTCTGTATCACCGCCCAAAAGATGAGCGACTCACAGATATGTATCAAACGCGGATTGGATATTCTTGTGTCCGCCATTGGGATGATTCTGCTTTCTCCGCTCTACATCACCATCGCTCTGCTTATCAAATGCACTTCGGCAGGTCCTGTCTTCTACCATCAAGAGCGTATCGGATTACACGGTACGCCGTTCTCTATCTTGAAGTTCCGTACGATGGTTAATCACGCGGAGAACGGAACGCCCCAATTATCCGAGGACAACGATCCGCGTATCACCGCCTTGGGGCATCTCTTGCGCAAGTATCGCTTGGACGAACTGCCGCAATTATGGAACGTACTGAAGGGCGATATGTCCCTCGTGGGTCCACGTCCGGAGAGGGCTTATTTCATTGAGAAGATTCAACAGGAGGCTCCTTACTATTGCCTACTATATAAGATTAGACCGGGATTGACGAGTTGGGGACCTATCAAGGTGGGTTATACGGATACGTTACAGAAGATGATTGACCGACTGCATTTCGACATCGTGTATATGGAAAATATGTCGATACGATTGGATATGAAAATTATTTTCTACACCTTAGGGGTGCTCATTGACGGAAAAGGGAAATAGTGTGCGGAGCACAATGTATAATGTATAATGTATGATGTGTGATGTATGATGTATGATGAAGCAATAAAGAAAGTGGAAGCGATTGTGCTGGAGTTGGAGCAAGCGCAAGCCTTGTCCGTAACCGAATATAAGGCAAAGGCCAAGGAAGCGAAACAATTATTGGACTTCTGCGAAGCACAAATCAACGGATTGGACTACTCTTCGGAGAAGTGAACGAGTACGTGCCGGTAGGAATTGAATATCTTGGATTTGGAGACGAAGCCGAGGTATTTCTTTTTGTCGTCTATCACGGGTAAGTTCCACGCTCCTGTGTCCTCAAACGTCTCCATCACCTTCTCCATCGGCATATCGTGATTCAGTATTGCCGGTGCGGAGGTCATGAGTTGCTCCACAGTAAAACGCTTGTATAAGCGGGGTTGGAACATGATGTTCCTCACCTCATCTAAAAGAAGTACCCCCCTATATTTCCCTTTAGCGTCCACAACAGGGAAGATATTACGATGACTCCGGGCAATGACGTGCACTAATTCGCCGAGTGTCATCTGTGGTTGCACCGTAACAAAGTCTGTTTCGAGTACATTATCCATCTTGAGGAGGGTGAGAACCGAGCGGTCTTTGTTGTGCGTGATGAGTTCGCCCTTCTGCGCCAAACGCATAGCGTAGAGGGAGTGAGGTTCAAAGATCTTAATGGTCAGATAGGACACAATAGAGACGATGATAAGCGGCATAAAAAGGTGGTATCCGCCCGTCAGTTCGGCAATAAGGAAAATACCCGTCAGTGGTGCGTGCATGACACCCGACATCAGTCCTGCCATGCCGACCAGAGCAAAATTAGATTCGGGAACGGTTAAACCTAATTCGTTCATCACCCGAGCCACCACGAAACCCACGAGGGCACCCATAAAGAGCGAGGGTGCGAAGATTCCTCCTACTCCGCCACCGCCGTTGGTTGCCACGGAAGCTACAATCTTAACAAGGATAACCAAGACAAAATACAGGATAATCATCCACGCAGACGAACCAATCGCCGCCAGCGGGCTATCCTTGAAAGCGGATAACGAGTCTCCGTTAATGAGATTAACAATCACATCATATCCCTCACCATAAAGCGGCGGAAAGAAATAAATAAGCAGACCCAAACTCAAACCGCCCACCACAATCTTCAACCATACGTTTTGTATATGCCGTTTGAACCACTGCTCTAAGCCGTTCATTCCGCGAATGAAGTAAAGAGAAGCAAAACCACAGACGATACCGAGTATCAGATACCAAGGGATACGATTGAGTGCAAAAGGTTCAAAAACCACAATGTTGAACATTGTACTCTCGCCTCCGCTGACGATATAGGTAAAGGCTGTTGCCGTGACAGACGAAATAAGCAAGGGCGCTACCGAGGTCATGGTCAGATCCATCATCAGCACCTCCAAGGTGAAGACCAGACCCGCTATCGGAGCGGTAAAGATACCGCCAATAGCCCCCGCCGCACCGCAACCAATCATCAGCATCATCGTCTTTTGGTCAAGACGGAAGAAGCGCGCTAAGTTACTGCCTATAGCCGCACCGGTGAGCACAATAGGAGCTTCGGCTCCGACCGAACCGCCAAAACCAATCGTGATTCCCGAACCTACAATAGAGGACCATGTATTATGCACCTTGATGATGGATTTACGCTGCGAGATGGCGTATAAGATCTTCGTTATTCCGTGCGAAATATCGTCCTTAATCACATAATGCACAAACACCGCCGCCAAGGCGATACCGAGCATAGGGCAAACGAAATACCAAAAGGGGTGTTGCGCAATAAGCGGAGAGGTGATATAGTGCTGAATAAAGACAATAAGGTATTTTAACGCCATAGCAGCTACGGCGGAAAACAGACCTACAAAAAAGGCGAGTATCAAAACCAAATGGCGTTCAGACACATGCTGTTCACGCCATTCAATAAAAGAATTATGAAGATATTTACGATTTGACAATTTACAATTTACAATTTATTCTCTAAACTAGCCCAAAGGGTGTAAACTCAAACTAATCATCCCATCCGATGCCTTTGTATTTATTCAAATCCCACTCTTCGTCCACCTCGTTGAGGTAGATGGTTTCAGGAGTATCCTCCTTCACCTGCTCTTCGTGCTCAATAACCGTTACGTCAATCGGAGCATGAGAGATTTCGATCACTTGATTTACCTCTTTATTGAGTTCCACCCAAAGGGCGTCTTTGAGTTCGTTGATACCTTGTCCTGCCACCGAAGAGATAGGCAGAATCGTTATTCCTAATTTGGTGGTTAAGCGTTTGATGGAGGTTTGCAGTTTCTTCATCTCCGCCTCTGTCAGAGCATCACATTTAGAGATTGCCAATATACGCGCTTTGGTGAGCAATTGGGGATTATACTTCTCCAGTTCCTTAAGCAGAACGGTGTATTCTTTTTCTATTTTCTCACTCGTAGCCGGCACCATAAAGAGCAGTACGGCATTGCGCTCTATATGACGAAGGAAACGCAAGCCCAATCCCTTCCCTTCGGCTGCACCCTCGATGATACCGGGTATGTCCGCCATACAGAAGGACTGTCCTTCGCGATAGGAAACGATACCCAATTGAGGGGTAAGGGTAGTGAAGGGATAGTCGGCAATCTCGGGTTTAGCGGCACTAACAACGGAGAGGAGAGTTGATTTGCCGGCATTGGGGAAACCGACCAAACCGACATCCGCCAGCACTTTGAGTTGAAGGATGATATTGCGTTCCATGGCCGGTTCGCCGGGTTGGGCATAACGGGGTGTCTGGTTGGTAGCCGTACGGAAATGCCAGTTTCCCAAGCCTCCGCGACCGCCTTTGAGTAGGACGATCTTCTGCCCATGTTCTTTCACCTCACAGAGGAACTCGCCCGTATCGCCATCATAAACGACCGTTCCTAAGGGCACTTCGATAATCTTATCTTCTCCGTCCTTGCCAAACGAACGCGAATCGCCACCCTTGCCTCCGTCCGTAGCCATGACATGCTTTTGGTACTTAAGGTGCAAGAGGGTCCAATGATTACGATTACCTTGCAGAATAATGTGTCCGCCTCGTCCTCCGTCTCCGCCATCGGGACCTCCCTTGGGTAGGTACTTAGCGCGATGAAGGTGCATGCAACCGGCACCGCCCTTACCGGAGCGGCAATAGATTTTTACATAGTCTATGAAATTAGCAGCCATACTCTACAATGCGATCGATTTGGCGGAACGTATCCTCTATCTCACCCATGCCGTTAACGGCAGAGTATTGACCGTGCTTGAGATAATAGGTGCTAACGGGAGCCGTTTGCTCGTGATAAACACGAAGGCGTTGCTCAATCACTTCGGGTGTATCGTCTGCACGACCGGATGTCCTACCGCGGAAGAGCATACGGTTAATCAGTTCTTTCTCCTCAACGAGCAGTTCAATGAGAACGGCTTGGAGTTGGCGCTTAGCGAGCATGTCGTCTAAAGCCTTGGCTTGATCAACAGTACGAGGGAAACCATCCAAGATAACACCCTTACAGGTAGAGGGCAGGTTATCGAAGAAGTTCTCAATGAGCGCAATCATCTTCGAATCCGGAACGAGGTTACCTTTGGAAATGATAGCTTCTATCTCTTGCCCTAACGCACTACCCGATTTGATTTCAGCACGAAGAGCATCTCCGGTGGAGAAGTGCAAGAGGTTATATTTCTTTGCCAATAGTTCTGATTGTGTTCCCTTACCACTACCGGGGGCACCAATTAAAATAATATTCAACATATTCCTTATTATTTATATAAACAAACGACTTCTTTTTACTACAAACTTATAAAAACGTGCAAAAAACGAGCTGCCCCTTCGGAGCAACTCGTTTTTATACATTCTAACTGATTAAAGGAGACCTTTACCAGCTTTGAATTTAACGACTTTCTTTGCGGGAATGTCAACAACTTGCTTGGTAGCAGGGTTGATACCTTTGCGAGCAGCTTTATTAACAACTGCGAAAGTACCGAAACCGATGAGTTGTACGTTCTCACCTTTCTTCAGAGAAGCAGCGATAGCTTCTACAACAGCTTCAACAGCCTTAGCGGCGGTCTTTTTGCATTCAACTTTTGCTGCAACGGCAGCAACGAGATCAGCTTTGTTCATAGTAAAAAAATTTTTAATTAAACGTTTAATTTATCAATAAACGAGGTCGTTTATTTTCGAATGTTTGTGCAAAAGTACGAAAAATATTTCAAACGTACAAATTTTTATATCATTTTTTTTCAAAAATTTGTTATTTTAGTTAATATTTCGGTGATAATGATAGTTAGAATAGTCATTTTTTGCCGTTTTTTCATCTTTTGTCCGATTCAACTTTGGCCAATGCACGTGCTTCCAAATCAATATCAAGAGCCACCCGAAAAGCATACCGCCCAGGTGGGCAAAGTGGGCTACATTATCCCCTGTGGTCGGTGCCAAACCGGCGTACAACTCAAAGGCAGCATAGATAATAACGAATACGCGCGCACGTATAGGTATAGGAAGAAGGAAAAGGAATAAACGCACATCGGGGAAAAGCCATCCAAAAGCAAAGAGGATACCGAAGACCGCTCCTGAGGCACCGATAGTCACACCGGCATGACCGGTTAGTGCCCATACTACTTCTTGAATAAACGCAGCACCTAAACCACAAACGAGATAATAGAGGGCGAACTTCTTACTTCCCCACTCATTCTCAATAACGGGACCGAACATCCACAAGGCAAACATATTGCAGAGGATATGGCTCATGTTGGCATGCATGAACATATACGTCAGCGGTTGCCACAGGTGGAAGGCATTACTCTGAAAATAAAACAAACCTAAGACATTACTCAAGCGGATGCCGAGACGTCTTTCGAATACTATATCTATAAACCACAGCGCAAAATTGGCTATGAGCAGATATTTGGTAACTTTGGGTAGATTATTCATAAACTTTATTTAGGATTCATTGTTACGAGGGGGATTAGCATTTCCTCCATTGAGATACCTCCGTGTTGGAAGGTGTCCTTATAATATTGCGCGTAATAATTGAAGTTATTGGGATAACCAAAGAAGTCGTTGCCCGTACAGAACATATAACTGCTACTGAGATTGGGGCAAGGCAGTCCGACGGCTTTCGGGTCTGTAAGGGTAAACACGTTCTTCGACTGACAATTGAGGGATTTGCCCACTTTATAACGAAGGTTCGTGTTGGTGTTCTTATCGCCTAAGATGAGGATTGAGTTTAGTACTCTTATCGTGCCGTGGTCGGTAGTGAGAACCAGTTTGTATCCTAATTCAGCAATGCGTTTGAAGAACGCATAGGTGGGCGAATGTTTGAACCAGCTAACGGTCAAACTGCGGTAAGCTGCTTCGTCGTTGGCTAACTCACGCATCATCTTTGACTCCGTACGCGAATGAGACAACATATCTATAAAATTGAGTACTGCCACGTTAAGCGGCGTTTTCAAAGAAGACAGTTGCTTGGTTATTTTTTCGCAAAAGTCGCTCTCGTTAATCTTATAATAGGTATAGTCATAGCGTTTGCGGAAGCGGTCTAACTGCGTTTGGATAAGGTCTTTTTCGTTGAGGTTCTTACCCTCTTCCTCAATCTCATCCACCCATAAGTCAGGAAACATCTGACTAATCTGCAAGGGCATGAGTCCGGAGAAAATAGCATTGCGGGCATACTGCGTAGCCGTAGGTAGGATAGAGGAATAAAGCGTTTCGTCCGTTAGGTTGAAGAACTCCGAGAGCAAAGGTTGTATCACCTTCCATTGGTCATAACGGAAATTATCTATCACTACAAAGAAGACCTTTTCCCCATTGTCCAGCATAGGGAATAGCACTTTCTTGAATATATCCGGCGAGAGCAAGGGTCGGTCGGCAGATTTGAACCAACCCTCATAGTTCTTTTGTATAAACTTGGCAAACGCGGCATTGGCTTGGTTGCGTTGCATTGCCAACATCTCGCTCATAGACGAATCTACGGTTTGCAGTTCCAAGTCCCAATGAGTGAGGGATTTATAAATAGCAATCCACTCATCGAGTGTGGAGGCGGTATCAATCATATAGGATATATCTCCAAACTCCTCCCGATAAGAAGTGTTGGTATGTTGTTCCACGATTTGTTTCTCGTGAATATTCTTTTTTAGGCACAACAATATCTGACTGGGATTGACGGGTTTGATGAGGTAATCGGCAATCTTTTGTCCGATAGCCTCCTCCATGATCCGCTCCTCCTCCGACTTGGTAATCATAACTACTGGCAAGAGGGGGGATATTTGTTTTATTTCTTGCAGCACTTCCAGACCGCTCAATCCGGGCATTTGTTCGTCTAAGAAGACGATGTCTAATTCGGGGTGCGCCTTACAAATATCCAATGCGTCTTGGCCGTTATTGGAAGTGAGCACCTCGTAGTTCTTCTCTTGTAAGAAAAGGACATACGGACGCAAGAGGTCAATCTCGTCATCTACCCAAAGAATGGTGTTTCGCTTAGAGAGTTGAGGGTTCATAGTTTCTCCACTTATTTATGAGGTTTGTCATATCGGAAGGCCATTGGCTATCGAAGAACATACGCTTACCTGTACGAGGATGGGTGAAACCCAAGGTCTTAGCGTGCAACACTTGACGCGGGCAGATGGCAAAGCAATTCTGTATATACTGCTTGTATTTCTGCGTCGGCAGGCCCTTCAGAATCTCCGTTCCGCCATACTTATCGTCACTAAAAAGCGGGTGACCTATATGCTTCATATGGACGCGTATCTGGTGGGTGCGTCCTGTCTCCAAACGGCATTCCACTAAAGTCACGTACAAAAACCGTTCCAAAACACGCCAGTGGGTTACAGCTTCCTTCGCGTTAGGGTTATCTTCGATGTTCCAAACGCGGTAACAGGTTCTATCGCGGGTATCTCGTCCAAGAGCACCTTCTATCGTTCCTTCGTCCTCTTGGAATGTACCCCAAACGAGGGCGTTATAGGTTCGCTCGGTAGTGTGGTCAAAGAACTGCATGGCTAAGTTCGTTTTTGCCTCCGGCGTCTTAGCAATGAGTAGTAGTCCGCTTGTGTCTTTGTCGATGCGATGTACAAGACCTATATTAGGGTCATTGATATCTATTGAAGATTGAAGATTGAAGATTGAAGATTGAAGATTGTGTTGAAAGTAATAAGCTAAGGCGTTAAGTAAGGTGTGTTCGTAGTTGCCGTGACCCGGGTGGACAACGAGTCCGGCGGGCTTATTGACAACCATTAGGTCTTCGTCCTCATAGACGATGGTAAGGGGTATGTTCTCGGGTTGGATAGTGAAGTCGTGCGGTTCGTGGTCCAGTAGTACCTGAATGAGGTCTAACGGTTTAACCTTATAATTACTGCTTACGGGCTTATGGTTGACCCACACGTTTCCTGCGTCCGCAGCGTTCTGAATACGATTACGAGAAGTACCTGCCATATGTTCTGCCAGGTACTTATCTATACGAACGGGTGTTTGGCCTTTATCGACCTCGCAACGCCACCGTTCCCATAACTCTTCGTCCAGTTCTTCCATTAAAAGAAATCCTCGTCTTCCGGTTCGTCTTCACTCGAAATGAGTGCTTTTTCTACATCTTTACTGAGTTTGATATCAATACCTGTTCCCTCTAAAACCTTTGTTCCGGGAGTGGGTTTTTGTTGATAAACGATAACTGCTTCGTCCGTTTCCTGTTCTCCGTCTCCTATTGCTTGTCCATCAACCTCATCATACTCAATCAAACCCACGGTGAGGTGATAACGGTCAATGAGCAAAGAGCGGGCTTCTGCCAGTGTTTTACCTTGCAAAGAGGGTACTTCTACATAAGCAGTACCTTTGCCGCGTCCCACAACCATGGCGATGACACTTCCTTCCTCCACCTTGTCACCGGGTTCTAAGGCTTGGTCACCCAAGCGAACTTCCAAAACGATGTCCTTATATTCGGAGGGTTCGTAGTAGGTCTGACCTATTTGTAAACCAAGAGCGCGTAAGGTTGATTGTGCTTGTCGATACGATATGTCGTGTAAGTCCGGCATTTCTACTTGCCGGCGGCAAGAGGCATTGATCATGACATAGACAGAGCGGTCTTTCTTTGCACGACTGCCTGCCGGAGGCGTTTGCTCCACGACAGTGCCTAAGGGAACATTATTAGAATAGGTTGAATCAACGACAACCAATGCTAAGTTTTGTTCCGCTAAGCGTTCTTGAGCCTCTACTTGTAGCATACCCGTGACGGCAGGAACCTCCACCTCCACCCCATGCTGGGTATAGTGACGGAGCCACGCGAAAAGAATACACAACGCTATGAGAGCCACAACGACAGCTCCTACTACATTGGCTACCACAAAGCCAAACTTCGTCTGAATAAATTGTTTGATTTTCATTACCTATTCGCGCGTTTACGCTCTAACTCATCAAGGATGATTTTACGAATACGCATGTGTGTTGGGGTTACTTCTACATATTCGTCTTCCTTGATATATTCGAGGGCTTCTTCGAGAGAGAACTTAACGGCAGGTGCTAAAACGGCTTTGTCGTCAGCCGATTTAGAACGCATATTAGTTAGGTTCTTCGCCTTAATAACGTTGATAACGATATCGCCTTCCTTCGCGTTCTCGCCCACTACTTGACCGGCATAGACCTCTTCTTGCGGGTCAATGAAGAAGCGTCCACGGTCTTGCAGTTTATCGAGGGCATAAGCGGAAGCGGTACCCGTTTCCATAGCGATGAGTGAACCGTTCGTGCGCTTCTCTATATCGCCCTTATAGGGTTCAAAGTCAAGGAAGCGGTGCGCCATGATAGCCTCACCGGCGCTGACGTTCATCACATAGGTACGCATACCAATGATACCGCGAGAAGGCATGGTGAACTCCAATTGCACACGATCGTTCACCATCTCCATCTTGGTCATCTCACCCTTACGAATGGTCACATATTCGATAATCTTACCGCTACACTCCTCGGGCGTGTTAACGGTCAGTTGCTCGATGGGTTCGCACTGTTTGCCATCTATCTCTTTGATAATGACTTGCGGTTGACCCACTTGCAGTTCGTAGCCTTCACGACGCATAGTCTCAATGAGGACACTGAGGTGCAGCACACCACGCCCAAACACGCGCCAAGAGTTATCCTTACCACTCTCTTCTACGCGGAGGGCGAGGTTCTTTTCCAATTCGCGCTGGAGGCGCTCGTATATATGCCGTGAGGTAACATACTTACCGTCTTGCCCAAAGAAAGGTGAGTCGTTGATGGTGAAGGTCATGGACATAGTAGGCTCATCAATGGCAATGGGTTTGAGGGGTTCGGGGTTCTCCATATCGCAGATGGTGTCGCCAATCTCAAAGCCGTCTATACCGATGAGGGCGCATATATCGCCGGACTTGACCTCGTCCGTCTTCTGATGACCCATCCCGACAAAAGTGTGCAGTTCTTTGATTTTGGTCTTAACGCGGCTACCGTCTTTCTTTGCCAAGGAAACCACCATACCGTCATTGAGCGTACCGCGATGCACACGCCCCACGGCTATACGCCCCACATAAGGGTTATAGTCAAGAGAGGTGATGAGCATTTGGGGGGTACCCTCGAGTTCTTCGGGTTCGGGTATATACTCGATGATAGCGTCCATGAGTGCCGTTAGGTCGGTAGTAGGTTTATGCCAATCGGTGGACATCCAGCCGTTCTTAGCCGAACCAAAGATCGTTTGGAAATCGAGTTGGTCTTCCGTGGCATTGAGATTAACCATCAAATCAAAGACAGCCTCCTGTACCTCGTCGGGACGGCAGTTGAGTTTATCCACTTTATTGATGACTACGATAGGTTTGAGGTTCATCTCAATGGCTTTTTGAAGCACGAACCGCGTTTGCGGCATAGGTCCCTCGAAAGCATCGACGAGCAAGAGAACACCATCAGCCATATTAAGCACACGCTCCACCTCGCCGCCGAAGTCGGCGTGCCCAGGAGTGTCTATGATGTTGATCTTATACCCTTTATAGTCAATAGAAACGTTCTTGGCGAGAATGGTGATACCCCTTTCTCTTTCGAGTTCGTTATTGTCGAGAACTAACTGTCCGGCGGGTTGTGCCGAAAACTCATTTGCTTCTTTGACTACCTTAGCGGTGTACAGCATTTTATCGACCAAGGTTGTTTTTCCGTGATCGACATGCGCAATAATAGCAATATTTCTAATCTTTTGCATAATCTTAATCTTGTGCCTTCTCCGGCAAACTATTTCGGGCTTCTATATAACTAACTTATGGTTGTTATTTTTTCATTTTGTTTTCGACAACTCGAAAAACTGGCTGCAAAAGTACTACTTTTTTTTCAATTATGCAAATTTATTTGCAATTATTGTCAAAATACCCTAAAAAAACTCCAGTGTCACAATACTGCACGGAGGCATTTGTACGGAAAGCGTTGATTGTTTAGAGGATTTATAATCGGTAAATGCTTTCGGTTCAACCTCATGCGGTTTATCAAACGTGTTCGTTGTATGCACACCCTTAGCCGTCAATACCTGTGCCGACACAACCTTACCCTTAACCCCCTTCAACATAACCGTTTGGCTCTTCTTTAGGTCGGTGTTGATGAGCGCCACATGCGTCTTTCCTTCCTTAACGGAAGCAGTAGCCGCAATGGCAGGAACACGCCCGTCGGGCACGGTGGTATAGATATTATTCTCTATGGTTGTAGGTAGCCATGTTGCGTCCTGATGTACCTTGAAGAGATTGAAAACATGATAGGTTGGCGTGAGTAGCATTCGCGGTCCGTCCGTCAAAATCATCGATTGCAGCACATTAACCGTTTGGGCAATGTTCGCCATCGTGATACGATAACTATACCGATGGAAGATGTCGAACGATAGAGCCGCCACCAGTGCGTCACGCATAGTGGCTTGCTGATAGAGGTGACCCGGGTTAGTGCCCGGTTCTACATCGTACCAAGTTCCCCATTCATCAACGATAAGATCAATATGGCGAGCGGTATCGTATTTCTCCATAATCTCAATGGTACGAACAATAAAATCCTCTATATTAAGCGCCTTTGCCAAGGTTACGTAGTATTCGTTTTCGTCAAACTCCGTCGAAGAACCCTTATGATCCCAATTATTGGGAACGGTGTAATAATGGAGCGAATAACCATCCATCATCGTTCCTACCTTACGCATGAGCAAGTCCGTCCACTCATAGTCGCCCGTTACACCACCGCAAGCCACCTTGTAAAGGTGCCCGTTATAGTTACGGGTGTAGGTCGAATAGCGGCGGAAGAGGTCACTGTAATAATCGGCAGTCATATTACCTCCGCAACCCCATGCCTCGTTACCGATACCGAGATAGCGTACATCCCAAGCCTCGTCACGACCGTTGGAGCGACGCTGGTTAACGACCGTACTTTGGCTATTGGAGGTCATGTATTCCACCCATTTGGCTAACTCCTCGGGCGTACCGCTACCGATATTTCCGCTTATATAAGGTTTAGTGCCTACCAATTCGCAGAAATTAAGGAACTCGTGGGTACCAAAGCTATTATCTTCCATCGTTCCGCCCCAGTTATTATTGCTAATGAGAGTGCGGTTCTCTTTGGGACCGATGCCGTCTTGCCAATGATAATCATCCGCAAAGCAACCTCCGGGCCAACGCAATACGGGAATATTCAGTTCACGTAATGCTTCCGTCACGTCCAAACGATAACCATCCTTATTGGGAATGTCCGATTCCGGACCCACCCAGATACCATCGTAAATACAACGTCCAAGGTGCTCTGAGAAATGACCGTAGATATCCGCGGCTATCGTTTGGTTGGAAGCGGGTTCAACGGTTACGGTGACTTGGGCTTGCAAACACAAGCCGGGAACGAGAAATAAAGCCCAGAGGGCAAAACAAGAAACAAGAAGTTTTTTCATGATTATCGAATTAAGTAGATTTCTTTTAATTAGTGAAATGTTTGCCTCCTGAACGACTCTTCCATAAAGCGGTCATTTGTTCCAAGGTTTTGCCCTTTGTCTCGGGTACGAGTTTATAGACAAACAACGCGGCAAGGAGACAAATAATGCCATACGCCATATATACCATCGAGTGACTGAGGTTATACAAAGGCACGAACGTGGACGAAACAATAAAGTTAAAGATCCACTGGAAAGCCACTGCAATCGCCGTTGCTTGACTGCGAATGGTATTGGGGAAGAGTTCGGACATATAGACCCAACAGATAGGCCCCCAGCTGAACATAAAGGCCGCACTATAAATAAGAATACTCATTACGCTCATCCAAGCGGGCAGCACAACCATATTGGTGACAGCAAAGAGCAAGGCTCCTAACGCCATAAGCAATGAACCCCAGATGAGCAACGGCTTACGACCAATACGCTCTACGGTGAAGATAGCCAATAAGGTGAACGAGATATTGACTACTCCCATAAGAACCGTGAAGATCATAGAATTGCTCAGTCCGACCGATTCAAAGATACGCGGAGCAAAATAGAGTACGGCATTGATACCCACGGCTTGTTGGAAGATGCTAAGCATGATACCTACAAAGATAACTAACCAGCCATAAGCCAATAGAGGTTCGCGTTTCTCCACGACCGTTTGGCGTATCTCTTCTACTATCTCTGCCGCTTTGGTTTCTCCGTTAATACGTGTAAGCACGGCTAATGCCTCTCTATCGCGACCTGTTAAAACAAGATAACGAGGAGACTCTGGTACGAGCAGAATAAGGAGTGTGAATAAACCTGCCGGCACACATTCGGAACCGAACATAACGCGCCAACCTACTTGTTGCGTCCACTCCTGAACTGCAGGGTCATTGATATGTGCGCGAATAATCAAGAAGTTCACAAAGTAAACCACCAACTGACCGAAGATAATTGCAAACTGGTTCCAACTAACTAATGCTCCCCGACGAGAAGCGGGAGCTATCTCGGCTATGTACATGGGACAGATAGCCGACGCCAATCCGACACCTATTCCGCCAAGTACGCGGTAGAGGTTAAACACAATGCAAAGAGTCTGTGTCGGTTCGTTAGCCAATATCCACGTCTCGGGATTATACGAACCCCAAGCGGAGATAAAGAAACAGATACCGGCAATAAACAAACTGCGTTTACGTCCTAAGCGTCCTGCCATTATTCCGGACAAGAACGCTCCGATAATACAACCGATGAGGGCGGAACTGGTTGTGAAACCATGCCAAGCATCGGTATAACTAAAATCAGAGGCCGCAGCAAAGAATTGCTGCAGCCCCTTTTCTGCACCCGAAATCACAGCCGTATCATAACCGAATAATAATCCGCCGATGACCGCCACCAATACGATTCCGAATAAATAAGCCCTATTTCGCATGATTATGTGGATAGTGGATTGTTATTTGCTGTAGAGAGCAACGATAGTCTCGTATTTCTCTTGCTTGCCGCTGATGGACTTGGGTTCGCCGTTCTGTTTAGCATACTCAACCACTTGCTCCAGCGTCAACTTACCCTCTTCAAACTCTTTACCTTTGCCTTCGTCAAAGCTGCTGTAACGAGCTTTAACCATAGCAGGCAGTTCGCTCTTTTCAAGAATCTCTGCTGCATTAAGTAAAGCACGTGCCATAGCGTCCATTCCCGATATATGAGCAATAAAGATGTCCTCCGGATCAGTGGAGTTACGACGCAGTTTAGCATCGAAGTTGCTACCACCATTACCTAAACCGCCATTGCGGATGATCTGCATCATAGCTTGGGTCAGTTCGAAGTTATCAATCGGGAATTGGTCGGTATCCCAACCGTTCTGTGCGTCACCACGGTTAGCGTCAATAGAGCCGAGCATATTGTTATCCACAGCAACAGCCAGTTCGTGCTCAAAAGTATGACCGGCAAGGGTAGCGTGGTTAACCTCGATATTGACTTTGAAGTCCTTGTCTAAGTTATGTGCTTTGAGGAAACCGATAACCGTCTCGGTATCTACATCGTACTGATGCTTGGTTGGCTCCATGGGTTTGGGTTCGATAAGGAAGGTGCCTTTGAAACCTTTAGCGCGAGCATAATCACGAGCTAGCGTTAACATCTGTGCCAAGTGCTCTTTCTCGCGTTTTTGGTCGGTATTAAGCAAGGACATATACCCCTCACGACCGCCCCAGAAGACGTAATTCGAACCACCGAGTTTGATGGTAGCGTCGATAGCGTTCTTGATTTGAACGGCTGCGCGGGCTACAACGTCGAAATCAGGATTAGTAGCAGCACCATTCATATAACGCTTGTGACCGAAGACATTAGCCGTACCCCACAGCAGTTTGATGTTCGTGCCGTTCATCTTCTGAGCTGCATAATCGGTGATGGCTTTCATGCGAGCCTCATACTCCTCAATAGTAGCCCCCTCTTCAACGAGGTCCACATCATGGAAGCAGAAATACTCGATACCGAGTTTATTCATGATTTCAAAACCGGCATCCAATTTATCTTTAGCGCGCTGAACGGGATCGGTAGCGTTGTCCCACTCGTAAGCACGTGTTTGACCACCGAATTGGTCTCCCGAAGCTTGACCAAGCGTATGCCACCAAGCCATTGCGAAGCGCAACCAGTCTTTCATTTTCTTACCCATTACGACTTTTTCGGGGTCATAATAATGGAATGCTAATACATTCTTGCTTTCTGCACCTTCAAACGGAATCTTACCGATTTGAGGAAAATACTCTTTTGCCATAGTAGTTAGTTTTAATGTTTAACGTTAATGATTACTTATTTTGTTAATGCTTTAAGCACTTGTTTCCATTGTTCATATGCCTTACGATATGCCGTTTCGTTTTGAGGCTCAATGGTTGCCACTTTCTTTAAGGTTGCAAAAGCCTCCTTGGCATCCTTATAAACGCCGGCTCCTATACCGGCTCCCTTAGCGGAACCTACCGAACCATCCGTTTCATAGAGTTCTATCGTAGCCCCACTCACCCCTGCTAACGTCTCGCGGAAGATGGGCGAGAGGAACATATTGGCTTTACCGGCATGAATCGTCTTGATCTTCAATCCCATCTGCTGCATGATTTCGATACCGTACATCATAGAGAAGACGATACCCTCTTGCGCAGCACGGAGCATATGAGCACGTTTATGTACATTGAACTGCAACCCCTGTACAGAGCAGCCCGTCTCTTGATTACCTAACATACGTTCGGCACCATTACCAAACGGCAGAATAACGAGTCCGTCACTACCGATGGGCGCTTGAGCTGCCTCATCGTTCATCTGAGCATAACTCAAATTGGGTGCCACTTGGTGGTGCAACCATGAATTCAATATACCCGTACCATTAATACATAATAGTACACCTAAACGTGGATCAACGGCCTCATGGTTAACATGAGCAAAGAGGTTAACGCGGGACTGGGCATCCGACGCAACTTGATCAATCACACCATACACAACTCCCGAAGTGCCTGCCGTAGAAGCAATCTCTCCGGGTTCTAACACATTAAGTGACAATGCGTTATTGGGTTGGTCTCCTGCACGATAGCAAACGGGCACACCTTCATCAATGCCTAAGAGTTGGGCTGCTTCTTGATTAACACGCCCTTGAATACCAAACGTAGGAACAATATCCGGCAGTAGAGTCTCCGGAAGATGATAAAATTTCATTAGTTCGGCTGCGGGTGTATTCTTTTTGAAGTCCCAAAAAATACCTTCACTCAGTCCGCTTACGGTGGTATTGACCTGTCCCGTAAGGCGCATCGCGATATAATCGCCAGGCAACAAGATCTTCCAAATCTTAGCAAAAAGATCTGGCTCGTTCTCTTTCACCCATGCTAATTTACCTGCTGTGAAATTGCCCGGGGCATTCAACATATTCTCCAAGCAAAAATCTATTCCTAAGGCTTGCTCTGCCGCCTTACCATACGGAACAGCACGAGAGTCGCACCAAATAATTGCGTCCCTCAACACTTGCTTTTCTTTGTCAATACATACTAAACCATGCATTTGATAGGAGATGCCAATGGCAGCAATCTGACCCTTGTATTGCTCAACGTTAATAGCCTTGGTTACTTCCGTTAAGTAAGACCACCAGTCCTCGGGATTCTGCTCTGCCCAACCTGCTTCAAGTGATTTGATAGGCGCTTCCTGCTTGGGAAAAAACGAACTCGCAACAGCCAAACCGGTTGTTACATCAACTAAAGATGCCTTGACAGAAGAACTGCCGATATCATAACCTAAGAGATACATAAATTTAAGGTGTTTATTTTGAGTGCAAAATTACTTTTTTTTTCGCACGTACACTAATACTTTTTTAACAAACTATTATTCTTTTTCAAAGAGAGAAAGGTTTGTTTCCAATTGTTTGACGCTGCTGGCGCCAATCAAAACGGAAGTTACTCCTTCGTGATCAAGGAGCCATTGTAAGGCATATTGCGACAGGGTCAAACCTTGCGCTTGGGCCTTTTCGTTAAGAGCACGTATCTGATTGAGTTTATCCGCTGTCAGAACGTTGGCGTCAATAGCTCCGTTACCTCGTCCGGAAGCCACCCTACTATCCGCAGGAATACCGTTGAGGTAACGGTCTGTGAGCAGACCCTGCGCTAAAGGTGAGAAACAAATGAAGCCTGTGCCGTTCTTAATGGCTACGGGGAGGTTGGCTTGCAGTGTTTGGTCGTCAAACATATTGGCTCTATACTGACCAATCAGACAGGGGACATGGGCGGCGTTAAGGTAATCGCAGGCTTGTTGTTGCTTGTCGGCGGGATAATTGGATATACCCACATACAGTGCTTTGCCGGCATGAACGATATCCACAAGGGCTTGCATCGTTTCCTCTATAGGCGTATTGGGGTCGTAGCGATGGGAATAGAAGATATCGACATAGTCCAGTCCCATTCGTTTTAGACTTTGGTCAAGACTGGCAATGAGGTATTTACGACTGCCTCCGTCACCATAAGGGCCTTGCCACATCATATAACCCGCCTTAGAGGAAATAACCATCTCGTCCCGATGAGCAAGGAGGTTATTGTGCAGTATACGACCGAAGTTCGTTTCTGCCGAACCGGCTACAGGTCCGTAGTTATTCGCCAAATCGAAATGCGTTACGCCCATATCGAAAGCACGCAAAATAATCTGTTCGGCGTTCTCGTAATTGTCTATACTGCCAAAGTTGTGCCATAGTCCGAGGGATATTGCAGGCAGCTGCAATCCACTCTTTCCACAATAATTGTATTTCATGGTGTCTGGTGTTTAGTGTCTGGTGTTTGGTAATTAGTGGCTAATGAGCCAGTCGTGAAGTTGTTGCATATTATCCAAGACAAGATCGGCTCCGGCGGCAGTCAAGTCTTCCCGACGAAGAACGCCGGTATTGACTCCTATCGTGAATAAGCCCGCCGCCTTGCCGGCTTGAATACCCAAAGGAGCGTTCTCTATCACGCAGCAGTCTGCCTTAGCACAACCGCAGCCCTCCCACGCTTTGAGGTAGGGTTCAGGGCGCGGTTTGCCAATGGGAACCTGTAAAGCAGTCACCATCCGATCTTGGCGAAAGATACATGGAAAAGAAGACTCCAACTGATCGTATAAGTCGGGTTGTCCTCCTCCTGTAACCACCCATACTTGGGCGCCTTGCTGATGAATAAGATTCAGCACCTTATCCACGTTCAGCATCGGCTTGCCTCCGCCATGTCGGTGATATGCAGCCGTCTTCTCTTGATAGATAGCCTCGATCTCGTCATCGGTAAAATAGAGTCCCTGCTGTTTAGCGAGCATACGGATAACATCTCTACTCGTTCGACCCTCGTTGATATAACAATCGCGCGGTTCAAAACGAATACCATAACGCACCAGTGTCTCCGCCCATGCTAAAGCGTGGTTGGGCATTGAGTCCACCAGCACACCATCCATATCAAAGAAGAAGGATTGGAACATTGAAGATTGAAGATTGAAGATTGAAGATTAAATGGCACCTTCGATTTGGGGTTCGCGAATTTCCTCGTAGAAGGCGGCTTGAGCCGTATACATATAGGGCTGCACCCAGAGGAGAGCAATACCAAAAGTAACCAACCCTAACAAGCACCAAAAGAGAAATGTGATTTGTAGCAATAATAAGTCTTCCTTGTGTCCCTTCATCATTATACGAGACATACGAAAAGCTTCCTTTACACTGATATTCGGATTATCGTGAATAATGTAAGGGGTCATAGAATACATCAGTTGAATGATTGCAACAGACACACCGGAACCCACACTAATCAGTGATAGCACCAGTCCTGAAAGTACAGACATTCCATCGATTGAACTCAACGCAATCGATATAACAAACGCTATCCCGACGAACAAGGCCGCCACAGCAATAACAATGAGATATAATAAAATGAAATATGCAATGAGTTTTCCCCAATTGTTTTTTAAATTAATGAAGGTGCGACCCAAAGAAGGTGCCGTTGAGGTACGTACCATATCTAATAGCGTATTCAAAAAGGAGAATACCAACGGCATCACTAAAAGAAACATGAACACGATAGAAATAACAGCGACTATTATTGCTTTTTCCGGAGCAAAAATACCCACTAAATAGGACGGTAACACACACACAACAATCAAAATTAATAGCATTAACATGGTTCCGGCTGCGCTTCCCCAATTGTTTTTTAAGGCGTTCCACGCCTGATTACGATACTGTTTACATGTTTTCATAAGACTTTTGTTTTTAATTAGTTATACATTTATTATTTAGCCAAAAGGCTTTCTTTATTCTGTAAAAGCTTGATAACTCATTCTTGCTGCGTCTTCATTAGGAAGGCAAGAAAGGAGAATAACCGGTATGGTTTGTATCACCGCAGCGATGGTAGAATAGAGTGCGTCCATAACAGCGGGGATAATCTTCAGTCCCGAAGACGAGGACAACATATACGCATAAGCCGCCGGCAAGCGCAGTTTCTCAAAACTATTCTCCGGTGCTTGCTTGAGTTGCACTATCCCGCGTACGGGCGCGCACATACGTTTATAACAAGGTGTCTTGCCCGACCATGGAGAACCAAAGATAATAGGCTGATTGTCTATCAGTCGCAAGATAGGATTATCGTCGTTCATCAGTTCGGCCTCAGGGAAGGCACTAAGCCACTGACGCGAGTGGGTTGATTTGCCCGTACCCGATTTGCCCAAAAAGAAATAGCCTTGCCCTTCGTAACATATCACCGAGGCGTGCAGGGTCAGTGCTTGTTTGAAACAAGAAGTAAAGGCATAGAGTAACATCGCTGCATTATCCACAGCAAAACGTTTGTGTTCGGTTGTCATATACAGAGTAGCCTCCGTCCAATCGCTGGAAGCGAGGATACGACAACAGGTCTCGCTGTCACGGTACATAGATACGCACAGTAACCATTGTTCGGGCATTTGGTAGAGTTCGATACGGGGCATATCCTCGTCGGACTTATCGGTGAAATAAGCCGTCAGCGCTTTCTCGTCCACGGGACAGGTGTCTTGCGAAACGGTTAGGTGAAAGAGGTCTGCCGAACTCGCTTGCACTTCAAAGGGAGCATAGTTAGGAAGAAGGTCAAAGAGATCTTCCGCTGCCGTAAAACCAAAGGTTAGTTCGGCTACTCGATAATACCGGCTTGTAACCATGAGTCGATGGTGGTTTGTGAATCGGTTAATGCTTGCTCTTCTGCCACTTCGTACTCCTCAAGTAAGAAAGAGGCTAAGGTCTGTGCCTCAAAATCTTGACCATCTGCCACTTTGTTCCAAAGAAAAGCAGCAGTCTCGTTCATAGTGATCATCTTGTTGAAATTGATTTGCTCCAAACTCTCACCAATGAGCATAAACTCGTCCCCTAACGGACGCAATCTAAATCCTTGTTTAACTTTCATATCTTATTTGTTATTTGTCTAAAAATATCCCCCACTGGATGCCCTACTTGCATTGCTATAGGTTCGCCTTCGTCCCCTGCTTCGCGGATAGACTGTACGAGCGGTATTTGTCCTAAAAGCGGCACATGCAGTTCTTCCGCGAGGTGCTTACCTCCGTCACGACCGAAGATATAATACTTATTGTCGGGCAGTTCAGCGGGTGTGAACCAAGCCATGTTTTCGATGATACCTAAGACGGGCACATTGATCTTCTCGTTGGTGAACATATCCACGCCCTTGCGAGCATCCACTAAGGCTACCGGTTGCGGAGTAGTGACTACAATAGCACCGGTCAGTTGAAGGGCAGAAACCAAAGTCAAGTGTATATCACTCGTTCCGGGGGGCAGGTCAATGAGGAAATAGTCCAACTCGCCCCAGTTGGCATCGTCTATGAGTTGTTTGATGGCGTTGCTTGCCATGCCGCCTCGCCACACGACCGCTGACGTGGGGTCAACAAAGAAACCGATACTGAGCATCTTCACTCCGTACTGTTCAATTGGTTCAATCAGGTCGCGTCCGTTCACCTCGGTAGATACGGGACGAGCGTCCTCCACTTGGAACATCTTCGGTATCGAGGGACCATATATATCCGCATCCAATAAACCCACCCGTTTGCCTGCTTGTGCTAACGCAATGGCGAGGTTGGCAGCCACCGTCGATTTGCCTACGCCTCCCTTGCCGCTGTGAATAGCGATGATATGGGGTGTTTGGTGGATGGTGGATTGTGGATGGTTGCCCACCTGCCCTTCTGCTACTCCGTTTTGCCGCCTAATCTTTGTATGAACAGTCACTTCGGCATTCTCATCTACATAAGTCTTGACCGCCGTTTCTGAGGCTTTGATAACCGATTTGATAAACGGGTCGGTATCTTTCTCGAAGATAAGGGAGAAGGACACAGCGTAGCCGGAGATGCGGATATCGTCTTCCAACATCCCGCTTTCGATGAGGTTCTTACCCGTTCCAGGGTAGCGAACGTGACTTAATGCTTCAATTATTTGCTTAGGATACATATATCAATTCATCATTTCTTCAGTTCCTCATTCACACGGTAATTCCTTCCGTATGAACGGTAATCGTCTTTTTCTATTTCGATAGAGGGTTCCTCAAACGCCTCGCGAGGGGCGAGTTCCCAGCATAAATACTTAATCGTCATCCCACGACTGAGCCACTGCTGCTCATAGTGCGTCTGCAACAAAGTTGCATCTTCAAAACCGCCTTCGACTGAAGGACAATAAAGATCGGCCGTGTTAACAAGCACGTTATACTTGTTTAGTCGCAACATCTCAGCGGTGTAAGTATAGAGGAACGGACTATCGGTCTTGAGGTGGATACGTCCGTTGGGTTGCATAAACTGCCGGTAGCGTGCCATGAAATAAGTCGAAGTCAGTCGCTTGGTGGCTTTCTTCATCTGTGGATCGGGGAAAGTAATCCAAATCTCGCTCACCTCGTTAGGGGCAAAGAAATGCGCTATCGTCTCTATGTTTGTACGCAAGAAAGCGGCATTGGTGATACCCCCTAATTCCGCCTCTTTGGCACCTGCCCACATACGGGCACCTTTGATGTCAACGCCAATGAAGTTCTTATCAGGATAGAGGCGCGCCAACCCAACCGTATATTCACCTCGTCCGCAACCGAGTTCAAGCACAATAGGGTTATCGTTGTGGAAGACCTCTTCGTTCCAATGCCCTGCTAAGGCGGCTATCGGGTTATCCTCCGTTATATCGTGTATGCCGCATTGGAAGACATTATGAAACGTCTCCATCTCAGCAAATTTCTTTAGTTTATTCTTTCCCATAATTCAGTTCCTCATTTTTACCAATAATCACTCCTACATCACTTATCCCCCTCAAACTCTCCGACCGCATTCCCTGTTGGATAGACAAGGAGTATTGCCCTACGCTATCGAACCGATATGCCTCTTCGTATAGTACGGGCATTTCGATATAACCGCCGCGTTTTTTTCCAAGCCATTGTCCTCGCTCATCTGCTAAGTAGAACTCTATCGTATCTTGGGTGCTAAGGAGTAGAGGAGTAGAGGAGTAAGGTTTGTTAATAAAGAACCATAGGTTCTGATAAGGATAGCGCTCGGTGTGCCGTATGTCAATGAGAATACGATAGGTAGCGGCCGTATCGTCAATAGACCACGTGTAGGTCAATACTGAATCAGTGTCCCAACCGGTAACGGGGACGGAGCGGAATTCTGAATAGACGGAATTCCGAACGCAACCCATCAGACTAATGGCGGTTATTATCAAAACGACGATTCTTTTCATTGTCCTTGTTCCTTTGTCCTTGCTCCTTGTTCCTTATTCCTTGCTCCTTATTCTTTTGTCCTTTGTCCTTGTTCTTCCGTTTATCAAAGCGGGTGAGGTCGTCTTGTCCCACAACGTTCATATATCCTACCTCCTTTGCCTCTACGGTAGTAGCCTTGCCCTCGAGGGAGAGAGGTTTTTCGCCTCTTTTATTCATCTCCACTATCTCGTTGGCACGCTCACCTGTGATCGTTTGTAGGTTAGCGGGTACGCGTGGGGCGGTTGAATAAGTCACTTCGCCTCGTAAGGGGTCAGAAGTAAAGAAATAATACGTTCCATCTTTGGTCTCCAAGGGCGTGCGGCGGTCGGGCAGTTTAGCTACGGCGTCTTCGTAAATAGGCACTTCGTAGTTAAGGCAGCATTTGAGTTTAGCGCATTGACCAGCAAGCTTCTGCGGATTAGGTGCTATGTTCTGCAAGCGCGCTGCACCGGTGCCAACGGAGGTAAAATTCGTCATCCACGTAGAGCAGCATAGTTCGCGTCCGCAAGGACCCGTACCGCCGATGCGCCCTGCCTCTTGTCGGGCACCAATCTGCTTCATCTCAATGCGAATACGGAAGGTCTCGGCATAAACCTTGATAAGTTGGCGAAAATCAACACGCCCATCAGCGATATAGTAGAAGATAGCTTTACCACCATCGCCTTGGTATTCCACATCGCCTATCTTCATTTCCAATCCAAGGGACTTAGCCAATTGGCGCGCTTTAATCATCGTCTCATGCTCTTTGGCATGCGCCAGGGCAGCCTTGGCGAGGTCTTCTTCGGTGGCGAAGCGATAGATGTCTCTCACCTCATAGCGTTCGAAGTCGATATGGTTCTTTTTGACTTGTAACAGCACCAGTTGTCCGACGAGGCTCACTTCGCCTATGTCGTATCCTGGGTTGCCGCCTACAACAACGACTGACCCTTTCTCGAGGGGGAGGTTATTGCTATTGCGGTAGTACCCCTTGCGGGTGTTCTTAAACGTTATCTCTACGAGGTCGGTGGCTTGTTTTGTCTCGGGCAGGTCGCTTAACCAGTCCGTTACGGGTAGCATATGGGCTGAGTTGCGTCTGCACGAACGCATACTCAACTTTGTTGCCTCGTTATTCAATGTTAATTCTTCTTTTATCATAATATCACTTAATAAGCACTATCATCTGCAAGCACAGGTCGAAGAAGATAATCTTCGCATTGCCGTTCTGCCCTATCTGCACTTCTGCTTTCTCCAATTCTGCCATCAACTTCTCCACGTTATTCTCATTGATGAACGGCGCAAAACGGGTGGAGAACTGACTCTCTTTATCCGTTTGGTAGTTCATTTCGGGATGACCGAGGTTGTAGATATAGTTCTCGCGGACTTGCTGCTGGGCGTACTGCAAGAACGCTTTTTGCCGTTCGCGCCCCACCTTACTATCCGCTATCTCCAGACTCCATTTGCGCAGTGCCTGTAAGGAGGCATAGTCTTTCTTGTGCCCCACGTTCCACGCATTGCGCATCAGTGCTACGAATTGGTCAAAATAGGCTTCTCGTGTTTTGATACCACCGTCGTCGGAGCGTTCTCCCCCCTCTAATTTCTTTGCTGCCAGATAACTACCATTGGCTATATGCGCTATGTCGGCACGGAAATGTGCTGCCAACTCATTTTCGGTTAAGCGAGGGACGCGTATCTGCTGCACCCTACTAAGGATGGTTGTTAATAATTGTTCGGGGTGCTCGGAAACAAGAAGAAAAAGGGTCTTTTCAGGCGGTTCCTCCAAGAGTTTGAGCAGTTTATTGGCACAAACGATATTCATCTTATCGGCCTGCCAAATAATCATCACCTTATATCCGTCGCCAAAGGCCTTGAGGCTGAGTTTGCGGAGTATTTCCGAACTCTCTTTCTCGTAGATAACTCCTTGTTTGGTTTCCACGTTGAGTGCTTTATACCAATCCTCGAGGTCGAAGTAACCGTTATTGAGAATAATGTCTCGCCATTGGGTTGCAAAATCGTCACACACATCCCCTCTATCGTCTTTCACAATAGGGAAAGCAAAATGCAGGTCGGGGTGTTGCAGTTTCTGATATTGTAAGCAGGACGGGCATATGCCGCAACTGTCTGTTTCGGTGCGGTCGGGACAAGCCAGGTATTGGGCATAAGCAATAGCGAGTTGCAGTTTGCCCACACCGGCAGGTCCTGTAAAGAGTTGTGCGTGCGGAATGCGCCCCTCGCGTACGGCGGCGGTTAGCCGTCTCCTTACGTTTTCTTGTCCTATGATAGCCTTAAACTGCATACTTCTCCAAAACAAAAAACATTTGTTTTGCGTGCAAAGATACTGCTTTTTTTTGACATATGCAAGAAAAAAATCTACTTTTCAAATGAAAATCGATGTTTTGTGCACAATTCGCAAATAAATTTGCGTATATCAAAAAAAAGCAGTATCTTTGTGGCGATATTTGGAGAATACCCTTATGAAACACAATCTTTCAGCACGTAGTGCGGTCTTACAGCGCAGCGGTCTTACAGCATTAGCAGTCTTACTGCTTTTAACTCTCGCTTCTTGCCAAAGCAAAGAGGAGCGATTCGTCAATAACCTTATGAGTCAGATGACCTACGAAGAGAAACTGGGTCAACTCAACCTCTTGCCTGTCAATGGCGACATCGTTACCGGTGCCGAAGTGGGCGAATACGACTTAGGTGACCGTATCGCCAAAGGCGAAGTCGGTGGACTATTTAACCTCAAGGGCGTAGATAAGATTCGCGAAGCACAACGAATCGCCGTTGAACGATCGCGTCTCGGTATCCCCTTAATCTTCGGTATGGACGTTATTCACGGTTACGAGACCGTCTTCCCTATTCCACTGGCGTTGTCTTGTTCGTGGGACACGGCAGCTATCCGTCTCTCGGCTGAGACGGCAGCCAAAGAGGCTACGGCAGACGGTATATGCTGGACTTTCTCGCCGATGGTAGATATATGCAAGGATGCCCGTTGGGGTCGCATAGCGGAAGGCAATGGGGAAGACCCGTTCTTAGGTTCGGCTATTGCCCAAGCGATGGTGAAGGGTTATCAAGGAACCGACCTCACGTCGCCTTATACGATGTTAGCTTGCGTTAAGCACTTTGCCCTTTATGGTGGAGCAGAAGCCGGACGCGATTATAACACGGTGGATATGAGCCCTTACCGCATGGCGAATGACTATCTGCCACCGTATAAAGCCGCTCTTGATGCCGGTTGCGGTTCCGTGATGGCGGCATTCAATACGATTAACGGTGTGCCCTGCCACTGCAATCAATGGTTACTCACTGACCTGCTCCGCAAGCAGTGGGGTTTTGAAGGATTTGTAGTGACGGACTATACGGGTATCTTAGAACTCATTGCCCATCGTATGGGAGCAGACCTTGAGACGGTTGGTCAACGCGCCCTGCAAGCCGGTTGCGACATGGACATGGTGTCCGAGGCACTGAATATAAAATGGGAGGCAACGGCAGATAAGAAACGAGTTGACGAAGCGTGCAAACGTGTGCTTATAGCCAAGTACCGTTTGGGGTTGTTCGATGACCCCTATCGCTACTGCGATGATAGTCGTCGTGCCACCGATATATACACAGAGGCTACTAAAGCGCAAGCTCGCCAACTCACCACCGAGACGTTTGTGTTGTTAAAGAACAAAGAACAAGGACAAAGGACAAAGGACAACCATCACGCATTGCTACCATTGGATTTAGATACCAAGGTGGCTTTAATCGGTCCTTTAGCCGACACGCGTGCAAACATGGCTGGTACATGGTCAGTAGCGGCTACGTTTGATTATAAGACGGTTCGTGAAGCCTTTGAGGAAGTGTTGCCAAAAGGACATTTGTTCTATGCTAAGGGTTCGAATATTGAGTATAGTAAAGAGTTGCAACAGCGGGGTGAGTTAGCAGGTCGTTCTATTTGGGACGAGCGTACGCCCGAACAGATGCGTCATGAAGCGATGGCAGCTGCCCGCAAAGCAGATGTTATTGTGCTGGCAATGGGTGAGACATCCGAGATGTCAGGTGAGAGTGCTGCTCGCACGAGTCTGACGATGCCCCAAGCGCAACAAGACCTTATAGACGCATTGGCGACCTTAGATAAACCGATGATACTACTCAATTTCTCGGGTCGTCCTGTGGTACTGACGCATGAGGCAGAGGTATGTGACGCTATCCTACAAGTGTGGTTTGGTGGGTCTGAGACGGCAGACGCTATTACAGATGTGGTGTTTGGTAAGGTTAGTCCATCGGGTAAACTAACCACCTCTTTCCCGCGCAGCGTAGGTCAAGAACCGCTCGGTTATCGTCAATACTCAACCGGTCGTCCCATAGACGATGGTGAGTTCATCAAGTACCGCTCCGGTTATCTGGACGAGAACACCCTGCCCCTCTACCCCTTCGGTTATGGACTGAGTTATACGACGTTTGAGAGGAAGTGCACGATGCACAATGCACAATGTACAGTGAAGGTGACGAATACGGGTGCTTATGCCGGAGCGGAGGTAGTGCAGTTATATGTACGTGCCCATCACTCGACGTGGGCGCGCCCTGTACGTGAGTTACGCGGCTTTGAGCGCGTGGAGTTAGCACCGGGTGAGAGTAAAGAAGTATGTTTTGACATCACAGACGAGACCTTAGGTTACTACGATGACCAAATGAACTTCATCGTTGAGCCGGGAATATATGATATCTTTATCAATGACCAATTAGTGGGACAGATTTGTTCGCCAAAAACACAGAGTCCTCTTCATTCAGCCGACTTCCAAGATACAGTTAACGGTCAACCGACTGCTCTTTATACCTTGACCAATGGGCAAGCGGAAGTAGATATCACTAATTTCGGAGGGCGCATCGTGTCCCTTCGCGTTCCTAATAACAAAGGACAATTACAAGACGTTGTTTTAGGCTTTGATAACATCAAAGACTATAAGAATATCCCCTCCGACTTTGGTGCGTGTATAGGTCGTTATGCTAACCGCCTTAATAAAGGTCAAATAACGGTTAACGGCGTACCATATCAACTCCCAACCAATAATTTCGGGCATACATTACATGGCGGCCCTACGGGCTGGCAGTACCAGGTCTATTCAGCAGAGCAAATAAACGACCAATGCCTCAAACTAACCATCGTTTCTCCCGATGGGGATAACGGTTTCCCCGGTCAAGTGACTGCTTCTTGCACCTATACACTAACAGAGGATAATACCCTTATTTTGGATTATGAGGCTACTACCGACGCACCTACGGTTATTAATATGACCAACCACACCTATTTCAACCTCAACGGCGATGGTAGCACCTCTATCCTTAACCACGTGTTATGGCTTAATTCCAACCAAATGACACCTGTTGACAATACCTATATGACTACCGGCGAGATAGTGACTATTCCGGCAGGAGACCCGTTTGATTTCTTTACTGCACCTAAGACTGTAGGTCAAGACATTGAAGCAGATAATGAGCAATTACATAATGGTAATGGTTATGACCATAACTGGGTACTGCGCCCATCAGAAGAGAAGCTTAACCACGCCGCCACGTTGTATAGTCCGGTAACGGGTATTCAATTAGATGTATATACGGAAGAACCGGGTATTCAGGTTTATTCGGGTAATTTCTTAGACGGAACGGTGACGGGTAAGTATGGTAAGGTTTATAAACAACGAAACGCCATCTGTTTAGAGACGCAGAAGTATCCCGACGCCCCCAATAAACCGCAATGGCCATCAGCTTTCCTTAATCCCGGAGAGAAATACCAAACACGTACTACGTTCCACTTCTCCGTGAACTCCAAATCGGCTCATTAAGATAGCGTTATAACCCAAAATACGTTTTGGCGTTATTGTAGGCTATGTCCTCTACCATCTGCTGCATACGTGTGCGCTCATAGCCCGTATAGGGCAAGAGCCCTTGTTCTATCTCATTGCCTAAGATATTGCATAAGATACGGCGGAAATACTCGTGTCTTGGATAACTAAGAAACGAGCGACTGTCCGTCAACATACCCACAAAACGCGAAAGCAAACTCATATTACTGAGTGCCATGAGTTGGCGCTCGATACCGTCTTTTTGGTCCAAGAACCACCACCCCGAACCGAACTGTATCTTACCCGGTACGGAACCGTCTTGGAAATTGCCTATCATCGTAGCCAACATCTCATTGGCACAAGGGTTGATATTGTATAATATCGTCTTTGCCAAACAGTCCTCACTATTGAGTTCGTCCAAGAAATGAGCCAACGCAGTTGCCGTTGTGGCATCTCCTATAGAGTCAAAGCCCGTGTCGGGACCGATAGTGCGCAACATCTTCGTGTTGTTATTCCGAATAGGACCATAATGGTACTGCTGTACCCAACCGGCAGCGGCATCCGCCCTCCCTTGCTCTAACAAGAAAGCGTGCTTATATTGCCGAACTTCTAAGTTCGTCAGTTCTTCTCCACGCAAGGCTTTAGCAATAATACCCTCTATTTGTTCTTGTGTGAATGGTTCGTCATAAAACTCCTCTAATCCGTAATCACTTAATCGACAACCACAAGCAGCAAACCAATCATGCCGCTTCTGCAAGGCGGCGGTGAGCGAAGTAAAGTCCGTTATTGCCACTCCACTCACCAACTCTAACTGACTCATATACTCGCGCCACGTGGATGCATCTATGTTCATCGCCTTATCCGGACGCCATGTGGGGAACATTTTTGTAGATGATGTATCGCCGTTCCGGCTATGTTTGATGTATGATGTATGCCACTCGAGGGAGTCGATGGGGTCGTCGGTGGTGCAAACCATTTCCACATGGTAATGCTTCATCATCCCTTGTGGGCAAAACTTCGGGTCAGTAGTTATCTGACGATTACACTCCTCGTAGATAGCATGAGCATTATCAAGATTGAGACACTCGTTGATACCAAAAGCGGTCTTCAATTCGAGGTGCGTCCAGTGATAAAGCGGATTACGGAAGAGGAAAGGCACGGTCTGAGCCCATTTCTCGAACTTCTCCCAATCGGAAGTGTCACCCGTAATAAAACGTTCGTTTATACCATTACCACGCATCGCACGCCACTTGTAATGGTCGCCTCCCAGCCACATTTGGGTGATGGATTCAAAACGCTTATTCTCTGCCACTATTTTAGGGTCGAGGTGACAGTGATAGTCAATAATCGGCATCTTAGCCGCATGTTCGTGATAAAGTTCCTTCGCCGTGTCGGTGAGTAAGAGGAAGTCGTTGTCAATAAAAGGTTTCATATTAGTCATAGAAGCCGGGTTGGCGGTAGTTAATGTTTAATTCGTTATCCACGGTAGCCAGAATTCCTTGCACCTGTCCTAAAGCGAACATACGCCCAAGGAACGAATAACCCGGGTTATATCCTTTGTCGCCATCATCAAGCATCGTCATACCATGGTCAACCCTCATTGGCAAACGATGACCGCTATTAGGTAGTCCCGTTTGTTCGGCTTGTTCGAAGATACGGCACAGTTCCACAATATCCGCCCGCCCGCCTAAGTGGCTGGCTTCGGTGAAGTTTCCATTAGGAAAGACGTGACACGACCTTAGGTGCACAAAATGGGTACGCGAAGCGTATTTTTTTGCCAACGCTACCACGTCGTTATGCGCTCCGGCAGATAAACTACCGGCACAGAAAGTCAGTCCGTTATGCGGATTGGGTACTGCGTCTAAAAAACGCTGTATATCCGCATCATTACCCACAATACGAGGTAAACCAAACACCGGATATGGTGGGTCGTCGGGGTGAACGCACATATTAATATCATACTCGTCGCACACGGGCATGATAGCCTCTAACCAGTACTGCATATTCGCTTGCAATTGCTCCTTGTCAATACCCTTGTATAGGTCTAATAGTTGGCGGAACAACTCCAACGGGTGCTCATCGTCCTCGCGGAAATTGCCACTAACAAAACCTTGTGTCTTAAGGACTATATTTTCTACCAAAGCGTGGTCGCTTTCGGGAGTGGCTTTCGCTTTCATCTTATCTGTCTCCGCTACGAGGTCGCGGTTCCAATCAGCATGCTCTTTACTGAATCGTTGCCAGTCCTCTCGTGCTCCCTCCCGACGAAGGAGATAGATATCGAAGTAAGCAAACGCTCCCCAATCCATAAAGAGGTTAGTGGAACCATTAGGATTAGGGTGTTTGAGGTCCGTTCGTGCCCAATCAAGCACAGGCATGAAGTTATAGCACACACAGTGAATACCCTCTTTACCGAGGTTACGAAGGGACTCTTTATAAACCTCTATCTGCTCATCACGGTCGGAACCGCCATACTTGAGCGTCTCTACTACGGGCAGCGATTCCACTACTGACCAACGCAACCCATAAGACTCAATATACGTCTTAAGGTCGTGAATCTGCTCTTGAGTCCACACTTGACCGAGGGGAACATCGTGCAAGGCGGTCACGATTCCCTCAACGCCTATCTGTTTGAGCATAGCAAGAGTAATCTTATCCTTCTTGCCAAACCAACGCCACGTTCTTTCCATTATCTTGCAATTACGTATTGATGTAAAGTCTTTCTTACGGAACCGTAGGAGGCAAACATCTCTTTAGCCATTGCTTCTACTCGTTCCCCGATACCCATCTCATATACATCCACCGCGAATATGTCCTTGCGACTATATAGTTGGCGCAAAGGTGACCAGTCCTGATTGGGTTGTCCTATCTCGAGTGGAGCTATTATCGCTTGCAGTTCGCTCAGCAGCGGATCGGGTGAGGGTTCAAAGGGTAAACCCTTATCCGTTATTCCCTTAAGGTAACGCGCATAGACGGCTAAGACCAATGGGATGAGCACCAAGTTATCCGTGTTTAACCCGCGCTCCCTATACTTGCGCAAGGTCTCGCCAAAACGAATGGGCAGTTTCTGACTTGTGTCCATCGCGATGCGTTGGGGAGCGTCCGGCATGAAAGGATTGGGCAGGCGTTTATGAATCACCTCTCCTATGAACTCATACGGATTAAGAACTCCCGGATCAGTTACCACGGGCATAGCCTCTATATATCCCATCTTCTGAATAAGCATACGTATATCCTCGTCCGCCATCTCGGCAGAGATAAGCGTATAATCAAGCAGACACCCAAAGAGCGCCATCGCCGTGTGTAGGGGGTTAAGACAGGTCGTGACCTTCATGGTCTCTACCTTATCTACTACCTCGCGCGAAGTATAAAGCGCACCTCCTAAATCGAGTGGCGGACGACCATTCGTGTAGTGGTCTTCTATCACGAGGTACTGCACCTCTTCCGCATTAACGAAAGGAGCGGTAAAGGTGTGCTTATCCGTCTCTATATAACTATTATCCTCAAACCCATCCTCGGCAAGCAGAGCCTGCACTTTAGCGTGTGGACGAGGGGTTATCTTATCTATCATTGACCACGGGAAAGTGATACGCGTCTCGTCTTGCAGATAGTCAAGGAAGGCTTGCGGAACGAGTCCGTCCTTAACCCAATGGGTAGCGTAAGCCAATACGCCGGCACGCACCTTATCCCCGTTATGAGAGCAGTTATCCAAACTCTGTATCGTCAATGGCAACGCTCCGGCACGGAAGCGTTCCAAGAGTAACACACAGACCTTACCCATCGCCAAAACGGGCGTCAGTCCACGACTGAGGTCGGCTTCGTTATAGGTGTATCCTTTCTCTGTAATGGTGAAAGAAATCATTTGCAGCGAGGGTTGACGGAAGATGGTTTGCAAGCGTACCCAATCAGCAAACTGATAATCGGCTTTGAGGGCTTCGGTAACCGAACCTATTACTTTCTTCTCTACCGTACCGTTAGAACATAGACTAACGAACAGGGACAAGTTATCATAGGGTGTATAAACCTTATCCACTATATCGTAGTCAAAGGTCTCTGCCATGATAACCCCGCGGTCGTACTGCCCGGCATTGAGGGCATCGTTCAGGATAGCCGCAGGGAAAGCGCGGAAGATATTACCTCCGCCGAAATGCACCCAAGTAGGACTTTCAAAGGTTCGCTTTCTTAATGCCTCAATATCAAAAGAAGGCAATTGATATCCTTTTTCGTGCCATTGTCGGCAATCCAAAGTCTCTGCACAAATGTCTGTTAATTTCATTATGTTTGCTATTGGGGGTATAATCGGGTCATCGTGTCTGCAAAGATACGTTTTTTTTCTGATATATGCAAGAATAAAATGCTTTTTTATCAAAAACCCATCTCTTTGTAGGCTATTACTCACATCTTTTATACAATTAGAGCGTGGCGCGTAAAAGAAGATGGAGGTCAGTGTTTGGTGTCTGGTGCGTCACTTGCGTGGCTATGGTAGTGGAGGCTTTGAAGTAGAGGGCGAGTTGGGGGATAATCTGCCACCTTATATTCATATACGCACGCGCGCCCAAGCCATAAGTGACATTGGACGAGAAGGCATAAAGGACATCGTTCTCATAGACATAAATACGGTTATCCCAATGGCGTGCATCAAAACCCTGCAACCTAAACTGCAACGCTAAAGGCACTTGACTAAACGAATACTGCACATCCTGACTAAGGCTTACCCCATACGTGATGGCTCCTACCGAATCGGTCACTATATTGGCGTCTGCTCGCGTCCGTAAGTGCCAACCCGATTGCTGCCAATCGAACTGCCACCGCGTCGAATAGGTGGCGGTCTTACCTTTCTGCTTGGCTCTCACGCGTCCGTCTAACTGCCACGTGGACGAAGGCAGATAGGTTGCTTGTACTTGGGCATCGTACCCCCACGAGGGAGCTTGCGGTATTCCGTACTTAACTCCGGCAAAGCGAAACACATCGCCATAAGCGGTGAAACGCCAGTGGTTGAGTTTGGTTATATCCGCAGCCAGATAGAGTCCGTTCTCATCGTTGAGACGCGAGGTCTCGGAGAAAGCATAAGCGTACGTATTATCAAACGTAGGCGAGTAATAACGATAGAGCAATAGGAGGTTAATATCCCTCACGGGCGTGGCACGCAGCCCGACTTGCGTTCCCACACCCCAAGTCTTGTTTTGGGTCGTGGCAACCTCGCCAAAAAGGTCGATGATACCGTAGTTCCAGCGGGCATTAACACCTCCGACGAACTGCCTATTGCCTCGGAAATAGTTTTGGTTATAAGCAGCGTTGGCAAAGTAATAACGCACACTATCGGAGTAGATGTTCTCAACAGCAGTCACGCCCACTAACACACGATTGAAACGCACCGACACGTTCGCTCCCACAGCGTGGTGGCGAAGGCTATCATTCTCTTTTTGTAGGCTATAGAAAGCGGTCATGCGCGTACTAAGACGCTTACCACCAAAGCGGAGCGTGGCTCCTACACCGTGCAAGCCATCACCCGAGACGGAGGAATACTTCTTGAGTCCCTCCTGCGTTGTCTCTAACTGCGTGACGTAGGTTGATTTGCCCATATGAAAAGGACTGCTAATGACTAACCCTTGTCCGAAGGAAGCTTGATAATTGCCCGCTACAAGCGTTTGCAGGTGTCCTATATCGTTCACTTGCACATAACCGCCGTATTGCAAATCGGAAGCAGGAGCACCCGTCGGACGCTGAAGGGTAGCACCAAAAAGGACGCGGTTCTGGTAGTTGAACTTATAGCGGACTTGGGCATAGAAGGGGTCTGGTGTCTGGTGTTTGGCGGATTGTTCTATGTTGCGGGCATCGAGGCGAGCAAGGATTTCGTGTTTGGCATAATGAAAAACCTCTCTCCCATAGAGTTTAGTCTGTTGGGAAAGAGGTTGTGCAGTAAAGAAGCAACTGAGGTTGCGCACATCGTAATCGTGCAAACCGTCAACAAGTGCCAGTTCGTTGAGTGACTCCATCGGGTGGACATCTACATAAGCCAAGATAGCGTCTATCTGTTCGCCCCGAAGGAAACGCAAGCGTGCCAAGTCGTCGTACGTTGCCGCATTGATATTGATAGGCTCAGAAGTGAGGTCAACCAGTTCGTTGTAATAATCCTCGTCTTCGATACCCTCTTGCTCTACAAAAGAAGCGTATATATCATTTACCACATTGAGAGCAAAACTAACCAACAGAACAACCAGCGACATGTCCGTTTAGAGCCAACGAACGTAGCAGAAGTCCATCCTGTGCGGCAGCAAGTCGTTGAACGGATACATACGCAAACCGAACTTCATACCTCCGGCATAGTCGAACTGATACTTCGTCTCAAAGGTGAGGCGAGTGCCCTCGGCTTTGACGAGTTTGAGAGGCTCTACCTCGTACAGTTTATCGTTGTTATGCTGCGAAGTGCGGATAGCCACGAGTTCAACGCCGATACCCTTATCATTCAGTCCCTTGGTGTCCAGTTCGACTTTGACTTGGCAGTTCTCACCAACGGAAGGCTGTCCGGCAGCGAGGATGTCGTTGAGGTTACTATAAACGACCTCTATCTCGTCCCAGTGAGCCACCATGTTCTGCTTCCAAGCAGCAATCTCACGAGCCGTCTTGTAGTTATCAGCAACGAGGGCAGCGTGACGCTTAGCCAGTTTATTATAGAACTTAGCGAAGTAATCGTCCATCATACGCTTGGTAGTGAAACGCGGGGTGATCTTCGTGATGGAGTTCTTGATAGTCTGAATCCACTCGGGCGAATAACCCTTCGAGTTACGAGCGTAGTACATGGGTATAATCTCGGTCTCGAGCATTTGGTAGATAGTAGCGGCATCAAGTTGGTCTTGGTGTGCCTGGTTCTCGTAGGTACGTTTGTCGGTCAATGCCCAGCCTGCTCCCTTAACATAACCCTCTAACCACCAACCATCAAGGACGGAGAAGTTAAGAACGCCGTTCATCTGGGCTTTCTCGCCGGACGTACCGGAAGCCTCCAACGGACGGGTAGGTGTATTAAGCCAAATATCGACACCCGAAACAAGACGTTTAGCGAGGCGCATATCGTAGTTCTCAAGGAAGATAATCTTACCCAAGAACTGGGGCATACGGCTAATCTCAATAATACGCTTAATCAGTCCTTGTCCTGCACCATCAGCGGGGTGGGCTTTACCGGTAAAGAGGAACTGAACCGGATAAGAGGGGTTATTCACCAGTTTATCCAGACGCTCGAGGTCGGTGAAGAGCAGGTGCGCACGTTTGTACGTAGCAAAACGGCGACCGAAACCGATGATGAGCGAATTGGGGTTCATCTCATTGAGGGCACGAACGATACGTGCCGGATCGCCCTGTGATTTCATCCAGTCTTCTTGGAACTTCTCTTTGATATAGTCAATCAGTTTATTCTTGAGGAACATACGGGTTGCCCACACTTGCTCGTCGGGCAGTTCGTTGAAGGCTTTCCACATCTCGGGGTTGGATTGGTCTTTGTCCCAACCGGCAGGGAAGGTCTTGTTATACACGGCTTTCCACTCGGAGGCAGCCCACGTAGGCATATGAACACCATTGGTGACATAATCGACGTGCAGTTCTTCGGGGAAATAACCGGGCCAAACGGGTGCGAACATCTTCTTGCTCACCTCGCCGTGCAGCCAGCTCACACCGTTAGCCTCTTGGCAGGTATTGAGGGCAAAGACGGACATAGAGAACTTCTCATTCTTATCCTCGGGGTTCTGACGTCCCAGACCGATAAGGTCGTCCCACTCAATGCCCAGTTTGGGGGCGTACTCGTTCATGTACTTATAGAACAGTCCTTCTTCGAAATAGTCGTGTCCGGCAGGCACGGGCGTGTGGCAGGTATAGAGACCGCTTGCGCGCACCACCTCTTTGGCTTCGTCGAAAGAGAGGTGCTCTTCTTGAACGAGATCGACAAGGCGTTGCAGTCCCATGAGGGCAGCGTGACCCTCGTTGCAGTGGTAAACATCCTTTTTGATACCGAGTTTCTTGAGGGCGAGCATACCGCCGATACCCAGCATTATCTCTTGTTTTATACGGTTTTCCCAGTCGCCGCCGTAGAGTTGGTGGGTAATCTGACGATCCCACTCGGAGTTGAGTTCGTTATCGGTGTCAAGGAGGTAGAGGTTGATACGACCCACTGCCACTTTCCATAGGTAAGCATTGACAACGCGTCCCGGGTAGGGCACTTCGATGACCATGGGTGAACCGTCCTCGTTCTTGACTTGCGTGAGGGGTAGGTTATTGAAGTTCTGCGCCTCGTAATTAGCAATCTGCTGTCCTTCGGGCGAGAGGGTCTGTGTGAAGTAACCATAACGATAGAGGAAACCGATAGCCGTCATATCAACGTTGCAGTCGGATGCCTCTTTGAGGTAGTCACCGGCTAAGATACCCAAACCGCCGGAGTATATCTTGAGCACGTGTGTCAGACCATACTCCATGGAGAAGTAAGCGATAGAGGGTTTCTTGTTGTTGGGTTTCTCGTCCATGTAAGCGCGGAACTCGGCATAGGTCTTGCTCAAACGTGACATGAACTCAGGGTCCTCACTGAGTTGCACCATCTTGTCATAACTAAGGATATTAAGGAGAAGGATAGGGTTAGACTGGGCGCGATGCCAGGCTTCGTTATCAATATAACGGAAGATATTCTTAGCATCGGAACTCCACACCCACCATAGGTTATACGCAATTTCTTGAAGTTTGTTTAGTTTAGCGGGCAGTTTAGCACGCACGGTGACTTCCTTCCACGCCACGGGATTAACGTTACTGACTTTGATTTTCATAATGATTATTTACAATTTAACTATTTACGATTTACTATTTATTTACGATTTGGCGATTTACACCATCTGCTTTTGCGCATAAAGACGCAAATTACGGTGCAAATATACAACAAAAATTTGGAATGAGCAAATATTAAGAGCAAAAAATTAAAAATTATTTTGATATTGAGTGTTTTTGGTAGTTTATGGGAGCTCGCTCACGATAAACTACGAAAAATGGTCAATAATAGGCGTTAGCCTTTTTGCTCCTATCAATGGTTATTGGGTGTCGGGTTTTTCTTGGGTTATTGCTGGGTTGTTCTTGGGTTATTCTTGGGTTATTCTTGGGTTCGCTCAAACCCTTACTCGGAGTTTGCGGGGAGGGTTATCCTCCCCTGACCGTTCGGTAATCCTTCCGTGACCCTTCGGTGAGGTACGGTGATGACACACTGGAGACACACTACAATCAGTGTTTTTGTTGTGTTTAATCAGTGTTTTTGCTCTCTTTTTGAGCCGACGCGAGGTCGAGGGTCTCCAACCCATCTTTTTGACTTTTCAAACATTTGTCAAGCCTACGTAGGGCCTATTATGCTACGTTAGTGCTACGTTAAGAGTCTCGGTGGAGTTAGGCGCAGAATAAAACACAACCATCGCAACCCCGAGAGGGGGGGGGCATAACAAAAAGCCCCGCTCACCATCGTGAACGGGACTTTCCCTTACCCCACCGCCCGCCGCGTCTGTAGCGCTTTTGGGCGGGCGGGGTAGTTATTCTATCCTAACTGATTAGTTTGCAGAAAAAACGGGACGAACAGGAAGACCGTAGCTACGTTCGAACGTAAAACCTAGCTCCACCGTGTTCTCATAGTCACAGTTCGAGTAGTATGCGTAGAACGATTGTTCAGTAGAACGCGAAGCAGACCAGTAAAAACTGTAGTAACCTACATCCATAATGCTTTTTCCATTAAAGTAGCTAGATGCGGGCAAAAAGATAGAGTTGCTGTTGCCTTGTGTTTTGCTTTTAACAATGAAACCTGAAACGTTCTTACTATTGTAATTCTCAGTCCACGTCCAAGTGCAATTATCAAACAATTCTTGGAATTCATCCTTGGTTGGCATGCGCCAAGAACCTTCCCAATTAGCATTGGCAGCATCGTCATCAAGGTCAAGAGTGGTCTTACCATCCGTAGAATTGTATTTACTCGCAGTCTGGGTTCCTTCATAACTGTACTTGTGCGAACTTCTAGCATAACCAGTCTCTTTGCCATCTTTCCAAGCTAGAGGATTTAGGCTACTGTAATAGGGTTCCGTTTCTCCCCAAGCGAAGTAATCGCCATATTCTTCTTCTTTGGTAGCACCTACGTTGCAAGTAGCCCATTTAAGACCACTTGGCAAACCAAGGTCAACATATTCGTGACCATTGTGCATTGGTGCTGCTTTCACCTCCAGCGTGGGGAAGGAAACAAATTTCATATAATAAGGAGGATAAGATTCCAAATCTTCGCTTCTCATATCTATATCAAGCCCTTTCTCCATTATCAGTTGATTATTGATATCGTAAAATTTCAGCACAAAGCCATGCCCATCAAATCTACAACCAATAAGTAATGCTACGTGCTGTGGTGTGCTGGTCAACTGTAAACCACCTTTGCCCATAGAAATGGATGCTTGGTGTATTACTTCACCCGAATAAAGACCATATCTTGTCCAATATTCAATTTTTCCTAATTTGGTATCTCCTTTAAGAGAGAGGTCAAAAGTAGTCTCATAATAGTATAGCATAAAATCATTCTTAGAACCATAACCATATCCACTAGGTCTAAAATCTTTGCTATATTGTTGTTCGAAGTACCAATCGCCGGTAGTTGAATACATGTTGTTGGCATATTCAAACGGATATGCTACCGTATACGTGTCCATTCCGCCTTCCAATGGTTCACCGATAAACTCTGCTTTACCATCTTCCAAAATCTTAGACACTGTGAATTTCTTTATCTCCGCAATCGTAGTTACAGGTGTTCCTTCAGTCGTCGACTCCTGTTTTGCCGAGAATACAGCAATCTCATCACCCAATTCCCAGACAAAATCAATTGCGTCTGTGGCGGACTCTATACCTTGCCATCCGCCGTGGGCAACAACCTTCCTTGCGCCGGCTTGTGGGGAGAAGTCAATACCACCGGTAATAGTTACAAGGTTTTGGGGTGCATTCTCTTTGTTTTCTTGCGAATTCTTGTTGCAGCCTACGAGTACTAACAACGCAGCTGCGAAATACATAAACTTTTTCATAATAATTGTCCTTTGTCTTTGTTCCTTGTTCCTTATTCCCATGTTACATTGGTTTTTGTCATTGTACCGAGCTGACCTACGGTAGCCGGTCCGGCGCTGGCGCAGATGATACTGCTGTTTACGACTTGGAGAACATTCGTCTCCGGTTGATTGTAATGTTTCATAAGTTTTGTTTGTGTTTAGTTTTGCCTACTCTTCATCGGATTTTCGGCTTCCTCCGTTATGTATTTTAGTTAATCTAGTTATTCTATGGCGCTGCGCTTGACTATATATTCTACGAGAACGCAAGACACAACAAAAAAGCGTGGGCTTTCGCTCGCTTCATTTGATTCTTTGAGGTTCTCGACTACCTTTCTATCCAAATGTACGCACAAAAACTCACGCGGATAACGTGAGCGTGCAAAACCGTACTTGGATAGATTTTTGAAACTGTCGAGATTTCAAAGAATCAAGTTGGGCTTACAACGCTATATTTTTTTATGTCATGCATCGCCTTTACGATGCCGGTCAATCATAGGCGGGTGATGAATTGGTTTGTATTATGCTACTATCGCTTTTTCGTAAAGGTATTCGGGAGCAATGTCTATCGCACCATTCTCCCAAGAAACAGTCCATCCGTCTAATTCAAACTGTTGAAAAGTCGTCAATGGCTGAAGTCTCTGATATAGAGGCTTTAGCACAATGTCTTTGCCATCAAATATCTTGACTACACCATCGTTGAATGTAAGTTGGAGTTTATATTCTCCAAGATACTTGGCAGATGTAATCCAAATAAGGTTCATAATCAATCTAGAGGTTTAATCTCAACAATGGTTTCGCTGTTTTCAATACGATTCCAGTTCGCCATTAACTCATCTTTATGCAAATCAAGCCATTCAAACACAAGGTTCAATACTCGACGAGGCATCTTTCCATCAACCTCGCCTGTTTGAATATCAATAACAGCACGATAATCATTGTAACGGACATGAAAATGAGGAGGGTTATGATCCCCATTGTACATTCCAATAATAATTCCATAAAAACGACTAATTTCAGGCATGTTCTATTTGTTTTTGCAGTTTTGCGCTGCAAAATTACAACTTTTTTCTCATATATGCAAATAAAAATGCACTTTTCTGTCAAAAAGACAAGGAAAAGCGCATTTAGAAGGGTTCTCTCACTATTTTACATCTCGTGAGCGATGGCGGAGGTGCGTCCGCGCACACCGATAAATCCGCAGGCAAATATCTTTTACAACCGATGCCGGTCAATCATAGGCGGGTGTTTTGTCCTATTTACCAAAGGGTTAGTTTATATAAATGGGGTTCTCGGAACTACCGGTTACATCACCTCCCTTACCAATATTATTAGACCCAACCATCATTTGACCAAAGGTCATTTCGTGTTCCTGCGTTGCAGGGATTAAATATTGCTTTTTCATTGTACTTCTATTCCTTGTGCGTTATACATCTTATTATCGCGAACAATACGGAATTGCCCATCTTCAATCACCTTGTATGTCCTTTGTCCTTGTTCCATTGTCCTTGTTCCATTGTCCAAGACCTGTCGGTGTCCCATTGGGTTTAGCCATCGTCATACGAGGACCCTTGGCTATTGCCGGAGCCGTATTCGGAGCGGTATTAGCTACCACATAAGCGCGGTGATCTGCCATCGTTACCCAACCCGTCACTTTGCAGAGTTGATTATTGTAAACAACATAGTTGCCTGTCAAGTCGTTTTTGCCATCTTGGTCGTAGGTCGTTATTGCCTCATAAATACCTTGTGTCGGGTGCCCAGATGTAGCCGTTACGGGTTCGACAGCGGTCACGTTGCCGTACTGCACTTTGAGTTCGGTAGCGGTATAGCGGATGAGGTAGCCATAACCCGCTTGGGGTTCGGTGACTTGTTCGAGGGTGAACTCGGTATCGGTCTCGCTTACCACGTTCCAGAACGTAGCACCATCAATGGCGGTGATGTTTTTCTCCATGCAAATCGTGTTCCAGTTGCCGATGATCACGTTCTGTCGGAGGGAGTACCACGTTTCTTCCGTGGCGGCGCCAAAAGCGGTCTCTACAGAACCATTAGCAAGATCATAGGTTTTGCCGTTAATTATCGGGTTATGATTAGCATCAAAGGTCACTTCCGGATTAGAGGCAAGCAGATACCAGTCGGTAGTTTGCCCTTGTACGAATTTGACGGCATCAAATTCTTGTGCCCACAGTCCTACGCATAGCGTTAGAAGGGAGAATAAAATAGTTAGTTTACGCATATGGTTATTGGTTATTCGGTTAGTCGGTTTATTGGTGAGTCAATAAATATCCAAATTCGCTACAAAGGTATAAAGATTTTTTGGAATATGCAAATATATTTTTTATTTTTAGTCAAAAACAAACGACTTTTGACGGCAAAAGGACAAAAAAGAAGATAAAAAGTCAAATATAATTTGCATATATCGTGAATATTTCATATCTTTGCAGCGTTGTACGGAGTTGCCGATAGCCAAATAATAAAGTGGAGGCATAATAAAACAATTATTATGAAGAAGAATTTGTTAATTTTAGCGTGTGCCGCAGCAATGACGTTAGGTATGAGTTCTTGCGCAGCTGTAGGTGCTTCCGGTGCTATCTATACCGGAACGACCAGTCCTTTAACAGCAACGAGTAATTCGATTGGCTCTAAGGTAGGCGAATCGAAAACGATTGGTATTCTTGGGTTGGTAGCCGTTGGTGATGGCGGTATTCAAGAAGCTGCTCGCAAAGCCGGTATCAAAAAGATTTCAACTGTTGACATGAAGACCACCAGTATCTTAGGTATATTCACAAAGATAACCACCGTTGTAACGGGCGAGTAATGAGAGCTATCATAATTGTATTGTTAGGTTTAATGCCCTTAAGTGTCATAGCCAAAGGGGCAGAGGACATGTATATGATGTGGAATCACCCCTCGTATAAACAATACTATATATATGAGCAGTCCATAAACAAACAGCGGGGGGGTACGCCCTTCGCTTTTGTTTATGATGTCACCTATGCTGATTCTTCGCAGGCGGTGACGTATCACTTTTCTATTACAGAACCAAAGATGGTGACTTTAGATTCGATAGCATTTATTGCAGGTGACCGGCAAATGACCTACCCCACCCCGACCCAATTTTATGTAGATAAGGTTAAGCGTGGTTGGTTACAGCGGTATGAACTATCGGTCTTGCTGCGCGATTGGGAGTCTATGTACGATTCGGAACAGCCGCTTCATATAGTTGCCTACACGCCGGAAGGTGAATTAAATTATCGGATATGCTCTGCTGCCAAATGGAAAAGAACCTGTCGTCGTATGCAGCAGATTTTTGATATTATCGCCTTAAATAAGACGTTTTGAGAAAGACATTATTCATATGTTTATTGTTGAGCGTTAGCTATTCTTCTTACGCATTTATATATACAAAACTGGACACGTGTAAGATGCCCATTGAGGTGCTTTGTCAAGCGCCGCAGCAGTCGTCCCATATGTTAGATAACATCGACCGTTTTATAACGGATTTTGCGAACACGGTAGGTCGTTCGGTTCGGGACAATGTAGTGGATACGAAGACGTTTTGGGAGACCGCCGAGAAATTGCTTATACCTACTGATTTTAGTAATGAGTTGCAGCGTGAGGCGACCATTGCCAAGTTCCAGTCTTACCTTTCCTATGTAGAGGAGATTCCTGTTAGTTACCATTCGCGACAGGGGTCGAAAGACATTGTTCTTTCCGGCAAGATATATATTCCTCGTCAAGGACCTATTTGGAATATTATCCTTGCTCACCATTACACTATTGGCGCCAATCGTGAGGCTCCGAGTCAGACGTGTACTTTTGAAGCCTTATTAGCCGCCAAGGGTTATGTTGTTCTGATGCCGGATTACTTAGGATTTGGCATAACGAAAGACAGTATTCACCCCTATTTGAGTGCCGCCATGACATCTCAAGCCTCAGTTGATATGTTGAATGCGTCTATTGGTTATTTATACGACCGCGATATACACGTTGTTTCTCCTCAGCTTATTCTTTGTGGTTATTCTCAGGGAGCTGCGGCATCGTTAGCGACGCAGCGTCTTATAGAGACCTCTTATCCGGAATATACCATTCGTCATAACTATGTCGGTGCGGGTCCTTATAGTCCGGCAGACACGTATGACTACTGTGTGCGTATGAACAAGACGAGTATTCCCTGCGCTATTCCGATGTTGCTTCAAGGTATGTTAGTTAGTGAGCACCTTGATTATTCGGTTGAGGATATGCTTTTGCCTCCATTGCGTGATCATTATCAAGAGTGGATTAACTCGAAGGAGTACAATATGTATCAGATAAACGACTCTATCGGTTCGAAGTATATTAACCAGATTATATCTCCTTTGGCATTAGACAAGACGCTATATCCAACGAACACTTTCTACGCCGCCCTTCAGCGCAATAAAATAGACAACTGGACTCCCGTAGCGGATATATATATGTTTCATAGTACCGAGGATGACATGGTGCCGTTTGTTAACAGTGAGATTATGCAGCAGTTCTTTGATTCGTTAGGAGTAGAAAATGTGGTTTACGACTTTATGCCTTACGGTGTTCATATGAAAGCAGCCTTAGTCTTCTTCCGCAATCTGTACAACAATCTATAATTTGCGTATATAGATTCTATTTGACCATAAAAAAAGAGCACCCGTCAACGACAGATGCTCTAATGTAAGGCGTATATGCTTAGCGAACGGTGGTTCCTAATACATTAACAACACCCTCTTTGGTCATGATAACGAGTTGACCATTAACCAACGACTTAACAGCCTTGTGACCTGCTTTTACAGAAGGTAGAGCCGTTTTAGAAACGAACTCAAAAGCACCCTTCTTGATTTCGATGGTGTGCAGTTCGGGCTTGTCTCCATCAGCAGCTTTGTAGTAGTGGAGGATATTGCCGGTCACTTTAACCTTGTCACCCACCTTAGGTTGATTGTCTGCATCTACCGTGATTTGGAAAGCCTCGAAGTCATAGGTCGGGTTAGCCATCTCGTCGCACATGAAGAAGGACATATTGCCGTATTTCTCGCTATATTCAGAAGCAATGCTATCTACATAACCAGTAACGACATAAACCTCTTTGGAAGTGGCACTGTTTTCTAACGCCATACCGATTTCGTAAGCCTGAGAAGCGCTAACTTCGATGGTGTCAATCTTAACCTCGCCTTTCTTGGTAACCAAACCCTTACCGGTGAACTCTACCAAGTCGCCATATTTTTTCAGTTTACCAATGATTTGAACACTATCACCAAGAGCGCAATAGTCACCTTCCATAGAGATGTTATACGGCTTCATAATTTTACCATTGTCTGCACACTCAAAGGTGAAGGTTTGCGTATGATAGTTGTCATTCGTGTTCTCCACGGTAGCAACAACATCCTCAATAATATATACCTCTTCCGATACGTCATCGTCATTCAGCGATTCTCCTTCTTCGATGGCTTCGCAAACAACAGCATAGATGGTATCCACTTTTACAGTGGCTTTCTCCAAAACAACCACATCACCATTCTTCATTTCATAAGTGTTGTTGTAACGCAGCAAATAACCGGAAATGGTTACTTTATCGCCTACATTGAGCGGAGTTTCTGCATCCACCATCTCTTGCGGCAGGTTGCACCAATAACCTTCGAAGGTCTTCTTGTCACCTTTTTCGTCATCCATCCAGAAGACTTGTTGACCACGGCTGATCGTTCCGTCGGTGTTGGTAACATAACCGGTAACGGCTACTGAATCGGTTCCGGGAACATTGTGTTCCAGCAAGGCAGCAGCCGCTGCTGCTTCAGCACAAGTCATCGGAGTAACTGTCGCATTGAGGGACATAGCAGCAACAAGAGCTGCACAAATTGTGAGAATCTTTTTCATAATGTTTTGTTTTAAAAGAGTTAATAAAAATTTATACAGACGGAACTATTCTTCCGTTTCTATTTCGTGTACTAAGAGGTTCTTTATTTCCCACGTAGCGGAGTGAGATTCGTTACTGGTATATCTAAATCCAATCCAAATGGTTTTCTCGATATAATCGGTCAAGGGCATCTCACCACTGGATTGGAAGGTCCAACTGCTACCGTCGGGCACGTTGAGCGTACCATCCTCATTGGTTAGATAGGGCAGTTGCGTCCACGTGCAAGCGGTTACATCTCCGGCATAATCGGTGGAGACGAAGACTTTACACTCTTCTGCAAAATTGCCGGCGTACTTCTGCGTCATATCGAAAATAAGGGCAGGATTCTTCGCTTTCTTCAAGCGGATAGCGGGCGAAACGAGCCAAGCCTCAGAGGGGTTATTGGTTGATTGGTAGTAAGCCGAAGCCTTCATACCATAAGAAGCGTCGTATTTCCAAACATAGTTCAAGCCTCCTGTGAGGAGTACGTTTTGTAGTACAAAGTCGCCTTGACCGTGACCAATGAAGGGTTCATTAAGGAAAGTCGATATATCGGCTATCCAACCCTTGTCTTGCTTGAGTAGGAAGTTCATTGTTTCTGCCGTCAGACCGGACTTAAGCACGAAACTTGTACCATCGTAGATAAAGTCATCACCCGTAACTGCCCCCGAAGCGTTAACATAAACGACGAAGTAATCGTCCTCCACTTTGGCATACGGATAGCGGTTTCTTAAATAGATGTCAATGGTGGATTGTGGATCGGGGAGGGACGCTGAGCCAACGGCATCATAAACGTCCTGAGGCAGGATAATAACGCCCAAGACCTGGTCGTTACTGTACTCCACCCAAACACCCTTAATGAGTTGATAGATGGTGCTTTGGGTAGTTGTCTCTTCGGCTGCGCGATAAGGAGCACCGGCAGGAAGATTAGCAGGCGTATGACTAACATAAATGGCATTCTTCAACTGTGGTTCACCGGTCTCGTCGTTATATTTACCCTTAACCGTGATTAGGTCGCCTTCTTGAATACCTTTATCTTTCCACACTTTATTACCTTCTTCATCCGTCAAACCATAAACATAGATGGAATCTGTATCTTCGGGTGTATCCTTAAGGTAGAAACGACCTGAGATACTGGATTTAACCGTTCCGACAACACCCGTAATCTGGTGTTCTACCTTTTCTTTCGCTTCCAGCAATTGGGCTACTGTGCATATGTAAGGCAGCGGAGGATAGATAGTATCCGGTTCCTGTTCCCTATACTGATAGGTCAGAACGATAATCTTACTTTCCGCAGCCGTGGGGAACTTGGACGCCAAGAAAGACGGGATGTTCTCAACCGCCTTAGGAGCTATATAATCCGCTCCGCGTCCGCCCCAGATAGTTTTGTAATCGTCCTCGGACAAGGTATAAGCCGAAGCCGTATTAAACGGTTTTTGGTAGGTCGACTTGCCAGAGAGTTGGGTGAAGTTCACTACGGCTTGCGCCCCTACAGAGAGTTGAGGATAAAGGGATTTCAAGAAAGCCGGTACATAAGCGTCTGCCGAAGCTTCATCGGTAAAGCACTTATCCGCTTTGATTTGTTGCAAAGCCCTATAGGCAGTTGAGTCCTCGTCTAAACTAAGTGCAAGAGCGATATTGGCTTTGTTATCCGCCACTAAAGCATAGTCAGAAGCCGTCATGTCATAGACAAACGAGCGGGCGTCCTGAATACGGAGGTCGGTGGTTTGCAACTGATTCTCTATTTGTTTCATTGACCACTCGTCGCAAGAGGTGAGCGCGAGGGCTATAACCAACGAAAGAAAGACAAAATTATACTTTTTCATACTAATGAGTGTTACAAGGTTAGAAGTTTAGTTTGAGACGAATGTTCCACGTTCTGCCATACGAGAAGAACATATAGATATTATCCATCGTAGCCTCCGTAACGGACGAACTGGTCACGGTAGAGGGATTCCACGCTTTCTCTATGTAGTACTGATTGAGTACGTTGGATATATTTCCGGCAATAGTAGCACTGCATTTACCCAACGGGAAAGAGTAAGAGGCGTGCAGGTCCATCTGTCCTCCAGTGGGCAAGCGCAGTGGAGCCATCACGTTCACCGTCTTATTGATACTGAGGTTACTTCCCGAGAAACTATAGTAACTGTAGTTGCGGTCGTAGAGCGTGTATTCAGCTCCTATATTGCAACCCTTGAAGGGGAAGAAAGTGACGCGAAGGTTAGCCGTCGTTTGTGCCGAACCGCCCACTTTGATACCTTTCATATTAATGCGCGCCCACGCGTGATCCTCTGCACCAACAGTGGTGAAATTACCTTCCTTGGTAACAGGAGTACCCTGTTCATCGTAGTAATAACCAAGCACACTATCTCTATCCCATGTCCAACAACCCACTGAAAGCATCGCCCCTATCTCTACCCACTTGGCAGGACGGGTCTTAATCTCCAACTCACCACCGAAGTGACGAGCACTAACACCAGTCATGTTGATATATCCTTGCTCTTGGTTATCAAGCGTCGTATAAGCAGTCATCGTCTTATCCATCCACTCGGTGAAATAACCATTGAGGGCGATATTGACATAACGATTATGGAAACCATAACCAATCTCCGCACTCGCCGATTGTTCGTTCTTGGCGTTCTTGTTAATCACGTTGGATGTTGAGGCGTTCATGAAAGCACCTTTATCGAACTTAGGCGCACGGGAGATATAACCTACGTTGACAAACACATTATTGTGCTCATTGATATTGTAGTTAGCACCCGCCTTAATCGTTCCGCCTACGAAATGTAATTTGTCGGACTTGGCGTGCTGCTCATCGTAATAGTAGCGGTCGTATTTCCAATAGTGGTTCACGTTGAACGAACCGTTAACGAAAGCAGACCAGCGGTCTTTGCTATATTCGGCTTGTACGAAGGCTCCCTCTTGCACTATATAACCAGTATAGTCACGGTAGCAGACATCGCCGATACCCAATTTCTCATTTACCCAATTTTCATCTAACTTACGGCTGTTATTCTCCGCGCTGATTGAACTGCCGCTGCGGGTAGCATCAATGAAGTATGCTCCTCCAAGAAGGTCACAAATAACGGCATTGTGTACACCCTCATAGTAACGGAGGTCAATACCCGCCGTGAAGTCGATGCAATCGATGAAACGAGTAGCATAGGTTGATGTCAGCCCCACCCAGTTATGATAGTTGCGGTTTTGGCACAAAGCCAATTGGGAACCATACTCACTGGCAACGTTTTCTGCCACTACTTGGTCATAGGCAAACGTGCCGTTCTCTTCGTTCCAGAAGATCTTTTTCAATCTGCCATAGGTTGCTGCGGACGTGAGGTCAGAATAACTGTGCGTCGAGTTCAAACCCGGCTCTGCCGTCCAACCATAACCACGACCGATACTGACATAAGCGGAAGTACTCAAACTGGACTCGTGGTCAATCTGCCAAACGTGGTTGAGAGATATTTGGGGTTTATGGTAAACGTTCTTATTAGAACTGAACTCCTTACCGTTCAGTGTTCCCACCATCGGATTATAACGAGTCCAGTGAACTCCGTCCGGCATATAGCGTTTAATACTATTCCACTCCGCCATAGTCAGACCATTCTGATACGAGCGTTGGTAGTGCTCTTGCGGCGCGCCAAAACCGGTCAGGGAGAGTTGGTGATGGTCGTTGATACGCTTAGACACATTGAGGAAATAGTTATACCCCGTGAAACCGGTTCCTTGTATATAACCATTACCCCATGTGCGACCGCCTAAGAGAGTGATTGCCCAACCGTTTTCCATCAATCCGGTGGATACAGAAAAGAGTATCTTATTGAAGCCGTCGTTACCCATAGCATAACTGAGTGAACCGCCTTTCTTTGAGTCAATACCCTTCGTGATAACGTTAATCGTACCGCCTACCGAAGGAGCACTCATCTTGCTGGCACCTATACCACGCTGCGTCTGCATCACGGAGGTCACATCACTCAAGCCTTGCCAGTTAGACCAATACACTTTATTATCCTCCATTCCGTTCATAGGAACACCATTGACAAGGACGGCGATATTCGTATTATCAAAACCACGCATATAGATCTCGGCATCGCCCCAACCGCCACCTTCGCGGTTATAGTGTACACCAGGAGTAGATTTGAGAATCTCCACAAACTCGCCATTAACCACTTTTTGCTCAATGTCGATAGCGGTTACTTGACTGACAGCAATAGGTGTCTTACGGGAAGTTACCATCTGACCGGTAATCGTCACGTCCTGTAATCCTACCGCTTCGGGTTCCATCTCAATCACACCTAACGAACCCGAATGGGTAACAGGAATGGTGATGGTTTTGTAACCAACATACGATAATTGAAGCGCAGAACGCTCATTTTGTAAGTTCAGTAAAAAGTAACCGTCATAATCGGTTACAGTACCGTTACTTGTACCTTGCTCCAAGACCGAAACACCAATCAGTGTTTCTCCCGTGGAAGCATCTTCAACAACTCCTGAGACGACAATCTGAGCCCAAAGGGACACATTCATCATCAAGAGAAGCGCAAAAAAGAAAACCTTTCTCATTGAATAAAACGAATTTAATGTTATAAAAAAAGGTGTCTCGCCTTATACGAAACACCTTATAGTTAATCTATACCGATAGTAAGCAAGTGAAACGGACGTAACACCAAATAATTTGATATTAAAAAAACCTTGTTCATACCTTACTAATTATTCAAGTTACTACAACTTTCTTGAATTCGAGTGCAAAGGTACAACATTTTTTTGACATATGCAAATTATTTTGCGAAAAAATGTATTTTCTTTGAAATTTATTTTTTGGCAAGGTTGTTGCAAAAACAGCCGCTTCCTTGCTTATCCCTTGCTTATCGTTTGCTACAGGGGTGGGTGATGATACGGTTCGATGATCCTTCGGGCTGCTAATGTTATTGATACACCGGCGATACGCTGGAGACAACACACAGAAGGCAGCGGCCACACTGTCTTTAATCTGTCTTTTAACTCAGTTTTAGTCCATTTTAATCACAAAAATTGGTTGTTTTTTGAGTCGAGGGTCGGCCGACACTCACTCGACACTCTCTCGACACTCATTCAACACTCTCCAACCCCTCATTTTACGTCCATTTTACTTTCAAATTTTGGTGTTACAATATAAAATATGCAAAAAAATTTGCGTATATCATTTTTATTTTGTACTTTTGCACCACTTTTTAAAATAACTTTGATTATGGAACGGATATTTAAGCGTAAATTGTACGACAAATTATTAGACTGGAAAAGTACTCAAAATGGGAAAACGGCTCTTTTGATTGAGGGCGCACGTCGTGTCGGCAAGTCAACTATTGTAGA
>JAZLMS010000058.1:0-45459 GCA_045598805.1 Paludibacteraceae bacterium | reverse complement strand
TCACAGTATGACCTGCCTTAATACCTGTCACATTACACACATTACCATTTTCAGAAGGATAAGCAACTTCCTTATCTTGGCTCTTCCAAGTTACCGTAGCTGAACCTTCAGGCTTAACCGTAGCAATGATTTGAAGAGTCTGTCCAACCTTAACGGTTAAATTGGTCTTGTCCAAAGTGAGGGACGGCTCAATAGTTTTGTCTTTGCAGCCTACCAATGCGATGGCTGCAACGGCCATAAAGGCGAAAAATAGTTTTTTCATTTTTGTTGTTGATTTTAAGAATTATTTAATGATGAATTAAAATTCGCTGCAAAGGTACGATTTTTTTATCATATATGCAAATTTTTTTGCGAAATTACGCAATTTTTATACTTATTTCTTATATACCTCTTTACCCTCAAACCACGTGCTGGCAACATGGGTGTTGAAGATAGCCGTTTTGTCGGTCTTCTCTAACTCCAATATGTCTTGATCCAAGACAACAAAGTCCGCGTACTTGCCTACCCGTATAGAACCGCGTTCTGCCTCTAAGCCAAGGCTTGAAGCGCCATTGATGGTCAGGCATTGCAACGCCTCGCTAACCGTCAGTAAGTCGTTGGGACCCAGCGGATCGGCATCTAAGAGAGTGGGGTATAGGCCTGTTACCGTTACGCCAATGATATTGGGAACCGTACCCAAGACCGTCTCACCGCACGGAGCGTCGGTGGAGGACGAAACAACGATACCGGCATTGAGCAGTTTCTTCATCGGATAACCATCCTCATAAACATGCTTAGGCATAATCGAATAGAAGTATGCGCGATGGTCAGCAGGGTCACCGGCGTGCCAAATGAGGTTGGAAGCAATACCGATATTGTTCTGACCGCAACGGGCAATGTCTTCGTCGGATATGTTACGCACATGCGCCAGCGAGTTACGAATCTTTAGTTTAGATGCCGAAGGCGATTGGCAGAAGGCGTTGATAATCTGGTTACATGCCTTGTCGCCGAACGTGTGCACATGTACCGGCATGCCGTTAGCGTTAGCCATCGTTACGATGGTGTTGACTTCGGTTTGCTCCCAAATCTTATTGCCATGTTTCTTGTCCTCGGGCAATCCGGGTACCGTATATTCCTCGCTTATCCAACCGGTATAGGTCTCTACCACGCCGTCTGCAAACAGTTTAACGCCATTGGCCTGAACGTGTCCCTTTGTGTATTTATTCGATAACTCTTGAATGCGGTTCAGTTTTTCTACTACGCGGTCGGGCACGATTCCGCCTTTAGGCAAACCCCAATCGTAACTGCGGATAGTGTAGTAACCTATCGCATTAGCGGTGAGTGTACCGGCTTTATCCATTTGAGCGAGGTATTGGTACGAAAGAGCATCGTCAAAGGAATTGATATACGCGTCCAAGTAAGAGGTGAAACCGCGTTTGTTGAGTTCGGCGATGGAGTTTTGGCAAGCCTGAAGGTATCCGGCTTCGTCTAAGAGGGCGTCAAAGTTTTGCTCAATAACATACATCACCACTTCGTCGGTAATAAATCCGCTGGCGATATTGGTAGGATTACCCTGCGCGTCCAAAATGGTGATGATTTCGCCCCCGCGAATATCTTTGATTTTCTCGCCTTTGTCGTTAATCAGTCCTGCGTTCTTCAGTACCGTTCGGTTGCACACCGCACTATGACCTCCACCATCAATCAACAGAACGGGATAACCGTTGGACACGTTCTCTATCTCAGTTGCGTAGTCATTAGTGCCGAGTTTCTCCACCTCTTGTGTCGCCCAACCGAAGGACAGGAAGGGACCCGGATTCTCCTTCATCTTGTTAGGAACAACCGTAGTAACCAAGTCTTTGTAGGAAGCTCTGAAACCGGGTAACATACGCGCTATACCGTCAATACCGATAAAGTGCCCGTGACCTTCGGTACAGCCCGGAATAACGAGTCCTTTGCCCGTATAGTCAATGACTTGTATTCCCTCTTTTTCATACTCTTTGGCTCCGGCAGCATTACCCACATACACGAACTTGCCGTCTTTCACTACAAAAGCGTCCGCGATAGCGTTGTTTTCTGCGGTAAAGATTTTACCATAAACGATTAAATTACGTCCCTTCAGTTGGGGTTCGTCTTGGTTTTTGCAACCCGTTAATGCGATGGCAGCAGTAGCTGCAATGGTCATAAAGGCTAAAAATAGTTTTTTCATCATATATCTTGATTTATGTATCTGGCTTCTATATAACTAACTTATGGTTGTTATTTTTTCATTTTGTTTTCGACACTTCGAAAAACTGGCTGCAAAGGTACGACTTTTTTCTGATATGTGCAAATTATTTCTTAAAAAAGTGGGGTGTACCGCACTAATCACGGGTTTTTGACGGGTTTTTGCTAAGCCCTGCGGGTAATAGGAGAGGAGGAGGCGAGGAGGGGCATCCTTCCCTGACCGTTCGGTGATCCTTTCTCAAAGAATGGGGTAAGTGGAATTATGGTTTAAGGCAACCAATGGGAACCACATATACCCCATCTTCTTTTCGTTGGTAAGCATATTGTCCAACGCCTGTTAAGACCATGAGGAATGAAGGAGTATACATCTTATCTGTGTCTATCTTTTTTGCTAATAAAGTGAGATTCTTTGCACCTTCTTCTATCAAGGATTCACCACCCAATTTGATCTCGATTAAACCATAATGCCCATTTCTTAGATGTAACACACTATCACATTCCAAACCATTATTATCACGATAATGATAGACTGTTCCGTCTAATGCATCCGCATACACACGCAAGTCCCGAACAGCCATTGTTTCAAAGAACAATCCAAGCGTATTAAGATCTTTCATTAAGTCATTTGGACCTAAGCCTAAAGATGCTGTTGCAATACTTGGATCTACAAAATAACGAGTATTTGTTGTACGAATAGCAGCTTTGCTTCGTAGATTTGGATTCCAAGCCTCTAAATCCTCAATTACAAATATCTTTCTCAGCGCTTTCAGATACGAAGAAATAGTACCATCGCTTAATGGTTTATCTTCATTAGTATTTATATCAGCAGCAATGGTGCCATTGGTAGATTGTGATGCTTGATGACGCGCATAACTACGGAGTAATTTGCGTGTATTAGCTTCACTACGATCTATTTCATCCACTTCAATAATATCTCTTTTAACTACTGCTTCAATATAATTGTAAGATTGTTTAAGAGCTGCTTTTTCAGACTTACCAATAGATTTTGGCCAACCACCACGACATATCAAATAACATAAATCGCGTAATTGTAGATTATTAGATGGTACAGCATCAAATTTGCCGTCAAACAAATCGGCTAATGATACATTTCCTTTGCTATCTCCGGATTCAAATAGCGACATAGGACGCATGTGTACCCAGCCAACACGACCAGTCCCTGTATGGCTCAATCTTGATTGATTAACAGGTTCTGCACTACCTGTCAATATGAATTGCCCATCTTCGCCGCGACGATCTACCACAAATCGGCATGCATCCCAAATTTGAGGTGCTTTTTGCCATTCGTCAATCAAACGTGGATTGTCACCCTCCAATAAAGTATAGACATTGGTTTCTGCCAAACGTTTGTAGTCTTGCATGTATTCCGGATTATCCATGAAAATCGCACTTTTAGCGTGTTGCAAGGCTGTAGTTGTCTTACCACACCATTTAGCACCATCGATTAGTGCAATCCCTGCAGCTTCTAACTGAAGTTCCAATAATTCATCAGCAATGCGTTTTCTATATTCCATACAAATTAGTGAGTTTGAAGATTTTTTATTGTTGAGTTTGAAGATTTAGGATTTCGGCTGCAAAGGTACGACTTTTTTTTGACATGTGCAAATTATTTCTTAAAAAAGTGGGGGTGTACCGCACTTATTATGGGTTTTTGACGGGTTCTTGCTAAGCCCTGCGGGTAATAGGAGAGGAGGAGGCGAGGAGGGTCATCCTTCCCTGACCGTTCGGTAACCCTTCGGTGCGGGTATAATCGAGACGGCAAGAAGATATACAACAGTTATACGTGCATTACTTTTCGTAACATCCGGCATTGGAATGAGAAGGGTTGCGGGAAAGACCGTCTTTGTCCAAGGGATAGAGTGCGGTTATCGTGGAATCGGCAATGCCCCTCGCCGGAGAGAACTCTCCTAAATGGAAATCATAATAGTCGTATTTATGATACTCAAAAAACGTATTCACAAACACTTGCGCTGTGTCTTCCGAAGTCCAATAGACATTGGAAGGCTGAGAGGCAGAAAGGCTGATGGGCTGATAGGCAGGGAGACTATCGCACTTGAGGTAATTGCCGAAGATACGACCTTCATAATCCTCCCTAATCGTGTCCGCCCAACAAAGGTTCTGCGAACCCAAACCTGTGATAATACAGTTCATAAACTCTGCCGTTACCTTGGGCAAACTGTCTGCATTATCCACATAAACGGCTGTCCTACCGATTTTGGATGTGGATTGTATTCGTACGTTTGTTGAGTTGAAGAAAGACGCTATCGTAGAATGAATAAACGTGTGCTTGCCCCCCATCAGATAAACACAATACTGCCCGCAGTTACTAATCTCTGTATTCGTTACCTCTATATTCATATTACGAACACTCAATCCGTTACCTGCGTGATTGTGGATACGGCTGTTGGAAATGTGCGCCACTTGCGTGGCTATTGTGGAGTCCTCGTTAGTGATATGGAGACCGTTAGTGGCACTGATAAGGTTTAATCCGTCAATGTAATATTCCTCCGGACCACCTATCTGATGACGAATAGAAATGCCGTCCCAACCACCTGCCGAATAAGCGTAAGGGACACTATCAAAGAGGTTGTCGATACGGTCGGGAGCGCAGAGAATATGGGAGGATAGGCTGATAGGCTGAGAGGAGGGGGCTCCGATGGTGACCTGTCCTTCGGCAATGAGGGAGGCACCTTGATGGAAATACAGGCGTGCCCCGGGTTCCATCACTAAAGCTCCCGTTACAAGCAAGGTGTCATAAATGAGATAGGGCTTCGTAGCCGTGAAGGTGTAGCTCTCAAACACGGACTTGCGTGCTTGATTGCGAATCTTCTCTACATCTTGACCATAAGCCTCTAATGTAAGCGTTTGCGTGTTGCCGTTAGTTTCAAAAACAACGGCATCCTCTACCAGCACGGGCGTGTTCTTGTCCTGTGGGTCGATATAGACATTGACGAAAAGAATGAGACTATCTTGCCCGTTGATACGAAGATTAACTAAACGATCGAGGTCGTTCTCCCCGTCTAAATTAATGCTGAAATAGCGTTGTTGCGCTTGGGCTACCTTCGAGATAATCACTGCATTGGGGTTAGGATTATAGATAATCACCGATTGGGTGGCACTACCAACCGTGGTGAAAACGGTATCAAAACGAAGCGTATCTTGACTGAAACATAAACGCAAGGACGGATCATCACTCACCTGCTCATTGCGGCAACCGGTAAAAGACACCAGACACCACACACCAAACACTAAACACCAGACACCAGACACTAAACACCAGACACTACACACCAAACACCGAAATATGTTATAGATTCGTCTCATTCGAAGTTAAAAGTAAGGGATATAACATGATTAGTCAGACGCGAAATACAATCCATGTAGTACGTGTCCGTGAAATTGATATCGTTGGGGTCACCCAATTGGTTATTGAAACCGATATGGTAACGTATCTCCGGACAGAACTTAAACCACCTAAAATAGGTATCTACACCAAAGCCTATCTCAAAGAAATAATCAACGAACTTAGTGGCAACAAGTCGTTCCCGACTGAAACTATTAACGTTCATACTCACGCCTCCGCCGGTAATCAGATAGGGGCGGTAGTTGCCCTCACGAGCAGCGGAGAGCTTAAGATAAATAGGTATATCAAGCGGTATAACAACATCGTTATTGTAGTCAAAATAGCCTTGATAATGAAGTCCTTCCTGCGAACGCGGATCAAAGAAAACGGCTGCCGTATCTGCACTCCGATAATTGAGGGAGCGTTCGCCAAAGTGTAAGGTGGGGCAAAAACGTAAATTGAGATATTTGCATAATTTCACATCGGAAATGAAACCTACGGCAAAACCCGGACCAACCGAAGAGGTACGTGCATGAACGATGGTGTTCGTGCCGTTGACATCAATCGGTTCACCCGTCTCGCGCACACTATAGCCTCCAAAGTCGAGACCGATGGAGAACCCGACGTGGAAGAGGCGGTCGTCCGCATAGGGTGTGTTCATCGCCTCTTGCGCTATAGCGTTAACGGCTATAAACAAGAATAATATGCTAATACTCCGACATATCTTCATATCCGCCTCCCATATCGCTATCTCCGCCTAATTGGCGGCGATCGGATTTATTGGCTTGCGTATTTCCGAAATTATAGGAAACGGTCAGTCCAATCTCGCGTGAACCCCAACGGTTCTCTGATATCTGCCAGAAAACGCCTTCCGTTTCGGTTATGTTCTTTCTTGAGTGTGAATTCAGTATATCGCGCACATTAAGCGATAGTGCCAGTTTGCGGTCTAAGAACGTCTTGCGAAGACCCAAATCGATATTGTAGTGATGTGACGAACGACCTTGTGCTACTACGCGTGGAGAGGAATAACGCCCCCTAATCTGACCCGAGAACGTTTTGGTAAACAAGAACTGCGCCGTCAGGCTGGCGGTGAAGACAAACGTGTTCTTCATCGGTAAGATAACGTCGGGTAGGGTAGTGCCGTTCAGTACAGGAGTATAGGTAGCCTCGTCCAAGCGGTTATAGTAACCACTGATAGAGGTGCTGAGTTGAATCTTATCCTGTAAGAACCTGTCCTTAGCGGCAATCTCCAAACCGGCAGCATGACGCTTGCCTAAGTTAGTGAAGGTGGTGTACATAATCTGTCCTGTGGCACTCTCATTATCCGCCATATAACTCACGCGCTGACTCACATCGTTGGTGAAGCGGTAGAACGCCTCTATCGATAAGGTGTGCATCTCCCAAGCCTTGAGGTAGTTCAACTCCAGAGCCGACGAGTATTGCGGCATCAGATTGGGATTACCATAGGATATGTTCGTTACATCCGATATGTCCTTACGAGGATTGATCTGGTGTCCGCGTGGACGGTCGATACGGCGAGTATAGTTGAGTTGTATCTCGTGTCCGTTACCGAAATCGTAACTTAGATAAACACTCGGGAAGACTTGGAAATAAGAGGTGTCTCGCACTGCCGTTGTTAGGCTATCTGCGTGATTAGCTGTATAATAATCAGAAGAGAGGTGACGCTTGAAGTATTCGCCACGCAGACCTACTTGCACAGCGAACTTATCCCAGAAACGATTGCCGTACGTGATATACAAAGCGTGCGTCTGCTCGTTGTTGGTAAAGTCGTTGAAGTATAGTCTCTTTTGCTGGTTAGGGTCTTGACCTTGACCGCTCCAGGCGTTGGCATAGGTGTTGCGCCATGCTAAAGACGTTTGCCAACCTGCCTCTAACCGACTTTGTGCCGTTGGTTTCCACTCGTAATCGGCTTTGAGTTGGAGGTACTGGTCTTTGTTCCTGTTCGCTTGTTGGTCGTAAGCGGTATCCGCTACACTACCATCAATAGGATGGTTAATCTGCTCAAACGTCTGCTCATTGTTCCAGTTCCATTGGTTGTACTGCGCACTCGCTTGGAAATAGTGGTGATCATTGATCTCAAACCGCCAATCAATCATAGCATTGCCTCCCGGACTATAACCTCCACCTTCTTGGTTACGCTCATATTCGTTGATGAGTTGTTCTTGGTTGGCTTCCTCTTGCGTGCCCACAAAAGTGAGTTCATCTACATCGTATTCCCAATAATGTGCCGGTGAGTTATTGTTATTACTGAACCAGCCATTGGTCTTGTCTTTGTTTGGATCTACATTGAGCATGCCAAAACCGCTGATACCAATCGTACTACGGTCGGTCACGTGAAAATCTAATCCTGCACGGAGAAACATACCACCGTGGTTGTGATGGTTGTAACCCTCTTTTTTGAGGCGTGCTATGTCGATGGTGTCTCCCAAAGCATCGCGGGTGAAGTTATAACGGTCGGAATTGCTTGAACCATTACCAAAACCACGATTATAACCTACACTGAAATAACCATCGACTATACCTTTATTGAAGTTAATATTAAATCCTAACCGTCCTCCGGGTGGAACGTTCCATGGTTTAGCCAGCGCATAGCGAAGATCTAAACTAACCGAACCGTAATAGCCTGCGTTGCGGTTCTTTTGGGTCACAAGGTTGATGATACCTGCCGTTCCTTCGGGCGAGTATTTAGCCGAAGGATTGGTGATAATCTCAATCTCTTTGATAGACTCGGCGGGCATCATCTTGAGAATATCGGCGCGGTTATCCGCCGTCAGTCCTGCGGGTTTACCATTAATCCAGATCTCAACATCTTCTGAGTTACGGAGAGAGATAGTACCCTCTTGCTCATTAACATCAATCGTGGGGATATTAGCCAATGCGTCCGTCACACTCGCTCCTGCGTTTGCCATATTCTGATCTATGGTATAAACCTTCTTATCCAGTTCAAAACGCATATTGGAACCTTGTGCCACCACTTCTACTTCTTGTAAGGTACGCAAATCCTCGCGGAGAAGAATCTTACCTAAATCGACAGTAGCACCTTGCAGTTTGATGGTTTTGTGCTGATCCTTATAACCCATAAAAGTGATGTTAACAACATACTCTCCGTCTTTAAGGGACGAGATATAGAACGAACCATCTTCGTCCGTTGTTACACCCGTAACCGGAATGGAGTCCAACACTTTAACGACACTCACGTTAGCAAAATCTATCGGTTGCCTTGAACCGGCGTCAATGACTTTACCTGTTATACTGTTCTCCGCCCAAAGGGTTAGTGTTGAGAACAGCAGAAAGAGAACTACTGATGTTCGATTAACCATTGTACTGCTTCTTTATACCCATCGGTTCCGTGACCGATGATACTGTGTTGACACACATCTGTTAATAAACTGATTTTACGGAAAGGTTCTCTATCGAAAATATTACTTATATGCACTTCTACTACAGGAATATTACAAGCGGCTACTGCATCCCTTATACTTACACTCGTGTGCGTGTACCCTCCTGCGTTTAATACAATGCCGTCATAATCTTCAATTGGCACACCATAGGCTTGTATCCAATCGATAAGGTCCCCTTCGTGATTACTCTGCTTGTAAGTTAAGCAAATATCGTGCCAAGTCTGTTGGAGGTCTATTAAAATAGACTCCATTGACTTAGTACCATAAATCTCGGGTTCTCTTTTTCCCAATAGATTCAGGTTCGGTCCGTTAATAATCAATATCTTCACAATCTTCAATCTTCAATCTATCGCGCTCCATTGACGGCAAGTAGGAACTCGTCGTTATCTTCTGTACGTTCCATATAGGCTTTGAGTTTCTCCATAGCCTCGGTACCGTTCATATCACTCAACTGTTTACGTATTTGCCACATGCGACTCAGTACATCGGCAGGCAAGAGCAGGTCGTCACGACGCGTACTGGATGCCGGTATATCTACGGCAGGGAAGATACGTTTGTTACTCAGTTTGCGGTCGAGTTGCAGTTCCATATTACCGGTGCCCTTGAATTCCTCAAAGATAAGGTCATCCATCTTACTACCCGTCTCCGTCAGAGCCGTTGCAATGATAGTTAGACTACCGCCGTTCTCTATGTTACGAGCCGCGCCAAAGAAACGTTTGGGTTTATGTAATGCTTGGGCTTCTACACCACCACTAAGCACCTTACCGCTGGCAGGAGCCACCGTATTATAGGCGCGTGCGAGGCGTGTGATAGAGTCAAGCAAGATGACTACATCGTGACCGCACTCAACCAGTCGTTTCGCTTTCTCGTGAACGATATTAGCCACTTTGACATGGTTCTCTGCCGGTTCGTCAAAGGTAGAAGCAATCACTTCGGCTTTAACGCTGCGTGCCATGTCGGTTACCTCCTCCGGACGCTCGTCAATGAGGAGCACAATCATATATACTTCCGGATGATTAGCGGAAATAGCGTTGGCTATATCTTTCAATAATACCGTTTTACCGGTCTTAGGTTGGGCAACAATCAGTCCACGCTGACCCTTACCAATCGGAGCAAAGAGGTCGATGATACGTACGCTCAGCGGATCGCTGTGGTTACCCTTACATAGTTTGAACTTCTCGTCGGGGAAGAGGGGCGTGAGATTCTCAAATGCTGTGCGGCGTTTCGCTTGCTCAGGGTCTAAACCATTGACACGTATCACTTTGTCCAAGGGGAAGTACTTATCCGTCTCTTTATTGACACGAATGGTGCACTCTACCGTATCGCCAGTCTTCAAACCATATTGGCGAATCTGTTGTTGACTGACATAAACATCATCGGGAGAGGAGAGGTAGTTGTAGTCCGAACTGCGAAGAAAACCGTATCCATCAGGAGCGCACTCCAAAGTGCCCATCGCAATCACGTTCTCCCCTAAACTCAAAACCACCTCCGGCTTTTCCGGTTCTTGTTTCTCAGGTTCTTGTTTCTCCGGTTCTTGTTTTTCGTTTCTCGTTTCTTGTTTCTCGCTTCCCGTTTCTTGTTTCTCGCTTCTCGTTTCTTGTTTCTCTGTTTCTTGTTTCTGCGGTCTTTCAGCGTTAGCGGTCTCTTCCGCTGGCTTCACCTTTGGTTTTCTGCCTCTTTTCTTTGGCTGCGGTTTTTCCTCCTTTGGCTGTTCCGACTTCGGTTGTTCCGCTACAGGCTGCTCTGTAGGAGTTTCCATCTTCTTCTCCATCTGAGCCAAGGGCCGGCGAGCTTCGATGGCGACAACGGTCTTGTTCTTTACGTGCTTAACCTTAGCTTGTGAGGCTTGAATCTCGTTCAGCGTCTGCTGTCCGTTGCCTACGGTGGCTGCGGTAGTGTCGTTATCCACTACGGGCGTTTCTACTTTAACGGGTTGCGCTTTCATACGAATGCGCTCACGTCGTCCGTTCTCGCGTGCTTGTACTTCTACGGCGCGCTGATCTGCCTGCGCGTCTAAGATGAGGTAGGCAATCATCTTCGGGGTATGACTACGACGAGTTTTAATACCTAATGAGTTGGCTACTTCACGAATCTCTTCGAGCGACATTCGCTCGAGTTTTTTTAAATCGTATTGCATAAAATATAGTAATTATTTTCGGAAATTACGAGGGATTCCCTCGAAAAGTGGTGCAAAGGTAGTGAAAAAAAATGATATATGCAAGCAAAATGCAAAAAAAATGCAAAAAAATGCAAAAATATTTGCTTATGTAAAAAAAATGTAGTAATTTTGCACGATTTTTCGCGTGGAGTAGTCTGCGCTAAGTTGAGAAAATAATAATTTAATTTATATATATCATGTCTAAGATTTGTCAAATTACCGGCAAAAAAGCCGTTGGCGGATGCAATGTCTCGCACCCGAAGCGCCACACAAAGCGCACGTTCGATGTGAACTTGTTCCGTAGAAAGTTCTACTGGGTAGAACAGGATTGCTGGATTCAGCTGAACGTGAGTGCAGCGGGTCTGCGCACTATTAACAAAATCGGATTGGACGCTGCTCTCAAGCAGGCCGCCGAGAAAGGGTATTTAAACTAATTAGGAGGAACAACTATGGCAAAGAAAACGAAAGAAAATCGTGTACAAGTGATTCTTGAATGCACGGAGCAAAAGGCCAGCGGTGTGCCCGGTATGTCTCGTTACATCACCACTAAGAACCGTAAGAATACTCCTGAACGTCTTGAGTTGAAGAAGTACAATCCCTTCCTTAAGAAATATACCATTCACAAGGAGATTAAGTAATCATTAAACGAAAGGACTAAATTATGGCAAAGAAAGCGGACGCAACCCTGCATACCACCAACGCCGGTCGTACTCACTCCAAATGCATTAAGATGGTGAAGAGTCCTAAAACCGGTGCATACATCTTCGATGAAGAAGTAGTTCCCAATGAGAAAGTAAGCGAGTTCTTTAAGTAAGAATCGTACGTAAATACGAAAAAAGTGCATATAAATTTGTTTATATGCATTTTTTTTTGTACCTTTGCACCCGATTTTAACCTCTAACCCCAAAAACATGTTAGGAATAATTATTAACGCCAAGTCTGGTAAACGTGCTATTCGCGCACAGCGATTATATTTATGGAAACTCTTGAAGGCTCGTCACGAACCTTTTACCTATCGTACTACCCAATTCCCTAATCATGCCCTTGAATTGGCTCGTGAATTGGCTGAGTCAGGCTATGACCGCATCCTCGTCTTTGGCGGCGATGGTACCCTCAGTGAGGCTATCAATGGCATTATGCGTGCTGATATCACGCCCGAACAACGCGCTAAGATACAGTTTGGACTCATCCCCCGTGGTACGGGTAACGACTGGGCGCGCTTCTGGAAACTGAATAAGGACTTCAAGCGTTCACTGCATTATTTCTTTGACGAAGGTAAGTGCCAACCCTTAGATGTGGGTTGCGTGACTTATTGGCGCAACGGTATTGAGCATCACCGCTATTTCATTAACTCTGTCGGCTTCGGTGTAGATGCCGTTACGTGCGTGCAGGCGCTCCCGCTTAAGTATTATATAGGTTCGCACCATGTGAATTATCTCTTCGGTCTTTTGTTAGCCGTCTTCCGTCATAAACCTATGCACGTTAATCTTATTGCCGATGATCAAGTGATTTTGAAGGATAAGATGTTCACCATGAATATCGGTAATGGACCTTTCTCCGGTGGAGGCATGAAGCAGAATCCCGATGCCGATCCGCGAGATGGTATCTTTCATGCTATGTTTGTGGGTAAACCGACCTTTAAGGAAATTTGTAAGGCTATCCCTAAACTCTTTAGTGGCAAATTAATGGAGATTCCTGCTATTCACTCCTTTACGGCGAAGGACGTAGTGGTGGATACTAAAAAACACATCGTCATCGAAGCCGATGGTATTATCATGGATTTCATGGGACCTTGTGAGGTGCATTGTATTCACAATGCTTTGTGTATGACCGTTCCTGCCTATTGCTAAAGAGATGCGGCAAAGGCTTGGGCTTCGTTCAAATGCTCAAACTTACCTACATCGAACATTCTATAATCCTCCGGCACATAGGCTTGGAGGATTTCTTCTTGACAGATGTCTAAGTAGAAATCAATAAGGGAGAAAACCTTCTCTTTCCTATATACTAAGCGTGCGCACGCGTGAGGGCTTAAAATCTGCATCCCACTGAACGCCAGTCTTTCAGCGAAGCGGTCTTTCAGGGCTTCGCCCGGTCTTTCAGCGCAGCGGTCTGGTAGCGCAGCCCTAAGGGCAAGCGGTCGTACCTCCCCTGTCGCTACATTAGTCCAGCCTACAAGGTGTCGTTCCTTATCAAAGAGTAGGTAACGCGAGGTCGGCCTGTCGCTCACTACGAGCCGACTGATACCGTCTTCTTCGTATGCCTTCACCAATGCCCGAATATCTATATTACTCAGTATATCTACATTAAGTGCCAAAATAGAATCACTTTCAACTTTAAACTTTCCACTTTCCACTATATGACGTAATCCCCCTCCTGTATCAAGCAACAGGTCTCTTTCGTCGCTGATGGTTATATTGCAACCGAAATAATGGTTCTCGCGTAGGTAGTCAATAATGAGGTCGGCAAAGTGGTGTACATTGACGATAATGTCGGTGATGCCGGCTTTTTTGAGTTTCTCTATTTGCCATTGGAGCAGTGTCTTGCCGTTCAGTTCGACAAGAGCCTTGGGTTTATTGTCGGTTAGGGGTTTTAACCTCGTTCCCAATCCCGCTGCAAAAATCATTGCTTTCATTTTTATTCTGCCTCCTCGTCCGGTTCTACATGGATGGTTATTTGTGTGTCTTGACCCAAAGCCTCTCTCAATCGGCTCTCTACCTCCACCGTCACATCGTGTGCTAAGCGTACGGTCATATGCTCATCTACCACTAAGTGCAAACTGATAATCACATACGGACCCGACCGACGGGTTTTGAGTTCGTGTACGTCCTCCACCTCGGGTACGGATTTGACGATACCTAAAATCACATCTTCTTCCTCGTCGCTGAGGGACGCTTCGGTCAGTTCTTTGGCAGCCGGAATCATCATCTTCACTGCCATAACGATAATGAGAACGCTAATGATACAGCAAACAATAGGATCAAGCATAACCCATTTGCCGCCGAGCCACATAGCCCCTCCTATACCTAATAACGAACCGATAGACGAGAGGGCGTCACTGCGGTGATGCCATGCATTGGCTTCTAACACTTGACTCTTCACCCTTTTACTTACGCAGTGAGTCCATTGGTATAGTCCTTCTTTGGCAAGAATAGAAACAACGGCTGCTATGAAGGCAATCCACTCCGGTTGAGCTATGTCACCGCCGGAGGCTATGAAGCGTATCTTCTCGGATCCTTCTATCATCAGCCGTATGCCCACCGCAAAGAGCAGTCCGGCAACAATAAGGGAAGCTAATGTCTCAAACTTACCATGTCCGCTATCGTGGCTTTTATCGGGACCTTGACCGGCAATGCGAACCATAATCAGTACTACTACATCACTCACCAAGTCGGATAGCGAGTGAATAGCATCAGCAATCATAGCCGAACTCATGCCGAAGATACCGGCTAAGAGTTTAAGAACCGAGAGCAGGAGATTGACTATACCACCCCAAAGGGTGACGCTCTGCATTTGTCTTTCGCGCGTGTGTGCCATAGTTGGAGATTAGGCTATATATACTTGTACTCCTTGCTCGCGTAGTTTGGCTTTGATGTCTTGCGAAACGGCGTTGTCTGTAATGACAGCTTGGATTTTGTTAACGGGAGCAATAAAGGCAAAACTGCGGCGGTTGAACTTACTGGAATCGCACACCGCAATCACTTGCTTGGCTTTTTCTATCATATTCTGATTGAGGTGCGCCTCCTCTATATTTGGGGTCGAAACACCCTCCTCCATATTAAAGGAGTCGATACCCAAAAACAACTTATCGCAATAGAAATTACGTAACGTAGCCTCTGCTAAAGGACCTACCATGGAGTGGGAGGTGAGGCGAACATGTCCTCCCAACAGAATAATCGTAAAGCGGTTGTATCGCAGTAACTCCAACGCTATATCCATGCTGTTGGTGATGATGGTTAATCGCTGGAATCGGTCTAAGTTCTTGGCAATCTCTAAGGTCGTTGTTCCCGCATCAAGCACGATGGTCTCGTCGTTTTGAATAAACGAAGCCGCCAAACGGCCTATCGCCTTCTTTTCTGCCGTGTTATACATGCGCTTGCTCTCAACGGCAGTGTCTTCCCCTGCTTTCGTCATAGGAATACGCACGGCACCCCCGCGCGTACGGAGAACAAGATTCCTTCGCTGCAGTTCGGTTAAGTCCTTTCGAATCGTAACTTCCGAAATGCCAAATTGCTGACTCAAATAGGTCACAGAAATCTCTTTGTTGTCTTGTAACAAACTTAGAATCAGTGCTCTACGTTCTTTGGTTGTGGATGTGTTCATAATACTCTTTCGATTTCCGCTGCAAAGTTACGAAAATTATTTAATATACGCAAGAGTTTGTTATGTTTCGAAATGTTTCGAAAGGTAAAATAATGTATTCTGTAAATCGTAAGTGTCAATTTTGCAGCAAGTTAACACGATATGTTAAAAAATATGTTATAAAACATATAAATATATTTTCTACAAATAACAATTTGTAGTAATTTTGCACCAGAAAATCAATAATTGATACTTAATTAACATACCATAAAATTATGAAAACCAATACTTATAGAGAGATTCTTCAGCAGCCGCAAGCTTGGCTTGAAGAGTATGAAAATTTAGTTAGAGAGAAGGAGAGAATCGTTGCTTTCCTTCATCAGTATTTGACTCCGGAAACGGATGTTGTATTGACCGGTGCGGGTACGTCCGCTTTTATTGGCGATGCCCTTTGTCCTGTGCTGCGCAAGCAAGGGTGGAGCCGTTGCCGTGCTGTGGCAACAACCGATTTGGTGACGCATATGTCTTCTTATCTTTCTCAATCGACTCCCTTATTGCTTATCTCGTTTGCCCGTTCGGGTAATAGTCCCGAGAGTGTGGCTGTTGTTAACAAAGCCAATGCCTATTGCAATCAAGTGGCTCATATCTTTATCACATGCAACGCCAACGGCGAATTGGCGCTCCGTGGGGACGAGAAGAATACTTGTCTTATTTTGCTGCCCAAGCAAACGAACGACTTGAGTTTGGCAATGACCAGTTCGTTCTCTACCATGCTGCTGACCGGTTGCATGCTGGCTAAAATGGATACCATCGAAACAGAGGCGGAGTATATCAAAGCTACGGCTGAAAATGCACAGTACATTTTGGATAATTGCCAATCCGAACTTAAGTCCGTAGCCTCTTCTTCTTTCAGTCGCGGTATTTTCTTGGGAAGCGGAGAACTGAGAGGAATAGCGGAGGAGTGTCATCTTAAGTTGCAAGAGCTTACCGATGGTGCTATCGTTTGTAAGTTTGATTCCTTCCTCGGTTTCCGTCACGGACCGAAAGCAGTGGTGAAACCCGATTCTCTCGTTGTCTATCTAACCTCCGACGACGAGGAGGTGCAGATTTATGAGCGAGACCTTATTCGTCAAGTAGCTGCCAATAATCCTCAAACGAAGCAGCTTATCGTTTCTTGCGGTAAAAAAGTGAACGTGGATGTTCCTTCTCAGGCGGAGATTATGATGCCTAACGGAAGGAAGGCGACGGGCATTTATGGTCTCGTACCTTACGTGTTGGTAGGTCAGTTGCTTGGCTTCAATGCCAGTCTGGCTCACGGACTCTGCCCGGATACACCAAGCGTTAGCGGAAACATCAGCCGTGTGGTAGAAGGTGTAACTATTTATTATACAATGTAATTAAAAATAACAGTCATGATGAAAAAAACAGAACATATCTTAGAAGTTATGGAGCAGCGTAAGGCTGCTACCGGTGTCCCGATGACCTTGTTTGCCGCTTGCCCGAACTCGTTGAGCGTGATTAAAGCCTCTTTCCGTTCGGCTAAGCGCAATAACTCTCCTATTTATTTCGCTACCACCCTCAATCAGGTGGATAACGACGGTGGTTACACAGGAATGACCCAGGCTGAGTTTACTAAGATTCTCGCTCGTGAGGCTGCTGCTGTGAACTACACCGGTCCTTACGTAGTGGCTATTGACCACGGCGGACCTTGGTTGAAGGATAAGCAGACCTTGGAGAAATATACCCTCGAACAGGCTATGGACGGCGTAAAGAAGAGTTATGAGGCGGCTATTTTAGCCGGTTATGACCTTATTCATGTGGATCCTACGGTGGATATAACGCTTCCTAAGGGCGAGATTATCAATATCCATGTGGTGGCTAAACGTACCGTTGAACTGATTAAGCATGCTGAGGATTTCCGTAAGGCTCATCATATCAATCCCATCAGTTATGAGGTCGGTACCGAGGAGGTTCACGGTGGTTTGGCTGATGAGAAGACATTCGACACTTTCTTAAGTGACCTTAAATCCGGTTTGGCTGCTGCCGGTATGCCCGAAGTATGGCCTATCTTCATTGTAGGTAAAGTGGGAACCGACCTCCATACCACGCTCTTTGATGCTGAGGTGGCTCGTAACCTCACGGCTAAAGTGCGTCCTTATGGTTCATATATCAAAGGTCACTATTCGGACGATGTGGATAACCCGCAAGACTATCCTACTTCCGGCATGGGAGCTGCTAACGTAGGTCCTGAGTTCACTATGTGCGAGTACGACGGTCTGATGGAGCTTGAAACCAAAGAAGCCGAACTCTTCGAACAAGGTCTCGTTGCACAAAAGAGCGGTATGTCTCAGGCTCTGTGGCAAGCCGTTTATCAGTCCGGGCGTTGGAAAAAATGGCTCAAGGGCGAAGAAGTGGGTAAAGACCTTAGCGAGTGCTCGAAGGAGCGTCAACTATGGCTCGTGAAGACGGGCTGCCGTTATATCTGGCAAAACCCCGAAGTGCTGGTCGCTCGTCAGAACCTCTACGATAACCTCTCCCGCTTTGGTATTAATGCAGAAGAAATCGTACTTATGCGTATTGAACATAATATGGATAAGTATTATAACGCCTTTAATATTGTTAATCTTAATGACTATCTGAAATAACATGAAGCAGTTTGATGTAGTAGCTCTGGGTGAACTCAATGTAGATCTCATCCTCAATCGTATCGACGGTGCGCCGGAGGTAGGTAAAGAAAAATTCTGTCAGGATATGATTCTGACACTTGGTTCCAGTACCGCTATCTTTGCAGCTAATGCAGCAGCATTAGGCACTAAAGTGGCGTTCTGTGGTATGATTGGTAACGACAGTTTTGGTGACTTGGTCGAGAAATCGCTCAAAGCCAAGAACGTGGATACACGCTATCTCGTTCATCAGGACAAGTACGCTACCGGTGCTACTATCTGCCTCAATTACAATGAAGACCGTGCTAACGTGACCTATCAGGGGGCTATGGACTTCATGCGCCTGAGCAACATAGATAAAGACTTGTTCCGGAATACCAAGCATATTCATATCTCCTCTATCTTTATGCAGACAGGGCTTCGCGAGGATATTATGGATATCCTGCAATTGGCGAAGCAGAACGGTGTCACCGTTAGTCTCGATACCCAATGGGATCCGGCGGAGACCTGGCAACTCGATTATACGAAAGTGCTGCCCCTTATCGACCTCTTCCTGCCTAACGAGAAGGAACTCATGTGCCTAACCGGTTCTAAGACGATAGAGGAAGGTATCAATAAGATTACTCCTTATCTGAACAACGCCGTTATCAAATGCGGCAACCAAGGCTCGCTGCTCATTAAGAAGGATGGTACTATGTCCTTGCTCAAGCCGTATCTCAATACGAACGTGGTGGACGCTATCGGTGCCGGAGATAGTTTCAATGCTGGCTTTATCTCTCGCTTTGTACAAGGAGACAACCTGGAGACCTGCCAAAAGTACGGAAACATGACGGGTGCCGTCAATACCACCGCTGCCGGTGGTACGGGCGCCTTCACCTCTAAAGACGCTGTCGAAACCAAAGGTAAACAGCTCGGTTGGGAATAATAATTATTGCTCGAACCCTCAAAACATCAAAACTCATGAAAAAACTACTCTTCCTCCTCGCAGGCGCAATCGCCTTGCTGTCGTGCCAAAAGGTACAAAATGATCATCCGGAAAAGCTTATCCTTCTCAAGGATTTTGCTCCCGTGAACGTAAATAACATCCCTCAGACTTTCGTAGAGAAAGCCAAGTATCCCGTTATTGACATGCACTCGCACGATTATGCTGCCAATAAGCAGGAGATAGAAGAGTGGATTAAAACCATGGACGCTTGCGGCATCGTTCGCTCCACTGTTCATCACTGCAACTGGATTGGTGCTTCTTTCGAAGAGTGGCTCGAGAAATATGCGGACTATCGCGACCGTTTTGATTTGTGGTGCTGCTTTGACTACTCGCATTACGGACAAGAGGATTTTGCCGAATATGCTTGCGCTCAGTTAGAATATTACCACGCGTTAGGAGCCGTTGGGGTAGGTGAACTGGGAGACAAGGGTTTAGGTGACACCTATGCCCGTCCCGTTCCCGGTGACGGTATTCATATTGATGACCCCGCCTTGAAACCGCTACTTGAGAAAGCCGGTGAATTGGGCATGCCTGTCTCTATTCATATCGCTGAACCCTATTGGATGTATCTGCCGTTGGATGAGAAGAATGACGGTCTGATGAACGGTGGTACATGGCATGTGGACACCTCCGTTCCGGGTTGCCTTGACTATGATGAGTTGATGGTTAGTTTTGAGAATGCCGTTCGCGAGAATCCGAATACCGTCTTCATTGCGTGCCACTACCTTAATATGAATCAAGACCTACCGCGTTTAGGGGCTTTGTTGGATAAATATCCTAATTTGTATATAGATATCTCGGGGCGTTGCGGTGAAGCGGCACAAACGCCTCGCGCTGCGCGTGCGTTCCTTATTAAGTATCAAGATAGGGTCTTCTTCGGTACCGATAACGGCATGAGTGCTGATATGTATCGTACCGTCTTCCGTATCTTGGAGACGGAGGATGAGCACTTCTATATTCCCGATTTCGGTTACCATTGGTACTATAGCGGCTTCTATCTTCCCGACGAGGTGTTGGAGAAAATCTATTACAAGAACGCCGAAAAACTCCTAAACATCAAACATTAAACATCAAACATTTTTTCATCTATGAAAAACAAACTCTGGCTAATCTTTATCCTCATTACGGTATGTACTTGGGGTGTGTGGGGAGCTTTCTCCGGTTATCAAATTCAGCATGGTATTCCTGATACCATCGTTTACATTGCTTGGGCTTTGTCCATGATTCCTTGCGCTATCGTGGCACTGATTATCAACAAGGGTAAGATACAGCACGATTGGAAGTCCATAGGTCTTGGTGCAGCGGTAGGTCTGCTCGGTGCAGGAGGACAACTCATCCTCTTTAAAGCATTAACCCAAGGGCCGAGTTATATCATTTATCCCTTTATCTCCATGTCTCCCGTTATCGTCATTACCTTAGCGGCTATTTTCCTCAAGGAACGTGCTTCTAAATGGCAAATAGCGGGTATCGTAGTGGCGTTGGCTGCTATCTTGCTCCTCTCGCTCGAGAGCAATAGCGACAATAGTCCCGTTTCCGGTTGGCTATGGATAGTGCTGGCTATCCTTGTACTCCTCGCTTGGGGTATTCAAGGCTTCTTCATGAAGTTTGCCAATAACTCGATGAACGCGGAGTCTATCTTTATTTGGATGGCTATTTGGGGACTGGTTCTTATACCTGTAGCTTATTTCATGGACGGTTCTGCGGCGGAGTTCTTTGCAAAAGCGAATTGCTCTGTTTGTGGAGAATATTGCCCTGTTTGCGCTCAGGCTGTCGCCTCCACTTTCTGGTCTTCCTTCGGTATTCAGATTCTGAACTCGATAGGTGCTTTGACGCTTGTATATGCTTATCGTTATGGTAAGGCGGTGGTGGTTAGTCCGATGGAGGGTTTGAGCCCGATGGTAACGGTCTTGCTCAGTCTGATTATCCTTTCGGTCATTCCTAATCCTCTGCAGATTGCCGGCCTCGTTTGTGCCGCCTTCGCCATGTTCGCCTTAAGTAAATAACTCGAAATCCCGAAATATCGAAACCTCGAAAAAACGAAATAACATATGAAACCATTCCCTTTCCCAAGCCTCTTAGGCGTTTTTCTCACTCTCGCTTTCGTCTCTTGCTCTTCAAGCACGGACACTCTCCTTCTCCGCGAGGGGGATAGCAATGTTAATGTGAAGCAATATCAGACCATTACCGAACCCGAGCAATGGCCCGGCTTGCAAGTGGTCGAGACTTATTATGTGAACGAGGGCAAACCCGTCACCGTTCTTGGCTACCGTGCTCAGGAGTACCAAATCAAGGCTACCGATACCGTTATGTGGTCCTTGCAACCCACCAGTACTATCTATCGCTTGGATTGGGTGTTGCCTATCACCGAAGGGTTCTATAAGGACAACTACTTAGGTATGAATAACTCCGACTATGGAGGAGGTATCCCTATGATTGATGTGTGGACACGCGAGAACGGACTGGCTATTGGCTTGTTCGAACCCGAACTGCATGACATTAAGATGCCCGTCGAGTGGAAACAATACGATAATAAGGTCACCATCGCTTTGACCTACACTTTCCCTGAACCCGTAACGCTGAATACGGGTGATACGCTCCGTACCTATCGTACGTTTGCTTATAAACATAAAGGTGACTTCTTCAACGCACTGCGTACCTTCTCTGATTATATGCAGACGATGTTGGGAATCCAAATGCCCGCTTCCGAACCTGAGGCTTTTGAACCCGTGTGGTGCGCTTGGGGCTATGAACGTACTTTTACCCTTAATGAGGTAATCGGTACCTTGGATAAGGTGGCTGAACTGGGCTTCAAGTGGGTTGATGTAGATGATGGTTATCAGATTGCCGAAGGCGATTGGACTACCAACTCCCGTTTCCCGGGGGGCGATAAAGACATGCGCCGTTTGACCGATGAGATTCATAAACGTGGCATGAAAGCCAAACTATGGTGGGCACCTCTCGCTGCCGATCCCGGTACCCAATGCCTCAAAGACCATCCCGAGATGCTGCTTATCACGAAGGATGAAGCTCCCGAATATATCACTTGGTGGGATAGCTATTACCTCAATCCTGTTCACCCCACTACCGTGGCTTATACGCAGGATATAGTGGATATGTTCTTACGCCGCTGGAATTTCGATGGACTGAAGATTGACGGTCAGCACCTCAATTGCTGTATGCCTGATGCCCATCTGGAGAACCCGATGACCTCACAAACCCAATTGCCCTCTTTCTTTGAGGCTATCTATGATACGGCACGCGCCCTCAAACCCAATGCTGTGGTGCAGATATGCCCGTGCGGATGTGCGGTCAACTACTACTTGTTACCGACATTTAACCAAGCTGTAGCTTCCGATCCCACTTCTTCTCGCCAAGTGCGTATGAAGCGCAAGGCTTATGCCGCTATGGTGCCTCAATTAGCTTATTATGGTGACCATGTGGAACTAACCGACGGAGGTACCGACTTTGCCTCCCAGATTGGTATTGGTGCCGTGATAGGAACTAAATTCACTTATCCTAAGGATAACCCCAATGCCTCCGAGTCTTTCCTTTTGACCGACGAGAAGGAAGCACTCATTCGCCATTGGATGAAGATCTTTAAGGAAAAGAATCTGACCCGAGGCGAGTATCTTAACCTCTATACATGGGGTTATGACTATCCCGAGGGACACGTTATTAAACAAAACGACGCACTCTATTACGCCTTCTATGCCGACCACTTTGAAGGACGAATCGAGTTGCGTGGCTTGGACAAAGACAAAACATTTACTGTCACAGAATATACCGCTGAAGTTCCTAAGACGTACGAGGTTAAAGGTAGTGACCCGTACATTGATGTGAGCTTCGACGGCAATTATCTGATTGAAGTAAAATAAAAAAAACAACTAACCCCAATTATTAACTTAAAACACAAAAACACATGAAAAAACTTCTTTTAGTTTGTGTCTCCTTGTCTTTTGCCGTGGCTACAATGTTAGCTAATGTGAATGTACAGGGTCTGGTTACTGATGCTGAAACGGGTGAACCCCTGATTGGTGTTAGTATCCTTGTGCAAGGGACAACGACGGGTACGGTTACCGATTTTGATGGTGCCTATTCGATTGATGTTCCCGAAGATGCTGTGCTTTTGTTCTCTTACATGGGTTATAAACCCGTAGAGGAAAAAGCTCAGGCTGTTCTTAATCTCCAAATGGAATCGGATGCCATTGTGATGCAAGAAGTTGTCTCCTTAGGTTATTCGTCTATCAAGAAAGCAGAACTCAGTTCGGCTGCGGTTACAGTTAACGCTAAGACTTTAACTGATGTTACCACTTCTGATGTGGGTCAGATGTTGCAAGGCAAGATTGCTGGTGTACAGATTGCTACTTCTACAGGTCAACCTGGTGCAGGAGCGGATATCCGCGTACGTGGTACTGGCTCCATCACTGCTTCTGCGGCACCTCTTTATGTTGTGGATGGTGCTCCCGGTGGAACATTCAACCCCAACGATGTAGAGTCGATAACCGTTTTGAAGGATGCCGGTGCTACTGCTATCTATGGTGCTGCCGCTGCCGGTGGTGTTATCGTTGTTACTACAAAGTCTGGCAGAAACAAAGGTAAAGTTAATGTTGACTTTAAAGTTACCGGTGGTATTAGCCAAGCTTTGTTTGGTAATATGAATATGATGGATGGTATTGAACTGTACGACTATCATAAAACAATGTTCTCTTCCATCGCTTTCAAAACGAAATATCCAAAGGAATTGAGAACGGAAGGTAACGATTGGAGAAAAACCTTCTTTAAGATGGGTAATACCCAAGATTACTACGTAGCCGTTAGCGGTTCTACTGAAAAAACGAACTACTATGTATCGATGGATTATTTCACCCAGAAAGGTACGTTAATAGGAACAGATTATAATAAGATATCTGCTCGTGCAGATGTGGAAACTGAATTGTGCAAGGGCTTGAAATTGGGTATTCGTACCAATTTTGACAACTCTAACTCTTCGGAGGATCCTTCTTGGGAAGTGTTAGATAATGCTTATTATGCTATGCCTTGGGATAGTCCTTATGACAAGGAAGGTAATATTGAATGTATCACTTCGGCAAGACGTGCTGATGGTTCTACTTGGTACACCCAAAACACTTGGAACGGTCTGCACCAAATGCAGTACAATTACCTCAAATCCAAGGCGTTTGCTTACTATGCGGAGGCTTCGTTGCATTATCAACCCCTTGATTGGTTAAGTTTCCATTCTGTTAATCGCTTTAACCGCTCAACTTCTAAGTGGACCAACTTCTACGATCCTCGTACGAAGATGACTGCTTATCCGAGTGGTTATCTTTCCATCACCAATGAGATGGGATGGTCGATTGGTACAACGAACACTGTCAAAGCCGGATATACATGGGGAAAACATAGCCTCAACGGTATCGTTGGTTTTGAGTATGGAGAAGGACGTACCGAGTACAATAGCGCTGAGGGTACTAATATGCCAGATGGTATGGATGAGTTAGACGCTTGTGTTAAACAGGCTGTTGGTTCATATGCTGTACCGACTAAAGGCTGGTCTGTCTTCGTTCAAACTCAATATGACTATGCTAAGCGTTATTTCCTCACGGCTTCTTATCGTTGCGATGCTTCATCTATCTTTGGCGCGAAGAACCGTGTCGGTCACTTCCCGTCCGTGGCAGCTTCTTGGATGATGACCAATGAGCATTGGATGGATAATGTGAAGGATGTGATGAATACTTTAAAGATTCGTGCAAGTTATGGTTTGACGGGTAATGACCAAATACCTGCTTATCAATATCTCTCTGTTTATGGTTTCGGTGCCGGTTATCAAAATACGGTAGGCGCTACGTTAGCCCGTTTGGGTAATGATGAACTGCGCTGGGAGACTGCTTATATGGCTGCTGTCGGTCTGGATTTCGGTTTCTTGAAAGACCGTGTTAACTTCAGTATTGACCTCTATAACACCGATAATAAGGACTTGCTTCTCAACGTTCCGTTAGCTCCTTCCTCTGGTTTTGCTTCAGTTATGATGAACCGTGGTTCGGTTAATAACCAAGGTATTGAGTTGCAATTCAACTCCACGAACATTAAGCGTAAACATTTCACTTGGGATATGGCATTCAACATCGGTATGAATCGCAACCGCGTGACCGATCTGCCGGATCACCAAGCTTTCTTGCAAACGCAATCGGGAGTTAGTCAAATCGTTCGCGAAGGTCAAGATATCTACTCTTGGTATATGAAAGAGTGGGCTGGTGTTGATCCTGAGAATGGTGACCCGCTGTGGTATATGGTGGACGAGAACGAGAATTATGTGCTCGATGCTAATGGTAATAAGACAACCACGAATGACTATAATGCTACCCATGAGAAAATTGTCGGAAAAGCTACTCCTCTCTTTGCTGGTGGTTTCTATAACAACTTCCAATTCTATGGAGTTGAGATAGGTATCAATACTACCTTCCAATATGGTAATAAGATTTTCAACTTCAACCGTGAAGCTACTGATGCAGATGGAGCCTATCTCGGCCATAACCAGATGTCCATCCAAAATAGCGTTCAAGGCTGGACGCGTTGGCAGAATCCGGGTGATATAGCTACTCACCCCAAGGCTGTGGCTAACGGTAATTTACAATCCAATGCAATATCTTCTCGTTATTTGGAAGATGGTTCGTACTTCCGTGTAAAGAACATTACGATTGCGTATAACCTGCAACCCAAGGTTCTCAAGAAAGCTCATATGACCCATTGCCGCGTTTATTTGACGGCAGATAATCTATATACGGCTACCAAGTTCTCGGGTATGGATCCTGAAGTGTCAATTACGACTACTTCTACGTCTGAATATACCTCGTTGGCAGGACTATATACAACCGAATATCCCTCTTCTCGTCAATTCTTAGTAGGTGTTGAAATCGGATTCTAAAATTTAAACAAATATGAAAGCTAAATATTTATTGATCGGAATCGTTGTAGCAACGATGACCGCTTGTAACTTAGATGTATTCCCGACGGGTTCGCTTACGGCTGGTGAAATGGCTGAAAACGAGGCTGCTCCTGTATATGCGACTAATGCTACATATTCCTTGTTTAAGGATGGCGACGCATATGCGAAAGGAACGGACGCCGGTAATACCTATATCCGTCACTATTTCCAAATGGCGGAGTTCCCCGCAGATAACTGCAATCTGTCCGGTCGTACAGAGGATGTTTTGTACGAGTGCACGTGCTATAAGAACTATGCTACCCAAACCAATATCCAAGCCTTTTGGTATTTTTCTTATCATATCATTTCTTGCACGAATGGTGTAATCAATACGGTTCAAGATGGCGCAAGTAAATCCACGGATCAAATCAAGGGAGAGAACTATTTCCTGCGTGCTTTGGCGGAACTGAATCTTGTGACCATGTATGCCAAACCCTACACCGTTGACAAAACTGCCCCCGGTATTGTTATCAATACGGGCAATAGCGATGCCACCAAACGTGCTACTGTTGAACAATCTTATGACCAAATTGTTAGCGACTTAGAAAACGCTATCCGTCTCATGAACAGTTCTCGTGGTAATAAGGGATATGCTTCTAAGGAAGCGGCTCAAGCACTCCTCACACGTGTTTACCTCTATATGGGTAAGAATGAGGAATGTGTTCAACTGGCGAACGAAATCTTAGGTGCTGATCCTTTGGCAAAACTCGAGCAAGGAGACGCTTATGCTGCTCCGGATGGTAAGGGCGGAATGTTCGCTAATGCTGTCACTTCTAAAGAAACACTTTTCTGCATCGCTCTGATGGACGATGAGTCTAAAGGCCAAGAAATGATGGGATCGATGTTCCTTAAGGACGGAGTAGGTTGGGGCGAAATCTATCCTTCTGACCCATTGCTTAACCTCTATGAGCGTTATCCCTCTGATATCCGTATGCGCTATATCTTGCCGCAGTATAAGGATAATGGCAAACAAATGGTAAGTTTCCCGGTGAAAGGTACGGAGTCGGATGACTATCGCTTGACCTTTGCTACGGAGAACATAACCCAAGTGGGAGATGAGTATTCTTTCTCCTACAACGGAACGAAATACACTACGACTACGGAAACTATTAATGGTGAAGGTAAACCCGATGCTAATGGCGAATATAAACAGATGTATATCACCTTGGGTGGCGAAAAACAAGTGGTTCGTATCACCCCATCTCTCAATAACCGTTCAGGATACACTTCACTACAGTATTTCATGTCTAAGTTCGGTTACCAAGCCGGTGACCCAATGCTCTGCTCGCCTATTTTTATTCGTTGGGCTGAGGTTATCCTTAATCGCGCAGAGGCAAATGCTAAGTTGGGTAATGATGCGCCTGCTTTGTCTGATGTGAATATCATACGTAAGCGTGCTCAGATTCCCGAAGAGGGAATGTTCTCATCTTCCAATATGCATGGCTATTCGTCTGCTCTTAATGTTGTTTTAGACGAACGCCGTTTGGAGTTGGCTTTTGAGGGGTTCCGTACGTTCGATGTTTATCGTAACCAACTGGATATGGATCGTCGTTTTGCCGGCATCCATCCTTGGGAGGTAGTTAAATATACAGACAATAGGATTCAGTATCCTATCCCTTATAATGAGACTTCCGCTAACCCCGGCGTGTCTCAAAACCCCGGTTACTAAAAAATAGTAGACATTAAACATTAATTGTTTAATATATCAATCAACAATATTAACAAATTAAAAATCACGTGATTATTATGAAAAAATTTCAATTTGCTGTTTTAGCATTAGCAGCTGTAGCATTTATTGCTTGCAAACCCAAAAACGATCCAAAACCCAATCCGGAACCGGAACCGGAACCCGAGTACACCAGCCCCGTTACCATTGATGGTAGCGATGCTGAGTACGCTGATCTTGCTAATGTATTTGTATGCAACCGTCCGACTACAACCGAATACATGGGCCTGAAAGTGATGAAGGTTTATGCTGATGAGGTTTATGTAAACATCTATGCTGAGTTCGATACCGAAGTTATCGACGTTAACGAGGACCTTGGCGACGATGAGTTCAGTGGCGCTCCTGGCGTTCCGTTCCACGTTTATTTCACCAAAGATGGTTCCAATGGCTTTACCGGTCAATGGAATACTCCTTGCGGAACGTTAGCAGAAGGTTTCCTCTTTGAGGCTGGTAAACCTGCTGAGGCATATACTCCCTCTGCATTCTCTTGGGCTGGTGAAGAGCCTAGTGGTGACTGGTTGTGGAATGAGATGTCCACCCAATTGGTTGACGCTAGCAAGATTACCGGTACTACCGTTGAGTTCCGCGTTATGGTTGAGAACCTGCCCTTCAAGGCTGCTGGTTTTGTTTACGTAGGTATCGACATTCAAAAAGCTTGGGACTCCGTTGGTATTCTGCCCCGCGTAGAGGATACCACAGATGAAGATGGCGCTACCGTTCCCGGTGTTGCTGATATGGCAAAAGTTACCATCAATGCCATTGCGGAATAATCGCTCGTTAAGTAACTCTTAATATTTAATTGTTGGGGGATAGGTGAAGTGTTTTTCTTATAAAATGTTGATTGATATTAGCATTTCGCCTATCCCCCTTTTTAATACCCGACTAACCATTAACTACTAATCCCCCATGAATAGAATCTCTCGTTTTTCTTATATTCTTATTCTTTCCGCCTTTCTTCCTCTTTGCCTCTATTCTTCAGTCACTTGGCATGACTTGGATTATTACACGGATTTTCCAAATCCAGAGCGTGGTTTCTATCATCCACAAGAGCAGGTTTTTAAGGAGAGCCAACCCGAGTCTAATTTTCCAGCCTCTACCATTACGGCGCATCGTAAATTGAGACGCACGCTTTTCTTACGTGAGTATTACCTCAATAACTACCGAGAAGATTCTATTCCTCAATATGCTCTCAATATCATTTTGCAAGACTTTGAGACCTGTCGTGAAGCGGGTGGTAAACTGATTATCCGCTTTGCCTACACTTCATCGCAAACTACTCCTTACAAGGACGCCTCTCCTGAGTGGTGGCGCATTCATTTAGAACAACTTAAACCTATCTTGGCGCAAGGAGAAGATGTTATCTCTTGTGTTCAAGCCGGATTCCTCGGCGTCTGGGGAGAATGGTATTATTCGTCGCAAGGTACGGGCGGAAATATCAAACAACAAGTTAAAACGGATTTAATTAATCAACTCCTTGATGCTGTTCCTGCTTCACGCGCAGTACAATTGCGTACTCCCGCTTATAAGCAGGCTTATCTAAACAAGGATACTGTACCTCTAACGCCGGAGGAAGCTTTTAATGGCTCGCCTAAAGCGCGTTTGGGACATCATAATGATGCCATACTCAATGATAAGAATAATATGGGAACGTATGTCAATCGTAATCGTGATATGTCGTATCTCAATCGTGATTGTCGTTATCTCCCTAATGGTGGAGAGACGGACTTAACCAAAGAACAGGCTAATGCTACCAAAATCTATAATGATTGGTCAACGGGGGCTATTGCGCATGAGGAGTTGAGTTATCTCCATTATTCTTACCTTAATCATGCTTATTCCGCTTTTGTACTCAATAAATGGAAGGAGGAGAAGGATAATAATGGATATTCATATTATGATATCCTCTCTGCGCATTTGGGCTATCGGTTTGGGGTACAAAAATCGTCTTTGCCAGACTCTATTGCTCCGGGAGGAAACTTGCCTATCAATCTCATCATAGCAAATACGGGCTATGCTACTCCCTATAATGAGCGGCATGCTTATCTTGTTCTTAAGAATGAGACCGACACCCTCTCTTTCCCTATAGATTCTGATCCGCGTTTTTGGATATCAGGAGGAGGACAAACGCTTATTGACGAGTCGTTTGAAGTGCCTGTAACGGCTACCGAAGGAATCTATGAAGTCTGTGTCTATATTCCTGATTGCTCTCCACGTTTAGCGAGTGATTCACGTTTCGCTATTCGTTTATGTAATGAGAATTGCTGGGAGGAGACATCGGGGTATAATAACCTGCACCTGAAAATAATCATTTCTTCCGAGGCTTCTCTCAATCCTAATATTGAAGAAATACAAACGGATTTATCGAAAGTATATCGTAGTTCGTTTCCTGTAAACAAGAAGATCCTTAAGGATGGTCGTTTAATGTTCGTTTCACAGCAAGGCATATATTCTATGCTGGGAACAAAAATACAATAATTAAAGATCATTAATATCCAAATCAAACAATACTAATTAACTTACCAAAAATGAAATTCCGCAACCTATCTATCATTTTAGTAATACTCTCTTGTCTTTGTCACTCTGCTTTCATATTGGGCGCCACTAAGTCGGTTGTTCCTACAGACGATGTACAGCAAGTTATCAATAACTCATCCGTAGGAGATACCATCTATCTATCGGAGGGGGTGTATAACCAGCGTCTCTCTGTTAAATCCGGCGTGCATATTGTAGGTGTTTATGGTCAAACGATTCTTGACGGAACAGGTCTTAATCATAACCTTGTCTATTGCTCTACGGATATGGCTAACCCTACAACAATAAAAGACCTGCTTATTCGTAACGCCAATAGCAGTGATGATGGAGGTGGAGCTTATATTACGAGGAATGTTACTTTTGACCACTGTATCGTTGAACTCTGTTACACGACTGGTCGAGCGGGTGCTATCTTTAATATGGGTGGGCTTGTAAATCGCTGTATAGCACGCGGTTGTTCGGGGGTGGATTGTTCAATATGGAATGATGCCAATGGTATCGTTCGTAATTGTCTCATGCATAACAACGAACCTTCCCGCGCGGATTGGCCCAACTCGGGTGGTATCTATAATCACCGTGACGGGAATTTAGAAGGTAAAGTGATTAATTGTACATCGGCTCGAAACTTTGGGGCGGAATATGGCGGTTGGCACTCTGAATCCACGTCAAATAATATCCTTTGTTGGGGTAATACAAACGAACCTGGATTCTCGGATCCTTGCGACTACATATCGGACAGTAATAAAGATTCTAAGGGTAATGCCTCTAACCATGGTAACTCTATGTTCTCTTGGCGTTTAGATGCAGATAACTGGGGGGCTGTGCGTCCTGTACGTTTTGTGGCTCCAACTCCTTTTGCGGGTGTGCCTAAAAATGAGGCAGAAATAGAGGCTATGCGGGCTGCTGACTTCCATTTATCCTCGGGCTCATTTGTTATTGATCGGGGCTCGACCGTACTCGACCCGGGTCCATATGATTTAGATGGCAATTCTCGTTCAATAGGCGAAAAAGTAGATATTGGCTGTTATGAGTATAATCCCAATGCACCAATCGTTAAACTGACGGATGTCGTTCTTTTGCAAGATACTATTACTCTTAAAGTGGGCGAGTCTGCATTAGTTCTTTACCGATTTGTTCCTGAAAATACGACCCAAAAGCATCTTTATTGGAGCGTGGAGCATAAAACAATCGCTTCTGTGAATAATGGGTTGATTAAAGCCTTGAGTGTGGGGGTGACTAAAATTAATGTTGTCTCATCCAACGGACGTATCCGCAAACATAATATCCTTGTTGTTGAACCAGCAGAAGAAGCGTATGTTTGCCCCGAAGTAAGGGAAGCAGAGAAATTGCTTATAGAAGACTATGCTATACCATCTTATATCCCAATGTGGGTAGCACGTGAAGCGGCACGTTATGATTCATCGGAGCAAAACTTAGCCAATCTTCAATCTTCAATCCTCAATCTTCAATCGAAATACGAACCCTATTGCGTGGTTTCCAATATCAATGGAGATCCACGATATAATATGGCTTTCTGTTGGTTTACGAATGAAGGTGTAACGGAGGGGCAAGTGGAACTCACTGACGACCAAGGTAATATAACTACCATCGCAGCTACACCGACGACTACAAACCCTCTTCGTTACGCGGTATCGACTTCGGGTATTTTAAAGGCAACCGGAATGTCCGCTTTACAGACATATTCGTATGTCAGTCATAAGGCTAAAGCAACCGAACTTAAACCGGGTACGCATTATTCCTATCGCGTCGGATTCGATGGACATTGGTCTAATGTTTTCCAATTCCGTACAGCGGATGAAGACCAAACAGACTTCTCGTTTATCTATATGACGGACTCCCACTTGATGAATCCCGAATATGTACAAACTACCGAACAATGTGCTAAGGCGGTGGCTAACAATGAAAAAGATATTCGTTTCTGCCTCTTCCCTGGAGATATTGTGGAATCGGGAGGAAATGCCAATTCCGAATGGGAGTGGGAACGTTGGTTTGAGCAGTCGTTGCTTCCGGTTATCCAAATGATGCCCATCGCTCCTACGGATGGTAATCATGATGATAGCAATCATCTTAATTATTCTCTGCATTTTAACACCGACAACACGTTTAATAAGTTAGCGAAAGTAAAACCGCAGTTCGATGGTATCACCTATAGTTTTATGTATGGTGATGCTCTTTTCCTCATTTACTCCCACCAAGATTATTGGCGCGGTTCGCATGATTATGATAAAGGTACTTCTTCCTACCTACAAACCGATGTGGCTAATTGGTTTAAAGACCAAGTGGCTGCCCATCCGGAGGCTAAGTGGCGCATTGGTTTAGTTCATCAAGCCGTTTTTGCCGGTTCGGGACACCAAACGGATGAGGAGGCGACTCTTTATCGTTCGTGCATGATTCCACTATTCAAGGATATTGAATTAGATGTTCTGCTCCAGGGGCATGACCATTGTTATGAAATGATAGGTCCTGTTAATGGAGATACATGGCAAGTAGCTGAAGGTTCGGTTCAGGACAACAACACTTTCATTACTGATAATGGGACTCTTTACTTCATCGGAGCTACCTGTGGAGAAAAACGTTACGATCCCTTTACACGCGCAGAGATGGAGGAAGGCTTTAGCCGCCACAAAGTAGAGAACTATTACAATCTTTTTACCGGTAAGTTTGAACAACCCGGCTCTCCTTCCTATACGCGTTTTACCGTATCAGAGGATAAATTAGAGGCACACTCTTTCCGTATCAATGAGACTGGAGAACCGGAACCTTATTATCAGTTTATCGTGAAACGAACCATTCCTCACACGGCTTATTCTGTGGGCTTACAACAAGTGTATGAGTGTAAGGCAGAAGGCATTTACGATGTCTTTGGCCGCCCAATGAAAGTGAACCAACTTCCTGCGGGCATTTATGTGCAAATAAAGAATCAACATGCGTCAAAATTGGTTGTTCGTTAGTTTTTTGGTCTTTTTGATGGTGGGGTGTCATACACCTCAATCTACCTATCAGCAAGAGGAATATACAGAGTCCCGTGAAGATTTTCCTAATCCCGAACGAGGCTTCAAACTCCTTACGTACTTTGAGCATGCTCCTTTTACTAATGCTCCTACCGAACGCATCTATCATATTCAGCGAAGGCAATCTCATATCACTCTGCAGCAGCACTCTTATTACCTCATGGATTACCTAAATAGCGATGTGGACCAAGTCTATCTTGACGCATTCGATAAGAACATGCAAGTCCTTCGCGAGGCAGGCGCTAAATGTATTCTTCGCTTCGCTTATAGTTACGATGAGTCCGCTCCCCTTGAACAAGTAGGGGCTAACTACCAATGGGTCAAGCGCCATGTGGAGCAGTTTAAACCTTATATTCAGAAGAATGCAGATGTTATCTTCTGCATGGAGGCAGGCTATTTAGGTCTATGGGGAGAGTGGGGACCTTCCCCCGATTTTCCTGGATATGACGGCACAGAGGATAGTTTTAAGACTCGCGTTGAACTCCTTGATTGGCTGCTTGATGCTCTGCCATCTACACGTCAGATTGCCGTCCGTACCCCCTATTACAAGCGAATGTACCTGCAAATAAAGAATATCCCGATTAAACCTATCGATGTGGCTATCGCCCATACCGAGGCGCCGCAGGCGCGTATTGCAGGACATAACGATTGTTTTGTATCAAGTGCCAATGATTATGGCACTTATCTCAAAGACGCGGAACGCTACTTCTGGCAAGCGGATACTAAATATTCCGTTATGGGTGGCGAGATATGTCAAAACTGCGTTTATTCGGATGGAGAACGCGCCATCCGGGAAATGGAGCGTTATCACTTCACCTATTGTGATAATGGTGAATGGCACGATAACCGCGGCAAGTGGCAAGCCTCCGGACATTGGGACGATATCTGTCAACGTATGGGCTATCGCCTTGTGATGGATAAGGCCCAATTGGAATTGGATGCCAAGTTGCATCTTCTAACCGTGAATTTAGACTTGCATAATGCCGGCTTTGCCGCGCCGCAGAACCCTCGCGATGTGGAACTGGTGTTGATGGGGCAGGATACCATGTTGGTTTATAAACAGTATAATATCGATCCGCGTTTTTGGTTGCCGGAGAACGGAACGATATCTGTCAAACTTGGAGCAGACCTATCTTCTGCACCCAAGGGCGAGTATAAACTATATCTCAATCTCCCGGATCCTTGTCCTTCTTTGCATGATAATCCCGAGTTCTCTATTCGTTGTGCTAATGAAGGAACTTGGAACGAGAAGCACGGCTTTAATCGTTTAAGTACAATCCAAATTCTATAATCAATGAAACATCAAAATTTCACTAATTCTCTGTGTATTACTTTACTCTTGGGTGTTACTTCCATTTTCTTCTCTTGTAAACCATCTTCTACGGTGCGTTCGATTGCTTTACGATCGCAAACGGACTCCGTTTCGTATGCTATGGCATATATGACGGGTTATCTGCATGCATCTATGTATCAAGACCCTACGGGGGAAGGTGTCGTTGAATATATCTCTGCCTTTGATGAGGGGTATCGTGCTGCGACTCATGCGACAAGCGATAGTACTCCTCAGGTAAACATAAAGAATTATGAACATCCTTATATGGGGTCGCGCGGCTATCGATTGGGAATATCGTTCAATCACTGGGAACAAACTGGGCTTATTAAGAATGTTCCTATTGCTCTTTCGCATCCCATTTTTCGTCAAGGACTCATTAACGGTCTATATAAGGACACCACTATTATGACTATGTCTCGAGCCAACGAGTATATGCGTTCAGCCCGTCCCGATCTCTTTACCACTAACCATTAACCTTTCAACACTATTATGTATACTCGCTTTCACTCTCCTCTTTCACTTGCCATTTGGGCTTCACTTTTGCATCTTTTTATCCGTACCAAGGAGAACGACTACTCCTTCTCCGGCCAAGAACTCTAATCTCTAATCTTTTACATCTAAAAAGTGCTTTTTTGCGAAAAAGAGCACTTTTTTTTGCACATATCAGAAAAAAGTCGTACCTTTGCAGCATTATTCGGCAGAAAAAGTGTTAATCATGGCTGTTTATTCGGCAGAAAAAGTGTAGTTGATATGCAAAGAGAAGTATATAGGCATTTATTAGAATGGAAAAATAATCCTTCTCGGAAACCTCTTATTTTAGAGGGAGCGAGACAAGTTGGAAAGACTTGGCTAATGCTCGAATTAGCTAAGCAGTTTCATAATTTTATCTATGTTAATTTTGATAAGGATAGTTGGGCAAAGGACATTTTTTTGGTGGATTATGATATCTCTCGTATCCTTCTTTCTTTACAAGCGCATAGCAATGAACGTATTGTCGCGGGAGAAACTTTGATTATTTTTGATGAGTTACAAGAGGCAGATCGCGGTTTAAATGTATTAAAGTATTTTTGCGAAGATGCGCCCGAACAACATGTGATAGTTGCCGGTTCGCTCCTAGGTATTACTCTTCATTCGGGTCAGTCTTTTCCGGTGGGAAAAGTGGATATCATTAAAGTTTATCCTTTGACCTTTATAGAATTTTTGCGTGCCAAAGGCGAAGATATGAAGGCGGAATGTATTATGCAAAAGCAGTGGAATGTAATTGCCTCTATTGCGCCATCTTATATTAATTTACTCAGACAGTATTTTTATGTTGGTGGTATGCCGGAAGCAGTCAAGGCTTTTGTTGAAAATGAGGACTTACAGCAAGTGCGTACTATTCAACGGAATATCCTCACCGGTTATAAGAATGACATTAGTAAACACGCACCAACAAACGAGGTTCTGCGTATATTAATGGTTATGCAATCCTTGCCTTCTCAGTTGAGCAAAGAGAATAAGAAGTTTATCTATGGAGTCCTTCGTCAAGGAGCTCGCGCTAAAGATTATGAAGTAGCTATTCAATGGTTGATAGATGCCGGTATTGTGTATAAAGTCAATCGAGTTACGCAACCGGTAATGCCCTTGGCTATGTATGAAGAGACGGATGTTTTCAAATTGTTTATGTTAGATTGTGGTATGTTAGCCTGTCTTGCCGATGTTCCGGCATCCCAAATCTTAACATCCGATAATATCTTCCATGAATGGAAAGGAGCCTTCTCTGAACAATATGTTTTGCAGCAACTACTGGTTACTCAACCCAAGCTCTCCTATTGGAGTAGCAATGATAGTAAATGTGAAATAGATTTTTTGTTGCAAACGAATCAAGCCGTTATTCCCATTGAAGTTAAGGCGGAGGAAAATGTTAAGAGTAAGTCGTTGCACTATTTTGTTACAGAACTATACCCTAAGTTCCATGGCATAAGATTTAGTATGAAAAATTACGTAGAGCAAGATTGGGTTACTAATATTCCGATGTATGCTATAGGATAACATCTTCAGTGTGTCAATACCCATACCTCACCGCATGGTTGTCCCGATGAAACGGGAAAACCGTATCTAGGCATAAAATCTTGGAAAAGTGCGACATTTGCTATATTTATACATTGGAAAAGTGTAGAAATAATCGTTAAAACATGTTGGAAAAATGCTGAATTGTAATGTATACTCCAATCTATATGTTGATGTTTATTCACAAGCAACACATCGTCTCACCTCTTATTTATAAACCAAATCTTAGTGGATTGGCACAAATTAGCAAATAAATTTGCACATATCAGAAAAAAGTCGTACTTTTGCACACCAAAACAAATAATCATTATGAAACACACTTCATCATTAGTAGCAATTCTTTCTATCGTCACTTTCGCCGCTTTCTTTACGGCATGTTCCAAACACCAAACGCCAAACACTAAACACCAAACACCCAAAAACATCATTCTTTTGGCGAATGGTCGCAACTCCTCCGCTCCTTTATCTCTAAATAACCTCTAAACTTTCCACTTTTAAACTACTCTAAACTTAATGCAAAGCATTATACTCGACATGGGTGGTGTGCTCATGCAGCACAATATCCCGGGCTGTATTGCCCGTCTCAAGGAACTGACAGGGGACAATTTCCCCCGTTTGGGTATGGACGATAAGGGGGAAGGTACCGAATTGATGGAACTTTTTGAGAAGGGCCTTGTCTCTCTTGACGATTTCGTCACGCAAGTGCTCGCTCTTTGCCGTCCGGGTACTACGCGCGAACAAGTCCTTGAAGCCTGGGTCACTATTCATGCAGGTATCCCTGCTGAACGCCTGAATTACGTTCGTCAACTCAAAGCCCAAGGCTATCGCCTCTATCTGCTTTCCAATAATAACGAAGCTTGCTGGCAGGATATCCTCAATCACTACGATATGTCCGTGTTTGACGAACTCTTCCTCTCACATTGGCTGCATATCATTAAACCCGATCCTGCCTTGTTTGAATATGTGCAGAATCACTTGCAACTCAATCCCGAAGAAACGGTTTTTGTGGACGATTTAGAGGCCAATCGTCTTGCAGCAGAGCAATCCGTTGGCTGGCATACCGCCTCCTCCCTTGAAGATCTAAAATCCCTCTTAGATTCCTCTTACTAGCCTCTCCCGCTTGGTCAGTGTATCTCCCGCTCGCAGACAGTGGTCCGGTTTTTTGGGTCTCCCGCTCGGTCAGTATATCTCCCGCTTGCGGACAGTGGTCCGCTATTACGCAGATTACGCGGGATTATAGCTCGCGCAGGTTGTGCGGAGGTATAAGCTCTCACAGATTGACACAGATTTTCTCAGATATATCGGTGTGCGCGGACGCACTATCGGTGTCGCCGGAGCGACTTTATTATTCCTTTTGGTTTTTCTATTGTCTGACCGAGTAAACTCTCTCACCCAATAACAAAACACAAAAGGAAAGGGAAGGTTTCTCGGCAGAGCCGACATCACCTTCCACGCTGTACTACCGTACATCGTCATAATAAATTATGGGGTAGAAATTCCGCAGATTGGCGAGGGGAAGATTAGATTGAATAGATTTTGGGAATAGATTTTTAGTTAGATTTCTGAGGACGTAGTCCGAAATGAAAAAGAGGGATATGCTAAAAAGATTTGGAACAGATTTTCAGTAAGGATTTTTTATATTCAAACCTAATATCCTACGCCAAAATCTAACTAAAAATCGACTCCAAATCGGATAAGCACCATCTTTTATTAGATTTCGCTTCGCTCAGAAATCATTCTAAAATCTTTTCTATAATCTCAACTAAAAATATAGGCAATTACATCTGTGATAATCTGTGAGAGACAAAAACTTCTTCTTTCTCTTTTCGTTTCGAAACGTTTCGAAAGCAAAAATAACACTCTTTGCTAACTCTAAGTGTCAAAAACACAGCGAGTTAGCATTTTTCGTTAAAAAATATGTTGTAAAACATACATTTATATTTTCTACAAATAATAATTTGTAGTAATTTTGCACGTCATTTTAACATTTAGTGCCATGAAAAAAGTATTCTTCATTCTTTTATCCGTTCTTATTTCGAGCGCTTTTTATGCTTGTAAAGATCCGAAGGCGCAGGAACCTTCGGGAGAGCAAAAGCAGGATACCGTTCCGGTTAGCGATTATATCCCCGTTCGGGGTTATATCACCACCGGCTATCATGACCTTGTTTGGGAGAACGATGAGCGTCCTTCCTTTGAGGTTTATGTGGTGAACCCTAACCCATATGACACCATTATGCCCTTGAAGTTAACCATCAAGACCTGCGATGTGTCAAAGGCTACGTTGATAGATACCATTACCCAAATGATTCGTGTGAAAGCGAATGATTCGGTTGCTTTCTATATCTCCCCGAGCAAGGATCTAACGCCCGAGATTTACAAGGCGTCAATAATGTTAGACAATAAACTCCTCAAGACCGTTATGCTTAACTGGGACGGTGAGCATAAGATCTCGTCCTTCAATATTGCGGTTGACCCAATGAAGATTGAGTCTCCCTACGACGGGCAGCCCGATTTCGATGATTTTTGGGAAAATACCAAAAAAGAACTACGTGCCCTTTATGCGGAGAATGAAGTTCAGCTAACCGTTTACAAAGAGACCGCCAATGCCACTGTTTACCTCTTCGAAGCACGTTCGCTCAAGAACATGGGGGACACCTTAGGCATTGTTCGTGGTTATTATTCGGAGCCGAAGGCAGAGGGTAAGTATCCGCTTCATGTTCAGTTCCCGCCTTATGACACGCCCGGGTCGGGATTCTCTTGCCCATTGAGTGGCAGTGCTAACCAATGCGAGATGCACGTTTCTCCGCGTGGTCAGTATGTCAATATGCGTAATGGCAATAAGAACGAATACGGCGAGTGGATTAAGTATGGTATTCAGAGCAAGGAGACCTATTACTATCGCGGTGCGTACATGGACTGCGTCCGCGCAATGGACTTCGCTTATGACCGCGAAAAGGTGGATCGTTCGCAGATCTTTGCTTATGGTTCCAGTCAGGGAGGGGCACTTACCATTGCCACGGCGGCATTGTGGGAACATCCCTTTGCGGCTATTTCGGTTTGTGTTCCTTTCTTAGGGGACTGGCCGGACTTCTTTAAGTTAAGCAATGGTTTCCCGGGGGATATCAAGACGGCTGCCAAGAAAGCGGGTATCAGTGAAGAGGACGCACTGAAGGTGCTCAGTTATATTGATACCAAGAACTTAGCGCATAAGATTACTTGTCCGGTGTTAGAAATTATCTGTTTACAAGACGATGTCGTTCCTCCGCATACGAATGCGTCTATTTACAATAACTTGACTAATTGTCCAGATAAGGGTGAGCGTTTGTATATCAGTCCGCTAGAGAACCACGCTTGGGCACAAGGGTGGAGCACTCTTATGGCAAATTTCTTTAAGAGGTATTCGAAATAAAAATAATTTGTTAAACTTATTAGACTTCTTGTTAAATGAGAAAAATTATCCTCTCTTTCGTGCTCCTGTTAGGAGCGATGGCCGTAATGGCTGAAAACCAGTATGTAACCTCCGGTCAGGTTATTAACGATGCCCTCAAGTCAGCCCAACCCGGTGATACGGTCTTTGTGGCTATGGGCTCCTATAATGAATATATCTCTATTCAAGACGGCGTGAACCTGTTTGGCGGCTATAATGCAGATTTCACGCAGCGCGATGTAGATCTCTATCCGACGATTATTGATGCGCAAGACTTAGGTCATTATGTGATAGTTAAATACGATGCCGGTTGTACAGTAGAGACCACAATCGACGGTTTTACCTTACAAAACGGCGAGACTTCTACCGGTGCCGGTGCATATATTCGTAAGAACGTAATCTTAAGCAACTGTATCATCACCCATTGCACGGCAACCTCTAATGCGGGTGGTGTGTATAACGATGGTGGTATCGTTCGTAACTGTCTTATCGAACTCTGCTCTGCCGGTTCGACGGCAGGCGCTATCTATAACCGCAACGGAGGTTTAGTGGAGAGCACTATCGTTCGCGGTTGCAGCGGTAAAGAGGGTGCTATCCGTAACGAGGCAGGATGTATCGTTCGTAACTGCTTACTCTACAATAACTCCGCAACGGAGGAAGGTTGGCCAAATAGCGGCGGTCTGTTCAATTATGGAACGGCTTATAACAACACCCTTGTTAATAACTGGGGCACCCAATACGCAGGCTGTCACTCCGAAGGTAAAATCGTGAATTGTATCATTTGGGGCAACTTTGGCGAAGATATAGACCCCGAAGGAGAAGAAGCTCCTTGTTATATCAGCGGTGCGGGTTCGACTAAGAATGCCACCGATGCCGGATTTGGTTTGAGTTCGGCATATTGCTATACCCTCTCGGCGGACAACAATGCCGCTAAAGGTCCGCATTTTGTTAAACCGACTCCTTTCTATGGTATCCCGAAGAACGAAGGCGAGATTGCCGTGATGCGTTCTGCCGATTGGCACTTGACCAAAGAGTCGCCCGTACTCAATATGGGCGCTAACTTGGATGGTGTACCTGCTACCGATATCGAGGGTCTTGCTCGTCCGCAAGGAGAGGGTATTGACTTAGGTTGTTACGAAGTGGATCCTGATGCTAAACCCGTTGCCGTGACGGCTATTGCTTTGACACCCGCTTCCGTAACGGTGGAGGAGGAGAGTCAGACGGCTTTTGGAATTATTTTCACGCCCAAGAACGCCACCAATCGCGACGTGACTTGGACGATTGCGGATAAGTCGGTTGCTACTATCGATGCCAACGGTATTGTCATGGGTGTGAAAGCCGGTAAGACGACCGTGACGGCGAAGTCTGTTGATGGTGGTTTTACCGCTATGGGTGAAGTGGAAGTCACAGAGAAACCGATTGTGATTATTCACCCCGATGTGCTGGCTGCCGATAGTCTCTATCCGATGGAAAACTACACCGTACCCAGTTTTATTCCGTTCTTGATTGCCAAAGAGGCAGCGCGTGACGACTCGTCTGCTACTAACCTCAAAGCTTTGAAAGACGCTATCCCAACTCTTGTGGAGAAAACTAAACCCTATTGCGTAGTGGCTAACATCAATGGCGACCCACGTACGCGTATGGCTTTCTGCTGGTTCACTAACGAGGGAGTTACTGAAGGTAAGGTGGAGATTACCAACCCTGCTACGGGACAAGTAATCACTATTGACGCTACTCCTACTACAACGAAGAAACTGCGCTATGCCGTTTCCTCGTCGGGTATATCAAAAGCGACTCATATGGATAGCAAACAAGGTTTTACATATGTCAGTCATAAGGCGATTGCCACAAACCTCGAACCCGGTACAACCTATACCTATCGTGTAGGTTACAAGAAGAACTGGTCCGAACGCTATACGTTCCGCACTGCGGATGAGAATCAAAAAGACTTCTCGTTCGTTTATATGTCCGACTCCCATATCATGAATGCCGAGTATGTGGAGAACGCCCGTTGGTGCTCTGAAACCATCATAAAGAACGAAAAAGATATCCGTTTCTGCACTTTCCCGGGAGACTTCGTAGAGACAGGTACTGCTGCTAACTCCGAGTGGGAATGGGAACGCTGGTTCGAGGAGAGTATCCAACCAGTCATTGCAAATATGCCAATCGTTCCTACCGATGGTAACCACGATGATACAGAACTGCTGAACTATGACTGGCATTTCAATACCGATAACTCGTTTAATAAACGCTCCCTCGTCGTTAAACCGCAATTCCAAGGGATTGTGTATAGCTTCGTCTATGGCGATGTACTCTTCCTCGTTTACTCTATGCAAGACTATTGGCGTGAGAGTGGGGAAGAAGAGTTGATTGATAAAGGGGTTTCCAAATACTTACAAACAGACTTAGGCAACTGGTTCCGTGAACAAGTGGCTGCGCATCCGGAGTGCAAGTACCGCGTTACGCTCTGCCATAAGAACGTGTTCTCCGGTTCGGGACACCAAGAGGATGAGGAGACACCGCTCTTCCGTGCGATGATGTTGCCCATCTTTAAGGACTGTGAGATTGACCTTGCTCTGCAAGGACACGATCACTGCTATGAAGTTATTGGTCCCGTTAATCCGGACACTCGTACCGTCGTAGAGGGTGCTGTAACGGATGTGAAGAAGGGTACTTATGATGACGAGCAAAATGCTACCGGTCTAAAAGGCGGTACTTTCTGCACGGACGAGGGTACATTGTACTTTATCGGCGCTACCTGCGGTCGCAAACGTTATTATCCGAATAGTAAGGCTGACATGGAGGAACTTAAACCCATTCATCAGGTGGATAATTACTTCGACCTCTTTACCAGTTCGTTCGGTCAACCCGGTGCTCCCGCTTACACACGCGTTAATGTAAGTAGTGAAGGATTAGAACTTAAGACCTACACAGCTTCGCCTACCGGTGTCCGCAAGGAGTATAACACGATTAAGGTCGTTCGTACAAAGGAACACACTTTTCCCTCCGATCTTCCCTACACCAAACACCAAACACCAAACACCAAACTCATCAAGGACGGCCAAATAGTCATTGAGCGCAATGGCGCGTATTATTCAGTTTTAGGTACCAAACACTAAACACCAAACACCAAACACCAAAAACATGAAAAAATCATTAATCCTCCTCTCTTGCCTCGCTCTGGCTATCGCCTCGAGTGCCAAGACGATTACCGTTCAACCCGGTGAGAAAACCATTCGCGACGCCATCACCTCTGCTTCTGCCGGTGACATACTCGAATTAACCTCCGGTACTTATACCGAGTCTTCTACCATCACTTGGGACAAAGCCCTTACGCTCCAACCCGCAACAGGTGCTACGCCCGAAGTGAACCTCTCTGCATACATCAAAGCCTATGCTGACATAACCATCAAGAACCTCACCATCACTTCTACGCACGAGGATTATGTGCTGCGTCTGTATCAGGGAGAAGGAGGTAAATACAGTGCGACGATTGATAACTGCTATCTCACCGCTAAGGACGCTTATTTCGTAGTGGCAAAGGAGAATGGCGAGCAAGCGGACTCGTATCTCAATAGCGTGACCATCACTAACTCTACGTTCAACCGTACGGTGGCTTCGACTTCGGAGAATCGCTCCATTGATATCCGTCACGCGGATAATGCTCACAAGGGCGTAGTTGTCACTATCGACCACTGCACGTTCTACGGCGGAGCTTCGCTGCGAGGCGTTTATCTTCCTTACGTAGATGGTTCAACCATCTCCAACTGCCTCTATATGTTACCCACTAAAGTGGAAGGGGCTAAGAGTTACTGCATGTACGGTGCCAACTGCACCCTCACGCACTCTATCTCTTTCAATGCTGAACTCTACCTCCACGATGGAACCGCTTCGATTGAGTCGGGCGTACGTAATCCCTATTTTGTGGATCCGGAGAACAATAACTTCCAACTCTTTAAGAACTCCCCTGCCGTTGGTAAAGCGACCGATGGCTCGAATATAGGTGACCCGCGTTGGGGCGTAAGCGACAAAGAATATGACGAGAGTAAACTGCCTTTGGACGAGTTTGTGGTTAAGTTCCCGTATTCGATGCGTCCTACCACCAACTCCCTGCGTATCCTTTGGGAGATGAACGACACCTCCGAAGAGGGCACTGTTTTCTATGGCACCGACCCCAATAACCTCAATCTCACCGCTACCGCTTCTACCGGTAAGACCATCGAGGGCGAGGGTAGGGTACATTATGTGGACCTCACCGGACTGAAGCCTTCCACTACGTATTACTATCAAGCCGGTCAAGGTACGCGTCGTATCAGTGGCGTGAATAGTGCCAAGACCGCTCCCGAAGTGGGAACGGCTTTCCGTATCTTCACCATCTCTGATATACACGTTAACTCATGCAAGAACTGGCAAAATATGCAGGACTTCATCTGCACCTTAGACGCAGACCTTGCCATGTGCAACGGCGACTTCGTCAATGACGGTTCGGGACGTGATTGGAACGATGCCCTCTTTACACCCGGTCGTCCTTTCCTTAGCCAAACGGTACTCATGTCATCTGCGGGCAACCACGAGACCGATGATCCCCTTTCTTATCGCTGGTCCACTATGTTCGACTACTTCTGGCAGTTCAGCCACGGCGAGGAGGAAGATCCTATCCGTGACCCGCGCGGAGAAGGTTATTTCGCATACGATTATGGTAATGCACGTATCATCGCCGTGGATGTGAACGGCGGATCCTCTGCTCCTGACCATAAAAAAGGGAGCAAACAGATTGCTTGGATTGAGAACGAACTCAATACCGCTACCCAAGACTGGATACTGATCTTCGGTCACGTCGGACTCACAACCTCCGCTTACCACGGACAATGGCCGCCCGAAGACCGTGAGGCTTGGCGCAAACTCTTTGAAGCGGCTGCCGCTAAGGGTAAGAAAGTCATTTATTTCTGCGGTGATGACCACTCCTTTGAACATGCTTATAAGGACGGTGTACACTATGTGCGCCCGGGCTGCGGCCGTAACTCCAACTACTCACAAGTCACCTCTTTGGCGGATGCCCAATACTCGATGTTCTTCAAGTCCATCTCTTGCTATTCAACCCTCGATATGAGTGCTGACGGAACCCAACTCCACATGACGACTCGTGACTCCGCAAGTAATGTATTCTACGAATATACTTTCCTCAAGTCCGGTGAAGAGATTGGTCCCGACATCCATTTCTTAGCCCCGACCGAGAATGTGACTACCTCCGACTCTATTCGTATTCAGTGGTTTGCTTTCAATCC
>JAZLMS010000057.1:0-6432 GCA_045598805.1 Paludibacteraceae bacterium | reverse complement strand
ATGCTATTGGAGCTACACGCTTTGGAGAAAGATTATCATTGGACCTACATCTATAGCCATCGTCCTAATCTCCGCACTATCTTCACCGTGTCTGTAAACATACCACTAACAGAGCATTCACACAGCACCATAGGCTAACGCAATGACTGTGAGGGGGTTCCTAAATCATTCGTATTGCTCATGAAAATAATCCATGATAAATTGCCCATATCGTTTGAGAAAAGTTGCACCATATTCCTCTCCTAACATACTATTTATACGAGCATCTGGCAACCAACCTGCCTCAAAAAGCACTCTACTAACCTCGTAGGGTGCTACCGTTGATGTACAAAAGAAATTATGCGCGTATTTTTGAGCTTGGTCTTTGTTATAGAACGGATTTTTATCACTACAAATACATTCAACACGATTAACAAAACATAGCCCCTTTTTAGGTGAAAATCCTATTGCGCCCTGATGAAATTGTTCAGGAACATCTATGTCATCACCCTCGGTTATATTCATTTTCTTGAATATCTTTTTGCGCTCACGCTCACTTTGATAAAAGACAACCGGATCGCCATTTGATACTCGATTCCACCCCTCAAGTAAATGAGATTGGTCTTGAGGAAAGTTTGTAATCATATCGTTTGGCGTTTTGTTAGCAACCTCTGCAAGCACACCGCAATGATAGCGTACATCACCAAAAGGAATGGAGTTTCCAACAAATTTCATCCCGACATAGACTTTCTTTTGGAAAGGATCTGTAGCAGTCCACGAATCGCGTGTTATAGGATATATTTCATCCGCTGTCAAATCATGAACCTTGATGTCTTGGTCAGATACTGCAACTACTTCCATCAAACGTATCGTTATCTGAACCATGTCATATATAGGAGACTCTACCAATTGATGATAAACACGATTGGCTAACTGAGAATAGTATTGGTCAACTTCATTAGCCTGTTTATAGGGGTGCATCTTCACCCAATCTTGAGGAAAAAATACACTTTTTTTTCTAAATTTGCAAATTTATTTGCATATTTGCAATTTATTTCGTACCTTTGCAGCACTTTTCAAATCGTAAATCGTAAATCGTCAAATAGTAAATATCATTATGGCAACAGACAAACAATCTCCGTCCGCAGCTAAACTCAAAGCCTTGCAGGACGCGATGGACAAGATTCAGAAGGATTTCGGTAAGGGCGCTATCATGCGTCTGGGTGAAAACAAAGTAGAGGATGTACCCGTTATTCCTACCGGTAGCGTGAGCCTGAACATGGCTCTCGGTGTAGGCGGTTATCCCAAGGGACGTATTATCGAAATCTATGGTCCCGAGTCTTCCGGTAAGACGACCCTTGCTATTCACGCTATGGCACAGACGCAAGCGCAAGGCGGTATCGCCGCTATCATTGATGCCGAGCACGCTTTCGACCGTTTCTATGCCGAGAAACTCGGTGTGGACGTGGAGAACCTACTCATTGCGCAACCCGATTCCGGTGAGCAAGCCCTCGATATTGCGGACGAACTGATTCGCAGTAGTGCTGTTGACCTTGTGGTTATAGACTCCGTGGCAGCCCTCACGCCCGAAGCGGAAATCAAAGGTGACATGGGTGACAATAAGGTTGGTCTGCAAGCTCGCCTCATGAGCCAGGCATTGCGTAAACTGACCGCCACTATCAATAAGACCCAAACGACTTGTATCTTCATCAACCAACTGCGTGAGAAGATTGGCGTTCTGTTCGGCAGTCCTGAGACCACAACCGGTGGTAATGCCCTTAAGTTCTACGCTTCTGTCCGTCTCGATATACGTAAGGTAACCGGCATCAAGGACGGCGAAGAGATTCTCGGCAACCGCGTCCGCGTGAAAGTGGTGAAGAACAAAGTGGCACCTCCTTTCCGTAAGGCTGAGTTTGACCTTATGTTCAATGAGGGTATCTCCCGCGTAGGTGAACTGATTGATTTAGGCGAAGCACAAGGTATCATCACCAAGTCCGGTAGTTGGTTTAGCTACGAGGGCAATAAACTCGCTCAAGGACGCGATGCCGCCAAGCAGGTGCTCAAGGATAATCCCGACCTCGCTGCCGAGATTGAAGCCAAGATTATGGAGGCCTTAAAGAACTAAAAATAAACAAAGACACAAAGAAAGACTGCCAATTTGGCAGTCTTTCTTTGTTTGGCATAGATATTGATAATGAAATCCTAGAATAACTAGAAACATTTGAACAACTAAAAAATACAATCGATATGAACAAAGGTAATATTGGGGTAACGAGTGATAACATCTTCCCCGTCATTAAAAAGTTTCTGTACAGTGATCACGAGATTTTTCTGCGTGAGTTAATTTCCAATGCCGTTGATGCCACTCAAAAACTGAAGACTTTGTCTTCCGTAGGCGAGTTCAAGGGCGAGTTAGGCGACACGCGCGTACGCGTTTCCTTAGATAAGAATAAAAAGACCCTTACCGTTTCCGACCACGGAATAGGCATGACCGCCGAAGAGGTGGATCAGTACATCAACCAAATAGCCATCTCCGGTGCGGAGTCCTTCCTTGACCAATACAAGGACAAGGCGGAAGCCATCATAGGCCATTTTGGACTGGGTTTCTACTCTTCCTTCATGGTAGCTAACAAAGTGGAGATCTACACTCAAAGCTACAAGGACGAGGCGAAAGCTGTCCATTGGTCTTGTGAGGGCACGCCCGAGTTCCAGATGGAGGACACCATCAAAGCTGAACGCGGAACGGACATCGTGCTGCACATCGACGACGAGTTCACGCAATACCTTGAGGACGCTACCATTGAGGGCTTACTCAAGAAATACTGCAAGTTCCTGCCCGTAGAGATTGCTTTTGGTAAGAAGAAAGAGTGGAAGGACGGCAAAGAAGTGGAACTCGATGAGGAGAACATCATCAACAATGTCAATCCCGCTTGGATGCGCAAACCCGCTGACCTTAAGGACGAGGACTATGATAAGTTCTACCACGAACTCTACCCCACTCAGTTTGATGAGCCGCTGTTCCATATCCACCTCAATGTCGATTATCCGTTCCACCTAACGGGTATCCTCTATTTCCCGAAGATTAAGAACAACATGGACGTTCACCGCAATAAGATTCAACTCTATTGCAATCAGGTCTTCGTGACGGACGAGGTGGAGAATATCGTGCCCGAGTACCTCACACTGTTGCATGGTGTGATTGACTCGCCGGATATTCCGCTGAATGTCAGCCGTAGTTACCTGCAAAGCGACAACAACGTGAAGAAGATTTCCGGTCACATCACCAAAAAAGTGGCTGACAAATTGGCAGAACTATACAAGAACGACCGCGCTGACTTTGAGAAGAAGTGGGACGACATCAAACTGTTCATTCAGTTCGGTATGCTCTCCGACGAGAAGTTCTACGAACGCGCTATCGGTTTCGCACTGCTTAAGAACCTCGACGGCAAGTACGCCACGTTGGAGGAATACAAGGCGCAAGTCAAAGAGGCACAAACGGATAAGGACGGTAACCTCGTCATCCTTTACACTAACGATCCGGCAGCGCACTACACGTTCATTGAGCGCGCCAAAGCCAAGGGCTATGATGTACTGCTTATGGACGGCGAACTGGACGTTCACGCGATGAGTCAGTTCGAACAGAAGAGTTCAGTGGAAAGTGAAAGTGAAAGTGAGAAGAAGGGAATGCTACGGTTTGTACGTATCGACAGTGACACGATTGAGAACATCATCCGCAAGGAGGACGCAAAGAAAGACGAGTACTCCGACGAACAAAAGGAAGGTTTGCGCAAAGCGTTTGAGACTTTCTTGCCCAAGGAGGATAAACTCAATTACTACGTTACTCCCGAAGCCGCTGCCGAGGACGCACTGCCCGTCTTCCTCACGCAGAACGAGTTTATGCGTCGCATGAAGGAGATGTCCGCTCACCAACAAGGCATGAATTTCTATGGTCAAATGCCCGACCAATACAATCTGGTACTCAACACCTCACACCCCATCATCAAGGACTTAGTGACCAAGATGACCTCCGAGACGGTTATGGAGCAACCCGAGACGAAGGAGGGTGAGGAGCCGAAAGCAGCCGTAGAGAAAACCGTTTATACGCTCAGTGGCGAGGACGAGAAGTTGAAGCAACTCATTGACATTGCTTTCCTTGCAAGTGGGTTGCTCAAGGGCGAAGGACTGGCTAAGTTCGTTAACCGCAGTATCGAGTTGTTAGGATAAGAAGCTACAGGCGACAGGCTACTGGAATATTTCAGAACTGTTATTTAGCAACCCACGCAAAAGCACTTTTCAAAGCCTTTTTGGCAGAAAAGTGCTTTTTTTCTTGCGTATGTCAGAAAAAAGTTGTACCTTTGCAAGCGAATTTGAACCCTCGTTCGGCAGACGTAAAATGCCCGTCACCCACTGACGTAAAAAAATGCCATCGCTCACGAGATGTAAAACAGTGAGGACATAGCCCCCCCCGAAATGTTGGGGACATATAGCGTTGTAAGCCCAACTTGATTCTTTGAAACTTCGACACTTTCAAGAATTATTAAACACTTCAAGTACGGTTTTGCACGCTCACGTTATCAGCGTGAGTTTTTGTGCGTACATTTGAAGTGTTAAAGGTAGTCGAAGACCTCAAAGAATCAAATGAAGCGAACGAAAGTTCACGCTTTTTCTATGCCTATAAGTAAACCAAATATATTAACAACGGAGAATGCCGATAGCCGAATAATAAAGTGGAGGCCAGTTTAATTTTTATTTTATGTATCAGTTTACTAAAAATCGGTCATTATTGACCACATTAGCAGTCGTTGGATTAGCGGCTTTAATGACGGGTTGTACGACCTATTCGTACACGTCACGTTCGACCGCTATTCGTCCCAACGAAATGAGTTCGCGCTCATTAGGAGCAGAAATTAACGTTGATTTCTCAAGACGCGTAACAGCTTCCTCAGAAGCGCAAGTTTTGAAATCTGAAGCCATCAACGAGGCTCAGTACAAATGCATCAATGAGAATAATATTGATGTCATTGTAGATCCCATCTACAAAGTAGAGTTTAACATGTTCCAAAAGAAAGCCTACAAAGCAACGGTTGTTGGTTATGCAGGAACCTACAAACAAGTTCCGACGGGCGTAGATGCTGTGGTAGAGAAGAATTACAATGTGGAAGATATTGAGAAATACAAGCTCATTACCGATCCTTCGTTCTATAAATATTATTATCAAAAAGACCCCGTTGCCGGAGGTGATGTAACGAATTATTTCATCAATAGCAATGGTAATGGTGGTGCACCAATAGTAACGAAAAGCCAGCCTGCTTCAATAATGTTACAACCTACTAACAGTTCACTAAACAATGCCGCAAAAGTCAATACCAAAGCATTTGATTACAAAAAAAGTAAACAACTACGTGATGCCGGTATTGGCCTATTCTCCACCGGTGTGGTAGAATTGGGTTTTGTTTTTCCGATGATGTGCTGTTTTGGAGAAGAAGATGCGACTTTCGCAACAAGTTTCTTCTTCTGCGGTTTAGGTTGTGCAAGTATCCTCAGTGGTATTCCGATGTGGGCAGTTGGCTCTCATCGCATGAAGAAAGCTTCGGATCCGCAACTATCTATTGGCGGAACGAAAGATGGTCTTGGTATGCGCTTGACTTTCTAAACAAATTGTAAAACAACTAAATTTCAACAAATATGAAACATATTCAAATTTTAGCTATTGCCGTAATAGCAGTGGTAGCAACAGGATGCACCACGTATAGTTATACTTCTCGTAGCGTGAGCATCGCCCAATCTATGGAAGTTCAACCCACGCCAACATTGGTGGACGTTAAACCCGACTTTAACAAGCGCGTTAATGAGACTTCTTCTTGGTGCAAATCAACAGTAGAAGCCATGGGCGAAGTTAAGTACAAGGCCATCAATAACAACAATATCGACATTGTGGTAGATCCTATTTACAAGGTTACTACTCGCGGTCGTAAGTGCCAAGTTCTTTTGACCGGATTTGCAGGATATTACACAAATCCTCGTTCGATGATGGAGAATATTAATCAACTGAAAGATGTGGATAAGGCCGAAATTGAGAAATACTTGATGTTACAACCGGATTCAAAGATTATCCCTTACTTGTACGAAAACAAAGAAGGAAACACAGTAATCATCAATCACAATGGTAAATGTGCTCCTTGCCCTATGAATGGCAATGTTGCTCCTATTGCGCCTGTTACTCCTGCTCCCCAAGGTAAGAAGTAATCTTCTTGGTTTTATTTTTTTCTCTTCCATCGCAGCCTCTCGGGGTTGCGATGGTTTTTTAATAGATGCCGCAAAGGTGTGGAAGGCGGAGGGGCGGAGGGACGGAAGAGAAGAGAGGTGGAAGGGACAAAGGGGTATCAGCGGAGGCGGTCGGCGGAACGGACGAGGGCTTCGTCCTTAAGAATACGGCGAACAGACATCAACGTG
>JAZLMS010000056.1:0-46509 GCA_045598805.1 Paludibacteraceae bacterium | reverse complement strand
GAGGCGGTATTAAACGTAAAGTTTATATGGTTCATTTGGCATTGCCGGATGGTAGTCTTATTCCCGAACTTCAAGTGGTTGAGGAAGATAGCCTTGATAGCGATGTTCTCATAGGGATGGATGTTATTACCGCAACCGATTAAAAATGTTGTATCTTTGCACCGATTTTCAAAATGGGGCTATAGCTCAGACGGTAGAGTCTTGACTGGCTCTTTATAGTCCTTTGTATCTTACTGCTCACCTCTTGCAAGACGACTGCGCCTATCGTCATCCGTGATTCTATCTCTATCACCTACAAACAAGGCAAGGAACAGCCTCTCTCCCTCCACAAGATAGAGGAACAGCCAAGCCCATCAGGGCTTAGAGGAGCAGCGATAGAGTCCCGTAAAAACAGTAGTGCCCCCGCCGATGGGACGGTGGGGTTAGGGGCGACGCGAGAAGCGTCGGTTTTCGAGGGACTGCTATCGCAGCGGACGAAAAAAAAGGCTGTTCCGCCTTTAACAACCATCCGCGTGGACACTGTCTTCATCGAGCGTTGGCACACAGAGCAAACATCAAACATCATACATCATACACCATCCCCCATCCCCCGGTTCTACAAAAACTGCACTTGGGGCTTTTGGGTACTGCTTGTGCTGTTGATAGGTGGGATTATATTAAAGGTTTATTTAAGACATTAGCTGGGTGGAATTGAAGAATAGCCTGTCGGAGGTCTTGTACATTGACATGCGTGTAGATCTCGGTCGTGGCAAGCGACTCATGACCTAAGAGTTGCTGAATAATACGTAAGTCCGCCCCGTTCTGCAAGAGGTGCGTGGCAAACGAGTGTCGGAGCGTGTGAGGCGAGACGACCTTATGAATACCCGCCTCCACAGCCAGACGCTTAATGATAGTAAAAACCATTGCCCGCGTCAAAGGACGACCATAACGATTAACAAAAGCATAATCAGTAGCTTTAGCGTCCAAGCGCCAATGTGACCGCTCTTCGAGCCAATAAGAAAACCACTTCTTGGCAACAGGCGAAATAGGTACCAGACGCTGCTTACTGCCCTTACCGTTAATGAGCATGTACTCTTCCTCCAAATAGATATTACTCAAGCGCAGTTCGGTCAGTTCAGACACGCGCAAACCCGAACCGTAAAGCATCTCCATCATCGCCCGATTGCGGTGTCCCTCGTTCGAACTAAGGTCTATAGAAGCGAACATAGCATCTATCTCAGTAAGGGTCAGGACTTCGGGCAAGTGCATCTCCTTGCGCGGTTGTTCAAGCAGTTCGGAGGGGTCTTGCTCAATATCTTTGTTATACACCAAGAAACGGTAAAACGAACGAATACCGCTCATCACCCGCGACTGCGTCCGCGCATTAGATTGAGCCGTAAACGTGTCATATAAGAACTGCTGAAGGGCAGGCAAGTCCAAGTGGATAATATCCAAGTTGTGTTCGTCGCAATAGGATTGCAGCTTCTCCAAGTCCTGCATATACGACTCCACCGTGTTGTCCGACAGTCCCTTCTCCAAACGGAGATAGGTCTTATAGTCGACAAATTGTGGATTGTGGATTGTGGATGGTGGATGGTGCATTCGTTTAGAGTTTTTTGGTAGGGATGTGGGAAGTGATGAAACCTAAAAGGAAGACGGCTGCAAGGACAAAGAGTATATCCAACGGCTGAACCGCTACCGGATAAGCCGAGATGATATATTCCGTACCCGTACCCAATTTCAATAATCCCCAATGCTGCTGCATTAAACAAAGAGTCAAACCAATCACTATACCAACCAAAGCACCCAAACCGTTAATCAAATACCCCTCATAAAGGAAAATACGCTTCAGTTGCGAAGAATCAGCACCCAAATGACGCAACGTTTCCGTATCCTGCTGCTTATCCAAAATAAGCATAGCCAAAGACGAAATCATATTTAATCCCGCAATAAGCAGAATAAAAACGAGCAGTATAGCCGTCAATAACTTCTCTACTTTGAGAACGCGGAAGAAGTCCGATTGCTGCTCGTAACGATCCTGCACGTCGTATTTAGTTGAGAGTTGAAAGTTGAAAGTTGAAAGAAGTCGTTTAGTTGGAGAAGTTGAAAGTTTAAGGTAGAGGGAGGTGACCTCTGTAGAATCGAGGTCAAAGAGACGGCGCGCCAAAGGCAGCGAGACAATAGCGACCCTGTCATCGTAGATTGCCTGATTAACTGCGAACTCACCGGAGATGAAAGCCGTTTCGGTGTTGATTTGGGAAGCACCCAAGCTCCCAAAGGGGGATGTTGGGAGTAGAGGGGTAGAAGAGTAAGGGGTAGAGGTGCGCTTGGGGGCATAAAGGCGAATGGGGTCCACGAATTGGGCACGAACGCCTAAGATAGAGGCTAAACCGCGACCAAAAACGATGCGCTCAAAAGCACCATCATAGGTAATGAAATGTCCGTTCGTGATAATCGAATCAATCTGCGTGAGATGGGCAAAAACCGTATCCACCCCCATCACGACCGCAGGCAATTGGTGGTCTCTATACTGAAGCAGTGCTTGCTGCTCCACGACTTCCGAGACACATTCGATAGCCGGGTCTTGCAGCAGTTGCTGTATCTCGGGATCGGCAGTAGAAAAAGGCATACCCGACGTTGCCACCACCTTATAATCGGGGTCAAAGGCAGAGAACATCTGTTCGACCAAGGCTCCAAATCCGTTCATGACGGAGAGGACGCAAATCATAGCGGCAGCTATAACAGCAACAGCAGCGGCACTGATGCCGCTGACGATATTGATAGCGTGATGCCCTTTTTTAGAGAAAAGGTAACGCCAAGCTATAAAAAAAGAGGTTTTCACTTGCCTAATAATTGATCTATCCTATCCATCTTATCCAATGTCTCGTCCAAGAAGAACCTCAACTCGGGAATAATACGCAACTGATGGCGCTCTAAGTTTCCGAGTTCAAAGCGAATCTTGGGTGTGTCCTCGACTATTTGGTGGAATGTGGATTGTGGATTGTGGAGTGTGGATTGAACAAAAATAGACAAGTAAACGGATGCAACGGCTAAATCAGGGCTGACACGAACCTCACTAACGGAGATCAATGCGCCCTGAATAGCACGAGCATAACGAAGAAAGATGTCACTCAAATCCTTCTGGATAAGGCGGGCAATCTTTTGTTGACGAGTTGTTTGCAAGTTGTAACTCAATTAAAATTTGTGACGACCTTCGTCAGCAACAGTCAGTTTCTTACGACCGTGAGCACGACGGGAAGCCAATACGCGGCGACCGTTAGCAGTAGCCATTCTCTCAAGGAAACCGTGTTTGTTACGACGTTTACGTTGAGAAGGTTGGAATGTACGTTTCATATCTAATTAATGTTTAATGTTTGATGTTTAATATTTACTTTTTCGCGTTTTTGCGCAAAATGGACTGCAAAAGTACAACATTTTTTTGATATATGCAAATTTTTTTGTATCTTTGCAGCACTTTTATGCAATTTTTATGTTTGAAAAGACACAAGCGATAGTAATTCACTGCCAAAAACACTCCGACAAGGCGGTTATCCTTCATGCTTACACTCGCTCAAGCGGAAGGCTGAACCTGATGGTTTATGGCGGAAAAAAGAAGAGCGATATACGGGGTCTGATAGGTACGCCTCTTGCCCTTGTGGAAATCGAATACGAGAATAAACCCGGGCGCGAGATGTACACCCTTCACTCGATTAATCCGCTCTATCTACCTCAACCGCAAAACAGCGAACAACAACTCGTCGGCATGCTCATGGGCGAAGTGATCTACAAGACCCTAAAACAACCGATGGCAGATGAGAGGGTGTATCTGTTCCTGGAGGAGAGTATCAAAAGACTGAACCAATCGGAAGGACTAAACGGGGGTTTGGTTTTTGTCAAAGAGTTTATGGAAACACTGTCCGCGCTATTAGGGTACGGAGGGGAATGGTTGGACGAGTGGAAAGGACTAAACTCGATGGAGTTGTTAGTTTAGAGTAACTTAGTATCTCCCGCTCGCTGCGCTATTACGCAAATTACGCGGGATTATAGCTCTCGCAGAAAGCGCAGAAAGCGCAGATTAGGAGCTCTCACAGATTTGCACAGATTGACACAGATTATATAATTTATTATTCCTTTTGGTTTTTCTATTGTCTGACCGAGTAAACTCTCTCATCCAATAACAAAACACAAAAGGAAAGGGAAGGTTCCTTCGGTAGAACCGACATCACCTTCCACGCTGTACTACCGTACATCGTCATAATAAATTATGGGATAGAAATTTCGCAGATGCGAGGGGAAGATGTACTGCTAATAATAAATTATGTGGTAAAAATTCCGCAGATGCGAGGGGAAGGAGAGCGATAAAAGGGAACGGCGAAAGACTTTCGCCGAGAAGGGACAGGGTACAAGAACGAGAGGGAGCGCCCCGCGGCAAGGGGCGAGACGTCCCGACGAGCGAGGGAGAACCCACATACAATGTGGGGACAAAAGAACAAAAACACCACTCGCGGACGCTCGCGGCACAGGACGGAGAAAAACAAGACCGCGGTTGCGAGCTGCGGGGTGCGTCCGCGCACGCCGATAAAACAAAAACAAAGAATATAAAATAACGCAACAGTACTAATTAGAGTTTAATTAGGACTTCGTCGTAGAGGGAGTCGGTATCCAATAGATAGGTCTGCATCAGCAGCGAGTCACGCGTAATGGTCAGCAATTCGTAAACGGGTTGCTGACTTGTTTTATCCGCCTTCACATGCTTGCGCATGGTGTGAGACCTATGCACTGAACCTATTTCCACAAAAGGCAAACGACGAGCATAGAGGTGATTATGCCCCGAAAAGACGAGGTCTGCTTTATGCAAGGGACGCGCAAGGAAAGTGAAGAGATTAACATTCCAACGCCCTTTGGCTTGGGAATAAACGGGGTGGTGCATTATAACGACAGTGAACTTGTCTCCGGCGGTGGATATAGATTGTTTAAGCCACTTATTGAGCCGCGTGAAATGGTGCAGCAAATACGGAGCCGACGTATCGAGGACAATGAAACGAAGATGATTAAAATCTACATAATAGGTAGAACCTAATCCGTTAGCGGGTCCGTTCTGCGGTTGTCGAAAGAGGTCGAGCCACACGGGGGACAGTTTCTTTACAAGTCCTTTCTTATACTCATGATTGCCGGGGGTATTGATGACCGGCAAGTTCTCAAAAGCCGTTTCATCAAGGTCGGTTTGGAGTTGTTGGGCATAATAATTATATCCTCTCTCGAGCCAATCGCCCAATTGGGCATAGGCATCCAAGTCAGGATAGGTGTTGCCCAAGGTCAGATAACGGTCGTGCGTTATCTCATTATGCACATCGCCAAGGAGTAAGATGCGCAAGTATTCGGGTTCGTGCAGGTCAGACCACGTAGAACCCCGATTAACGAAACGGGGAAGCGAGTCCTCGCCGAAAGTGAGGAAACGATAATCCGCCTCTACCCCGCTCCACACGGGTTCAGGGGGATTACCGAACCAAGCCTTCCAGCGGAAGGCACAAACCGTTGCGCCTGCCGCCAGAAGGATTGCGATAATGACTATCCAAGTTATCCGATTACGCATCAGAACGGAAGATCAGTTGATTCGTCCGAGGGAGAGGCATCAAACGGCTCGGTGTTAGCCATCGGAGTTGCCATAGGAGTTGCAGCGGGAGCCGCCTGCGTTGCAGGAGCAGCCTGCGTTTGTTCGGGCAGACCCTGTTGCACACGATAAGCGCGAATAGAGGTGTACCAACGACCGTTGAACTCACGACTCTCGATGTCGAAACTGATAGTTACAATATCGTCCACCTTAAAGGGGTTATTGTGAATACGGTCTTCACCAAAGACCTCGAAGCAAACCTTACGGGGATACTGATCTTGGGTCTCCAAGATAGCCGATTGAACTTTCCAAGGGTTGCCGTTACGACCGATACCTTCTTGGAGGGGCAACATTTGAATGATTTTACCTGAAACTTCCATACTTATTCTCCTTTAATGGCTGCAACGCCGGGTAATACTTTACCTTCGATGGCTTCTAACAGAGCGCCACCACCGGTGGATATATACGAAACACGGTCTGCCATGCCGAACTTATTGATACAAGCTACGCTGTCACCACCACCAATAAGCGAATAAGCACCCTCGTCCGTAGCTTTAGCAATAGCCTCTGCGATAGCCTTACTACCGTCCGTGAAGTTCTCAAACTCGAACACACCGGCAGGACCGTTCCACAAGATAGTCTTGGCACCTTCGATAGCCTTAGCAAAGAGTTCGCGGGACTTAGGTCCGGCATCCATTCCCTGCCAGCCGTCGGGGATATTATTAGTATCAGCCAATTGGGTGTTGGCATCATTACTAAAATCGTCAGCTACGATAGAGTCCGTTCCAAGAACGAGGTTAACGCCCTTCGCTTTCGCTTGAGCGATGATATCTAAAGCCAAGTCGAGTTTATCGTCCTCGCATATAGAGGTTCCGATAGTGCCACCTTGTGCCTTAGCAAACGTGTAGGTCATGCCGCCACAGAGGATGAGGTTATCTACTTTGTCCATGAGGTTCTCAATGATACCAATCTTAGTTGACACTTTCGAGCCACCCATAATAGCCGTGAAGGGGCGTTTGATGTTCTTGAGGATATTATCCACTGCTTCCACCTCTTTCTCCATAAGGAAACCGAGCATCTTATTGTCCGCATCGAAATAGTCGGCAATAACAGCCGTTGAAGCATGTTTGCGGTGAGCGGTACCAAAAGCGTCGTTCACATAGCAGTCAGCATAAGAAGCGAGAGTCTTGGCAAACTCTTTCTGTTTTGCCTTCATCTCTTTCTTAGCCTCCTCGTAGCGAGGATTATCCTTCTCAACGTCAGTCGGTTTGCCCTCTTCTTCTGCGTAGAAACGGAGGTTCTCAAGCAGTAATACTTCGCCTGCTTTCAGGGCATCGGCTTGTGCTTTAGCTTGAGCGCAGTCAACAGCAAATTGAACCTTTACTCCTAAGGCAGCCGAAACGGCATCCACAATCTGGGACAGGCTATACTTGGCACTCACTTTACCCTTCGGCTTACCGAGGTGAGACATAATGATGAGCGCACCGCCATCATTAAGAATATGTTTCAACGTTGGCAGAGCACCACGGATACGAGTATCGTCCGTGATAACGCCATTCTCATCTAACGGGACGTTGAAGTCCACGCGCACGATTGCCTTCTTACCGGCAAACTTGTAGTTTGAAATTGTCATCGTTTTAATTTATTTAGTTATTTTTTGATTGTTCGTTTCCACACGGTAGGACCGCTGCGCTGTAGGGTTAGTCGCGTTTGTCCCAATCAATAGAAGCTATACGACCTTTATAGATATCGACATATGTTTTATTGAGGTAACTGCCTCCGACGAGGAAGATATTATTGTTATACACAAAAGCGGATTGTTTCTGTCTCAACCCATAAGCAGCGGGTAAGGCGTTATGCGTGCTATCGGGCACATCCCAACTCATCCCTTCGTCTAAACTATAGAGGATAGGTTGTCGGTACTGTAGGTTATCATCTACACCTCCAAACATAAACAACGCATCGTCATAGAACACAACAGACGCTCCGGTAAGGGAAGTAAAGACGGGTTTCTCGGTAGAGAAATTAACCAAACGATAACCGAAAGAAGCGGAATACTCTATGTTCCAACGGCTATTAAGACTCTTTCCCGAACGCGAGAAACCGCCAATGACAGATGCCCTATGACGCTCAGAAACACTTTTAAACTCCACTATCGCAGCGTGAGAGATAGGAAAATCGGGATCAAGGGGTTGATTATAACCCGACAAACGAAGTTGGTCATTCTCCCCTACTGTAGCCAAGTAGAGATCTCCTAAATCATCCTTCACCACCGCCCAAACGGAGTCGTTGAACGTCATAAGCATTGCGAGAGGCATAAAGTCTGCCGTCTGCTCTACGACCATCCACTCCTCTGCCGAAGAAGCCACGTAGAGTTTATCGGCATCTGTATAGTAAGCTTTTGAGCCATCACTCACAATAGAGCGAACCACACAGTTATCGGGCAAGCCGTTAGGCGTAATAGGTCCCGACCACAGTTCGCCATCAAAGGACGTGTAAAGGCGATTCTCAAAACCATTATTGACCATCAGGCACAACTGATCATTAAGCAAGAAGGCTTTTTGTTCCGCACCGTCTGGGTCTGGTGTATAAATCTGATTATTGAGGCATGTCCACGTAAATAAATCGGGGTCGGCTTGGTGAACAATCACGCGGAGTTCATAAACCTTAGTGGTTGTACCGTCCATCGATTTAATAGTCATATAAATAGGTTGGCGAGTAAAATCAATGGTATCTTGACCGGCTAAATAGAACGTTGTATCAGGGTTACTCAGGTGCATGATTACGGAACCCGGGGTAGCAGCATAAATAAAAGAAGGCACCACTTTATTGATAGGTGTTCCGTATAGAATGGAGTCCTCGTTATGAACCAGACCTGTATCCAAACGCTCATCTACCACAAAGCGAGCAGCCGCCAAACCGGGGAAACTATCTTGGCTATTGAAGCTCATTGAACTCAATTGGGCAACCGACGAAGTGGAGGTAGAATATGTCGAAGATTGCATGCACGAAACACACAAAAATGGCATTACTCCTAAAAAGAGTAATAATTTATTGAAAAATATGTTATTTTTTTTGCTCATTTGCTTTTTTTTTTGTACTTTTGTACGTCAATTTAAAAAACGCGTTTTTTAACTTATCTTTTAAACACTTTTATTATGCTTTTTGCCGGACAGATTCACGATTTGAAAGTTCTTCTTCCTTGGTCAAGACTGAAGAAACAGAAACGCGCCCTTCGCGAGATTCTTGAACAACGCCGCCGTGTGTACGATTCTTCTAAAGCCAAGTTAGACAGTCAAACGTTAGTAGAGCGTATCAGTCAACTTCCTCAGTTTCAGCAAGCCAAAACGGTTATGCTCTACATGCCCATTCATAATGAAGTCAATTTACAGGGTCTCTTAGACCGCTATCAAGATCAAAAGACGTTTCTTTTGCCCGTTACTCACCGCCGCTCCATGAAAGCTCACCCCTTTGCCGGAGAAGAGAATATGAAACGCGGCAAATATCGTGTAGCCGAACCCACTACTCCTCCCTATAAAGGGGGCATCGACCTCATTCTTGTCCCCGGAGTAGCTTTCGATAAACAATTACACCGTTTAGGTCGCGGAGGCGGATTCTACGATAAGTTCCTTCGGCAGCACTCGCGTTCCTTCACGTTGGGCGTTGGTTATGATTTCCAGATTCACAAAACAGAGATTCCTCATACAATACTGGACACCAAATTGAACGCCGTCATAACCCCCACTAAGTCCATTGGATGCTAGTCTGACTAGCCTTATTCATTTCTATACGCTTATCCGTTTCGGGTGTGAGACGCTTCTCATCGGAACGGTAGTAATAAATCACTCCGTATTGTTTGCATTGTGTCAAACGCTTATACGGCAGTGAGTCTTTATAGTAATCCTCAACTCTATTCCAGATATTCACAATAAGGGCATCGGCTTGTGAGCGCAGTTGCTCCACATTCTCATAGGCACGCGTGGTGTTTTTCTTATGAAACGAGTGGCTCGTTTGTTGCTCTTTAAAGATATCGTAATATACTTTTACTTTATTGATAGCCGGATTATAGATGGGAAAACCTCCCCTCGATATTCGCTCATTCTCCCCTGCAATAATCTTCTCTCCCCAAAAGAGCAAGTCTTCCTCTGTTGTCAAATCGGGCACTACACTATTGTGCGGATCTAAGCCATAAAGAGCCCTTTGGTCTTTCTTTATCTCCCCTCTTAGGATGGACAAATTGAGCACCTGAATAAAATGTGATATATACATCCTTGCGGTCTTGACCACCTTGCTATACTGCTTATTGGCAGACACCTTGCTTTGATAGTTGTCATGATATTGCATCACCAACGTCTCAAACTGCATGAGAAAACGGTGCGCCTCTTGCAAGGTCTTATAATCCAAGACTTGTTCGCTATAGTCTGCTTCAGACGCTCTTTGAACGGCATTCTGCAAAGCGGAGAGACGAGCCTTATCCGTATTAGGTAATCTTCTGTAGGGCATCTTGATATTTACGATTTTACTATTTACTATTTACGATTTACGAGAGACTAATTGTTCGGCTAATGAGATGAGGGTTTGTTTGGCTTCGCTATCAGGGAAGGCTTCCAACTGTTTAAGCGCATGAACAGTATGCTCGGCTATCGTTGCTTCCGCTTTCTCGCGTGCGCGCACGTGATTATATAAGGAGACAACACGCGTTATCTTTTCCTTTCGTTGCTCCGCCGTTCCACTCGGCAATAACATCGCCTCGAAGAGCGATTGACGCGTATTCTCATCGGAGTTATCCCGAGCCGTAAGGAAGACAAAGGTCTTCTTTCCCTCACATATATCTCCACCTATTGCCTTTCCGAAAGTAGCCTCATCTCCGTAAACATCCAACACATCGTCCTGAATTTGAAAAGCCAAACCCAAATGAATACCAAAATCATAAAGTGCTTGCTCTTGCACCTCCGTAGCTTCACTGATATAAGCCCCTATCTTCAGGGCATAAGCCAATAGGACGGAGGTCTTCAAGCAAATCATGTTGATATAATCTTCCAAGGAAACCTTATCCAAAGGCATGGTCTCAAAATCCACGTCCAATTGCTGTCCCTCACATACACCCGTTGCCATTTCATTAAATAGCGACAGCACCGTTGCTTGTTTATCCGTCGGCACTTTGGCAATCAGTTTATATGCCTCAATGAGCATTTGGTCTCCGGAAAGAATAGCCGTATTATCGTTATACTTAACATTCACCGAAGGACGCGAACGACGCACCGAAGCATGATCCATCACATCGTCATGTAAGAGCGTAAAATTATGAAAAACCTCTAAGGCTAACGCCGCCGGCAGCACATCATCTGTTTGACCACCACAGAGATCGCAAGCCAACAAAGCCAACATCGGACGCAGCCGTTTGCCACCGCCACTAAGCGCATAAGCTATCGGCTCATAAAGACCTTTAGGTTCTTTACCCCAATTCAAAGCTTCTATGTGGCGGTTGATATCCATTAAGCAAGAGTATCTTCTATAATATCCGTTAACACATCCGTGATATTCAGTCCGGCAGCCCGCACTTGTTGTGGGATAAACGATGTGGCAGTCATTCCCGGAGTAGTGTTAATCTCCAGCAGATTAACCGTCCAGCCTTCCGTCAGAATATAATCCGTACGAATAATACCATGGCAGCCTAATATATCATAAATACGCAACGTTAATGCTTGTACTTCATCGCGCACAGCATCGGGGATACGTGCCGGTGTTATCTCGTCCACTTGACCTTTATACTTGGCGTCGTAATCAAAGAACTCGTTCTTCGAAACAACCTCCGTCACGGGAAAAGCCACCTCTTTGTTCTTCGTCTTATAGACACCGCACGTTATCTCCGTTCCTTGCATGAAGGCTTCACAGATAACCTCATCGCCCTCATTAAAAGCCAAATCAATAGCGGGATTCACTTGGTTTAATGTCTTCACCTTGGTGCAGCCAAAAGAACTGCCCCCCACGTTGGACTTGATAAAACACGGCAAACCGACTTGGTTTACAATGGTTTGAGCCGTTGGGCGCGGTCCGTTCTTACGCAAGAGCAGACTCGGAGAGATACGAATACCAAAGTCTTGGAGGTAATGATTGCAAGCAAACTTATTAAACGTCAATGCCGCAGTCAAAACGCCACAACACGAATAAGGGATACCCATCATATCAAAGTAACCTTGCAACAAACCATTCTCGCCGGGGGTACCGTGAATCGTGATATAAGCAAAGTCAAAGCGAGTTTTCTGTCCGTTCTTAGTATAAGAGAAATCGTTTTTATCGAGCGGGAGTGTGGAGATGATTTTCATCTCGCCATCTTCCATCGTCCACTCATCAACTACTTGCCAATCGTGCTTTTGCAAACGCACGATGGTAACATTATATCGCTCTTTATCCAAGAACGAATCAATACCAGCCGCACTACGAAGAGAGACCTTATGCTCCGAACTATCTCCGCCGGCAACAATGGCAACATTACGTTTCATTAACCTAAATACGTTTTAAGAACCCTACTCTGCGGCAATTGGTAAAGACGCTTAATCGCCTTCTCCTTAATTTGACGCACGCGCTCACGGGTTAAACCGAGTTCAACACCTATCTCTTCCAAGGTCTTTTCTGGACCTCCAATACCGAAGAACTGCTTCAATATCTCAGCCTCACGAGGCGTAAGTTGCCCCAAAGCACGGTCTATCTCACGCGAAAGCGACTCGCTGATAAGACCACGATCGGCATTAGGTGAATCTTCATTCACCATCACATCTATCAGGCAATTATCCTCTCCTTCCACGAAAGGAGCGTCCACACTCACGTGGCGACCCGACATTTTCAGCGTGTCAGCAATCTTATCTACGGGTATATCCAACTCCTCCGCCAGTTCTTCTGCGGACGGTTTACGCTCATGCTCTTGTTCAAAACGCTGGTAGGCTTTATTGATTTTATTGAGAGACCCTACTTGGTTCAGTGGCAAACGAACAATACGCGATTGCTCCGCCAAAGCTTGTAAAATAGACTGACGAATCCACCACACAGCATAAGAAATAAACTTAAAACCGCGTGTCTCATCGAACTTCTCCGCTGCTTTGATAAGACCCAAGTTACCCTCATTGATAAGGTCGGGCAAAGACAGACCTTGGTTCTGATACTGTTTGGCTACGGAAACAACGAAACGGAGGTTGGAACATGTAAGTTTCTCCAATGCCACACGGTCGCCTTGACGAATACGAGCCGCCAATTCTACTTCTTCATCTACGGAGATAAGGTCCTCGCGGCCTATCTCTTGCAGATATTTATCCAACGAAGCCGATTCACGGTTCGTAATGGATTTAGTAATCTTTAGTTGACGCATAGTTATTGGTAGGGTTGTAATTAAGATGTGTTTTGTGATCCGGCCGGGATTCGAACCCGGGACCCACAGCTTAGAAGGCTGTTGCTCTATCCAACTGAGCTACCAGACCCCAATTACATAGTTCTTTATTGCCTTTAGGCAAAAAGCGTACAAAATTACAACTTTTTATTCAAATATGCAAATTTTTTGTTATTTTTCCTTCTTTTTACAGAATTTCGTTAATTAGACTTTCCACTTCTTGCTTGGAACAAGCACCCACATGACGATTAACCAACTCTCCGTTCTTGAAGAAAAGCATCGTCGGGATATTCATAATTTGATAGAACTCACACGTGTCCGGATTCTCGTCCACATTAAGTTTACCAATCACGGCTTTACCCTCAAAGGTCTGTGCCATTTCGTCCACGATGGGGAGCATCATCTTACAAGGACCGCACCACGGGGCCCAAAAATCAATAACAACCACACGGTTGTCTGCTAACAAAGTTTGGATGTTAGCGTCCGTTACTTCCATTGTCATAGTGTTTTAATATTTATAGTTCTTATTTTTCGTTTAGAAAGCATCTTCTCCGTTATCCTATCCTCCAAATACGTTTGGATAGACCTGCGAATAGGACGTGCTCCGAATTGCTTAAAGTCCGTTTTTTGGAGCAATTCCACCTTAACCTGTTCACTCACATCAAGTTTGATATGCTGTTCTTTCAGACGCTTATGCAAGTCCATTAACTCTAAATCAAGAATACTACGCAACGCCTCCTGCGTGAGATTATTGAAGGTTACCACTTGGTCTATACGATTCACAAACTCCGGTGGGAAAGTCTTGTCTAAGGCTTTGAGCAGCGTAGCTTTGGCGGTTTTCTCGTCCGGAATAGCGGAGGTAAATCCTACCCCACCGCCAAACTCCTTGAGTTGACGCGTACCCACATTAGAGGTCAAGATGATAATCGTATTCTTAAAATCCACTATCCGTCCTTGTCTATCCGTGAGGCGCCCCTCGTCCAAGACCTGAAGCATAATATTAAAGATGTCCGGATGCGCTTTTTCTATCTCGTCAAAGAGCACTATCGAATATGGTTTGCGCCGAACCGCTTCGGTCAGTTTACCTCCATCTTCATATGCCACGTATCCGGGAGGCGCTCCTACTAATAGCGATGCTGTATGTTTCTCTGCGTACTCGCTCATATCAAAGCGGATAACGGCGTCCTTGGAACCAAACATCTCCTCCGCCAAACATTGAGCCAAATAGGTCTTTCCTACTCCCGTAGGACCTAAGAAAAAGAAACTGCCTATCGGGCGTTTGGGGTCACGCAAGCCTAAGCGTGAACGCTGAATAGCCTTCACTACCGTATCTACCGCCTCGTTCTGACCAATCACCTTAGCTTTTAGTCTTACTGCCATATCCCGCAAGCGGTCTTGTTCCTCACTTTGTACGCGCTGTACGGGTACACCCGACATCATTGACACGACGGAGGCTATATCCTCGGGCGTTATATCCACCACTTGATCTTGGCTATGCTTACGCGCTCCGGCTTCGTCCAGCACATCAATGGCTTTGTCGGGGAAAGCACGATCTGTAAGATAACGGTCGGCTAATAAGACACACGCCTGCAAAGCCTCTTTCGTATAGTGCACGTGGTGATACGAACCGTACTGCTCTTGCAGTTGTTGGAGAATAGCCATCGTCTGCTCCAACGTAGAAGCTACCACCATCACTTTTTGGAAACGACGCTCTAAGGCTCCGTCTTTCTCCACCGACTTGCGGTATTCCTCAATCGTGGTGGCACCTATGCACTGTACTTCCCCTCGCGCCAAAGCGGGTTTAAGGATATTGGCAGCATCCAATGACCCTTGGGCATTACCGGCACCTATGATCGTGTGTATCTCATCGATGAAAAGGATAATCTCTTTGTGCTGATTCATTTCCTCAATGAGTTTCTTCATCCTTTCTTCAAACTGTCCTCTATACGTAGTACCTGCCACCATAGAGGCTATGTCTAAGGTTACTATCCGTTTACCAGCCAAGGCAGGCACTTCGCCTCTAATGACACGCAAAGCCAGTCCTTCCACAATAGCGGATTTACCCACACCGGGTTCGCCTATCAGAATAGGGTTATTCTTCTTACGACGGGAAAGAATCTGCATAACGCGCTCTATCTCCAAGTCTCTGCCTACTACAGGGTCCAATAAACCCTCTTTGGCTTGACCGGTCAGGTCACGTCCGTACTTATCCAACATCGGGGTAGCACTATTACTACGCTGTTTACCAAACTGCTTAGGACGGTCTTGTTCGGGTGCGTCTGCCACATCGTCCGCCATAGGTGCAGCATTCTTGACAGTAGCCCCGCTGCGTTGACGTTCTAACACTTGGTCATAGGTTATTCCCCATGCCGATTCTAAATAAGCCGCCGCACGATTGATGTGTTCATGCAGAATAGCCATGAGCAAATGAATACTTCCCACCGCTTGCGCTTGGGTTAGTTTAGCTTCCGAATCCGCCACACGCAGGATACGCTCCACCTGAGCCGAACGTTGAGCCGGCTGTAATAAGTCAGACGGCGGTCCTGCCAAAGCGCTATCTAACTGCTGTTTGGCAACCATTTCGTTCCAACCAAGTTCATGAAGCGTCGAATACGCCTGACCTTCTCCTAAACGCAGAATACCTAATAATAGATGCTCCGGCTGAACGAGCGTATTCTGCAAACGCTCCGCCTCCTCACGAGCATACGTCAAAATCTTATTTAATCTAACTGTCAACATTCTTCTTAATTATAAAAATGCCATACCAAACCGGCTCTAAACACATCTCTATTCATAGGGTAAGACGGCATTGCGTAATAGCCTGATGACTGACGCATAAACCAGTAATTGAAGTGTGTATATTGCGCAAAAAACTTTAAGTGCAGTAGTCTGACATAGAAATTAGCATATACATTGAGTATCGGATAATTACCTATCTCCACTTCGTTCTGAACGCAGAACTGACCCGTTGCTGGATTGATGACCGGAGCGTGATACTTAGTAAAGAAGCGCATATCTACACCTACTTGTGTGTCCAATGCCTTAAACCACGTACCATGGTAATAAAGGTTATGGTACAACGTGAGAGCAGGCAGGGGAACGACTTCATTAGACGATGTTTGATAAACCACATGATTCTCCAAGTTCACCCACGGGGAGGTCAAATCGCATTGCACATCGGCGGAGAAGATCTGCACATTACCATCCATCTGATGTGGCAAACCATCCTTGGCATCAAAATAAATATGATTCGTTCTATTCTCAAAACCGATATTCACTGCCGGTTTAACCCATCGGGTTGGGTACTTAATAGCCCCTTGCACTTGCAAAACGAGCGGCTTGGAGAAGTTATTGTTCCAACAGAAGTGATTCGAGTAATAATGCTGCAAATAGTAATTCACCGCCTCGTTACCAAAATGCACTTTAGCCTCTATATCCATCGAATCCTTCCCCACAGGGAAAAGAGCATTCACTTTTCCGTTGATACCAAACTGACCTAACTTATAACCTAACACACAGACCTCACCTCCTGCATCATAGAAAATATACTTACCCGTTTTCTTATACAATGTTCCTCCTACAAAAGTGTTATTAGTCCATTGATCTTGGTATAATGTGTCATCGTACTGCCGCGTCTGCCGCGCCAACATAGCAGACGGGTCATTATTGATGGGTGCCCACGTGGTGTCGTTCTTCCCTATCGCCTGAGGGATAAGGAATCGCTGACACTCATTGCGAGCATATACCGTAAATCCAAAGTGCAGCAATTTATTAAACTCTTCCTCAAAAGTTACTGCTAAGGTATTACGAATAGTCAGCACATTTGTTGAGTCGTTCGTTTGTTTCGGGTTGTGGTACATATTCGGGAAGAAACCTTGGTTGGCTTGCTTTTCGATATAACGATGAACCGAATTATTGGTCTCAAACGTATGACTGAACGACATCAGCGGTATATACTCATAGAGGATAGTGTCCCGCATCTCTTTCTCGCCAAAACCGTTAATGCCCATCACACTATCGTGACGCTCCTTGGCTAAGCATAATCTATATCCGTGGTTGAGATAACCGGCAATATACTTATATCCCGACATACCTTGCAGCCGAACGGGTATATCCCCTGCTGCCAAATCACCCCTTAGGTCTGCCGTATCACGCAAACCTCCGTTCTCAAAGTTACTTAAGGTATTAAAACTGAATGCCGCATGAACGAAGTAATTATCTCCGTCATAACTACCCCACACCGCTCCGTTGACGTACTTGCCTTCTTGATTGGCATAGTGACCATATGCCTTCTCGAAGTTAATCTCACCTCCCAAATTGATTTGCTTATTGAGATTGCCCGTAAAGAGAAAATGTATCTCATTCTCCTCATGTCCGGAAATGAAACCGCGGCTATAGCCTATCCTCGAATAAGGGGTTGTTGTATTATAGAAACGTACATCCTGCGGAGTGATGGTATAGGGCTGATACTGCTTGCCGAAGATATCATCCACGGTGTTCTTATTGGCAAACCACAAACGCGACTGCACGGGAGAAACGGTATTACCGTTCCAAACGTTCGAGATAGAGAAATCGTTGAGCACACCCTTCATCGGCAGGTTGAGATAGGAAGTGTCAATAGGCACGGTATCCGCCAAAGTGGTCAAACCATCAATCTGCCACGTGCGAATACGTGTCTTCGGTCTCTTTTCAGCTATTGCACTCATCGCGAAAAGCACCAAGAACCCTATTAACAATACCTTTTTCAACCTTTTATTTCGACTTCTTCTTCAGCGCAGCAATCTCCTTCTCTTGGTTACGAATAGTCTTAAGCAGTTCGTTCAGTTCCTCGTTCTCAATGGTGGTGGGGTACTGTTCCTCCACGAGTTGGAGGAAGTCTGCCAAGATATTCATATAATTGATGAACGCATCATAGGCTGACTCGAACTGCGTGGAGCCTTGGTCGATATGATTCATATAATGCAGGTAGTTCACATCTTGCAACCGCAGCCAATTGGCTTTCAACTGCTTATCCGAACACAAGCGAACGCGTTCTGCAACGGCATAAAGTTTATTGATAGCCTCTTGTTGCAAATCGTTACCGGCATAAACGCTGAGGTCTTTTGCCTCACCCGACCATGTCAACGGATAGGGAGCACTCATCACATCTTTGGCGGCTTTCTTGGCAGCCTCCGCGGGAGTTACAAAGCCCATCTCACGCTCTAAGACATAATAAGGCAGCGCTTTTAGGAACTCGAAGATTCCCGTTTGCGCATTTTGACGGACACCAAACGTCTCTGCGCCTACCCAGATATTGATTAGGTCATCTTCCTCCGGCAGTTGTTGTAACATGTTAGCGTATTTCTCTGCATCTATCGGATACGAACCCCAATTAGGATCCGAGAAGTGGAAACTCAGTTCGTCACTCAATCCTACATTGCGCAGTAGCACTTTCATCTTCGTATTCGCTGCGGACGAGTACACTTTATTTGCAGACTTCCAACTGAGGATATGTTTGGCACCCTCCGTCAAAATTGTCTTATAGCCTTGCTTATAAAGGGAAGCCACCATATCGTCGCTGTAAAGCAACTCCGTGTTCCATAGCGTAGTGGGTTTGGTGCCAAAGAGGTCTTTGACCACACTGCCCTGTTTCTCCAGTTGGTCTAAGAACTCATTCTCGTTCTGTTCGGACGCGAGGGAATAAGCAAACGGTGTTGCCAAGAACTCCACACATTGCGTTTCTGCCAACTCTTTGAGCACATCAATCATCTCGGGAGCAAACTGTTCAAAACTCTCAATGAGGGTGCCGGAGATACTAATTGCGCAATGGAATTTACCTTTACTCAAACGAATCATTTCTTGAATCGTCTTACACAGCGGCATATACGAAGTGTTAACGAGCCACTCAATGTACTCGTCCGTCGCCATGTCGTCATAGTAATAGTGATCTTTTCCTATATCGAAGAAGCGATAACGTTTCAGTCGATAAGGAGCTTGCATTTGGAAACAAAAACAGATATTTTTCATAACTTTATTTTTTAACTGTGAACTGTAAACTGATTAATGCCACCCCAACACTTTGTTATAGATAGCTCTTACTTTTAGACCGGCATCGTACCAGCGGATATTATTCACCTCCGCTTGTCCCAGTTCGTGCAGCGACTTATACATTGCCGGATACTTGACTATCGCATAGATTGCGTCTGCCATGGCGTCTATATCCCAATAATCGGTCTTAATAGCGTGCGTCAGTATCTCTGCGCAACCCGACTGATGGGATATAATCGAGGGACAACCTACTTGCATAGCCTCCAAGGGAGAGATTCCAAACGGTTCACTCACGGAGGGCATAATATATACATCCGAATCCGCCAGAATCTCTTGTACCTGTTTGCCTCGCATGAATCCCGGGAAGTGGAACTTATCCGCAATACCTCGTTTGGCAACCAGTTCTATCATCTCGTGCATCTTATCTCCCGAACCTGCCATCACAAAACGTACGCCGTCTGTTTTGGCAAGAACACGTGCCGCAGCCTCCACAAAATACTCTGGACCTTTCTGCATCGTGATACGTCCGAGGAACGTTACTACCTTATCCTTGCGAGGGTGTTTGACAAACTCCTCAGGATTAGCCAACGGCTCAACCGCATTGTGAACGGTGCTCACCTTCGAGGGGTCTTGCCCGTATTTCTCAATCACCGTTTGGCGAGTGAGGTTACTCACGCACATAATATGATCAGCGGCATCCATCCCTCGTCGCTCAATCGCATAAACGGTTGGGTTGACATTGCCGCGGGAGCGGTCAAAATCGGTTGCATGAACGTGAATGACGAGCGGTTTACCGGTCACTTGCTTAGCGGCAATACCGGCAGGATAAGTGAGCCAATCGTGCGAGTGGATAATATCGAACTGCTCACGATAAGCCAATTCGCGACCAACCTGCTCGTAGTTACCAATCTCTTCCACTAAGTTGTCCGGATAACGACCCGAGAACTCGATACACCCGCGTCCCGGAACGGGTATGCTATTGGCTCCGATGATACGCAGGAACGATTGATCCTCGTCTCCCCACGGTTTGGGAATAACGAAGAGAATCTGCATATCTTCCTGCTGCGCCATGCCGCGCGTCAGACCATAACTGGCGGTTCCCAAACCACCTAAGATATGAGGAGGAAACTCCCAACCAAACATTAATGCTCTCATACGTTATATCTTTTCATTGTATCCAACACACTGATAACCGCAGCCACGGAAGGAGCATAACTCATTCCTCCATGTCCCTTATACGGAGGATTACCATCGTATAACTCATTGAGCGAACCGATGGTTAATGTTCCCATCTCGTCTTCAAAACCGACGAGCATCCGCTCCATAAAACTCAAACCGCTGTGCTTATACACGTTCATATAAGCGCGTCCATATGCTGCTATCGTATAAGGCCAAACGGGACCGTTATGGTAATTGCGGTTACGCTCTTTCTCTCCTCCGATATAAACGGGTCGATAATTGCCCGACTTAGGAGATAGGGTTCGCAAGCCGCGAGGCGTGAGTAACTCTTTCGTGCATATATCCACCACCGCTTTGGCTTGGTGTTTATCCAGTGGCGAATAAGGCAACGACACCGCCCAAATCTGATTGGGCCTGACTTCCTTGTCGGCATAGCCATTAATCACGTAGTCGTTGAGATAAACGCCGTTCCAGAAGGTCTTGATGAATGCGTCTTTGGCAATCTCCGCTTGATACTCCAATAAATCAGCAGCCATCTCCTTGCCCATCTCGCGTTGCAGTTCTGCCGTGAAGCGTAAGGCGTTATACCACAATGCGTTGATCTCCACTATATATCCCGTACGAGGGGTGATGGGATAACCGTTCTCTGTGGCTGCCATCCAAGTAGCCGGACGCTGAGTGCCGTCCGTCCAAATGAGGTTATTCTGATGAACGAAAGCACGGGGGTGGTTCTGCTTGCGGTAGAGGTTAATGATGGCTACACATAAGTCGCAGTATTTCTCTGCTGCCTGTTTGGGTGTATATTTATGGGCGTATTTCTGGAAGGCGCGAATAAGCCACAACAGCGCATCCGGCTCATCCAAGCCTTGTAACTCACTATCCACATTCCACTCTCCACTCTCCACTATTGAACGCACCAACGGCACGGCAGTACGGTCCATTATCGCCTCCCAATACTCGGGTCGGTCGATGTCCAGCGTACAACTCGGGGTAGCGAAGAACTCCTCTCGGGCAGTAGCTTTGAACCAAGGATAGCCGGCAAGCAGATAGCATTTGTCATCTACCCTTTTGTAGAACTGAGCCGCAGCATTACGCAGGCAGTCAAACATAGACGTGCGCTCAATACGGCGAGCTACTTCTTTGGTCCATAAACTCTTGAGAGTCGTTGGCTTAAGTTCGGATATGCCGGCGGAGAAGATAACACTCTCGCCTTGTTTCATCGGCAACTCGAAATAACCGGGCACCATCAGGTCCTCTTTGTAGTCATATCCGCGCTCTTGCTCTTTGGGGTACTCAATATCCTTATACCATTGCGGGTTATGACGATACTCCACTTTCTTACTGAACTGCATATAAAGGTTGGGAAAACCTTCATACATACAGTTGAATCGGCCATTAGCGCAGTCGTTCATATCCGTCCTCGCTTGCCCATTAGCTTTTGTCAGTTCATTGACGCTACGGAAGGCTAAGAACGGACGGAAACGCATCACTGTGGGAGAACCGGCTTCCACGAGGGTATAACGAATGAGCACTCGCGGTTCAAAACTAACGAGTACACGCTCTTTGGTAAGAACCACACCGCCTACGCGATAGGTCGTTTTAGCCACTGTTTCGCACTCAAACTGACGAATGTACTTGTGTCCGTTGGGTAAGAAGCAATCCGAATACTTATGAATACCTAAATTAAACTCTGCCCCGTGTTGAATGACAGTCTCATCAAGCGAGGAGAGAAGCACATAATTGTCCGACCCTAACTCAGGAATCGGCATCACTAACTGACCGTGGTACTTACGCGTATTACAATCCACCAAGGTGGTCGAACTATACACGCCGGCACGGTTGGTACGAATAATCTCCTTTTTGAGGGAGCGTTCAAGATTAACCAATAAGGTCTTGTCAAAGTTTAAATAACTCATAATCCTTTACGAATTCACGTATCTGTTGTTCATCTTGTTTCTTACAAACGAGTAACACATCCCCACTCTGCGCCACAATCATATCATCCACTCCTTCTACCACCACATATATTGCACCTTGTCTTTCAAGCGAAGCCGGAGTGTCGGAGTCGCCGGAGCGACCAGCGCAGCGGTCTTCAAGCGCAACTATATTGCCCTTCGCATTATAGAACTTTGCCTGACAATGAAGGGCAACGTTGTTGTTTTCGTCTTTCTTACTCAGTTCGTGTAGAGAACCCCACGTGCCGAGGTCGCTCCAACCGAAATCGGCAGGAAGGACATAGACGTCTTTGGCTTTTTCCATCACGCCATAGTCGATAGATATATTGGGGCATTGAGGGAAATAATCTTGGATAAACGCCGGTTCTTGTTCAGTACCCATGACCGTTTGTCCTTTAGCAAAGATAGCAGCCACCTCGGGAAGATGTTCCTTCAAGGCGTTTTCAATGCTCTTGAGAGACCAAATGAACAGTCCCGAGTTCCAAAGGTAATCACCTGCTGCGAGGTACTGTTTGGCCGTTTCCAAATCCGGCTTCTCCTTAAACGCCTGCACTTTCTTAACTCTACACTCTAAACTCTCAACTTCTCTACACTCTAAACTCTCAACTCTCAACTGATGAATATATCCATATCCGGTCTCCGGTCGTGTCGGTTTCATTCCCAATGTCAATAGGGCGTCGTTGTGCTCTACGAAATCGAATCCTTTTTGCACTACGCGTAAGAACTCCGCCTCGTTGAGTATGAGGTGGTCACTTGGAGCCACCACAATATTCGCCTCTCCACCATCCGCCATACTCCTTACTCTCGCCATAGCATACGCTATGCAAGGCGCAGTATTGCGTCGGGCGGGTTCGCAGAGAACATTCTCGGGGGGCAGGTCGGGTATTTGTTCTAATATCATCTCGCGATAAGCGATATTAGTTACTATCAACACGTTTTTGATGGGCACTAACGGGCGGAAGCGATCCACCGTCATTTGTATTAGACTACGACCCGTGCCGAAGAAATCCAAAAACTGTTTGGGTTTCTCGTTCGTGCTAAACGGCCAAAATCGACTCCCGATACCGCCCGCCATAATGACGCAAAAATTATTCTCTTTCATAATTCAATGTTTCTCACGCACGCGCAGGCAAGCGCCTATTTGTGCAAATTGGGCGGCAAAGATAGTAAAAAAAAACGATATACGCAAAAAAAAATCACTCTTTTAACGAAAAAAGCATTTATTTTATAAATTTTTTGCTTATATGTAAAGAAGCCTTTAATACATATTGGGAAATGAGCAATCTGGATTTTGCCCTCAACTTAGTCAATTTCACAAACGAAATACAAGAAAAGCACTGCTTTTTTTTCACTTTTTTGCAAAAAAATGCAGAAAAATTTGCACATGTCAAAAAAAAGCAGTACCTTTGCACTCGCTTTCGTAAAAAGGTCCATTAGCTCAACTGAATAGAGTACCACACTACGGATGTGGGGGTTGCAGGTTTGAATCCTGCATGGATCACATAGAAAAAAAAACGCAAGTTGCTATCATTCAGCAACTTGCGTTTTTCGTTTCCGGAAGATTGACGGCTCATTGACGGCTTTTATACCGTAGCCTCCACGTTCCACATGAAGGCACGGACACCAATCTCCTCATTTCGGAGATCCAGTTTCTTAATAGACTCTAACAAAGCCGGAGCCTGTTCGTCCTCTACCACCGTAATAACACAACTGTTCATCTCGGGCCAAGCGTGCGTGCCACGATGGGGTACTCCCCCATTCGTGCCACGACCTTGAACCTGTTCAAAGAACGTAAATCCGTTTATTTTCAAAACATCCAGCATATACTCAACACGCTCCGTGTTGGCCTGGTTGAAGATAATCATTACACTTTTCATAAAAAAATTCATTTTTTATGGAGTCTTGGCGTCGCCGAGATCCGAGAGTAAACTCTCCCTCGGCTTGCACAAGCCTTCATATTATTATTTTTTCACTTTGATATCCATGAAGATGAAGTTCTTACGCAGTTTAGCCAGTTTGGCAGCCTCATCCTCTTTCGTGATAGCGCCGTACATAACGGGTACGATATACAAGGTAAGGAAGGTTGAAACGGTCAAACCGCCGATAACAACGATACCCAACGGTTGCCACATCTCAGCACCCTCACCATTACTTACAGCCATCGGCACCATACCTAAGATAGTCGTAAACGCCGTCATAAGCACCGGACGGATACGCGACCTACCGGAAACCATAATCGCCTCATTAAGCGGTAAGTGACGTTCACGCATAAGGTTGATATAATCGACAAGCACAATACCGTTCTTCACCACGATACCCGCCAAGAGCACCAGACCCATAGCACCTACCATATCCAGCGAACGACCGGTCAGCCAAAGGGCAATGAGTACACCCGAGACGGCAAACGGAATAGCGAACATAATAATACCCGGGTACGAGAAGGACTCAAACTGCGAAGCCATCACGATATAAACAAGCAGGATAATGAGCAATCCCAATAGTCCCATATTACCGAAGGTCTCTTGTTGGGTCTCAAACGTACCTGCTAAACGATAACTGTAACCCGTCGGGAAGTCAAGTTCCGGCATCACCTTATTCTCAATCTCTTGTGCCAGTTCGCCCAAGGATATATCGTACGGATACACGTGAACGGTGACAATACGTTGACGCGCCTTACGCTCAATGGTAGGCGGAGCCCAATACTCACCCACGGAAGCCACCTCACTCAGTTTGACCTTACCTCCCGTAGCGGTAGGTATAGAGAAATCAAGAATATCGGATAGTGAGTTACGGTTATCCTCTTTCAAACGAACGAGTATATCGTACTCCGAACCATCCTCCTTGAGATAACCGCTGTTCATACCATTAACACGGTTGCGGAGGTACGTGGAAATCGTTGCCGAAGTCAGGCCCAAACGAGACGCCTTCTCTTTATCCACCGTGATATTAATCTCGGGACGGTCGTCCTCACGGCTTACACTCACGTCACGAGCACCGGGGAGTTGTTTGGCAAGATACTTGCACTTCTCAGCCAAAGCGGATGTGGACGCAAAATCGTATCCGTATATCTCGATATCCACCGTCTGTGCACCACCTCCCATACCGGAACCGGTATTAGCCTGATACTCGGTAATCTCGGGATAGCGAGCCATCTCCTGACGAAGCACCTCTGCAATCTCGAAGATAGAACGCTCACGTTCCCACTTCTTATTGGTACGGACAGTCATCGAGATCTTATTGTTCATCGTCGAAGAGAAGAGGGCTGAGATAGACGCGTCATCGTTGGAACCGGCAGAGGTATTGATGAGTTCAATCTCGGGGCAGAGTTCGTAGAAACGCGTCTCTAACTTACGCGCCGTCTTTAAGGTCTCCTCAATACGTGTACCACGTTGGAGTTGAACCGTAACGGACAGACGACCATTATCTTGCGGTTTCATAAAGTCAAAACCAATCTTACCCATAACCATCGGCAACAGACTTGCCACAAAGAAAAGACCTAAGATAGTGAACGTAGCCCCTTTATGGCGCAAACACCAACCGAGCGAACGAGCATAAGCATCATCTATCTTATCGAGCAGTGCCACCACGGTACGGTCGTACCAAGTGTTCTTATTCGCCTCATCGTCAATGAGGTTACCCTTCTCATCCACGTGCACCTTACGCGCTTTGAGCAGTTTAGAAGCGAGCATCGGCGTCAAGGTGATAGCCACCACCGTGGAGGTACAGCAAACGATAGTCACAATCCAACCCAACTCATGGAACATGACACCGGCTTGACCATTGATCATCGTCAAGGGCACGAACACAACGACGAGCACAAGGGTGGTTGCGATAACGGATATCCACACCTCATTGGTGGCGTAGATAGCCGCTTCACGCGGGTTCTCGCCACGTTCAACGTGCTTGGTTATGTTCTCCAAGACCACAATTGCATCATCCACCACCATACCGATAGCGATTGTGAGCGAGCAAAGCGAGATGATATTGATGGACGAATCCACCAACTTCAAGTACGCAAAGGCTACAATCAAGGAAATAGGAATAGTGAGCGAGATGATAATCGTTGCGCGCCAGCGTCCAAGGAAGAAGAGCACTACCAGCACCACGAAGAGCAAGGCGTACAGCACTGATTCCTCCAAGGAGTTGATGGAGTTACGGATATTCTCCGAAGATTCATAAATCTTCTCAATCTTAATATCAGACGGTATCTGCTTCTGTATCTTTGCCAGTTCGGCTTTGACGCTCTCGCAGACCTTAACGGTGTTGGCACCCGTCTGTTTAGCTACAATCAGACGCACCGACTCGCGTCCGTTCGTCTTCTCGTCCAAACTCAAATCCTTAATCGTGTCGCGTACCGTAGCTATATCACGAACAAAGACGGTTTGTCCCTTGGGAGTAATAGTGACCATAAGGTCCTCTATCTCCTTCGAGTCGATGAACTCGGAACGAACCTGCATCTGATACTGTTCCTTCACCATCTTCACCGTACCGGAACTGAGGTTGAGGTTATTGGCGGTCACTACTTGACCAATCTGCTCCAAACTCAAACCATAAGCGTCCAGTTTTTGCTGGTCACAATCGACATAGACGTAACGCTCAGGCGAACCGGAAAGGGAGATATTACCGATACCGTCAATGTGGCTCAGTTGGGGTACAATCTCGTCATTGAGCAGTTTATCCAATCCGGCATAACTCTCGTCTGCCGTGAAGGAGTATTGTGCAATAGGCATCGAGGATGTGGAGAATTTAAAGATAACGGGCGTACCGCAGTTATCGGGCAGGCGGTCCTTGGTCATATCGACGAAGGACCGAATATCATTGACCGCCTCATCAATATCTTCACCCCACTCCAACTCCATGGTCACCATGGATATATTATCTTTCGATTGAGAAGTCAAGTGCTTGAGGTGGTCCACCGAGTTGAGGGCATTCTCCAACACTTTAGTTACGTTCGTTTCCATTTCTGAGGCAGAAGCTCCCGGATAGGTGGTCATCACCGTCACATAGGGCGGATCCATCTCAGGAAATTGGTCAATAGGCAACTGCGTGAAGCAGAATAGACCTATGACAATCACGGCCACAAAGATAAGAGCTGTCGTGACCGGTTTTTGTATCGCTGTTTTGTAAATTGCCATAACTTAATAACTTTAAACTATAAAACTAGTCGGCTTCTTTAAACTTTAAACTATCAACTATCAGTTATCAAACTACTCAACGTTATTCACAACGTTGAGTTTCACTCCGTCCACAAGTTTATGCTGACCCACATAGACATACTCAGCACCGGAAACGATCTCGGGAGCGATAATCTCCACATCCTCGTCTATACGTTGACCCAAAGTAACGGTTACGCGTTGCGCGCGCCCGTTATTATTAAGGAAGACGTAGCGGTCGTTAGCTCCCACCAGTTTCTCTACCGATTGGTAAGGAACGGCTATAACCTCCTCTTTACCCAATCCCAGCGTGGTGGTAACGTACATACCCGGACGGAGGAGTTCTTCTTTGTTCGGAATAACAACCTTGCACTGGAATGTGTGCGTTGACGGGTCAATGGTTGGATAAACAACCTCGATGGTAGCAGGGAAGGTCTTATCGGGATAAATCTCCGACTTAACGGTCAGTTTCATATTCTCCTTAACCAGCGGGAAATAAGTCTCGGGAATAGCAATAAGGGTCTTGAGTTTGTTAATCTCGGTAAGAACCACAATCGGTTGACCGGCATAGAGTTCGCCGTCCTCGTAGTTCTTAGCGGAGATAACGCCCTTGAAGGGAGCCTTCACATAGGTGTTGCGCTCCAAGAACTCGGCAGACTCCTTCGTTTGGTCGTAACTGAGTTTAATTTGATCATAGGACTGTTGACTCACCGAACCCGACTCCAAGAGTGCGTCCATACGCTGTTTCTCAATGGTGAGGTTACCAAGGGTTAGTTTGGTGGTCTTGTATTGGTTTTCGTCCATCATCACGAGCATATCGCCTTCGTTCATGCGGTCACCTACCTCAACGTAGATATGCTCAATCTTTCCCTGAAGGGAAGGAGCGATATTAACCGTTTGGTAACCTTGAAGATTAGAACTGACTTGAATCATACGCTCTACGGGACGCGATTGAAGAATAATGGTAGAAACCTGTTCTACACGTTCATCTTCATTTCCTGTTGTGGTGGCTTTTTGCGTGCATGCAACTGCAAATAACGCCACCGGAAGTAATAATAATGCTTTTTTCATAAATATGTTGTTTTGTATTATGTTTTTCGTCTATAAAACTTTCAACTATCAAACTAGTCGGCTTCTTTCAACTTTAAACTAAATTCCATTATGTAGGAACTTCTCCAGTTCCACGAAGTTCTGAATAAGCGTCATCGTTGCCTGAACATAGGTCGATTGAGCGGAGATAACGTCGTTACCGGCATTCGTCAGTTCCAGTAAGGAAGCCGAACCCCACGTATATTTGTTCATCACGTTCTTCATCACACGATTGGTCACCTTCAAGTTCTCGTTCTCGTTAACAAAGATAGCATAGGAGTTCTCCAAGTTATTGCATAACTGGCGGTGCTGAATACCTAAGTTTGCTGATGTCTCCTCAAACGTATTCTGTGCCTCCATGAGCGCAATCTTTTTTTCCGTTATGCCTGCCGCACGCTTACCAGACGACCACAAGGGCAGCGAAAGGGAAACGGCTACCATGTTCGGAGGTGTCATATTAAAACCGCCTTCCGACAAGTCCCAACGTTTTTGGTACTGATACGTTGCTCCAATCGTAGGACCATAAGCCCAACCTGCCATCGCTTTGTTCTTCTTAGCTAACTCAACGTTCTTTTGGAGGAGTTGGTAGTTATAGTTATTCTCCTTCACGAACGGCTCAGCAAGTAAGTTGAGTATATCATCGGACATACCCTCCGGATTAGGGTCCGACGTGAGTACCAGTTCCGTCTCAGCCGAAACGCCCAATAATACGCGCAGCGTGTTGTAAGCCAAATCGACACTGCGTTTGTTTTGGTTAACGTTGTTCCTCATCGCGTTCACACGCACAAGCATTTGGTCGTACTGCGTCTGCTCGGCGGCACCTACCTCCACCATTCGCCTTGTCTGCTCGGCAAGGGTGAACATATTGGCCAAGGTCGAATCTAACAAACTGGTTACCGACTCCATTATTTTGACGGACATATATGTCGTCATCACATTGCCACGCAGGTCGGTTTCGGTCTGCTGACGCGTGATGTCCTGCATCTCGAGGGCTATATTCTGAAGCAGCACACCCACGATAGCCTGTCCGTTGAGACCGATAGAAGCGGTCACATTGGCGGTTATGTAGTTTGGCATGTTGATTTTCTGTCCGCCAAGGAAGTTCATTTCGTAATTGCACATGTTAATGTACTGTCCCGAAGCGTCGGCTTGAGGTAACATAGCGGCAATCGTTTGCCAGCGTTGAGCATGGGCTTTCTGAACCTCTAAGGACGCGTTCTGCATCGAGCGGTTCTGTCTAACAGCATAGTCCTGCGCCTCTTTGAGCGAAAGAACCAGTGTTGAGTCTTGCGCAAAAAGCGGACTCAGTCCGATAGCGCAAAGAAGAGTAATAACAATCTTTTTCATATCATTTTTAATTTATCAATTCATCATTTAGCCCGCTGGGCAATCTTTTCTTCAATCTTTCTCTTTCCTTCCTCGGAGATCAGTCCGCGAAAGATAAGGTCTACACCATATTTACTTACGCGCGCGACAAGGTTCTTGTCCTTCGCCGTAGTCAGTTTATTAAGCATATTCTGGTGCAATTTAGCAAGAAATATCGCCGTCAATTCCACATCCAAATCCTCGCGGAACACACCTTCTTGCTTACCTCGCGTGAGAAAACGGGTCAACAACTCTTGGTTACACTTCTCTAAGCGTTGAAGGTGAGCCTCAAACTGCTGAGGATAATACTTCTTGAGGTCGTAGAAGAGGGAGGGCATTTGCCTTACATCCTGACCGGACTTGGCTATCTGCATCGAATGAACAAGAAGGTCGGCAATGGACTTACCCTTACTCTGACGCAACACATCATCATAGAGGGATTGTTCCTTGCGGTGAAGGAGTTCGTCAATGAGCAGATCTTTGGTCTCAAAATAGACGTAGAACGTCTTTTTGGATATACCCAAATCGCGACATATATCTTCGATGGACACCGACCGAATGCCCGCTATGCGCATCTTCTCCGAAGCACTTTGAATAATATTTTCTCGTGTATTCTCCATTTCGGCTTCTATATAACTAACTTATGGTTGTTATTTCTCTATTTTGTTTTCGATACTTCGAAAAACTGGCTGCAAAGGTACAAAAATTATTCCATATATGCAAGTCTTTTGGAAACTTTAACAACTTTTATAGTTTCCTATTTTCGTTTTGCTATCTTAACATTACATTTTTCTATATTCTGTATCCTGTTCCCTTTTTCTCGTTTAGCCCTTCGGGCATCACTTACTCATCACCTAGTGATGACATAGCAAAGACTGCTACAGTTACCGAGCAGATACCGAGCAGATACCGAGCAGTTACCGAGCAGATAGTAAGTGCTGAAAGCAGGGGGATAGGAGGGGAGAAGGCTGGCGCCTACTAGACAATCTAGACCGCATAAAATGCGGGGTGCGTCCGCGTACTCCGATAAATTCGCCACTCGCGAACGCTCGTGGCACAGGACGAATAAGCCGCGGTTGCGAACCGCGGGGGAGAGACACTCCAAAGGGTCGCCCAAACGGCGAAAGACTTTCGCCGAGAAGGGACAGGGTACAGAAACGAGAGGGAATAGACGAACTAGACCGCATAAAAGGGGGAGAAAGGGGACAAAGTGCGTTCGCGCACACCGATAGGGACAAAAAATATAGGCAGGATTAAGAAGTGCTACTTCTCGTAAATGTCTTGTATTATCAAAAAGCCAACTCTCCGACCAAAATGTCCTGGGTCAGAGAAATTATTTGCATCGGTAGTAAATTCGTTTATACCTGCATAATTATACACATTATCATTGCCGAAAATTAGTTTAAGAATTTGTAAGTCAGTTGGATTAATAGAAAAACTTGTATAGCAAATTCCCGGAGAAATGACAATGGCATAATTAGTTTGTTGTTTATCAAAAATAGCCTTTATCTCTTTCAAGATTTGTTTTTTAGATTTATCAATGATAGGAGACGATGTCTTCACATCTTCCAATGTCTTGCCGTTGATTCTAGCATAAAATGAATTACGCGTTGTCATAGTGCAACTTTTCAAACTATCTTGTGCCGGTAACTCTTTGTAATCATTACAATTGTTGGCGTCCCAATCATTAGAAATACGGTCAGCATAATAAGGCTCTTTATTATTTCTTCGTTTAATACTCGTAATCCAATTACTTGGCTTTTGAAGAAAATTGAAAAATTGATAAGCATTGTATGTAAAACGAGTTCCACCCGTAAACATAAAATGTTTCATATCTAATGCTTTGTGCGATAATTGCGGTTCCCCAAACGAACCAGGAATATCGAGCATTAGGATTGTATTTTTTATCCGTGCACCTGACTCGTCAAGATATTTTATTTTTAGATATTCCCCTGTTAACGTTTCAGACCATCCTTGAAATAGAAAAGGTTGGGCATCCTCGCCTAAATATTGTTTCCATTGATAAGTATTAAATCCACCCCCTCGTGAACTCGCGAAAATAAAAGAATTATATTGAATACTATCTCGATTGCGAAGATACAATTCTGTTGATAGATATTCACGATTGGTTGCGTCCGTATTTTCTATATCAAACGTGTGCAAATACCTAAACGGATCTGTCCAAAGATAAATGCCTAAAGCAACTAAACTTGGGATACCAAGAATACAAACTATTGTAAAAATAAAACGTTTCATTTTAGAATTGGAAATAAATAAAAGATTGACTATTGCCACCCAACTCCAAGATGAATAGCATTAGGATGTAATAGATAAAATATCTTAAGCTCCAATGAAGATTTGCTATATCTAAACCATGACTTTTCTTGCGTTGAAACCATTCTGCCCCAATAAGAATAAGAACGGCAAAGATAGTTCTCTTTAGTCCACTTATTACCATTGGGAAGGCAATCAAAGGTGTAAAAAGAGATGTAATATACCCCCATGCATCGGCGATAGAGGGGGCGCGGAAGATGATCCAGCCAAGGACAACGAGGGCAAAAGTGAGGAGGATTTGAGGCAGTTGTTTCCAAGTGGCTACGCCACTATAAGCCTTGGTGCGACCAAGGAGAATAAGCGGAACAAAGAGCAAAGCGTGGTACAAGCCCCAAGTGACATAAGTCCAATTGGCACCATGCCATAAACCACTCAAAAGGAAAATAACAAACGTGTTGCGAATCGTTTTCCAACGCCCTTCACGACTGCCACCCAACGGGATATACACGTAATCAACAAACCAAGTGTTAAGCGATATATGCCAACGCTTCCAGAACTCAGCCACATTACGGGAGAAATAAGGCGTGAGGAAATTGTCCTTCAAACGGATACCAAAGAGTTTAGCCGAACCAATAGCTATATCCGAATAACCACTAAAGTCACCGTAAATCTGAAAAGCAAAGAGGATAGCCGCAAGGGCTAAGGTACTACCACATTCGTTGGCGTAGTTATTCCACACTTGGTCAACATAAGTGGCACAGTTGTCCGCAACGACAATCTTCTTGAATAAGCCCCAAAGGATACGTCTCATCCCATCTACTGCTTCTTCGTAATTGAATGTGCGCTGACGCTCAAACTGCGGTAGTAAGTTGGTGGCTCGCTCAATAGGTCCTGCTACTAACTGAGGGAAGAAGGAGACATAAGCAAAGAAGGCTATGACATCACGTGTGGGGGCAATCCGCTTGCGATAGACATCAATAGAGTATGAGAGGGCTTGGAAGGTATAAAAACTGATACCTACAGGCAAGATAACCTTGATAGCAATAGAGTTCGTCAGCCCAAATAAGTCGCAGAAACTGCCTACAAAGAAGTTGAAGTATTTGAAAACGCCTAATATCAACAAGTTGATGACGATATTAAGGGTGAGCCACAGTTTGGGTTTGGGCGATTTGTCTATGAGTAAGCCGCTACCCCAAGAGCAGAAAGAGGTAAAAGCGATAAGGATAAGGAAGCGCCAATCCCACCAGCCGTAGAAGATGTAACTGGCAACGACGACAAAGAGGTTTTGCCACCTAAGGTGCTTGTTGAGCAGCCAATAAAGGGCAAAGACGATGGGTAAGAATATGGCAAACTCTAATGAGTTAAAAAGCATGGCTCTATATTGATTTAGTTAATAATGCGCAGGACACAAAAAAAGCGTGGGCTTTCGCTCGCTTCATTTGATTCTTCGAGGTCTTCGACTACCTTACTTATTCAAATGTACGCACAGAAAACTCACGCCGAAACGCGAGCGTGCAAAACCGTACTTGAATAAGTAATAATTCTTGAAAAGTGTCGAAGTTTTCGAAGAATCAAGTTGGGCTTACAACGCTATATGTCCCCAACATTTCGGGGTCTATGTCCTCACTGTTTTACATCTCGTGAGCGATGGCGGAGAGGTGCGTCCGCGCACACTGATATATCTGCAAGCAAATACGTTTTCGTTTTTTGCAGTTTGCGCTGCAAAATTACAACTTTTTTTCGATATACGCAAATAAAAATACACTTTGTTACAAAAAAGGACAAAAAAAGGAGACCAACGGTCTCCCTCTTGCATTTATGTATATGTATCAATTACATATCATCATGTGCATGCAACTGCTGAACATAAATAGCATGCTGCATCTTGATACGCTTCAACTCGGACGGTTTGTCGAATTGTTGACGGGCGCGAAGCTCTTTAATGACACCGGTCTTATCGAATTTACGTTTGAATTTCTTAATGGCGCGTTCGATATTCTCGCCTTCTTTTACAGGTACTACGATCATTGCATGACACCTCCTTTCTAACTACCGCTTCCGTGGGTTAAAAAGTCATTGACCACGAAAGGGACTGCAAAAGTACTGCTTTTTTTTGATATGTGCAAATAAATTCGTCATTTTTATGCATTTTTCGGCATAGAAATGGAGAAAAGACGAGAAATATTTGGTCGTTTCAATAAAAATTCGTATCTTTGCCCGCTTTTTATACATCAATTGTGGAATATAAGTATCTCAATAGTATCAATTCGCCCAAAGACTTGAAGTCTTTGTCGGTTGGTGAACTCCCCGCCCTTTGTGACGAGTTACGCGATTTTATCATACGAGAACTCAGTCATAATCCGGGTCACCTCGGTTCCTCTTTAGGAACGATTGAACTCACCGTAGCTTTACATTACGTTTTTGACACACCCTACGACAAACTTGTATGGGACGTTGGTCACCAAGCCTACGCCCATAAGATTCTTACCGGCCGTCGCGAGCGTTTTCATACCAACAGGCAGTTCAAAGGACTGGCTCCCTTCCCTACCCCTGCCGAGAGCGAATATGACGCCTTCATCGCAGGGCACGCAAGCAACTCCATTTCCGCTGCCCTCGGTATCGAAGTAGCAGGGGAACTGCTACAAGCTGCTGCGCCTGAAGGAAACAGCGAGAGACTGCCGTACGTGGTAGCCATTATCGGTGACGGAGCGATGACGGGCGGTTTGGCGTTTGAAGGACTGAACAACACGTCCATGGATAAGAACAACTTGCTCATCGTGCTCAATGACAACAACATGGCTATTGACCCTATCCATGGCGGATTCACGCAGTATCTGGTTAACTTAACCACCTCTTCGTGCTACAACCGCGTCCGTTGGAACTTATACCAATTGGCGGTTAAGATGCACCTCATCAACGAGCGCAAGACCGATTCGTTGAGGCGGTTTAACAATAACCTCAAGTCCATTTTAACAAAACAATCCAGTAATATCTTCCAAGGTCTCGACTTGCGCTATTTCGGTCCGGCAAACGGACACGACGTGCAAGGACTGGTTCGTATCTTAAACGAAATCAAGAACCACCGAGGTCCTAAAGTGCTGCATATCATCACCACAAAGGGTAAGGGTTATGCCCCTGCCGAACAGAATCAGACCATTTGGCACGCTCCCGGGGAGTTCAATATAGAGACAGGAGCAAGGAATAAGGACAATGGACAAAAGACAGATAGTAACAACGACTATCCACCACTGTGGCAGGAAGTGTTCGGTGAAACATTGTTAGAGATAGCGAAAGCAGATAAGCGTGTGGTCGGTGTTACCCCCGCTATGCCGAGCGGTTGCTCCATGACCATCATGCAGAACGAGATACCCGAGCGCGTCTTTGATGTAGGTATAGCCGAAGGACATGCCGTTACTTTCTCGGCAGGATTAGCCAAAGAGGGCGTTATTCCCTATTGCAATATCTATTCGTCTTTCCTCCAACGCGCTTACGACAACATCATCCACGATGTGGCGTTGCCTAAACTGCATGTGGTCTTATGTATCGACCGCGCCGGAATCGTGGGCAATGATGGTGCTACCCACCACGGTCTTCTCGACTTGGCATACCTGCGCCCCATACCGAACATGACCATCGCCGCCCCTATGGTGGCGGACGACTTAAAACAGATGATGCGGATTGCCAAAGACTATGAAGGACCTATCGCTATCCGCTATCCGCGTGGCAGAGTACCGTCCTTAGTGGAATGTGGAATGTGGATAGTGGATAGTGGAATGTGGATGGTAGGAAAAGGAAGGTGTTTGCACAAGGAAGGAAAGATTGCGGTGATTAGTTTGGGGGCGATCGGGTGTACGGTAGAAGAGGCGATACAGGCTATAGGCGGAGAGGCAGAAAGGCTGAAAGGCGGAGAGGCAGAAAGGCTGAAAGGCGGAGTGGCGCACTGGAATATGTTGTGGTTGAAACCGATAGACACGGAGATACTCGATTATGTTGGTACTCATTTTGACCGAATAGTGACAGTAGAGGACGGCGAAATCAGTGGAGGATTAGGTTCTGCCGTATTGGAATACTTTGCGGATAAGGGATATACCCCTCATGTCACGCGATTAGGAATAAAAGACAGTTTTGTTGAGCATGGTTCCACCAAGGAACTATACCACATGCTCCATTTAGATAAGGACGGAATATGCGAATCATTATTGCAGGAGCTGGAGAAGTAGGCACGCACTTGGCTAAACTACTCTCCCGCGAAAACATGGACATCACGTTGCTTGACGAAAGTCAGGAGCGTTTAGGTACTCTCGAGGCTAACTACGACATCTTGGAGAAAGTGGGTAATCCCACCTCTCTTCAAGACCTCAAGGACTGCGGCATCCAACATGCCGACCTCTTCATTGCGGTCACGCCCGAAGAGAACACCAACATGACGGCTTGTATCTTAGCCAATCGGTTAGGTGCCAAGAAGACCTTAGCCCGAATAGATAACTACGAGTACTTATTAGACGGTAATCGCAAGTTCTTTGAGGACTTAGGTCTAACCCACCTCATTTATCCGGAGTTATTGGCAGCCAACGAGATATGCGAATCGCTCAAAACCAATTGGTTACGCTACCACATATCGCTCTGCGACGACGCCTTAGAACTATGCGTCGTGAAGATCCGCGAGGGAGCCGAAGTTATCGGTAAACGCTTTGACTCGGGCTATTTCAGTCATGGTCGTTACCGTATCGTGGCTATCAAGCGAGATAACCACACCTTAATCCCTACCGGAACCGACGAAGTGGAAGTGGAAGATGTCGTTTATGTGGTCTGCGTACGAGAAGAAATGGATTTTCTGCGTACCCAAATGGGCAAGACGGCTCGCGAGATGAAGAACATCTTCTTTATCGGCGGCAGCCGTATCGCCCAAAAGACGATACAACAATTGCCCGACGACTTGAACATCAAACTCATTGAACCGGACAAAGAGGTCTGCTACAAATTGAGCGAGAAATTAGGTAACGCCCTCATCATCAACGCCGATGGAAGCGATATGGAGATTCTTCGCGAAGAGGGCATCCAAGACGCCGATGCCGTAGTAGCCGTAGCCGCCAAGAGCGAAGCCAATATCTTTGCGTGCTTAGCTGCCAAACGTTTTGGCGTGCGTAAAACGATTGCCGAGGTAGAGAATATCGACTATATCCCCATGGCAGAAGGTCTTGACATTGAGACGGTGCTCAATAAGAAAACGATTACCGCCAGTTACATCTACCAGATGCTTCTTGACACGAGCGTGCTGAACGTTAGGAACCTCACGAACGCCGACGCACAAGTCGTTGAGTTTATGGCAAGTGAGAAGAGCCGTATCACCAAAGGGGTGATTAAGGACATGCACCTGCCCAAGGACGCTAATATCGGCGGTATCGTCCGCGCCAAAGAGGGTATATTAGTTAATGGTGACACACAAGTGCTGCCGGGAGATAAAGTGGTTGTTTTCTGTAAGAGTGAAGTCATCCGTCAGTTAGATAAATTCTTTAAGGATTAATGACACGAAGTTTTAACACACGCATTATTTTCCGTGCGATGGGAGCCCTACTCCTCATCGAAACACTCTTTATGGCGTTAACCTATGGCGTCGCGCTTTGGTACAAAGAACCTGACGACACATCTTTTTTAGTGTCCACTATCTTTACGCTCATTGCCGGTTTGATTTGTTTAACCGTCGGTCGTCACGCCCAGCGGCAAGTCAGTGAACGCGAAGGATACGTCATCGTAGCCTTAGTTTGGGTAGTTTTCTCTGCCTTTGGTATGCTCCCTTATTACCTTAGTGGTGCCATTGACAATATTACAGACGCGTGGTTCGAAACCATGGCAGGCTTCACCACAACGGGTTCCACGGTGATAGGGGATGTGGAGGCGCAGACACATGGTATCCTCTTTTGGCGCGCACTTACCCAATGGGTAGGTGGTTTAGGAATCATCGTCCTCTGCCTTGCCCTATTGCCCATGTTCGGTTTAGGCGGCATGCAACTCTACGCTGCCGAGATGACGGGTGTTTATTACGAGAAACTGTCCCCACGCATTGCCGACACCAGTAAGAAACTATGGCTGTTGTACATCTTCCTCACAGCAACGGAAGCCATACTCCTCAGCCTATTTGGCATGGCACCCTTCGATGCCATCTGCCACTCGTTCACGACCATTGCCACCGGCGGATTCTCTACGTTTAATTTAAGCCTCATCAATAGCAGTCCCGCTATTCAATATACCGTGGCAGTGTTCATGCTCCTTTCGGGTATTAACTTCGCCCTCATCATTCATTGCCTAAGAGGTCAAACCCGCAAACTCATTGACGACGAGGAAGCCAAATGGTATTTCAGAGCCGTACTGATTGGTACGGGCGTCCTCTCCGTAGGACTAATTCTCTTCAACACCGCCTTCCACCACCTGTGGTACATTCACCGTTTTTCGGATGTGCTCGTTTATTTGGAGCAGACTTTCAGACATTGTTTCTTTATGACCACGAGTGCCCTCACCTCCACCGGTTTTGCGGTTGTCGATTATACCCTTTGGCCGCAACTGCTATGGGTAATCCTCTTCTTCATGATGTTCACCGGAGCCTGCTCGGGCAGTACCTCGGGTGGTATCAAGTGGGTCAGAATACTCATCTTCATCAAGTCCGGCATGTCCGAGTTCAAACGCCGTATTCACCCCAATGCCGTAATGCCCATCATGCTCAATAATCGTCCCCTATCGCACGAAACGATCAGCAATATCATGGCGTTTATGCTTTGGTACATCGTCATCTTTGCTTTCTCTGTTCTCGTCTTCTGCGGGTGCGGCGTTCAGTTTGACGAGTCTGTCGGTGCCGCTATGAGTGCCATCGGTAACGTTGGTGTCGGCATAGGACAATACGGACCCGTAGGCTCGTGGGCAGACTTCCCGATTGTGGCTAAATGGTGGATGACCTTCGTCATGCTCATCGGTCGTTTGGAGATCTTCACGGTTCTGTTACTCTTCACCCGCGTCCTGTGGAAGAAATGAGACCCCTCAGACCTTGGCATATTGTTCTCTTTATCTGGATAACCTTAGGTGTCCTTTTCTCCTTAGGAAAAATAGAAGAACTAGGCAAACTAGACAACCTATATTTCCTAGGGGCCTTAGATAATCCCAAATCCCTCGCGCCTCTCGACACCCTCGACGCCTTTGTGCTCATCACCTCGGCAGAACCGATTGAGATGGCGCAGGAAGCTTCGCTCAATCGTTTCTTCATGGCACTCAAGACGGCTTCCACCGATCCGGTACGGGTAGTCCATTTCGGGGACTCACAGATTGAACAAGACCGTATATCCATGACGCTTAGGCGTTATTGGCAGAGCCGTTATGGCGGTTCGGGATTAGGACTGGTACCCGTCATGCAGACCGTTACCACCTACACCCTCAATCAAACACTCACCATGAACGCCAAACCCGTCTTAGGCACCGGAGGACCCCAACGTTACTTCGTTTATGGACCGCGTTACCTGCGCCGAGAAGGCAATAACCGCTACGGTATTATGGGACAAGTAACCGTGATGAACGATAGCCTTGTCAAGGGGAGCGAAGAACTGACTTTGACCTTCAAACCCCGCAAGGACTGGGATGACCGCTACACGCGTATCCGCTTATGGGCGGACTCTACTGTTCAAATGGAAACAACCGACCTGCATTCCGTGGTGCTGCTGGGAAAAGGAGACGTCTATGGTCTGTCGTTAGAGAGCGAGACGGGTGTTTATGTGGATAATATCCCCATGCGAGGCAGTGCCGGAACGATGTTCGTCAATAGCAACCAAGACCTGCTCAGCAACTATTTCAAAGAAACGAACACAAGGCTCATTATCCTCCAATTTGGCGGAAACGCCTTGCCTAATATACAAGATTACAGTGCCGTCACGGCTACGGTCAATGCCCTCAAGAACCAAGTGTTGTACTTACAGACCTGCGCCCCGCAGGCGGACATCCTTTTTGTCGGACCAAGCGATATGTTGGTGAACGACCGAGGGCAGATGCGTTCCGACCCAATGGTACCCTATATGGATATGCAGTTAGAGAAGATGGCTGTCAGAACGGGTATCTTGTACTTCAGCACGTATCAAGCCATGGGCGGTGAGAACGCTATGCTCCGCTGGCAAGAACAAGGTCTTGCCGGAGAAGACGGCATTCACTTTACCAAACGCGGAGCCGACCTCATCGCCGAAAAACTGCTTAACTATATCAACACTCAACTCTAAACTAATATGCCTGCGGCATTGCAATACATATTCGCCTTTAACGAGCATAGCCCTTTGCTCTTCACCCAGTTCTATTTCTGGGCGTTCTTCGGCATTGTCTTTTCGGTACTGGCGCTTATTATCGGTCGTGGGCGTGGAGGCAACAAGCGACTGCACTTGCGCAATATCTTCCTGCTCTTTGTCAGTTGGTTCTTTTATTACAAGACGAGTGGGCTCTTCCTCCTTATTCTTGCTTTTGTCACCCTCTCCGACTTCTTCATCGCCAAAGCCATCCACTACTTTACAATCCACCGTCCACAATCCACCATCCACAAAAAACTCTTACTATGCCTCAGCATAGTCATCGACCTTGGTCTGCTCGCTTACTTCAAATACGCTTATTTCTTCACCGACATGTTCAATAACCTGTTCGGTTTGGACTTCAAGGTATTTGATATCTTTGCTTATATCGGTAACGGCTTTGAGGCTGATGGGCGGTTTAGTGTGGATCGGATTATCCTGCCTGTTGGTATCTCGTTTTATATCTTCCAAGTCATTTCCTATACGGCGGACGTGTATCACAAGCGTATCGAACCCGTGCGCAATATCTTGGACTTCGGTTTCTATGTCTCTTTCTTCCCGCAATTGGTGGCAGGACCTATCGTGCGCGCCAGCGAGTTCATTCCGCAACTCTATAAACCGTGGCACTTGACTCATCGCAGTTTCGGTATGGCGGTGTTCTGGATACTGAACGGCTTGGCAAAGAAGGTTATTCTCTCCGATTACCTCGCCGTTAACTTCATCGACCGTGTCTTCCAGTCGCCCACGCTCTTCTCGGGTTTCGAGAACCTTATGGCACTCTTCACCTACTCGATGCAGGTCTATGCCGATTTCTCGGGTTATACGGATATAGCCATCGGTGTGGCTATGCTTATGGGTTTCTATTTACCCAAGAACTTCGACTCGCCCTATAAGGCGACTAACCCGCAAGAGTTCTGGCGTCGTTGGCATATGTCCCTCTCGCGTTGGCTCAAGACTTACCTCTATATCCCCTTGGGCGGTAACCGCAACGCCACTTTCGGAACCTATTTCTGGATTGCCCTCATCGCTTTTGTGGCACTTGTGCTGACCGGATCTTGGATTGCCACGATAGTGATTGTCATTATTGCCGCTATCGTAACCCTTGTGGCTCTTCTGCGCCCCGAGCATCGCAAACTGCTTTACACCAATCTAAACTCGTTCATCACGATGCTCTTGGGCGGTTTATGGCACGGAGCGAGTTGGAACTTTATGATTTGGGGAGGTTTGAACGGAATAGGTATGATTGTCAATAAGTTCTGGCGGATCATGACTTGGCATGTCCGTATGGGAGTGATGACGGCTATCACGGTCGGTCTTGTCATTGGGCATCGGTACTACCCTGCCCCGCTCATGAACTTGGCTTATGTCTGGTTCCTCATCCTCTGGACCGGCACCGCCATTCGGTATTGTCATTATCTAATAACAACTCACTTCCCACTTTCAACTACTAAACTATACGACTTCTTTAAACTTTCAACTATAAACTTTCACCTAAGCAACGCCTGGGCTATCGCCCAAACCTTTACCTTCATCTCCTTCACGCGTCTTTTCTTCCGTTCGAGCAGTAATTTAGACCCGGCATTAGAGAACGAACAAGCGTGGGCGACGGCAAAGCAGATGGTAGGTCAGATGGGTGGTGCGTGGAATAGCAGTATCATTCCCAATTTCTTGTGGGAATACAGATATGTAATGATTCTTTTCGTGTTAGGAATGATTATTCACTGGTTACCGGAGCGTTGGAAGCGTTGGTATCGCTTGAATTTCGCTATGTTACCCATGTGGGCAATACTGCTTGTGACCGTAGCCGCCGTCGCCGTCATTTATCAGTTTATGACCGCCGAGCAGCAGCCCTTCATCTACTTCCAGTTCTAACGGACGTTTTTTGCAAAAGTAAGCGTTCTTTCTATACTATCCGATTTATCTAATAAATGAGTTCGTGGATAAGGCAAATCACAATTCTGTCTTTAGATCCAATTTATAGATTTTGGACATGTCGTTGCGATGAGCAAAGAGGACGGTGCGTTGTTTAGGATTATAAACACACGACCAGTTGGTCAATTGATTATGAACTTCTAAGCTGTATCGACCTTCTTGCAAGCATTTCAATGCTTCCATCTCGTTCATAACAGGTACGTAGTGGTTCATCATATGAGTGGCACGTACTTTCGATGAGAAATAAGATTGCCAATTTGCTTTAGTGGCTTCTCCCGGTTTGGGGTAAGACGTATAAGGTATCCAAGAACGATAGTAATTCTCGATGTTGTACCACTCATACGGGATCGGAGTGCAAACATTACTACACATTGTATAGAGTGTATCCTCACGATAGACATTTAGTGTATTCTCCCAGAACTCGAACATTGCCCAATCACCGGTAGCGTCAGCCATCAGCCAATGGACATTGAGAGTCATGTTGTTGGTAACAAAATCGTGCTTGCTCATAAACTCTTCCACCTCTTTTACCGTTTTGCAGTGGCTTAAAATCAAATTATGGAACAAGTTCGCGCCCATGGCGTCGCCATGATTGTTCTGACAAATAGGAAAAATATTCTCCTCATCAAAGGCGGGCAATTGAAAGGCTCCAAAACACAATCCGTATTCGTTCATGCCGTCCATAGTTAGCAACGGTTGTCGCAGCAGCCGGTGAAGCGATGCGGTGCCATTACTGAGGGTACCGTCGGCTTTCCTGGTTTCAAGATTGATATAGATGATCGAGTTATAACAAGGGTCGGTCATTTGCACATATTTAATCCCGTTGGCTCTATTGAATATCATCACCATCGGTCCGAAATCACCATCGAAATTACGCCCCAACAGCACTTCGCCTTGTTCGTTATGGCAAACGAATCCGGAGCAAGCGATTCCTTTAGGAGCATAGACCGGATCTTCTCCTCCCGGATTGAACATGATGTCATTAAAGGCGTCATCAAATGCCTCGCGGGTACGATAATTACCGGCAAGCAAGTTGTCTAACTGCATATCCGTTTGGAAGTCCATGTAGTAGAAAACGTCGGAGATGCAACGTAGAGAAGACAAAGTTGCTTCTGCTGTTGCAGGCTTACACCATTGTAAATTGAGGGGATTGGTTACTTTCTCTCCTAATTGATGAGTGACTTGAATGATGTTGTCCTTGGGTTGGGGTTCGTCCTTCGTTTCTTTGCAGCCTACCAATGCGATAGTTGCGAGTGCCATAAAGGAAATAAATACTTTTCTCATTTGTGATTTATTATTTGTGATTGTTTATTTTTATTTGCCAAAAACAACATTGCCGTCAATGATGGTGGCAACGGTAGAGGCGTGATATACTTTGCTCATGTCGTCTTTGAGGAAATCGGCATCATAGACAGACATATTGGCTACAAAACCTGCTTTCAGTTGACCCAGGCGGTTCTCCTCACTCAATTGGTAAGCGGCATTGACGGTAATGGCTTTTAGGGCTTGTTCCCGCGTTACGGCTTCGTTGATATTGTGTATACCTGCTTCTCCGTAGCGTTCATCCGTACGGGTGACAGCCGCATAGATCGTTTTGGGCATACTGATATTAGGAGACACCGGATAATCACTGTGGAAGGTCACGCAACAGCCCTTATCGAAGAACGACTTGATGGGATATTGCTCATAAGCGCGGTTTCCCAAGTATGCCACTTCGTGCGAAAAATAGTCGGGCTCTATAGGTGCCCACAAGGGAGCAACGACAGGAATGATATGATTCTGAGCCATCTTGTCGATTTCTTCGGGTTGAACTATTTGCAAGTGGGCAATGGTATTGCGTTTGTCCGTTATACCTGTTTGGTTTTGGGCTTTCACAATAGCATCTACGGCCGTTCGTACGGCAGCATCACCTATACAATGGAAATGAGCATTCATGCCGTTTTGGTTGGCAAAAGCAACCGCCTCGGTGATTCGGTCGGGATATGGGAAGGCTTGCAGACCATAGTACGACGGATCATCTGTGTATGGTTCAAGAAGCCAAGCCGTGTGCGCTTCCACTACGCCATCCAAAAAAATCTTGATACCATAGGTCTTGTAGTACTCCAAGTTATTATTATCGTGGTGTTGCTTGATAAGGTTGATGTCTCGATAGAAGATGTCATCCGGCATAGGATACTGGATAACTTCGGAAGCGTATGTACGCAGTTTCCACTCTCCTGACTGAGCCAGTTCGCGAAAAGCTTCTTGGATATGTGTTCCGCTAACGGGCAATGCCGCTTCCAATACGGCGGTGATACCATAACTGAACGCCATGGCTTGCCATTGGCGCAACCCATCCATATACTCCTCTTTAGATAATAAAAGAGCAGGACGAACCAAATCCATAGCGGCTTCAGAGATATAGCCGGTAGGATACCCTGATGCATCCACGCGAATACAATCGGTACCGTATTTCTTTATGTTTTCCGCATTAGATACACCATATTTCTCAATGGCAAACGTGTTAATCCACATAGAGTGACCATCTACCGTAGAGAATATCATGGGTTTGGTGTCGCATATACTGTCCAACATTTGTCTTGTAGGTTGTACACCGTGGTGAACCGTCCAACCTGCACCTTTGTATAAATCTAATTCCGGATTGGCTTGCACATACGCTTTGATGGCAGCCAAGAAGTCCCACATTGTAGTCTGAGGATCATCATCCTGTTCCGATAAATCCAATTGGGAGGTGCGCGTAGCGACTTCCATTCCATGAACGTGCCCCTCTATAAATCCCGGATAGACGCTTGCCGTACCATAATCCAATACTCGTGTCTTATCGTCACAGTATTTGCGAGCTTCGTCAAGTTCACCGACGTATTGTACCAGTCCGTTCTTAACCGTTACCGCTTTGGCGGACGGATTGGCTTCATCCATCGTGATAACATTGCCGATAATTAGGCAGTCTGCTTTTTCATCGTAGGCGGGATTTTTCTCCTTGCACCCAGTGAGGGCGATGGAGGCTACGGCAGCGGTAGCCATCAGCGCCAGAAATAGTTTACGCATATTGTTTATAATAAAATTTATGTTTTGTACCATTTTCGTTGCAAAGGTACAACAAAAATTTGGTATGAGCAAATTTTATGGGTACAAAATTGATTTTTTAATCAATGAATAGTACTTTTGAGATATATTTTAAGTAAAAGTGGCTTTTTTCGCATTAAATAGTGTCTATTCTCCGCGGATCGTAACCGCAGTCTCTTGTTTCTCTCTTCTCGTTTGTGGTATCTCTCCCCCGCTCGTCGGGACGTCTTGCCGTCCCTTGCCGCGGGGCGTTCCCTCTCGTTCTTGGGAGTACGGTCAACGACCGAAGGGCGTTATAGGAACAGCGCACGATAGAACGACCGTACTACAGTACCGCCGCTGCCGTTTTGTGTTCCCCCTCCCCGCGGCTCGCAACCGCGGGCTATAGCAGTGTTGTTTTTGCCGAGATTTTCCAATCTCGGCTCTTGTTACCCTGTCTCTTCTCGGCGAAAGTCTTTCGCCGTTTTTTTTAAAGTGGCGGACGTGCAAAAAACAACCATCGCAACCCCAAGAGGCTGCGATGGAAGAGAGTTTATATTCTTTATTTTAAAGCATGATAGAATAAGCGTGGCTTTAGAGCTCTTGACCAAGAATGGTATAGTTCTTCTCGCCTTGGCGGATAATCACTTGTCCGTTGTGAAGGAACTTGTTACCTTTCACGCCTTCGCCAAACAATGTCGGCAGAGCGGTTGGTTCATATACGAAGTAACCACCGTACCACGCTGTTTTGCTATCTACAGGTTTGCTGCCGGTCCAATTGTCTGGCAATACCAACGTAGCAGGATTAGCGGCTGTATTGATCTCCAAGAAAGTATCGCTATTGATATTATCTTGGCAAGCATTGCCTAAGAAGGTAACGGAAGTCAAAGCGGAGCAACTTGCGAAAGCAGCAGCTTTAATCGTGGTTACACTAGCAGGGATGGTGATGGATTGCAAGTCGGTGCTAACGAAAGCCTCCTCTCCAATCGTAGTTACACCTTCCGGAATAGTGATAGATTGCAAACCAGAGTAATAGAAAGTCTTATCTTCAATCGTGGTTAAACTTGCCGGTAGGGTAATAGAAGTCAGGTCAGAGCATTCTTCGAAAGCACTCTTTCCAATCGTTGTTACACTTTCCGGGATGATGATGTTTTGCAAATCGAGGCATTCATAGAAAGCCTTCTCTCCAATCTCCGTTACAGCAAAGTCA
>JAZLMS010000055.1:0-116625 GCA_045598805.1 Paludibacteraceae bacterium | reverse complement strand
TTTAACCTATCACTATCTGCTATCAACGTTGCTAAGGCATTTTGCAGACAATACAACAAGGACTATTCCATCGCTGATGTTAAGTTGCTGATGCACAATGCAATAATGATTGAACGATTTTTATCAATGTTCGGCAATTCACCGAACTTGCATAAAAATCAAGGGCTAAAAGAACACTATTTCAAAGAACTCTTGCTATACGGACTCAAAGCTACCGCCTAGCACTATATATAAAGTCAAATTTTTAACGAACTATTGATAAAAAAATCGTACGATTATTTCTATAGTACTCTTATAGGTAGGGAGGGGTATTCGTAGGGTATTCGTTGGGTATTCATAGGGTATACGTATGTTCTATGTATGTTCTATGTATGCTCTATGTATGTTCTATGTATGTTCTATGTTTTTTACGCTGATAGAACGGAAAAAAGTTGTGACTAAAATGGTGCTTTGTACGGTTGCAATTGCGGCGGTGTTTCTCCATTTTTTGCACTTTTTTACAAAAAAATGCATTTTTATTTGCATATATCAAAAAAAAGTCGTACCTTTGCACTCGATTTGAATGAGGGGACCCGAAAAGGTTCCCTCGTTGTTTGGAATTATAGAGCCCAAACAGAGCCCAAACAGAGCCAAAACAGAGCCAAAACAGAGCCAAGACAAAGCCCAAACAGAGCCAAAACAGAGCCAAGACAAAGCCCAAACAGAGCTAAGACAAAGCCAAGACAGAGCCCAAACAGAGCCCAAACAGAGCCAAAACAGAGCCAAGACAAAGCCCAAACAGAGCCCAAACAGAGCCAAAACAGAGCCCAAACAAAGCCAAAACAGAGCCAAGACAAAGCCCAAACAGAGCCAAGACAAGGCATAAAAGACAAATAAACAGTATAGACTATGATAGATAAGGCAAAACTTGAAGCAGCAATACAAGAGTACTTGAATGGTTCCGATTATCAGTTGACGACCCTTACTATCTCGCCCGAAAACGAGATTGTGGTTGAGGTGGACCGCCTCGCCGGTGTCGATCTTGATTATTGCGCTGGACTGAACGATTATCTCAATAAGCAGCTTGACCGTGAAAAAGAGGATTATTCGCTCGAAGTAGGTTCCGTTTGCTTGACAGACCCGTTTAAGACGAAACTGCAATATGAGAAGAACTTGGGTCATCCGGTGGAGCTGCTGACCAACGATGGCAAAAAACTACACGGCGAGTTAGTTAGCGTAGATGAAGACACTTTTATGGTCGATGTGCCTGTGAAGAAAAAGGAAATCCAATCCCTCACGTTTGGCTATGGCGATATCAAATATATTCGCTACGACCTCAAGATCTAAAGTGTAAACGGACAAGCGGAAGATAAACAAAACAAAAGAAATAATATCGCAACGATACTAATAGTAAATCATTAAAAATAATCTTATGGCAAAAACGCAAGAGTCAATCAACTTGATTGACATTTTCTCGGAGTTCAAGGAACTCAAAAACATTGACCGCCACACGTTTATCAATGTGCTGGAGGATTCGTTCCGTAGTGTTATCGCTAAGATGTACGGTTCTGACGTAAACTACGACGTCATTATTAACCCTGACAAGGGAGACCTTGAGATCTATCGTAACCGCCTCGTTATGGAGGATGGCGATGTGGCTAATCCGGAAACTCAAATCGAACTGAGTGAGGCACTTCAGATTGATGATGAGGCAGAGATTGGAGAAGAGATAACGGATCGTGTACCGTTCTCGTCCTTTGGCCGTCGTATGATTCTGAATCTGCGTCAAACATTAGCATCTAAGATTCTTGAGCTCCAAAAAGAGAACCTTTATATCAAATATAATGATATGTTAGGTCAAGTGGTTAGTGGTGAACTCTACCAAGTGTGGAAACGCGAGATGTTACTTCTTGATGAGGATGATAATGAGCTTTATCTGCCTAAGCAGAACCAGATTCCGTCAGACTACTACCGTAAAGGAGACACCGTTCGTGCGGTCGTTGTACAAGTGGAGAACAATAATCAAAACCCCAAGATTATTCTGTCCCGTACATCACCGTTGTTCCTGCAACGTCTCTTCGAACAAGAAGTGCCGGAGGTTCATGATGGTCTGATTGCTATCAAGAACATCGCCCGTATCCCGGGTGAACGTGCTAAGGTGGCTGTCGAGAGTTTTGATGATCGTATTGACCCTGTGGGCGCGTGCGTAGGTATAAAAGGAGCACGTATTCACGGTATTGTGCGCGAACTGCGTAACGAGAACATTGACGTTATTAACTATACTTCGAACACTAACCTCTATATCCAACGCGCCTTGGCTCCTGCTAAGATTTCGTCGATGAACGTAGATGAAGAAAATAAAAAAGCCGAGGTTTATCTCAAACCAGATGAGGTATCACTTGCAATTGGTAAGGGCGGTTATAACATCAAGTTAGCTTCGATGTTAACCGGTTATCAGATTGATGTCTATCGTGAGGTAGAGGACGAAGATTTTGAAGATATCTACTTGGATGAGTTCAATGACGAGATCGATCAATGGGTTATTGATGCTCTTAAGGCTATCGGTTTAGATACCGCCAAGGCTGTTCTTAACCTGCCTAAGGAGGAACTGGCTAAACGTGTTGATCTCGAAGAAGAGACAATTGATGACGTTTATCGCGTTCTTTCTGCTGAATTTGAAAACGACTAATCCCTAAAATAAATCGTAAATAGTAAATTACCCAATCGTAAATCATTATGAAACTTATCAAAGCTTGTAAAGAACTCAACATCGGCATGTCCACCGCCGTAGAATTCTGTGCGAAGCAAGGTAAACAAATCGCTACGGATCCTAACACCCGTATTGATGATGACCTCTATCTGCTCCTCGCTAAGGAATTTAACAAGGACATGGCACTCAAACTGGAAGCAGAACGTCAAAATCAAGTGCGTCAAGAGCGTATTCAGGATATTCCCGCTAAAGAGGAATCGCCGGCTGCGTCTCAACCCGTAGTACAGGGCCCTAAGGTGATCGGCAAGATCGACTTAGACGCTGAGCGCAAAGCACGCGAAGAAGCTCGCCGTAAGCAAGAAGCCGAAGCCGAGGCTAAAGCCAAAGCCGAAGCTCAAGCCAAAGCTAAAGCCGAAGTAGAAGCTGCGCGCAAGCAGGAGGAGGAACTGAAACGCCAATTGGCGGAAAAGAAAGCCGAACCCGCGCCTAAACCACAGCCGAAACAGCAGGTGCCTCATACCAAACACCAGACACCAAACACCAAACAACAGACACCCGCAGGACCAAAGATTGTGGGTAAGATTGACCTTGATAGTCTCAATCAAGCTACTCATCCTGAGAAGAAATCGAAGGAGGAGAAACGTAAGGAACGCGAACAGCGTCAACAAGCGCAGCAGCAAGCTAACCAACAAGCCGCAGAGAAACGTAAACGCGAACGCTTCAAACAAAACAAGGTGGACATTAACGATGCACGTAACCAAAAGGGCAAGGCAAAACAGCCTAAACGCCCCTTAAAAGTCGAGGTGGACGACGAGGAAGTGCAGCGCCAAATCAAAGAGACGATTGCTCGTCTCCAAGGAAATAAAGGTAAAACAGCAACGTCTAAACATAAACGTGAACGCCGCGAGTTAGAGCGCGAAAAAATGGCGGAAGCCAAAGCCGAAGAACGCGCACAATCGACCGTTCTCAAACTTACTGAGTTTGTTACCGTCAATGACCTCGCCGTCATGATGAACGTGCCGGTGACAAAGATTATAGGTACTTGCCTTAGTCTTGGTATGATGGTTTCTATCAACCAGCGTCTCGATGCGGAAACAATCAATATAGTTGCCGAAGAATTTGGATTTACTACCGAATATACCTCCTCACAAGTAGAGGCAGAGATCACTTCGGATAACGAAGAGTTTACGGAGGCAGACCTCGAACCGCGTTGCCCGATTGTAACCGTCATGGGTCACGTCGATCACGGTAAGACTTCTCTGCTTGACCATATTCGTAATACGAACGTTATTGCCGGTGAGGCAGGTGGTATAACCCAACACATTGGTGCCTATAACGTGCAACTGAAGAATGGTCAACGTATCACGTTCCTTGATACCCCCGGTCACGAAGCTTTCACGGCTATGCGTGCTCGTGGTGCTAAAGTAACGGATATAGCCATCATCATCGTGGCTGCCGACGATGGCGTCATGCCACAAACGCGCGAGGCTATCTCGCACGCACAAGCCGCAGGCGTTCCGATGATTTTTGCTATTAATAAATGCGATAAACCTGCTGCTAATCCCGAGAAGATTAAAGAGGAATTGGCAAACATGAACCTGCTTGTCGAGGATTGGGGTGGTAAGTACCAATCGCAAGATATATCCGCTAAGTCCGGTTTAGGAGTCTTTGAACTGCTTGAAAAAGTGCTACTTGAAGCCGAGATGTTAGACCTTAAGGCTAACCCCAAACGTCGTGCCAAAGGTTCTATTATCGAGTCCTCTCTCGATAAAGGACGTGGTTATGTAGCCACGATTCTTGTTTCTGATGGTACCCTGCATATGGGAGATATCGTTCTTGCTGGAACAGCGCATGGTCGTATCAAGGCTATGTTCAACGAGCGTGGACAGAAAATACAGCAAGCCCTTCCGGGCGAACCGGCTGTTATTTTAGGCCTTAATGGTGCACCTACTGCTGGTGATGAGTTCAACGTGATGCCTACTGAGCAAGAGGCACGCGATTTGGCAAACAAACGTGAACAACTCCAACGCGAGATGTCTATCCGTACCAAGAAACATATCGGTTTGGACGAAATAGGTCGTCGTTTGGCTATTGGTGACTTCAAAGAACTCAACCTCATCGTCAAAGCCGATGTGGACGGTTCTGTTGAGGCTCTGTCTGACTCGCTCATCAAACTCTCTACCGAGAATATCCAAGTCAACGTTATTCACAAAGCCGTGGGTGCTATCTCTGATTCTGATATCCTGCTTGCCGAGGCTTCCGATGCCGTTATCGTGGGCTTCAATGTCCGTCCTACCGGTACGGCTCGTAAGATGGCGGATGCGGCTGAGGTAGATATTCACCTCTATAGCATTATCTATGACGCTATTGAGGAAGTGAAAGCCGCTATGCAAGGTATGTTGTCACCTGAGGAGAAAGAGGTAATCAACGCTACTCTTGAGGTGCAGCAGACCTTCCATATCTCCAAAGTCGGTACGATTGCCGGCTGCGTAGTCAAAGAGGGTAAAGTTAAACGTGGTAATAAACTGCGTGTCATTCGTGACGGTATTGTTATCTACACGGGCGATATGCTTGCCCTCAAACACGGTAAAGATGACGTCAAGGAAATGGGTGTTAATCAAGAATGTGGTGTTTCTATCCGTTCCTATAATGATATTGTTGAAGGCGATATCTTAGAGGCGTTTGAGACTATAGAAGTAGCTCGTACTTTAGACTAATAAATGATGTTAGCAAATATAGAGATTACTTCTTCTCTTCTATTTGCGGCTTATGCGTTGCTTATCAACCTCATTGCATTCATCATGTATGGGGTGGATAAGCATCGCGCGCAAAAGAATGGTCCGCATCGCAAGTCAAAGACGGGTAGGGACGGTAAGCCGCAAAAAGACCGTATATCCGAAGCTGCGCTTATTTGGATAGCCGTCTTTGGTGGCAGCATTGGGGCGATTATGGGTATGTTTGGCTTTCATCACAAGACGCAAAAGCGGAAGTTCACCATTCTGCTTCCGCTAATCTTCTTTATTCAAGTGGCTTTGATAGGGTATTTTTCCTTCCTTAGCTGATGCGGCTATCGCCTATAATAGGTTCGTTACTTATAAAAAAGGCGAATAGTATCCAAAGCTGTTGAAAGGTCGGTAACGTTGGTTAGACGGCTATCCAACGGGCATTGACCATCGCCTTGCTTATTGACGATATAGGGTATTTCGTTATCGGCATGCAGTACGATACCGGCATTCTCCAACATCTCGCGAGCAGGCGTGCAAACGGTATGTGTATAGGCTTCTCTTACTCCGCCGGCTATCATCAGCCATGCTGCTGCACGACCAATCGTCTTGTCTGCCAGAACGGCTCCCTCCAGACGATCGCCATCTTGTAAAGCTAATAAGTCGCGCACGCCATGTTGCGTGTAAGTAGTAGTGATACCGCGGTTGCGCACGATACACGAATAGCCGTTGCTGTCCAATAGTGAGAGCAGGTCATCGTCTATATGTATAAGGTTATATCGGCGACTGCCCAAACCAATCTCGGCAGCACGCTCCAACGTACGCAAACCATGACGCGAATTGATGCGCTCAATGAGAGCTTCGGCATTGTCATCATCTTTGGAGGGATAATTGAAGACCAAATCAACGCATGCCTGATCCAATGCCACGGGGTCTAAGGAAGCGAGGATACCGATGTCGCGCATCTCAGGAGCGGCAGGGTGACCATCGCAGTCACAATCGACGGAGAGGTTATTAACCACATTGATATAGACGATACGCTCGCCATTACCGAAATACGTGTGAACAGATTGTGCAGCAGCCGCCATAGACTCTAAGAAACCTATTTGATCCGCAACATGGAGCCACATCTTTTCCGTATTGTCTGTATAACCGGCAGTGTGTATATATGCCTTTCCCGCACGGGAAGCGATACCGATAGACTGGTTCTTCAGTACGCCGCCGAAACCGCCCATGGCGTGTCCTTTGAAATGGGCAAGGTTAATCATGAAATTATAATTGGCGAGGTGGCTGCCAACGATGTTATAGCTTAGATGAGCCGTGTCTTGTACAGGAAGACGCATCTCGCCTTCTTCGTCCATCAAGTCGCAAGGAGCGATAGCGGTAAAACCGTGGTCACGGAATGCCTGCCAGTGGTCAGCGTTCTCGTATCGTTTGCCGTGGTAGGCGGTGTTGCACTCCACGATAGTGCCGTTCACTTCCTGCACCAAAGAGGCGATGAGGGATGGTTGTAGATAGTGGTGTCCACCCGGTTCGCCGGTGGAGATTTTAACGGCTACCTTGCCTTGGGGTGTCACATTCAGAGCATGAAAGATACGCAATAAGGCTTCAGGAGATATATCCTGAGTCATATAAACGGTAGAAATACTATCCTGCATAGGATTTGGTGCAGAAGTTGTTTTGTGTGAGCAAGCGGATAATGCGATGGCGGCAACAGCCATTAGTGCTAAAAATGCTTTTTTCTTAGCCACAAGGGCACGATTAACTTTGTTTTTCATAATTCAATGGGTATTATAATGAAATATTGAGTGATTCGATATAGGATAGGAGTTCATCGGTTCCGAGACCTGTTTCGGCACTGGTGACAAAGATAGGCGGTAGTTCTTCCCATGTGTCTAAGAGAGTGCGCTTATAAGCATCTATGTTCTCGCTCAGGCGACCCTTACCCAGTTTGTCGGATTTAGTAAAAACGATAGCAAAAGGAACCTCATTCTCGCCGAGCCATTGCATAAACTCAAGGTCTATTCGCTGTGGTGCTAACCGACTATCTACCAGTACAAAGAGAGAGACCAACGGTTCACGACGGAGGCAGTAACCCTCAATCATAAGACGCAGTTTCTCTCGCTGCTCCTTACCCGTTTGAGCAAAACCGTAACCTGGGAGATCGACGAGAGTCCACTGGGTGGCGGACTCTATTTTGAAGAGGTTGATAAGGAGGGTTTTACCGGGTTTTTGAGAGGTCTTAGCTAACTTGGGGTTGTGCGTCAAGGCATTGATAAGACTTGACTTACCCACATTACTGCGACCGATAAAAGCATATTCGGGTAAAGTGAGGGTAGGGCATTTGCTTACGTCAGGACTGGATATGATGAAGGATGCGGTCATGAAAATGATGGATTGATAAATGATGAATTGATGGTTGCTTTTTCATAAATCGGGTGCAAAAGTACAAAAAAATTTGTATATGTGCAAAAAAATGTGTAACTTTGCGCGATTTTTTAACTGAAAGCATGAAAAAAGGATTTGTATTTATTGTTTTTTTACTAATAATAGGATTGGGGGCTATAGTGGGAAATAGCTATTATCGCCTCAACTATTGTAATTTTACCTCTAACGATGGGGAGAGTCACGGCTATTACCTCTATCCGGGAGTGACGACCGATTCGGTATTGACGCTTTTGCAGGCAGATTATGAGGTGGGTTCCGTTCGCCAATGGGAAAAACATATTCAAAAACTGGAATTGGAGACGGTGGAGCTGGGTTATTATAAGTTCCCTGCAAAGATGGGCGATAAACTACTTATTCGTCGCCTTAAGTTAGGGGAGGAGACACCGGTTAAGTTGTCGTTTACCCACTATCTCCGTACGCCGGAGCAGTTAGCAGGACATATAAGCAAACAGTTGCTTCTCGACTCGGCAGAGATTGCCGGTAGGATGTACGACGCAGCGATTATGGCTACTTATGGGCTTAAGCCCGAAACGGCTATTACCTTGTTTCTGCCGGATACGTATGAGGTTTATTGGTCGATGACGGCGGATCAACTCTTTGCTCGCATGGCGAAGGAGTATAAACGCTTCTGGACGGACGAGAGGAAAGGTAAGGCTGCGGCAAAGAAAATGAGTCAGAGTGAGGTGGCTACCTTGGCATCTATCGTAGAGAGTGAGACGAATAAGCAAGGCGAATATCCCACGATAGCATCTATTTATTTGAATCGTATCCGCTTGGGTATCCCGATGCAAGCGTGTCCGACGGTTATCTTTGCGCAAAGAGATTTTAATAAGAGACGAGTACTGAAGAAAGACTTGGAGTTTGAGTCACCTTATAATACGTATAAGCATAGAGGTTTGCCTCCGGGACCGATTCGCTGTACGCGTAAGAGTACGATAGATGCCGTATTGGATGCACCTAAGACGGATTATCTGTATATGTGTGCCAATCCTGATTTCAGTGGTACACATGTATTCACTAAGTCGCTCAGAGAGCACCAACGAGTGGCAGCTCAGTATCAAAAGGAACTGAATAAGAGGCATGTGAGATAATGTCAAGTATAGAGAACATAGGAAAGAAGGATATAGCATGGAGTTATGCCGCCACTGTCTTTATGATAGGAGGGTGGGTGATACTCTTGCCTTTTATCCTCAATAAGTTCTCTTCGGAAACGGTCGGGATTTGGAACATCTTCCAAACCATCTCGATGCTCGTCCTGATTTTAGATTTTGGGTTTAGACCCACGTTTGCGCGTAATCTGAGTTATGTGTTCTCAGGGGTGAGTCGCTTGCAGAAAGATGGGGTAGAGCATATTTCGGAATTGAGTGAGGTTGATTATTCGCTCTTGAAAGGCACCTTAACGGCTATGCGCCGTTTCTATAGGTGGATAGCCTTGGGAGCGTTTGTTTTATTGGCAACGCTCGGAACGGCTTATTTCCTCTATTTGATGCGCAAGTACTCGGGCAATCAGCAGGACGCTATCATCGCTTGGGTGCTGCTTATAGCCATTAGTTGCTATAACCTCTATACGCTTTATTACGACGCATTGTTATTGGGTAAGGGGTATGTCAAGCGCAGCCAACAGATAACGGTTATAGGGCAAGTCGTTTATATCGCGGTTGCCATCGGAATGATATTTGCAGGATGCGGGCTGACGGCTATTGTGTCGGCACAGTTGATTGCCACGGTGATACGACGGGTGCTGATGTATAAGGTTTTTTTCTCCCCTCCAATGCAGCAAGCGTTAAAGGAGGCAAAAGAGCAAGATGCTAAACGTATATTGAATGCTATCATGCCCAATGCCGTAAAGATTGGTTTGACTCAGTTAGGTGGTTTCTGCGTTACCAAGTCGGCTATTTTTATGGGGGGAGCCTTCCTTACGTTGGAACAAATGGGCTGTTATGGCATAACGGTACAGGTGATGGATGTGCTGGCGCGTTGTGCCACCATCTATTATCAGTCGGTTACACCCAAACTGGCGCAGTACAGAGCGCAAAACAACATCGGCGCTTTGCGTGAGCATTATCTTCATAATGTGGCGATTGTATTAGGCACATTTGTGGTTGTGGGTGTAGCGTGGATTTATTTGGGTGATTGGGCATTAGGTGTTATTCACAGCAAGACCGCTTTTGTGCCGACCACAATGCTGATAGTGATGTTGGTTATCAACTGGCTGGAGCAGAACCACGCCTCGTCGGCTGGTTTCATTATGGCGGATAATAGAATACCCTTCTTTATCCCGTCCTTGGTGAGTGGTGCGGCAACGATTATACTTATGTGGCTGTTTATGGGCGTGCTCAATTGGGGCTTATGGGGGATGATTTTAGCGCCGGGTATAGCACAATTAGCGTACCAAAACTGGAAATGGCCAATGGAGGTGATAAAGGAATTGTGGGGTAGGAGAGTAGAGTAAAAGTAAGTTTTTCGGAGTCAATTCCAAAAATCTTATAGTTTTATTTGCATATATCAAAAAAAAGTCGTACCTTTGCAGTCGAAGTTTTATGTCGGTAAAATTTACAGTTATAAAAAATCGTTATGAAGAAGTTCTATGATAGAGCGCAAGAGATGGCGCAACTGAAAGAATTACAAAAGCAATCGTATTCGGACTATACGAGATTTGTTGTCTTAACCGGTCGTCGGCGTGTGGGAAAGACAAGTCTTGTTTATCGTTTTTTGCAAGAAAACACATCTGCACCGGGGCTATATTTTTTCGTTGGGCGAAAAACGGAAGCTATGTTGGTAGAGAGTTTTGTGGAGGAGATACAAACTAAATTAGGGGAATATATTCCTAATTCAGTTCGCAGTTTCCGTGAACTATTTAGGATGATATTAGAGGTCGCAAAAAGAAGACCATTTACTCTTTTTATTGATGAGTTCCAAGAATTCGATAATGTTAACCCCGGAATATTTAGTGATATACAGGAATTGTTAGACGCATATAAAAAAGAAACACATTTGTGTCTCATTGTTTCGGGAAGTATATTTCGGCTGATGGAGAAGATTTTTAAAGATGAGAACCAACCTCTTTTTGGTAGAGACGATGCTACGATACGTTTGATGCCTTTTTCAACGGATACGATAAAAGAAATCCTTCATGATTATAAGCCGAATTATACAAAAGAAGATTTATTAGCACTATGGACGATAACCGGTGGTGTGGCTCGCTATATTGAACTATTAATGAATAATGGTTGTACTTCTCTAAAAAAAATGATGCGTTATGTATGTTCAGGAGGTGATAGTTTCTTTGTAGATGAGGGACGAAAAATATTGATTCAAGAGTTTGGCAAACAATATGGCACATACTTTAGTATTTTAGGGCAGATTGCTCGTGGTGAAGTGACGCAAGCGCAAATAGAAGGGACTTTGGGCATGCAGAGTTTGGGAGGACAGTTGAAGATATTAGAGGAGAGATATGGTATTATTCGTAAAAAACGTCCAATCGGCGCCGGTGAAAATTCGCAGACTGTACGTTATGAAATTCAGGATAACTTCTTCCGCTTTTGGTTTAGGTACATACAGCGGTATAGTTCGTTGATTGAATTACAAAATATGCCGGCTTTGGAAGAGATAATGTTGGCAGACTATCCTTCTTTTTCGGGTATAGCATTAGAGCATTGGTTTCGTGCTCAGTTAATAGAAAGTCATCGTTATCAGCGGATTGGAGGATGGTGGTTAGGAAAGGATAGTTGCAAAAATCAGAAAGGCAATAACGATGAAATGGAGATTGACATCGTGGCAGAAACATTAGATGGCGAGATAGAGGTTTTTGAGGTAAAACGCAACCCGGAGAAATATCACGAGACACGATTACGCGAGAAAGTGGAGCATATGCAAAAACATTTGTTTAAGGGGAAAACGATTGCCTTGAAAGGTTTGTCTATGAGAGATATGTAATACACCAAAAAGTTGTACCTTTGCATATCCCGAGGCGGAGTTTCAAGTTATACCGCCCAAGAATATAGAATCGTTTATTTTAAATGACTAAATGAAACTTGCCTACCAGAACTGGAAATGGTCAAGTGTAGTTATAAAAGAATTGAAACAACAACTAAAATGAAAAAACCATTTTTATTATCACTCTTATTCGCCCTACCCACATTGGCAATTGGGCAAGTTCACCATTATGCAGGGGTTGATAGTATCAACGTCCCCTATTTGCATATTACGACAGTAAACAATGAGATACCTTCCTGTGAATCATACACTTGTCCTCCTGAAGGAGCAATAGGAGCATGTGTGGCGACTAACCCTAACAAAGTGAAGAGTAGGTTAGTGATTACGCAGTTAGGAGATACGCTTTACGATTCGGGAGAATACGTGAAAAAAGAATCCGGTTTAACAGTAAAATTGCGTGGAAATAATGCTTCGGCTGAAGTTCAACCTAAAAAGTCATATAAGTTAAAATTGGAGAAGAAAGCGAATCTTATTCCTGTTGTCGATTCTTTGGATATGACCGATTATCGTGATAAAGATTGGGTACTGCTAAACAATGTAGAACGTACTTATAACGAATTAGTAGCAAGAGCTGTATCTAAGATGATTGGAATGCCTTGGACACCTCGCTCTATCCCTGTTCAAATGGAGTTGAACGGTGATTATCAGGGATTTTTCTATTTGTCGGAAGCAGTAAGCAAAAACAATGATTGCCATATTGCTTTAGGAAAGGGAGGTTATATTGTGGAGTTAGACCCATATTGGTGGGCTGAAGACAAGTGGTTTGCTGGACCGATTTATTCTTTTGGCGTCACCCGTTGGACATACAAAGAACCGGATACAGAAGATTTGACTCCCCGTTGGGAAGAAGTTATTCAAAATCAAATATCTCAATTGGAAACAAGTATTACACAATCTAATGTGGCATCTTATTTGGATTTTGAAAGTGCAGCAAAATGGCTACTTAGTCAGGAAGTTCTTGGAAATCAGGATGAGGCAGGCTCAAACATCTATTTTTGTGGACAGGATACTGTCAATCCATTCCCAATGAAAATGCCTTTGCTTTGGGATTTTGATGGGGATTTTAAAGTTCAACCGAATGAACATACATATAGTTTCAAAGTCCAACTTTTCAATGATTTATTAAATAACCCCGTGTTTGCTTCATATTACCAACAATTTTATAATGAGCATGCTTTGACATTAATGGACGGAACGATTGCCTATTTGGATTCTTTGGAGAACTCGCCGGAAGCAGCAGTCTTGGACTCTATGGCGCATTACGAAAATCTCCGTTGGTTCACGCATGAGGCACAAAAAACGGTTGCAAAACAAGTGGCTACAATAAAAAGTTATTTAACTCAGAGGAAAGCGTGGATGCAATCCCAAATAACGACAGCATTACCCATCCTTCCGAATACAGCTCCTGTAAACCGCAAGTATTATAATCTGTTGGGTATAGAAGTGCCCCAAAACACACGAGGTGTGGTTATCTCAAATGACGGACAAAAGAGAATAAATTTATGAAAAGAATAACCGGAATAAACTTTCTTCGTTTTATTGCTGCAATCGGAATCATTGTTTTCCATTTTGGATGCCACAATCCTATCGCTGAATCATTAATACTGGTATCTCCACTTGCCAATATTAGTAGAGGAGATTTATGGGTAACAATATTTCTATTAATTTCGGGTATATGCTTAGCTCGAAAATATGGCAATTTGGAATCCTTTGATTTGAAGACTTTCTACATCAATAGGTGGAAGTCGATATTTCCCATATTCTTCCTAATTTATATCTGTGCATTTGCTTATACCGCTATACGAGTTGGGTTATTTTGGTGGAATCCGGCAGCGGATAAGTGGAGTCTTGTTTTGACGTTTTTAGGAATAGATGGTTATTTGTTATGCCTATTTCATATACCATGTTATTCCCTTGTCGGAGACTGGTTTTTAGGTGCCATTATTCTACTATATGCCATTTTTCCTCTTTTGTTGATTTTGGCTAAAAAAATACCGATTATATCACTAATCGTTTTTTCTTTACTCGCTTGGTGGCTCCCGTATGTGGATAGTGCATTCTGCGTTCCTCAACACATTTGTTTTGTCACATTATCTTTCTTTATTGGCATGTGTTTGGAACGGATAGAGCACATTTTAGACAATAAAACAGTTGTGATTGGAGCATGGATTTTGCTTTTGTGTATTTTATTTATACCTATGCCATGGATGACGGCATTGCTATATCCCGCTATCATTTATCGAGTTGTAATTTTCTTCATTGCTCTTAAGAGTTTGGGTGCGTGGATAGAACATTTTAATGTATTCAGTAAAGTTATCGCCAAATTAGCAGCATTGTCTTATCCAATGTTTTTGCTACAACATATAGTAATTGTGGAGATTCTTAGAATAATCCCTGCCCCCCAGTCCACATGGATGGCAGCGTTGTTATTATTGTTGGATATTGTACTTACCATCGCATTGGCTTGGATTTTTTCCTTTATTTTGCCTATTATCCAAACTCAAATTCAAAAATTGATAGGTTATCTAAAAAAAATACACATTACTTTTGAGCACAACAATGAATTAATCCAACATTGATGCAAAACAAGTTGAACATATTTTCTCCATGGACGGTGAATGTTCTTCACTGGGGACTTATTGTGCTTTTGTTGCAGACATTGCCTACGACGTTGTGGCCTCTAACGGAAAGGTTTTGGATTAGTTTATGTCTATGGATATTCTTCTTTTCTATATCTTCATTTGGTACATATTGTTGTCGGAGGAATGGCAGTTCGATTGTGTGTGAAGATATAGAAATTAATCACACGGTGTATAATATTCTGCTTTGCATATCAATCGTGCTTACTCCCCTCTATTTACTGAAGATATGGCAACTGATTTTAGATTATGGTATAGATAATTTTATGGCAACAGCAAGATCAGTTGCATTGGATACAGATAATCATATTGGAGCAGTTGCATACTGTGTAATCATAAACCAAGTGTTATTTGTAGCAACTGTTTTTGCCGGAAAAAATCTTTCATGGTGGAAACACTTATTGGTAACTGTTTTATATCTTTTGTGTGGCATTGCCATCATGGAAAAGGGTGTATTTATTTTTATGGCGATTATTGCTATCATGGTTTATTACGAGCGCAATATCTTGAAACTAAGGCATATTGTAGTCATAGGCATTGCATTAATTATATCTGCTTTTGCTTTCACTATTTATCGTTCTGATCAATCAGAAAGTATTAAAGAGCAAAGTGCTTTTAATGAGTTTGTTGAGATATATCTTCTTGCTAGTCCGGTTGCATACTGTTACATGCCTGAAGAACAATCGCATCAATGGGGCGTAAACACATTCTCTCAGATTTATTATATTCTCAATAAATTCTCAACCGTTAAGTTGGAAGAAAAAGATAAACTGCAAGAATTTATAGATGTCCCTGTGCCAACGAACACCTATACCGTTTTTCAACCTTTTTATTTGGATTTTGGACAGTGGGGGATTGCTGTTTTTGCTATCATATATGGGATACTATTGGGTGTAATATACAGCCTTCACCGTTCAAAAGTTCCATTTGCATCGCTTTTTTACGGATATTTAATTGCTATGTTATGTCTGCAATTTCATCAAGAAGAAATTTTTACCTCATTGGTTAGAACATTACAATTTATTTTCTTTGCTTTCCTTTTGTCTTGGCGACCTAAAAAACAAATAGTAACGAATGATTAGAATCCACGACATAGCCATTTTGTTAGCCACCTATAATGGTGCTAAATATTTATCAGAGCAGTTAGATTCGTTAATAGCTCAAACCTACCCCAATTGGCAATTGTTTATTCATGACGATGGTTCAAAAGACGACACCATCGCTATCTTGCAAGAATATGCTCAAAAGGATGACCGAATACATATTTTGTCTTATCCGGTTTGTGGGGATGCTTGTAAAAACTTTATTTCGCTCTTGGATAAGGTGGATGCACCATATTATATGTTTTGTGACCAAGATGATGTGTGGCAGGCAGATAAAATTGCTGTCTGTATGAAGGCAATGCAAGAGCAAACTTCTCTACATCAGAATATCCCAATTATTGTTCACTCTGATTTATGCGTTGTGGATGAGCATCTTCAAACAATAAATGCCTCCTTCTGGCAATATGAACATATTATGCCTGATAAATTCATAACATGGGAGGATTGTGCGCGAGGAAATATAACTACGGGGTGTACCATGCTTTTTAATCATATAGCCAAACAAGTTATTGCTCCTCTCTCCCCCCAAACACTTATGCATGACGCTTGGATTACTCTTTGTGTAATGGCAAATAATGGAAAGATTGTATCTGTTCCTGCTCCTACAATTCTTTATCGCCAACACGGCAATAATACGTTGGGTGCCCACGATGCCAGTTGTTTGACCCTGGCATATAGATTGCGACATATAAAAAAAATGCTACTGGCTAATTGGGCACATTGGATGCAAATGAATGCGATTCGCCCGATTTCTTTAATAACCTACATGAGGCATAAATTATTATGATTAGCGTTTGCATAGCAACACATAACGGAGCTTTGTATATCAAAGAGCAATTGACTTCGATTCTCACTCAATTAAGTGAGGAAGATGAAGTTATTATTTCTGATGATGCCTCTTCAGATAAAACACTCGCTATAGTGGAATCTTTTCATGATAAGAGAATTCGCATCCTGCATCACACGCCCTATGCGCAGTTGCATTTTCCTGTGGATAAAACCACTCATAATTTTGAGAATGCTTTACGAGAAGCAAAAGGAGATTATATTTTCTTTTCAGATCAAGATGATGTATGGCTGCCCAATAAGGTATCAGTGATGCTTGAAGCATTGCAAACGACCGATTTGGTAGTCCATGATTGTCAAATGGTGGACACGAAACAAAAACTGATTTTACCCTCCTATTTTAAGTATATACGCGTTCATACGGGGGCGTTACAAAATGCGATACGTTGCACGTATTTAGGATGTTGTATGGCATTTAGAAAAGAAGTTCTTTCCTTGGCGCTACCATTTCCCGCAACATGTGTCGCTCACGACCAGTGGATTGGAATTATAGCCGCTATTAAATTTAAGACTATATTAATACATCAACCCCTCATCTTATACCGACGCCATACAAAAACGCAAACACAATGTGGAGGAAAGAGTTTGCTCCCTTGGTGGTATAAAATTTATTATAAACTTATCGTAGTTTACCACACTATCCTTGCTCTATTAAAGCTATGATTATCCTACACATTAGCAAATATTATGCGCCATATCTGGGCGGTATTGAATCCGTAGCAAAGCAAGTTGTCTCATCTTTGGAGCACCATCAAAACATTGTCGTCTGTTTTTCCAACGACAAACGGACCCACTACGATATTGTTGATGGTGTACAAGTGATACGTATTGGTGTGTGTGCTACCATCTCAAGTCAAGATATTGCCTTGTCTTATTATGCGCAGTTGAAACGAATTATTGAAACATATCAACCTGACGTAGTACACTTCCATTGTCCGAATCCATTTATTTACCCAATCTTATTAAATCTTTTACCCAAGCGTACAAAATTGATTGTTCATTGGCATTCGGATATTTTAGGTAAAGGTGTGTTGTATCGTCTTGTCGTGCCATTGGAAAAGAAACTCCTTGAACGAGCAGACTTAATTCTTGCCACGTCGCCAAATTATGCTGATAATTCTGCGGTACTTCAACCTTATAACTCCAAAATATCTATATTGCCGAATGTTATTGCACCAAAATGGTTCTCCCCTCAACCTTCAGATGCTCAACGTATCGAGCAAATAAAAGAGCAGTGGCCGAATAAAAAATTGGTTCTGTTTTGTGGAAGGCACGTTCCCTATAAAGGTATCGATCGTTTAATTGAGGCTGCGCAGTGGATGACACCTAATATACAGGTTCTTATTGCAGGTAAAGGTCCATTCACTTCCAAATATCAGCAACAGGCTTGTCACGCACAAAACATCACGTTCTTGGGATCTTTGGCCGGTGACGACTTGCGTTGTTACTATTATGCGGCTGACGTATTTGCGTTCCCTTCTATAAATAAAGCAGAGGCATTTGGAGTCGCATTAGCAGAAGCAATGTATTGTGGCTGCGTACCTGTTACATTCACACTTGTGGGCAGTGGCGTTAATTGGGTCAATACCGCTAATGAAACAGGGCTTGAGGTATCTCTTGATGATACCTATGCGTACGCACAAGCGGTAAATAAATTAATCGACAATGATGATTTAAGACAACAAATGGCTGATAAATCTCATAAACGAATAAGTGAATTATTCACGGAAGATTTATTGTATGAGCAAATAAATCGGATATATAATCTAATTCTTAGTTAAGTTTCATGTTGTCTCCGCATTTTGACCCACAGACCGAATTGTGGACGGATTTGGAATTGAACTCCAAATTTGTCCAAATATACATAATATAGGATAATAAACATCTAAATATAAGTGTAAAAAGGCAAAAAATACATTATTTTTGAAAAAAAAATTGCAAATATAATAAAAATGTAGTAATTTTGCGGACGGATTTGGATTTGAACTCCAAATTTGTCCAAATTACACCTATTGTTATGTATTATAGAGACTTACAATCACAATTAGAGTTTTTATCTCAATCGTTCCCTGTTATTTCTGTTACAGGACCCCGTCAATCGGGTAAAACCACTTTATGTAAGATGGTTTTTCCCCATTATGCGTATCTTAATCTCGAGCAATCCGACATTCGTGAGGCTATGCAAAGGGATATGTATGCTGAGTTACGAAGGTATAAAGATGGTGTTATTATTGATGAGGCTCATTATTTGCCCGAAGTCTTTTCTGCTATTAAGGTGTTGGTAGATGAAGACAAATCACGTCGATATGTACTAACGGGAAGTAGTAACTTCTTGTTATTACAAAATATAAATCAGACCTTGGCAGGAAGGGTGGCGCTATTGAAGTTACTGCCCTTCTCGCTCAACGAATTAGGGGCTGCTCAACGAGCCTTTTCTACCGACTCCCTGCTTCTTCGTGGTTTCTTCCCTGCTATATGGGGTGATGGGCGTCCGTTAGAAGCGGTGTATAGTGGGTATTTCTCAACCTATGTGTTGCGCGATGTACGTATGATAACGAATGTGAAGGATATTGATATGTTTTCTAAGTTCGTTCGTTTATGTGCAACCAGAGTGGGTACTGAGTTTAATGCTAATAGTCTTAGTGCAGAAGTGGGAGTTTCTGTTAAGACGATGCAAAGTTGGCTGAGTATTCTTCAGGCTTCTTATATTGTCTTTACCTTGCCGCCCTATTATCGCAATATAGGGAAACGGCTCGTCAAGGCCTCTAAAATCTATTTTTATGATACGGGATTGCTTTGTTATCTCTTAGGATTACGCTCAGAGTTAGATGTTGCCAATTGTCCACTACGCGGAGCGCTGTTTGAGAATTTGGTGGTAGCAGATCGTATCAAAGAGTTGTATCATGCCGGATTGGAAAATAATTATTATTTTTATCGCGATAAGTCTCAGCATGAAGTGGATTTATTGCAGGAACAAGTTATGCGGATTAAGGCTTATGAGATTAAGTCTGCCACTGTCGTTCATTCTTCGTTCTTTGCGAACTTAGATTACTTAAGAAAAATCTACGGTGCGGATGTCCTTTCCACACAAGTCATCTATGATGGCACGCAGCGTTTGGATGATTCCAATCATGGTTACCTCCCATATCGGTGATCATTTGTCCTTCGTCCTTTGTCCTTCGTCCTTTGTCCTTTGTCCAGAGAGAGGCTGATAGGCAGATTAATAGGCATTCATCTGCTCAGCAACGGTGTTCTTAATGAAGTCGGCAAAGGCTTGGATGGTCATCTGACCCTTGTCCTCAGCGCCTTGCTGACGAACAGAGACAAGTCCTTGCTCGGCTTCCTTCTCACCTACGATAAGCATATACGGAATACGCTTGAGCTCGTTGTCGCGAATCTTACGACCAATCTTCTCGTCACGGTCATCTACGATAGCGCGTACATCCTGTTGCTCCAGTATCTCCCTTACCTTATGCGCATACTCGTTTGACTTCTCCGAGATAGGCAGAATAGCCACTTGCTCGGGCGTGAGCCAAAGCGGGAACTTACCCGCCGTGTGCTCAATGAGTACCGCTACGAAACGCTCCATCGAACCAAACGGCGCACGGTGAATCATAACAGGACGGTGCTTGAGGTTGTCCTCACCCGTGTATTCGAGTTGGAAACGTTCGGGCAGGTTATAATCGACTTGGATAGTACCTAACTGCCAACGACGACCGATAGCGTCCTTAACCATGAAGTCTAACTTAGGACCATAGAAAGCAGCCTCTCCGTATTCCACTTTGGCGGGCAGGTTCTTTTCCTTACAAGCGTCAATAATAGCTTGTTCGGCTTTCTCCCAAACCTCGTCGGAGCCTACGTACTTGGTGTGGTTATTGGGGTCGCGAAGCGAGATCTGTGCCTCGAAGTTCTTGAAATCAAGGGCTTTGAAGATAATCTCGATAATCTCCATAACGCGAATGAACTCGTCCTTGACTTGGTCCTGACGGCAGAAGATATGCGCATCATCCTGCGTGAACGAACGAACACGCGTCAAGCCGTGCAACTCACCCGATTGCTCATAACGATAAACAGTACCGAACTCCGCAATGCGCAAGGGCAGGTCCTTATACGAACGGGGGCTGTTCTTGAAGATAGTGCAGTGGTGAGGGCAGTTCATAGGTTTGAGCAGATAAACCTCACCCTCCTCAGGCGTGGTGATGGGTTGGAAAGAGTCCTTGCCGTAGTGGTCCCAGTGACCGGAAGTGACGTAGAGGTTCTTGTTTCCAATATGCGGAGTCATCACTTGTTGATAACCATAACGCTTCTGTATCTTCTTGAGGAAATCCTCTAAACGCAGACGCAATGCCGTGCCCTTGGGTAACCAGATAGGCAGACCCTTACCCACCATGTCGGAGAACATGAACAAGTCCAGTTCCTTACCGATACGGCGGTGGTCACGTTTCTTAGCCTCTTCGAGGAGAGCCAAGTACTCGTCCAAGAGCGATTTCTTGGGGAAAGTGATGGCATAGACGCGCGTCATCATCGGACGGGTCTCGTCGCCACGCCAATAAGCGGCAGCGCAAGACAGCACCTTAACGGCTTTGATAGGAGCCGTAGTCATAAGGTGGGGACCCTTGCATAAGTCGGTGAAATTGCCTTGGGTATAGGTCGTGATATGACCATCCTCCAAGTCGTTGATGAGTTCGCACTTGTACGTCTGCCCCTTGTCGCCAAACATCTTGAGCGCATCGGCTTTAGTGATGTCACGACGGATGAGTTCGCTCTTTTTCTGGAGCAGTTCCATCATCTTCTGCTCAATCATCGGGAAGTCACCTTCCTTGATAGCCGTTCCCTCTTGGGGATAAACGTCATAATAGAAACCGTTCTCAATAGCGGGACCGATACCGAATTGGATACCCGGATAAAGCTCTTGCAGTGCCTCTGCCATAAGGTGAGAGGAGGTGTGCCAAAAAGCGTGCTTTGCCTCCGCATCATCCCACTTGTGCAGTTTGATAGCGCAGTCGGTGGTGATGGGGAGACTCAAGTCAATGATTTCCCAGTTACCTACGGGCTGTCCTTGCTCCTTTGTCTTTGTTCCTTGTTCTAAACTAATGCTGGCAGCTAATACATCTTGTGCCAGGCGTTGGCTGATACTCTCAGCCACTTGATAAGCGGTGATACCGCTTTCGTACTCACGGACGCTTCCGTCCGGAAAAGTGATTCTAATCATAATATGTTATTTTGTTGTGAATTGTCTTCTAAATTCCGCTAATGTTATCGCCGTAGCCACAGCCACATTGAGCGATTCGATGTGGGTGTTTGGTGTTTGGTGTCTGGTGTTTGGTGGATAATTTGGTATATAGAGCGGATGAGTGATGAACTCACGCACCTCAGCTGATATGCCGTTCCCCTCATTGCCCATGATGATTATTCCACGCGAGGCATCCGCTATAGCCCCGTCCTCGTATATGTTGCGACCATCTAAAAGCGTGCCGTAAATGGGAAACTTTAAACTATCAACTTTTGAACTTCTTTCAACTATTAACTTTAAACTTTCAACTAAATCTACATAATGAATATTTACACGCGCGAGGGCGCCCATGGTGGCTTGCACGACCTTCGGATTATAGCAATCCGCCGTATCCTTCGAGCAGTAGATGTCCGTTATCCCGAACCAATCGGCAGTACGGATAATCGTACCGAGGTTGCCGGGGTCCTGGATATTGTCCAACGCAAGCACAAGTGCTTGCTCAAGTTTAGAGTTTAGAGTGTAGAGTGTAGAGAAGCCGTCTCGTTCGGTAGTTGAAAGTTTAGAGAAACCATTTCGTTCGGTAGTTGAGAGTGTATCAGACTTTTGACGGAAGACGGCAAGGGAGCCTTGTGGGGTCTTGAGAGACGACATCTGCGATAACTCGCTTGGGGAAGCGAGGAGGATTGAAGATTGAACGCCCGATGGGCTATTGAACGCCCGATGGGCTATTGAAGATTGAGGATTGAAGATTGAAGATTGGACGAGGGTGACAAGGTCAAAATGACCGAGGAGTTCCCCAATACATTTGTCCCCTTCAGCGACGAAGAGTTTCTCTTCGTCCCTCACTTTTTTGAGCTGCAAAGAGCGAATAAATCGCACTTGATTCTTACTAATATGACCTAAAACGGACTCCATTTTTCAAAAAACGGTGCAAAGATACAAAAATATTTGCATATATGCAAAAAAAATCGTACCTTTGTGCGCTAAATTATTATGCCGAAGTATATACATGTCATATTATGTGCGTTTTTAAGCAGTATAGTGCTGCTTTTGAATAGTTGTCAACCTTGTCGTTATGTCCCTTCGGACAAGTATCTTCTCAATAAAGCAAAAATTGTGATTGACGATACGAAAGAGGTGGGCTCGTCTGACTTGAGCGGCTATCTTCGACAGAAACAGAATTCGGAAATTTTAGGTTTCTGGAAACTGCAATTACACATATACAACACCGCTCCCAAGGATACTCTTACTAAGTCTCAAAAGCAATTGACTCGCAATGCCCATAAGATGGGTGAGGCTCCTGTTATTTATGACCCGATAGCCACCATCGCCTCGATGGAGCAGTTGAAAAAAGCAATGATCAATAAAGGGTTCTTCAACGTTCGCGTAGATACATCTATTGTATATAAGACAAAGACGTTCAAAAATACTGACCGCGTAGATCGAAAGGTTAATGTAACCTATCGTGTTGCAGCAAACGAACCCTATGTGATTAGAGATTATAAGACCAATATCTCGAACGATGTGGTTCGTGCTGTAGCCAATAGCAGAGGACGCAAGGTGAAGAACGGCGACCGCTTTGACCTCTCAACCTTAGATGACGAAAGGCAACGTATAGCAACAGGGATGCGTCGGAGAGGATATTATTACTTCGATAAGTCTATGTTGGAGTTCCGTGCCGATAGTAGTTATTCGACGAACGAAGTGGCGATGGAAATCAAACTGTACGATTACCTCGACCAACTCCCGGATTCGGTAAAGCGACAAATATACAGTCAATATCGCATAGGACGTGTCTGCTTCCACCAAGACTATGATCCGAAGCATATACCTGACGATAAGGTCATCATAACGGACCTCAAGTATGCGCAAGAAGGTTATGAGTTTACCTATGTCGATAGGCGGTTGCTGCGCAATAACGTTCTTAAGAAAGCAAGCCGGATTGTGCCGGGTATGCTCTTTAATGAAGCCGCTTTAGAGGAGACATATGCCAACCTCAACGGCTTAGGACCTGTAAAATACATTGATATAGCTTTTGAGCCAGTAGGGGATAACCTATTGGACTGCCACATTACCGTGTCCCGTAATAAACTCAACAATGTTTCGGCAGAGATAGAGGGTACTTATTCTGCCGGCGATTGGGGAATAGCCGCCGGAGTGGGGTATATGAACAAGAATATTTTCCGCGGAGCAGAGCAGTTGTCCTTGAACGGCAGAGCCAGTTACGAATGGCGTCAAGCAGGAGGACGCGCTATTGAAGGAACGGCAGAGGCGGGATTACTCTTCCCAAATAGTTTGAAGGTGAATATAGCCTATAAGTATCAGCATCGTCCGGAAGAATATACGCGAACCATCGCTAATGCCGGCTTGTATTACACCGCCCATCAGCATAAGCACTCCCGTTGGTCGCATCATTTTAACCTACTGGATATCAGTTATGTCTATCTGCCTTATGTGAGCGACACTTTCCGCATCAATTTCTTGGAGCAATCGACCGTGCTTAAGTATAGTTACGAGAACCACTTCATTGTGGACTGGTCCTATCATGGTCAGTACAACGGATTTAATTCGTTGCACCCCTATCGTAGTTATGTGACGTTCAGTTATACCGTAGAAACGGCAGGTAACTTGCTTTATGGTATCAGTACATTGGCCAAACAAAAGAAGAACGATGTGGGACAGTACGAGATCTTTAAGATTCCGTATTCGCAGTACGCTAAAGCCGATATGAACTTCACGTTCCACCATATAGTAGCACCGAACCATCAGATAGTGACCCATCTTGGAGTGGGTGCGGCTGTGCCGTATCTTAACTCGGGTGTCGTACCTTTTGAGAAACGTTTCTTCTCGGGCGGTAGTAGTTCGGTGCGTGGTTGGCAAGCTCGTGCATTAGGTCCCGGTGGTTTCTCCATGCAAGGAAATAGCAGTCTTATTTATGAACTCAAGGCAGGTGATATCCGTTTGGACGCCAACGTAGAGTATCGCTATCACGTACTTAAGTTCCTTGAACTGGCAGCGTTCTTTGATGCCGGAAATATCTGGACGATACGTGACTATGAAGAGCAGCCCGATGGCGTGTTCCGTTGGAACGAGTTCTATAAGCAGATAGCGATGGCGTATGGTATAGGTGTGCGATTGGACTTTAGTTTCCTTATTTTCCGCGTCGATTTAGGTGTTAAACTCTACGATCCGGCGCGAATCAACGGTCCTCGCGCCGGTACGCAATGGCGTACAGCTGGCAACGGACTGGGTTGGAACGACGATATGACGCTGCATTTCGCCATAGGCTACCCCTTCTAGAAGAACTAGATAAACTAGAAGAACTAGATAAACTAGAAAAATGCTAAAGAAACAATATATACAAGGAGTGATTGAAGCGGGGTGCGACGAGGCGGGTAGGGGACCGCTTGCGGGGAGCGTGTTTGCAGCGGCAGTGATATGGGAAACCCCTAACCACACCTTTCCTCAAAAGGGGAAGACGGCAAAAGAGGATAAAGAACTCCTAAACTTAATCAATGACTCTAAGCAACTGACGGCGAAGCAACGGGAACAGTTGCGTCCTTGGATAGAACAACACGCAGCGGCGTGGGCAGTGGCGGAAGTGACTGCCGAGGAGATAGATAAAATAAACATACTGAATGCTTCTATCTTAGCAATGCAGCGAGCGTTGAGTAAACTGATTATTCGTCCGAAGCATATCCTTGTAGATGGAAATAAGTGGAAACCCTATGTGCCCGAGGGTGAAGTGCTGGAGATACCTGCGAAGACGGTGGTCAAAGGCGATGCAACCTACCTCAGTATCGCGGCGGCAAGTATATTAGCCAAGACCTATCGGGATGAGTATATGACCAAGCTGGCGGAGCAATATCCCCAATATGGTTGGGAAAGGAACATGGGATACCCAACGAAAGAACATTATGAGGCTATTGCTACATATGGTATAACGCCTCTTCACCGTAAGACATTTAAACTAACGATTAATTAAAATATTACGCGTATGAATCTATTAGATCTTTTTCGCAAGAAGAACGATGAGGCTCAGCCTCGCAAGAAACACGGTTGTTTGTGGACCATCATTATTTGTGCCGTTGTTTATATCGGTATGTGTTTTGTTATTGGTGCCGTTTGTGGCAACATGATGGGTGGAAGTTCTGCTTCTTTGAGCAGTAATACCGTCTATAAACTCAAGTTAGAGGGTGTGCTGCAAGAGCAAGGCCAAGACCCTAATCCGTTTGCTGCTTTGATGAAAGATATGCCCGGAATGAGTTCTTCCCAAACCGTAGTCGGACTCAATGATCTATTGTCCAATATCCGTTTGGCAAAAGAAGATGAGAAAGTGAAGGGTATCTACCTCAATGGCGGTACTTTAGCGGTAGCTCCTGCTAATGCTAAGACTTTACGTGACGCGCTGTTAGACTTTAAGTCGTCTGGTAAGTGGATTGTAGCCTATGCTGATATGTACACCCAAACGAACTACTACATCGCCTCCGTGGCAGATGCTATCTACCTCAATCCGGTAGGTGTTGTTGACTGGAAGGGATTAGGAGGACAGCGCATGTACTATAAACGAATTTTAGAGAACTTGGGTATTGAGATGCAAATCATCAAAGTGGGTACGTTTAAGTCCGCAGTAGAGCCTTATTTCCGCACTTCTATGTCTGAGGCGGATCGCGAGCAGACGGAGCGTTATCTCTTTGGTATTTGGGATAATATCAAGTCTGCAGTAGCTTCCTCCCGTAACCTCACCGTGGAGCAACTGGACGCTTATGCGGATGAGTATATGACACTGCAAGACCAATCCAAATACATTGAATATAACCTTGTAGATAGTCTTGTTTATCCTCAACAGATGGATACTGTTCTCAAACAGCTTGTAGGAACGGATGATTATAAGTGCTTAGGTACAAATGCGATGGCTTCGGTTAAGCGCACAGCGAATAAGAGTACGAACGAGATTGCTATCGTTTATGCAGAAGGAGCCATCACAGATGATAGCGGAGACGGCATTATAGGAACCAAGATGGTGAAGACCCTCAATAAAGTGGCTAAAGAGAAGAACGTGAAAGCCGTAGTGTTCCGCGTTAACTCGCCCGGTGGTAGTGCTAATGCTTCTGAACAGATATGGCACGCCGTGACGATGTTACAAGAGAAAGGCTTACCCGTAGTCGTTTCGATGGGTGATTATGCTGCTTCGGGCGGATACTATATCTCCTGCGCTGCCGATTATATCTTTGCTGAACCAACCGCTCTGACGGGTTCCATCGGAATCTTCGGTACCGTGCCTAATATCAATAAACTGCGCAATAAGATTGGTTTAGATTTGGACGGAGTGAGCACGAATAAGCACTCGTCCTTGGAGGCTAATATGATTTATAAGGGTATGAACGCGGAGGAGTTCGCGCTGATGCAGAACATGGTCAATCGCGGATATGACCTCTTTACGCAACGCTGCGCTGATGGTCGTCACATGAGCCAAGAGGCTATCAAACAAATAGCCGAAGGTCGGGTATGGTTAGGTCAAGACGCATTGGAACTGGGACTGGTGGATGAATTAGGAAATATAGATGCTGCTATCGCAAAGGCTGCTTCTTTAGCCGGTCTGACCGATTGGAAAGTCGTTTCTTATCCTGCCAAGAAAGATCCCTTCACCGAACTGATGGAGGCTCTTTCCGAACCCGATACAGAGGAAGAAAGAATAGTGGCTAAGATTAAAGCCTTTGCTTCACAACCCCGTATTATGGCACTTATGCCGGAAGTGATTATCAAATAATGAGTATTCTTCGCTCCATATTGTGTGCGCCTATTAGTGCTATCATAGGATTGGTGTTGCATATACGGCATCATCTCTATGATGCACGTTTATTACATTCTCATTCGGTAAACATCCCTACTATTTGTGTAGGAAACCTTGCCTTAGGTGGAACGGGTAAGACGCCTCATGTGGAGTATTTGATTCGCCAACTCAGTAAGCATTATCGTGTAGCCGTTCTCTCAAGAGGGTATGGTCGTAAGAGTCGTGGTTTTGTACTCGCTACTCCCGAATCGACAGTTGCACAAATAGGTGACGAACCGCTGCAGATAGCACGTAAGTTCCCGTCTATTCCTGTAGCCGTTTGTAAGAATAGGGCACAAGGAGTACATAAATTGCAACAACTCTTCCCTGACTTGCAAGTGGTTCTCTTAGACGATGCCATGCAGCACCGCTCTATCCGTTGCGGTATGGCGATACTGCTCTCTGCCTATGATAAACTATATGTTAATGACCATCTCTGGCCGTTAGGTACATTGCGAGACCTTCGCTACCGCGCGCATAAAGCGAATATTATTATTGTAACCAAGTGTCCTGATACAATGCTCCCGATAGACCGTAGGGTAGTGGAGACCAGTCTTCATAAGGCGGCCTTCCAACAACTCTATTTCTCTACCTACCATTATGCGCCCCTGCCTGCAGATGGAACTCCGCTTATTGTGACGGGCATTGCCAATCCTCAACCCTTGGTAAAACATGTGCAAGCGCAAACTCCGAAAGCAGAACTCTTGGCTTTTCCTGATCATCATGTGTTTACGCAGCGCGATGTGAATCGGATTCTTGCCTTGTCGGAGCATTACGATTATGTCCTCACTACGGAAAAAGACCTGCCTCGCTTGGAACTTGCCGGCGTAACGGAAGCGTTAGGAAATAAACTGCACGTTTTGCCCATAGAGGTTGAGTTGTTGCAAGAAGAAGATCAACTCATCAAGAAACTGACCACTTATATTGGCTAAACCAAACACCAGACACCAAACACCAAACACCAACCATGCTAAAAATCTTACGTCGCTTTATACCGCCTTATCGTTCGTGGGTAGGTCTTAATATTTTCTTTAACTTACTATCGACTTTATTCTCCCTTTTCTCGTTTGCTACGATCATTCCCGTGCTCCAGATTCTCTTTGGTCTCAATAGCGTGGAGTCTTCCTATACGGCATTGACAAGTGGTATGCCGTTAGACGAATGGCTGATGGCGATTAAAGGAAATATGTATTTCTATTTAGACCAACTCATCGCACTTCACGGGGCGGGTTTTGTACTCTTCCTCCTGGGTGTAGTGTTGGTGGTGCTGACCGGTCTTAAGTGTTTGTTAGCGTGGCTTGCCAATTATTATATGGTTCCTATCCGAACGGGCGTGCTACGTGACCTGCGCAAACAACTCTACGATAAGGTTGTTTCGTTACCGATAGGCTATTTCACGGAGGAGCGCAAGGGTGATGTTATGTCCCGCATGACCAATGATGTCAATGAGGTAGAGGCATCTATTATGTCCTCTTTAGATATCCTTTTCAAGGATCCGATTATGATTGCGGTCTATCTGATTACGCTTTTTGTTATCTCGTGGAAACTGACGCTCTTTGTGTTGGTGCTGCTGCCCTTAGCGGGATTTATCATTGGTAGGATAGGGCGCAGTCTCAAGCGTTCATCAACTAAAGGACAAGAGCAGACGGCGGACATATTAACGCAGATAGAGGAGACGCTTGGCGGACTGAGAGTGGTTAAGGCTTTTAATGCGGAAGATAAACTGAAAGCACGTTTTGATAAACTCATCAATGATACAAGGGCTACGTTTAATCGTATCAATCGCCGTTACTACCTTGCTCACCCCGTGTCGGAATTTCTGGGTACGGCACTGATAGCTATTCTTATTTGGTATGGCGGTTCGCTTATTTTAGGTGAGCACTCTTTCATTGATGCGGCTACGTTCATTTATTACCTCGTTATCTTCTATTCGATTATCAATCCGGCAAAGGATTTGAGTAAGGCTTCCTATGGTATCCGTCGCGGTCAAGCCTCCCTCGAAAGGATAGATAAGATCCTCAATACAAAAAATAATATCCTTGATAACTCTCAACTATCAAACCAGACGGCTTCTCTCAACTCTAAACTCTCAACTCTAAACTCATCGATAGAGTATCGCGATGTCTCATTCTCCTATCAAGCGGATATTCCCGTTTTGCAGCATATCAACCTCACTATCCCAAGGGGGAAGATGGTAGCCATCGTAGGTCAGTCGGGTAGCGGTAAAACAACTTTAACCGATTTACTCCCGCGCTTCTATGATGTAGGCGAAGGTGGCGTATTTGTTGATGGAATAGATATTCGCAAGGTGCAACCGCGCAATCTGCGCTCATTGATGGGAATAGTGAACCAAGAAGCCATTCTCTTTAACGACACCTTCTACAATAACATTACCTTCGGTGTGGATACCACGCAACCGGCTCCTAACGGAGGCACATGGCAGGAGGCGGTAGAACAGGCAGCGCGTATTGCCAATGCGCACGATTTTATCATGGCAACGCCGGAGGGCTATAACACTTGTGTCGGAGACCGCGGTTCGCGTCTTAGTGGCGGACAAAGACAGCGTATTTCCATTGCCCGTGCCATACTGAAGAACCCGCCTATTCTCATTCTGGATGAAGCAACCTCTGCTCTTGATACTGAGTCCGAACAACTCGTTCAACAGGCTTTGGAACGACTGATGAAGGATAGAACGACGCTTGTAGTGGCGCACCGCCTATCTACTATTCGCAAAGCGGACCTTATCTGCGTGTTAGATAATGGTCATATCGTTGAACAAGGCACGCACGAACAACTCCTCGCCCTTAACGGACACTATAAGAAATTAGTCGAAATGCAAAATACGAAGTGATATGATACTACTCGCTGATTCAGGTTCTACTAAAACGCATTGGGCACTGATGACCGCCAATGGTCATTCCCAAGATTTCTATACTGAGGGTATCAATCCCGTTCTGCAGTCGCCAGAACTCATTCAACAAACAATTGACCACCTCCTCTCCCAAATAGGTCCGCTTCTGTGGGCAGGGACGATTACCCATGTCTTTTTCTATGGGGCAGGGTGTACGCCCGAGAAGAAAATCGTGGTGCGCGACTTATTGTCGCAAACGTTTAAGAAGGCTGCTGTCGAGGTAGAATCAGATATGCTTGGAGCGGCACGCGGATTACTCCAATGCGAACAGGGTATAGCCTGTATCTTAGGAACAGGTTCCGGCTCGTGTTTCTATGACGGCGAACAGATTGCCGCTACCGTGCCCTCGTTAGGTTTTATCTTAGGGGACGAAGGTTCGGGTGCTACTTTGGGTAAACGATTGGTGTCCGATGCGCTCAAGAATCAACTACCGCTTGAATTAAAAGAGGCGTTGTTACGCGAGTACAATATTACGCAGGCAGATGTCATTGACCGCGTTTATCGTCAACCTATGCCCAATCGGTTCTTGGCAGAACTCAGTCAGTTCTGCGCACGGCATATAGCGCAACCTGCTATCCGCCAACTCGTTTACGACCATTTCGATGCTTTTGTTAAGCGCAATCTATTGCAATATCTTTCAGCGCAGCGGAGTATCGGAGTCGCCGGAGCGACCAGCGACAGCGGTCTTTCGGTCTCTTTCGTAGGTTCGATTGCGTATTACTATAAAGATATATTGGAGGCTGTTTTATTAGATAACGGCCTTACTTTAGGCACTATTATGAAAGACCCCATTGAGGGTCTGAAAACCTACCATAAGTCAGATTTAGTCCCAACTCTTTAAACTTTCAACTAATATGTACTTCCTTCCTTCCCGTCTTTGTTCTACGGAACTCATTAAGCAAATAGCCGACCAAGTCACTTTCTCTACGGATAAGTATGTTATCTTGTCCACGAAACCTCACATAGATTGGGTTTATCGTGCTCAGCAGCGTTTGGAGCAAGTCCTTTCTTATACGAAAGCCGCTATGGTCTATTCAGACCGCTTTGCTAACGGACAGGCATCGCCTGTGATTGACTATCAAATGGGAGCACTCCGTGACGATTTCGATTTCGGTGCTGTTACGGTGTGGAATCGGGAAGTGTTCTTGCAAGCTGTAGCGCAAATGGATACGAACTACGAGTATGCCGGTTTTTATGATCTCCGTTTGCGCGTGAGTAGGATAGGGCGGATAGTGCATATACCTGAGTATCTCTATTACGAAGTGGAGGAAGATAACCGCAAGTCGGGGGAGAAACTGTTTGACTATGTCAATCCGGCTAATCGTGCGGTGCAGATAGAGATGGAAGCTTGTGTCACGGCTCACCTCAAAGCCCTTGGTGCGTTCATTGACTATACCACATTAAAGCCTATCAACTTATCACTCTCAACTACCGCCGAAGGCGCACCGCCGACTGCCTCCGTCATCATTCCTTGCCGCAATCGGGTGAAGACGATTCGTGATGCAGTCACGAGCGCGCTCGCGCAATGCGTACGCGAACCTTATACATATAATGTAATAGTCGTGGACGATAATTCCACCGATGGCACGGTAGAAGAAATCTCTAAACTCTCAACGCTAAACTCTAAACTCATCTTGCTTCAGCAAGACAAAACATGGCACGGCATTGGTGGTAACTGGAATAACGCTATTCACGATCCGCGTTGCGGACAGATTGCTATTCAGTTGGATAGTGACGATGTCTATTTTGATGAGACTACCGTTCAGCGGTTTATTGATGCCTTTGAGTCCGGCGATTATGCTATGGTTATTGGCACCTATCAGATAGTAGATGCTAATCTTAACCCTCTATCCCCTAATCCGATGATTATCTCTCACGCTGAATGGACAGCAGAAAACGGTATGAACAACGCTCTGCGTATCAACGGATTAGGTGCACCGCGTGCCTTTAGGACGGACTTGCTGAAGACCATTGACTTCCCGACCACTAAGTACGGTGAAGATTATGCGGTAGCGTTGCGTATCAGTCGCGAATATAAGATTGGACGTATCTACGATGTGGTGTATAACTGCCGCCGTTGGGAGCATAATTCGGACGCTAATTGCAGTATTGAGGAGATGAATCGCAATAATTTCTATAAAGACCGTCTCCGCACATGGGAACTCCAAGCCCGCCTGCATTAAACCTGCTCAACCTGTTAAACCTGCTCAACCTGTTAAACCTATGAATCTCCGTGTCGGCATATTGACGGCTTCGCATATTGATTATGAGTTAAGGGAGCACACGTTCGTTCTTCATAATGTGCGTATCGGCATTGGCTTTCATTGGGATCAAACGGAAGACGAGGAGTTCGAGGGTGAGTTGGAAATTCTGCATAATGCAGATGGTACCGAGACGGCGGTCAATATCATTGACCTCGAGTCGTATATCTCTTGTGTCATTTGTTCGGAGATGTCTGCGGATAGTCCTCTTGAGTTATTGAAGGCGCACGCTGTTATCTCCCGTTCGTGGGTCTTACGCAATATCGGTCATACGGGACACGTAGGATATGATGTCTGTGCCGATGACCATTGTCAGCGGTATAACGGTATCCGTCGCCGCTCTGCCCTCGCTCTTCAAGCGGTCAACGAAACAAAAGGTGAAATTCTAATACCTCTCCACTCTCCACTCTCCACTCTAAACCCTAAAGACATATGCGATTGCCGCTACCATAAGTGTTGCGGTGGACGCACGGAACTCTATTCTACTTGTTGGGAGGACAAGGACTATCCTTATCTCCAATCCGTTGAATGTTCTTATTGTACGCCTGATATGCCTGCGGAGGCTCTCCGCCGCTCTTATATGAACGATTACGACCGTTCTACGGTCAATTATCACGATTGGATTGTTGAATATACGCAAGAGGAACTCTCTGCTATTGTGCGTGAGAAGACGGGAATTGATTTTGGTTTGATTACCGACCTTATCCCATTGCATCGTGGTGCGAGTGGGCGAATCGATAGGTTGGAGATAGTAGGCACTAAGCATCGGGAGGTGATAAGTAAGGAGCTGCGTATCCGTCAAACCCTTTCAAAAACGACCCTATACAGTTCGTGGTTCGAAGTCGAAAAGTCCTTCAGCGGCAGACCACAGGTCTGCGATAGCGGTCTTTCAGCACAGCGGTCCTTCAGTGATAGCGGTCTTTCAGGCGAAGCCGGTCCTGCGAAGCTCCGCCTTCGCGGAAAAGGCTGGGGTCATGGGGTAGGTTTATGTCAGATAGGAGCCGCTGTCATGGCAGAGCAAGGGTTCACTTATCGTCAAATCTTGGCTCATTACTATCGAAATACCGAAATCTCGCTTTTTGATTGAAAAGTGCATTTTTATTTGCATATATGTGTTTGTTTCTATACATAGCGTTTATCCTTATGCGGGTTCTTTTTTTGTCCTTTTCTCCCCGCATTGTATGCGGGTTCTTTTTTGTCCTTTTCTCCCCGCATTGTATGCGGGTTCTTTTTTTTGTCCTTTTCTCCCTGCATTGTATGCGGGTATCACGCCATCGGAAATCCGGCCGCTGCCACGTCCGTCTTTCCGTTGTACCGTCCTGTTCCGCGAGCGTCCGCGAGTGGCTCTTTGTACCCTGTCCTTTCTCGGCGAAAGTCTTTCGCCGTTTGGGCGACCATTTGGGAGTGTCTTTCCTCCCGCGGCTCGTAACCGCGGGCTTTTCGTCCATTTTGTTCCCGCATTGTATGCGGGTTTCTTTGTGCTTTGCTGCGCTGCCCCTCCGCCTCTTCGCTCTTCTTGTCGCGCTTTGCTGCGCTGCTCCGCTCCCTTTGGTCGCGCTTCTGTACCCTGTCCCTTCTCGGCGGTGCGTCCGCGCACACCGATATATTTTCGCCGTTTAGGTGTCTATCTCCCGCGGCTCGTAACCGCGGTCTCTTATTTCTCGTCCTCGAATTATCGAGTCCTCGAAATATCGACCTCTCCCTCTCGCTCTTGGGAGTACGGTCTGTGACCGAAGGGCGCTCCTTCTCCCCTCCTATCCCCCTGCTTTCAGCACTTACTATCTGCTCGGTATCTGCTCGGTATCTGCTCGGTAACTGCTCGGTATCTGCTCGGTTACTGTAGCAGTCTTCGCTATGCCTTCACCATGTCGTCACAGAGTCATCACGCTATCTTCTCCGCGTGATTACCGCCTGATTACCGCGTTTGTCTAAGGTGATGCCCGAGGGATACCCATCCTCGCACTATCGTACTTGGGTATAGGGTAGGGAAAATGATAAAAGGGACTCAAAAAATGAATCCCTTTTAATTGTGAGAGCCACTTCCCAGACTTGAACTGAGGACCTACGCATTACGAATGCGTCGCTCTACCAACTGAGCTAAAGTGGCAAAATAAGAGCAATCTCTCAATTGCGGGTGCAAAGGTACTGCTTTTTTTTCATATATGCAAATAATTATGCGTTTTTTTGTAAAATTTCTTGCAAAGGAAGCATAACAAAAGGACGATTATGCATTTTAGGGTGTGGCAACGTCAATTCTGGAGTCGAAAGGCTGATAGACTGAGAGACTGAAAGGCTGATAGGTTGAGAGGGATAAGCGAGTAAAATGTCAATATCAATCTCACGATCGAAGTGCTCGCCATTAACCGACTTGCGCTCCCGTCCCAGTTCTCGCTCAATCTGCTGCGTGAACAATAAGAACTCTAACGGTTCCATCTTGGACTCCACACACGCACAACAATTGCAGAACTCGTTTGATGATTCAAAATCTACCGCCTCGGAATAATAGAAAGAAGACCACTGAGAACAGCCTAACAGACATAAGGCCTTCTCAATAGTAGCCTCTCTATTCCCCAAATTTGACCCCAATGAGAGATAATAGAGCATTGCACCACTCAATGATATGCGAATAAAGGAAGGACTGCATTTTAATCTCTTCCGGCATAAAGGGGAAGAAACCGTCAATGAGGTTCAAGACGAAAATAAGTGCCATTACGATTAAGGCATACTTAACTGCACCCCAAGTGGCTTCGAAAATGCGGCCAAATGCGTTGCCGCCCTTACCTATCCCTCGTACCAGTCCGAAAAGAACCGGCGCGAGGATGATAAGGTCATATATAAACGAATAGTGTTTCATCTATTGATTATTTAGCATGTGAACTACGCTTGATGGTGAAGATATTGTGATACTTCTTACCGTCTAAAATACGATAACCGTCCCAATACATATATTCAGGATTACTGCCTTCGCTGAAACTCAAATCCCACCATTCACAGTCCATCTGTTGGGGGTCATCCTTATCCGCCCAGCGGAAGGCAAGGTACTTACCATCGACCATATAATCATGCTCTCCTGCTTGCTCAATCCAGTTACCGGCAGCATCTTTGGTATAGTAGTTATACGTACCATCATTAAAGTATTCCCAAGCAACGCTATCGGCTCCGCCGTAAGTACCGAGACCTTCCATGGAGACACCTTCCCAGAAACCGAGAATCTTCTTGTCATTATCTACGGATAAGTCACGCTCGAGAACGATCGTTCCTTCCCGTTGACCGATGTCCGAGCGGACCTCTAAGCGGTTCTGACTAACCGAAAGGAACTGGCTATGATAAACGATATCGGAACCCGAAACGGATTTACCCACTTCGGTAAGGTCGTTACCCATAAGCGTGTAATTGAGGACCGTTTGGTTCTCCCATTGGTGGTTGAGTTTACCCGCTTGTGCAACCGTATATTTGACTTTGCCTTGTCCGTCAAACGTATGAACGGACTTCTCGTTGGTGAGAACCGAGTCTCCGTCTTGCAAGAGCACAATCCACTTGCCGGGAAGAATCGGTTCAATATCGGCTCTGACGGGCGTAATACGTTCCAAGAAGAACGAGTCACGAACGCCATTAGCACGTTGACCGCGCCAGACCATATCGTTGCCAAAGAGGGTAACATCCCATGCCTCACGGTGTTCGCCTGTTTCGTTCACCCAACGAGTGATGAAGAAATCACCATCCAGGATATACTCGTTGAGTACATCTCCCGGGTCTTGTACGAATTTGCCCTCTTCATTCTTAGACAAGTATTGGTACGTTCCGTCAGCAAGGTAAACCCATTGGTGATTGATGTCGCCATAAGCGCCTCCGGAGCCGGATTTACCAACCCAAGTGCCGATAATATCTTCCGCATAGTGAGCCACATCGGTAACGGAAACATACTCAGCAGCTGCGAGTGGAGTAGGGAGCGAGTTGATGAAGACAGTAGAAGGGTCTGCATAAAGACGACCATCCTCAACCTTAATCTTAGGAGCCACCCACTTACGGGCATCGGATGTACGTTGCCAAAGAGTGGTGAGGACATCTTGATCCACGGTATAAGCCAAAGGCCAAGCGGCACGCCAAGTGCGGTCTTTGAGTAAATCAACACTGTCAATGGAAGCCTCGGTTTGGGTACCGGTGTTATCGCTGTTAAAAGTAAAGATAGTGCGGTTATTAGTCTCAATAGCGTGACCGTTATATTTGACCAGTTTCCACTTACCGATAAGGTCTTTGCTATAGTCGTGATGTTCGTCCTTCGGTTTACAACTCGTTACTGCGCAAAGCAGCAAGAGCGTGAAAGTGATGCCCATTAGGCCGGTGAATGACGAGAGTGAGAGTTTGTTAATGAACTTTTTCATGGCTGTTATTTGTTTTTGTTAGAATATTCAGTGGGATTCCAAGGAGTGCCTTCTGCGGTTTTCATTTGGATATCCGAGATATCGCAAATAGAGATAGCCCAATCGGAACTCTCTGCATCGTACTTAGCATTATCCATATAGAAAGACAACACACCCTTAACCGAACCCGAATACTCGGGGCAGTGCAGGATACCTACTTTATTCACCCATTGTGAACCATCGTAGATAAGTGCCTTCTCTTCCTCCTTGGTAGCATCAGGAATGAAAATAACATCATCCGTGTGGAAGCCTTCTGCTACGCGCTCCTCGGGCACCATAATATAATACGTAGTGCCATTGATAGAAGCGGGAAGGTAGGTTCCTTCTGTAGGTTGTTGCGTGTCGTTCTTAGAGATAGTGTACTGATATTTACCATCATACGCGCTGCCGGCTCCGGGGATATAGAAACGCGCCATCTTGGCATACTCGGAAACGGAGATTAAGATGAGGTTTCCGTTTATATCCTCAACATAACGAGACTGCGGGTAGTTCATATTCTCCGTTGTAGGTGCAAAGACGTTTGCATCCGTAGCCGTTTCGGGGTTATTGAAGGAGCAGTTCTTGATATCTCCGTTATCATTAAGTTGACCGGTGTAGTGTACACCCGTAATACAAACTAATCGGCCATCGTATTTACGATTCTCAACAATATTGAGTTTATTGATGTAATCGGTGATAAGAATGGTATCAATCTGCAGTTTGCTCTCATCGGGCATGCCGATACGCCATGAATTACGTTTGAACGTAGCCACATCAATCCTACCCGGTGCCCAACCTACTTTCTCAGACTCCTTATTGGCGTAGATATTGTTGTTATAGGATGGCGTGCAGAGTTGAATCTGGTTAGCATAACGACCTATAGCCAATCCGTTACAGCGGATAATCAACTCTTGTCCACGCGGATAAAGGCCTGAAATAGAGCCGGCATCAACACCCACACGGAGGTTCTGTTGTTCGCCGTTGACAATCTGCTGCAATACAAACGTTTTGTAGAAGTTACCTCCCTCATCGTCCGTCTCAACGCGAGCACGGATATAGATACCTTCGCCCGCAGAGGGGAGTGTATCCATAGAGAAAAGATATACTCCATCGCCTTTAGTGGCACGCGTACGATAACGATGAATAGAGTCATTCAAATAATTTCCTTCCTCCGTCATGTATTTATCAATAAACTCATGAATGGTGTAAATATGTCCATCAGCGGTAATATCCGCCACCTGTTCCTCTGTGAAGAAGATAGACTCAGGTTCCGGCGCTTTGGTTGTACAAGAGAGAAGAGTGAGAGTGAAAGTGAAAGTTAATATAATGAACTTTTTCATAATGCTGTCCTCCTAATTAAAATTTATACGTAAGGGTTAAATAGAAATTGGTGCCCCAAGCATAATAATACTTAGAGGGGAACTTCCATGCATTAGGTGTGATAACAGAATTCTCACCATCTGTTGTTGCTTGCAGCGACTGACGTGGCAGACGAGCCTGTTGATAACCACCGGTCTTGAAATGCGTGTTATTGGTGAGGTTCGTCACGTTCAAGTTAATGGAGAGAGACTGACGATTAGGCAAATAAATGAGTTTACCCACGCTAACATCCACAATGAAACGATTGAGCGGATTTGTAGCCGATAAAGACTCCTGTTCGGAGAGGATATTATACGGATAACGCAATTCGGGAACGCCGTTCTCATCTAAGATAGCATTAGCAGGGTAGCCGTTAACACGCTCCTCGCTATTGAGGTTCAACTTCATACCATCGGAAGTGGCAATAGCCGAAGGTGTCTCGGGGAACTTCTTATTGGTATCTCCGTACCAACCGTTCACTGTCGTTCCGTCTGCACGTACACCGGTGAATAGACCCTTCATACGGCGCGAAGGAGCAATGTCGAGGAAATTCCAATCGTAGTAGCTGACCGTAACGTCGGCAAACCACATCTTCGGGTGGAAGAAGGAGAGTTTGAGAGAAGCATTAACTTGCGGGCCGGTAGAAACGCGAAGACCTTTGAATAAGACACTATCACGTACCTCATAAATAGGAGTGATATCATTCGTTGTCTTGTTATACATCTCGCCCATAGACATTCCGTTCTCAGCAGAGGTAACGCTGAAAGCATTGGTGGTATAGCGGTAATCACCTACGGAAGCGGCACTGGTCAACGTGAAGTACGTTCCGAGTTTAACTGCTACAGCAGCTTCTACGCCGCAGTGACGGCGGTTGATACCGGTAATAGCTTGGTTAACGAAAGTGCGAACTTCATCGTCGTAATAACCATTGAGTTCGGTTCCGTCCCAGAAACGTGTATAGAAACCCGTAACACGACCGCGAACGATATTGTAGTTAAATTCATAGGTCAGGTCACCACCAACCACTTTCTCGGAAGCAGCATAATAATCCTTGAGGTTCTTGGCTGCATCATGGGTGTAAATGTTATCCACTACGCGATCGTGCACGCGTTGCGATATATAGGCATCGCGCGCGAGGGGAGCGGTGGTTTGTGCCAGAGCGTTGAACTTAATGTGATTACGTCCGTCAATCTTATACGTGAATCCGGCTTTGAAGGCAGGGTCAATGAAGTGGTGCCATGTGCCCAAAAGGGTAGCAGGACGATTAGCAAAAACGGAAGCAAAATTATTGTCGCGACCTAAATACTTAGTGGCGTTATCCGTTCCTTCGGCTAAGAGACTAAGATAGAGTGCACGACCGTTAATCATGTTGGTCGAACGCATCATGTTGGAGTAAGTCACTTGGAGTGCGTAGTACACATCTATATCCTGGAACTTCCACTCGTTCTGTGCCCACAACTTAGCGGTGGTCATATTAATGCGATAGTCGTAACCAAAGCGGTCGCCTGTTTTGATGTCTTTAGGATTTTGTCCGTTCTCAATCCACGAGCGGTAGTCGTTCTGCATCGTCCAGTTGATATCCGACTGCGTGAGACCGATGTTATTACTCAGTTCGCGCATATCACGATCAGCGAACGGGTCAATATCTTTCCATTGGTTGGCTCCTAAGAGGTCATCAATCGTCTTGAAATGAATACCTTGACTCTGCTTAGCCTCGAGACCAACGGTAACCTTAAGGTTATTTTGGTTATTATAGGCATAGTTGATATTGATTCCGCCTTCTTGTATGTCGTTATGGCGGCGCTCAACCATGTACTTGGCAATACCATCAGGATGAATAGCGTTCTGTGCATAGTTGGCAGCATAAAGGGCGTCCCAATCAATGTGAGTAACCTTCGGGTCGCGATTATGCCAAGCATTAACCTTATTGTTATAAACGGTAGGATCAATCGAACCTCCGATAATATTACCATCAGCACCAACAAAACCTTGACCTAACGAACGACCAACAAGGTCTGCTCCGGCAAAGAGTCCATAAGGATAATGCTCGCCGTTATCGTTAAAGAGTTGCGATGAATAGGAATCAACTATTTGTCCATCCCACATGAAAGAGGGGAGTTGGCGATAATAATCGGGACGCGGATCAGGAGCGTTGAAGAACTGAATAGCCGAGTTGGAATACATAGAGTAGTGATAACCGGCTGCCAGTTTGATGATGTTCTTATCATTGATCTTCAACTCTACAGAAGCAATAGCCGTGGGGTCATAACTATGCACGATACGAGAGTTACGAACTTTGCCGTTCTGATAACCCCAATACGGGTTGTAGTTGATGGAGCCATAAAGGTCGTAAGCTTCTTGCGTTACTGCACCCGACTGTCCACGCTCCGTCGGAGCGCCAAAAGTAAGGATGTTAAACTTACCGTTATCCCATTTCTTTTCTGCGGAGAAGAAATAACCAAGGGAGTTATAACGGATACCCTCACCAATGATACCTTGGTTATCTACATAAGGCGAGAAACGGTAGGCTATTTGTCCAACAAAAGACCAGCCTTTTGCTAAAGGACCGGAAGCATAGGTGGTGTTCGCACGCGCCTTGTAGTTTCGGTTTGTTCCGGCTACACCCACTTTCCAACCTTGTGCGTAGTTAGAAGCATTCTGCAAATAGTTCGTAGCCGAACCTAAACCACCAAAACTGAAATTGGTTGCTTCCATAGGTTGAACAACCTCTCTATAACGTGTAGCATCATTCAAACCACCCATGGCAGAGAAATTAAACATACCACGTTCCGCGGAGTTGAAGTTCAGACCTTGGATGTAACTCTGCTCATACGTTTGGGCATAACCACGATTGCGGTAACGAGCGGTTGACCACGCCCACGAGGTAACCGAGTTAAACACATCCGTAGAAGCGGACGCAGCCGAGGACTGTGCTTGGGACTTACCTTCATCATCGTTAATGTCGTTTTCGCCCAAGGTGAGAAGAATCTCTTCTTGGGATTCACGAATGATGTTGGGTTGAAGCTTGATGGCATCAAGGTCGGTAGTCTGATTATCCACAAGGGATACTAACTCGATGGTGCCGATGAATCCATCAGCTTCAATGATTAGTTCGTCATCTCCAGCTTCCAAGTAGATAAGAGAGAATTCTCCGTTATCGTTAGTAGAAGTGGAGATAGCTTGATTGGCAAGGGTCACGATGGCGTTCGTTATCGGTGCGCCGGATGGATCCGATACCAATCTTCCTTTGAGAGCCGTCTGTGCCTGCGCACCAAGGGGAGCAAGGAGCACAAAGACGAGGAAAAGAAGTTTTCTCATTGTTATTTAGTATTAAGTGATTAGTATTATTCGTTAAAAACGTGTTGTTTAACTTACCAAATATGCCCGCAGAGGCACTCCGCTAAAATTCGGCAGTTTTTGGGGTACGCGGGAAGGGAATGACGTCACGTATGTTCTGCATACCCGTTACAAACAGCATTAAACGCTCAAAGCCTAAGCCAAAACCGGCGTGAGGACATGAACCGTATCGACGAGTATCAAGATACCAAGTCATGTCCTTCATTGGGATATGACGAGACTCAATCTCACCCATCAACTTTTCGTAACTCTCTTCACGAACACTACCACCGATAATCTCACCAATCTGCGGGAAGAGAACGTCGGTTCCTTGTACCGTCTGACCGGATTTACCATTATAACCGCTCTCTTTCTCATCAATCTTCATGTAGAAAGCTTTAATCTCCTTCGGGTAATTGGTCATGATAACCGGACGTTTGAAATGCTCCTCAACCAAATAACGCTCGTGTTCCGAACTGAGGTCATCGCCCCACTCACACGGGAATTCAAACTTGTGCCCCGCCTGAATAGCCTCTTGCAAAATACGAATACCTTCTGTATAAGGGAGATGAACAAAGTCCTTATCAATCACGGAACGTAAACGCTCAATCAAACCCTTATCTACAAATTGATTGAGGAACTCAAGATCATCCATACAATTGTCTAATGCCCAACGAACGCAATACTTAATGAAGTCTTCCTCCAATGCCATGAGTTCCTCAAGGTCCATGAAGGCTATCTCGGGTTCAATCATCCAGAACTCAGCCAAGTGACGCGGCGTGTTGGAGTTCTCAGCGCGGAAAGTAGGACCAAAAGTATATATCTTACCTAATGCCGTTGCGCCCAACTCGCCTTCCAATTGACCACTCACGGTGAGGGAAGTTTGTTTACCGAAGAAATCGTCCGAATAATCAATCTTGCCTTCCTCGTTCTTTTTGAGGTTGTATAAGTTCTTAGTGGTAACTTGGAACATCTGTCCGGCACCTTCACAGTCCGAAGCGGTGATGAGTGGAGTGTGGAAGTAATAATATCCGTGCTCGTGGAAATACGTGTGGATAGCCATCGCCATATTATGACGAATACGGAAGACGGCACCAAACGTGTTCGTACGCGGGCGCAAGTGCGCGATTGTGCGCAAATATTCCATAGATAATCCTTTCTTTTGAAGAGGATATTGGTCGGGGTCGGCTGTACCATAGATAACTAAATCCGTAAGTTGAATTTCTACGGCTTGACCTGCTCCCTGTGAAGCAACAAGAATACCGGTAGCGGAGATACACGAACCTGTGGTGACGGGTTTGAGTTGCTCCTCACTAAACTTGGCAAGATCAGCGACAATCTGAATGTTCTTAATCGTTGAACCATCGTTAAGGGCAATGAACGAGACGTTCTTATTGCCACGACGACTACGAACCCAACCGCGAACGTTAATGGGTTCTCCTAACGCTTTGCTCTGAAGGGCGTTAATGACTTCTGTTCTTTTTAACATATTTATCTTATTTAATTCTTCAACTCTAATCTATTAGAACGGCACATCCATACTAGCGCCGTCTGCGCTCATGTCGTTCATGCGGGAACTGACGGAGATCTCTCCCGGCTCGGGTAGGGGAGCCGTGGGATAATCGTTTAGTTCGTTCTCATCCCATGTCTCGTCCTCATTTTGGAACTTCGCCAATTTGGAGCGGAAACGCAACCATATCTCGTCCGTGGCACCATTACGATGTTTAGCAACAATTATCTGTCCTAAACCACGTAAGTCCTTACCCGTCTTTTCATCATTATATAAGCGATAATATTCCGGTCTATGAATGAAGCATACCATATCCGCATCTTGCTCAATGGCTCCCGACTCACGGAGATCACTCAGTTGTGGCTTCTTACCATCTACACCTGTGCGAGCTTCTACTCCACGGTTGAGTTGGCTCAATGCAATGATAGGAATATCCAATTCCTTTGCGAGTGCCTTCAAGTTGCGAGAGATGATGCTAACCTCTTGTTCACGCGAACCGAAGTTCATTCCACTTGCGTTCATGAGCTGTAGATAGTCAATGATAATCAGTTCGATATGATGTTCCTTTACCAGTTTGCGCGCTTTAGATCGCAGTTCGAATACGGATAGGGAAGGCGTGTCATCCACATAAATAGGTGCTCCGAGCAGTTCGTTGACCTTATGTTCCAATTGCGACCATTCGGCATTACTCAGTTTTCCGTTCTTAATCTTGTCACCTTCTATTTCGCACACGTTCATGATAAGACGATTAACAAGTTGAACATTACTCATCTCAAGCGAGAACATAGCGACTGCTTTATGATAATTGACGGCTATATTCTTAGCCATCGACAGCACAAAGGCCGTCTTACCCATGGCAGGACGTGCCGCGATGATAATCAAATCCGATTTCTGCCAACCGGACGTAATTTTATCCAGTGCCTTAAATCCCGACGGAATACCACTTATATTACCCTCGTTCTTTCCTGCTTTTTTCATTCTATCAAAGGCTTCAGCAATGACGGGGTCAATCTGCGTTACATCACGCTTTTGAGCACGCTGGGAAATCTCAAAAATATCGGATTCAGCGGCTTGCATAAGTTCCTCTACGTCCTGCGTCTCGTCATAAGCGGACTCTTCAACGCGACTTGCCATTTGAATGAGTTCGCGCGCCGTTGCTTTTTGTGCTACTATCTGCGCATGATAATGAAGGTGTGCCGTTGATGCCACCTTACGAGTCAATTCACTCAAATAAACGGGACCTCCGGCTTCATTGAGTGTGCCTTGCGTCTTGAGCTTCTCGGCTACGGAGAGCACATCAATAGGCTGATCCTTTGCTGCAAGGGAACGAATAGCCTCAAAAACAAGGCGGTTCTGGTCCTTATAAAAAGACTCGGGACGGAGTAAATCCGCAACCGTTGCATATGCGTCCTTCTCAATCATGATTGCTCCAAGAACGGAGTCCTCCAACTCAATGGCTTGAGGTGGTAGTTTGCCTAAATCATTGGGACCCACTTGGGGTACTGAGGGACGTTTATAATTCTTAGTGTTTGCCATATTCAGTTAATAGGTTATGAGCTGCGATGAATGAACTCACTTTATTATTAAGTACATCTGCTTCGGTTTGAGCGATGAGCGCTTCCATATGTGCGTCGTGATAGAAATTATCCAGCAAAGCGCCATTGATGGTTTCGTACATCCAATACTTGGCTTGTTCAGTGCGATGCGCATCAAAATAACCATTCTGTTTGGTAAATGCGATGTATTTCTCTATATCCTCCCACACGTCCAAGACTCCCGTGTGCTCAATCGCAGAGCAGCATATAGCCCCCGGTTTCCATCCTGATTCGGAAGGAGGGAAAAGAGCCAAAGCGTTCTTAAAACTCACACGAGCCGCTTGTGCCCGTTCTACATTCGAACCATCGCATTTATTGATAGCTATTCCGTCCGCCATTTCCATGATACCACGTTTGATACCCTGCAACTCATCACCGGTGCCGGTGACTTGAAGTAGAAGGAAATAATCCACCATCGAGTGTGCCGCAGTCTCGGACTGACCTACACCGACCGTCTCAACGAAAATAGTATCAAACCCCGCGACCTCACATAAAACGATGCTCTCTCTTGTCTTACGTGCCACACCTCCAAGCGATCCTGCCGAAGGGGAAGGGCGTATAAAAGCATTCGCTTGAGTGGACAGTTCGTTCATACGCGTTTTATCACCTAAGATAGAACCTTTGCTTCGTTCCGACGACGGGTCTATCGCAAGCACGGCAAGATGTTTGCCCATTTTGCAAACCTCTGTGCCTAACGCTTCAATAAAAGTCGATTTGCCTGCTCCGGGGACACCAGTTATGCCTAAGCGGATAGAATTACCCGCATAAGGTAGGCATAACTCAATAACACGTTGGGCAATAACCTGATCCTCGGGTAAGTTACTTTCAACGAGAGTAACCGCTTGACCTAAGATGCTCACATCGCCTCGACGAATACCTTCAAAGTATTCTTCTGCCGAAAGAGTACGCTTACGTCGATGGAACGTGGTATAAGGGTTCACGGAGGGCAGGTTCTCAACTCCCGCATTGACAGTGAGACCTTTGTATTGTGAATCGTTTTCGGGATGAGTCATTATTGTACGGTCCAATAAACGGTGATGTTTGTCTTCGGATGAGAAGGATCGTTAGTATAAACAGAGATCATACGGGAATAACTACCCGGCTCTTGCGGTTGACCACTGGTCAGAGCATTGACGTTAACGGTGAGACTCGCTTTCTTTCCGTTTTTGATAGCAGATGCCGAACGAGGAACAACGACATTGACTTGTTCTGGAATGGCACTATAAGCACGACGTACATTTAACGCTTTAACGCCGACATTACCAATAGTAATGGTTTTCTTAGCCGATTTACCGGAAGCAATAACACCCATGTCTAATTTGTTTTCTATTTCCACAATCGGTGCTTCACGACGTTCTTGTTCGGTCAGTGATGAGAAGTCTTCATTAACGTTGATGGACAAATTGGCCTTATATTCATCTGTTTTAACGAGCTGACCGTTAACCATAAAATATGCATCAAAATCCGTAGGACCTACTTGGCAAGCCTTAGTGTCAATGATAAAGTTCACACTTCCGCTTTGGTTCGGCTGTAAAGTAGGATTGGTAATCTCATAACGAAGGAACTCGTAATCACTCAGTACAAATACATCCAATGTCACCTCATGGTCTGTAAAGTTAGCATACTCAATGGAACGAGTTACTTCCACACCTTGTTGTAATACGCCAAAGTTAAGTTTTTTGTCTTTCAAACTCAGGTCACCCATATTAACCGCATAACGGTCTGCCGGATTGGTTGGCTTGGGGGTTACGTTTCCTGTAATTGATAGAGTCACTGTTTGATGCTCAGTATCATTGGAATAAACGGTAATCGTCTTTTGGAAATAGTAGGGACGAGTAGAAGCGCGATAGGTAGCCGAAATCGTTCCCGATTGTCCGGGTTCGATTGGCTCCTTTGGCCAAGTGGGACGTGTGCAACCGCAAGAGGTGCGAACATTGGTAATAACTAAAGGAGCAGTACCTTCGTTCTTAAATTCGAAGTAAGCCGTTACATCACCATCTTCTTGTTTAATAGTACCAAAATCGTGTTTGGTAGATGGGAAACTAATAGTCTGAGCTACCATTGCAAAGGAACTCGAGAGGAACAGCAAAGAAAAAACTAACTTTTTCATAATGTGTAATGTTTGTTGGTTGATATATTGTGATTTGTTTTTAATGTGTTTCAGTATCGTAATCAAAAACCTTATTAGGAGTGCTCTATTCGTTGAACTGCGGTTAATTCGGGTATCTTCTTGAGGGATACAAATAAGTCCTCCAACTCTTTCTTATCATACACAAAGACATCTAATGTTCCTTGGAAGATGCCATCCTTAGAAGAAATATGGATACCACTCATATTGATGTTATAATCCGTTGTAATAATGGTTAACACATGAATAAAAATGCCCGGTTTATCAATACCTTGAATATGAATCGTTTCATGGTAGGACTGAATACGATTCGTTTTCCAAGAAGCGGCATATAGCCTTTTCCCTTGTGAACTCTTCAAGAGTAAAGCTTCCTCGCAATCCACCTTGTGGATGTAAATCTTACCATCGTCCGCTAAATAACCCAATACCTCGTCTCCAGGAATAGGTTTACAGCACTGAGCCAGATGATATAGCGTTCCAAGGTTCTCGTCGGTAAGTTCAATTTTGTGTCCCTTAGGAAGCGGATTAGACGGATTAACCGTATCGGGTATGCTTAACGTATCGGGCGAAGTAGAGGAACTCGTATGAGTAAAAGGATTGAGTTGTTGTACTTTCTTCCATAAACTCTTCTTCGGGAAGATGATGCTGCTCATATTATCCAAACGAATAGCTCCTTCACCAATTTGTAGGAAGAGTTGGCTCGGTTGTACTAATTTATAATGATTCAGCATCCGTTGCAAAGCCATGTCACGACAGTCTTCGGCCTTGATAAGCATCAGGGCATCGTTAAAACGCTTCTCTCCGCTATGAATATAAGCTCTTTCTTCCTTGCGGAAGTAATTATTCAAGCACTCTTTCGCTTTTGCCGTCGTTACAAAATGGAGCCATTCGGGTTGAGGATGTTGAGATGTAGAGGTCATCACCTCCACTTGGTCTCCTGATTGCAAAACATAACTGAGAGGCACTAAGGTATGATTGACTTTAACGCCCAAGCACTGATCGCCTAATGCTGTATGTAAGAAGTAGGCAAAGTCAAGAGCTGTCGCTCCTTGCGGTAAGGTTTTAATATCACCTTTGGGTGTAAAGACAAACACTTCATGAGCATAAAGATTGAGCTTAAAAGTGTCTAAAAACTCAAGTGCGTTTTGCTCTGCGGGGTGTTGTAATACATCTTTAATAGTGCGTAGCCACTTGTCTAATTCACTCTCTTCTCCCTCGCCAGTCTTGTATTTCCAATGAGCGGCTAAACCGCGCTCAGCGATGTCGTGCATGCGATTGGTGCGAATTTGAACCTCTACCCATGTTCCATTTTGACCCATTACCGTCACGTGGAGGGCTTCGTATCCGTTGGCTTTAGGTGTGGATATCCAGTCTCGAATACGCTCCGGATGCGGACGATATATCTCCGTCAAGGCGGAATAGATCATCCAACACTGGTCTTTTTCGGAGATATCTTCCTTGGGCGTAAATACGATACGAACGGCCAATAAGTCATATACTTCCTCGAAGGGAATAGACTTGGAAATCATCTTCTTGTAGATGGAGTAAACGGACTTGATACGTGCCGAGAGGGAGAACTGATACCCCATCGCCGTCAATTTATCATAGACAGGGGCGATGAATTGATTATAATCCTCAATTTGGCTCGTTTGGGAGACTGCTAATTTAGCCTCTATATCGGCATACATATCCGGATGTTCGTATTTGAACGCAAGGTTCTCCAATTCTGTTTTGATGGGGAACAGACCTAAGCGATGGGCTAACGGAGCATAGATATACTGCGTCTCGCCGGCAATCTTATACTGCTTTTGCTTGGGCTGCGCTCCTAAGGTTCGCATATTGTGGAGTCGGTCGGCTATCTTAATGAGTACAACGCGTATATCTTCAGACATCGTGAGTAGTAACTTGCGGAAATTCTCCGCTTGCTCACTGGCTTGCTCTCCAAAAACACCTCCGCTAATCTTTGTTAACCCATCCACAATTTGAGCTATCTTATCTCCAAACAGATTGCGAATATCTTCTGTCGTATAATCCGTGTCCTCAACCACATCGTGGAGTAGGGCTGAGCAAATAGAGGTAGAACCTAAACCTATCTCTTTAACTACAATCGTGGCTACGGCTAACGGGTGAAGCATATAAGGCTCTCCGGACAACCTGCGCACACCATTATGAGCCTTTCTCGCAAACTTAAAAGCACGAGTTATACGCTCCACTCTTTGCGTGTGGGGCGTTTTGGCATACTCTGCCAGCAAATTGGCAAATGCTTGGTCTATGAGTTGCTCTTCTTCCGGTGTGAAGTCTCTACTTGTCATATTCTCTTTAGCCGTTTTTTATCTCGTTTAGTCCTTTGGGCATCGTTTCTTATTTCTTATTTCTCGTTTAGCCCTTTGGGCATCGTTTTTTGTTTCTTATTTCTCGTTTTTTCTCCTTCTGCCGTGCATCATCCGTCTTTCTGTATTGGAACTTCATTGGAACCTCATCGGAATCTCATCGGAATCTTCAGGAACTATTGCTTATATTTTAATGTCGTATCTAAAGGGGATGATAACCGCTTTTATACAAATTGGCTGCAAAATTACAAAAAATATTTGATTCGCGCAAGCGCTCGCGAACTTTTTTTGATAAAAAGATGCATTTACTCATTAAAAGCCCCGAAAAATAGATGATTGATTTGCAAATATAGAATAAATATTGTAATTTTGCACAAAATTTGGTTAATATGCACTTATTATCGCTCATATTGTCGTTCGTGGTTGTGTTGGACGCCGGTCACGGAGGTAAAGATCCGGGTGCCGTTGGCAGGATTAGTCAAGAAAAAGATCTTAATTTGTCGGTAGTTCTAAAAGCCGGTAAAAAGATAGAGAAAGCATATCCGGATGTCAAAGTTTATTATACACGTACAACGGATGTTTTTTTGCCCCTTCAGAGTCGCGCCGACTTCGTAAATAATCATAATGCAGACTTGTTTGTTTGCGTACATACTAATTCCGCTGACAACACGGCAGCCGTAGGTGCCGAGACTTTTGTGTTGGGAACGGAAAAACTTGAATCAAACTTGGATGTCGCTATGCGTGAGAACTCCGTCATTAAGTTGGAGTCTGATTATCAAACTACCTATCAAGGGTTTGATCCGAATTCAATAGATTCGTATATCATGTTCGAACTCATGCAGAATAAGTACATCACGCAGTCCCTCCGTTTTGCGGAACTGATGCAGCAGCAGTTTGTACAAACGAATCATCGTTATGATCGTGGCGTTAGACAAGCCGCTTTCTGGGTTCTTCATAAGTCTGCTTGCCCAAGTGTGCTCGTTGAGATGGGATTTATATCGAACCGAGAGGAAGAGAAATATTTAGCTTCGAAGGCAGGGCAAGATAGTGTGGCAAACGCTATCTTTAAGGCTTTTGAAGGAGTATATAAACCTCAAATTAAATCTTCCGCAAGACAGCAAATAACACCCATGGAAAACCAATCTGTTCAAGAAGAAACACAATCCTATAAGGGAGCGGCATCGGTATATGCCGTTCAAGTATTGGCGTCGAAAACAGAATTGGCTGCCAATGATGAACGCTTGAAAGGGGAAAAATGCAAGTTTATTAAAGATGGAATATGGTATAAGTACTATACTGCAGAATCAACGGATAAAAAAGCGGTGAGCGAGGCGAAGAACAAATTAAAACAGAAATTTGATGGTTGCTTCGTGATTACGGTTAAATGATTGATAATATAAAATGGTTTGATTATGAAATATGCTCGTGAAATCAAAGTTGGGGCGTTATCTTTGTTGTGCCTCTTTTTATTGTATTTTGGTTTTTATTACCTCAAAGGCGTGAATATCTTTACTTCTGTTCGTGCTTATCATGGTAATTATGAACAAGTGAAAGGTTTGCAAGAACAAGCGCCGGTGTATATTAAAGGTTATCGCGTTGGTCAAGTAGATCATATACGTTATGATTTTACTCGAGATACCGCTTTTACAGTTGATATTTCGGTAAAGAAGGATATTCGTCTGCCTTATGGAACGACAATGGCGTTGATTGCTGATGGACTGATGGGGGGGACTGCCATTGAACTCAATTTGCCGACGGACGCCTTCACGGAGGCATATCCAAATGATGCTTTTTTACCGACCTTGGTTGTTCCCGGTTTGGTGGAGAGTTTGCAAGATAGTCTCATTGGAACGGTAGGTGCTGTGGTTAGACATGCCGATTCTGTGATTGTGAGTATCCAGAACCAATTGGCAGATGATCACCTGTATAATACGCTATCGAATGTAGATCAAGTGTCTGCTGACTTGAAAGTCGTGTCAGAGGACATGAAGGGCATAATGCAAGAAAAAGTACCTGCGATTGTACAAAAAGCCGAGTACTCAATGAATGGCTTGAGCGAAGTGATAGATAGTGTAAGGAATGCCAATGTGCCAGCCCTATTGGCAAGTGTAGATACATCGTTAACGGCGGTAAAGCAAGCGCTGACGGATGAAGAGAGTACTGTAGGTAAATTGTTGTATAGTAAAGAGTTATATACTCATGTGGACGCTACTGTAGTGTCTGTGGATTCGTTGGTACGTGACCTTAAAGCGCATCCCAAACGTTACGTTCACTTCTCGCTATTCGGAAAAAAAGATAAATGACGTGGAACGATGTGTAACGATAATTTACACGTTTTCTAAATAACAAGAAAAATTAATTTGTTTGTAAAAGCCTATGAACAGTGATATTATTGAGTGCTGAAGTCGAGTAATATCAAAGTTGGAGAAAGTGTTAATAAGTATCCAAAAATAGAGGGTTTTAATGTTGATAACTTTTGTAAATAACTGTTAGTGATATAGTTGAATATAAGTCGTTGTAAATGCGTTGAATACGGTAAAAATAGTTTGTCTATTCTAACTAACGATTTTGCCAATTCAAAAAAAAGAAGTACTTTTGCACCGTTTTTCGTTTAAACAAGTTGAGAAAATGGATGAACTAATGCACAAATGGAAAGAATGTCAGCGTATTCTGCAAGAGAACCTGACCTCTAGTGCGTACCTTACGTGGTTCGCACCGATTGTGCCAATTAGTTATGTGGATTCAACATTAGTATTACGTGTTAAATCACAGTTCATTGCCGAATATATTGAAGAGAATTACGTTCAGTTGTTATCGCGTGTGCTCTTCCGCGTGTTCGGTATAGGCACGCGTTTGGAGTATAGGGCGTTAGTTGATTCTACAACGGGTGCCGGAGCGACAATACCTTCTGATGGATTAAATATAGAAAAAACAAGAAAACAGAATGAGTTAGAGTCGGATTTCGGTACGAGTCAATCTACGATAGAGTTTGAGAGTCAGTTGAATGGTTCTTATACGTTTGATAATTTTGTTGCTGGCAGTCCTAATAAATTAGCGCGTACAGCAGGCTTGGCGATAACCAAACAACCAGGATATACGGCGTTCAATCCGTTGTTCATATATGGCGGAAGCGGTGTAGGTAAAACACACTTAGCATATGCTATTGGTAATCAAACGCGTTTATTACACCCTGATAAGAAGGTGCTCTACGTAACGGCGAATACATTTAAATTACAGTACCAAGCGGCATCGGTGAATAAACGTATCCCTGATTTCTTAAACTTCTATCAGTCAGTGGATGTGTTGATAGTGGATGATATTCAGTATTTCTCTGGGTTGGACAAAACTCAAGATACGTTCTTCCATATTTTTAATTACTTGCAGCAGTCTCACAAGCAATTGATATTGACGGCGGATCGTTCTCCAATGGATTTAAAGGATATAGAAGATCGATTGTTGACGCGTTTTAAGTGGGGGTTAGTAGCGGAATTGGAACGCCCGGATTTTGAATTAAGACGAGATATATTGATCTACAAAATGCGTCATGAGGGTATAGAACTTAAGGATGAACAAATTGATTATATTGCGACTCATGTTAAAGATTCTATACGAGATTTAGAAGGTGTGTTAGCCTCGTTATTAGCTTATTCGACCTTGATGGTTCAGCCGATAGATCAGACTTTAACCGAGCAAGTGGTCGGTAGAGTTGTCCATTTGGAGCCTAAAGTAGTAGAGTTAGCTGATATCATAGGAGCAGTGAGTGAACATTTTAATATACCGATTCGCATGATTACCGGTCAGGCACGTTCACAGGAAGTCGCACAAGCCCGCCATGTAGCAATGTACTTGGCTAAGAAGCTGACTGATCACTCACTCAAAGAAATTGGTGCTTCGTTGGGGCATCGCAATCATGCAACGGTGATTCATGCCGTGACTTGCATAAGTCAACAATTGGATGAAAATGAGTTATTACGTAAGCGTATATATCAATTAAAAGCAGCCTTACAGCGTTAGGTATGAAGGATTATATAGTTTCTGCTCGCAAGTACCGTCCGACAACCTTTGATTCGGTGGTAGGTCAAGAAAACCTCACCCAAACCTTGCGAAATGCGATACGCCAGAACCATCTGGCGCATGCTTATTTATTTTGTGGCCCGCGTGGTGTGGGAAAAACTACGTGCGCGCGTATCTTTGCTAAGACAATCAACTGCCTTAATCCAAAGGACGGGCATGACGCATGCAACGAGTGTGAGTCATGTAGGGCATTTAACGAACAGCGCTCGTTTAATATCCACGAGTTAGATGCGGCTTCAAATAATGGAGTGGAAGATATTCGTTCGCTAATAGAGCAGACACATATTCCTCCGCAAATAGGCAAATATAGCGTTTATATTATTGACGAGGTACACATGCTTTCGCAGGGTGCTTTTAATGCATTACTTAAAACGTTAGAAGAGCCTCCTTCGTATGTCATCTTTATTTTGGCTACGACCGAGAAGCACAAAGTGTTGCCCACAATATTGTCGCGTTGTCAAGTATATGATTTCAATCGTATTACGGTAGCAGATATTATTCATCATTTGCAGTTTATTGCTCAACATGAAGGCATTGTTGTCGAAGAGCAAGCCCTGAATGTAGTCGCTCAAAAAGCAGATGGAGGGTTGCGTGATGCGTTGTCTATCTTTGACCAATTGGTGGCTTTCTCGGGGAATGAAATTACGTACGAACGAGCAATAGAGGTGCTCAATGTATTGGATACAGATTATTATTTCCGTTTGGTCGATTATGCTTTACATGGACAAGTGACAGAGGCGATATTAGTGCTTAATGAAGTGTTGCAGAAAGGTTTTGACGCAGGTCATTTTGTGATAGGGATGAGTCAACATTTAAGGGATGTGCTAATGAGTAAGGATGTTGCGACCATTGCGTTAATAGAAACCTCCGATGCTATCAGGAAACAGTATCAACAGCAAGCAGCCGCTTGTGCAGCGCCATGGTTGTTTCAGGCGTTGGATATCCTCAATACGTGTGATGTTCAATACCGTACAGCTAAAAATAAAAGGCTGACGGTGGAGTTGGCGCTGATTAAGTTGTGTACGATAGGCGATAGAAAACCGGAAGTAAACAACAAACAATCGACCATGCCGGTAAGAGCGCAAGTAGTACAGACAAATACACCTTCAGTATCAATAAAAACTCAGGTACCGCCAACCGTAAAACCTGTCGCAATGCCGTCAATGCCGTCGATTCCGTCTATTAATGTTGGAGAAAAAGGTGGGAAAAGTACGGATACTAAAATGCAACAGACGATAAGAGAGCAGGGTACAGCACTAAATGATAAAAAGGAGGCTTCTGCCCCTTTTACAGATGACCAGTTCTATGACGCGTGGGCTGGTCTTAAAGACATCTTTAGGGATGAAGCGCGTCTATTAGCTGTGCTGAGCGAATATCGCCCTAAATTAGTGGATGAGACCTTGTGTGTGCTGGAGTTGGCTAATCCTTGGCAGCGGGATGAGTTCAAAAAATACGGAAGTCAAGTGATGAACCATATGCGAGAGGTTCTACATAATGATAAACTGCAACTAAAATTAGAGGTGGCAGTATTGGATAAATCCAAGATAGCTTATACTGCAGAGGAAAAATATAAACAACTGGCGGAATCGCATCCGGCATTGCAAACAATGAAAGATAAACTGAATTTGTTACTTGAATAATGGTTGATTTGAAGGCATATCTTCCTACCACGAAGAAGGAATTGGAACTTCGAGGTTGGGATGAGGTGGACGTTATCCTTTTTTCAGGAGATGCCTACATTGATCATCCTTCCTTTGGGGCTTCTGTCATAGGTCGCGTATTAGAGCATGCTGGATATAAAGTGGCTATTGTTCCTCAACCTGATTGGCGAGGCGATCATCGTGACTTTACTAAATTAGGGCGTCCTCGTCTTTTCTTTGGGGTTACTTCTGGCTCTTTGGATTCGATGGTGAATCATTATACGGCAGCCAAACGCCTACGCTCGGATGATGCCTACACACCAGAGGGTAGGGCAGGAGCAAGACCGGATTATTGTACCATCACGTATTGCAAGATTCTGAGAGAGCACTTCCCCGATGTGCCAATAGTAATAGGGGGCATAGAGGCCTCTATGAGAAGGTTTAGCCATTACGATTATTGGTCGGATAAACTGATGCCTTCTATTCTTGTGGATTCAACAGCGGATCTGCTTATTTATGGTGCCGGTGAAAAGGCAATTCTCGAAATCGCTCAACGTGGCATACAACATGATATACCGCAAACCTGTTTTTTAACATCTAACCAAACACCAAGCACGGAACATCAGACACTAGACACCATTACACTCTGTTCTTATGAACAAGAGTGTTCTTCTTTACGCGCGCACGCAGAGAATTTCCGCGTGATAGAGACAGAGTCTAATAAGATTTACCCTTCTACCTTGATACAACCTATCGGCAACCAAATGGTAGTTGCTAATCCGCCTTATCCAACGATGACAACCGAAGAGTTAGATGCTATCTACGACTTGCCATTCCAATACACGCCTCATCCTAAATATAAGGACAAACGAATACCTGCTTATGAGATGATTCGTTTTTCTGTTTGTATGCACCGTGGTTGTTTTGGAGGGTGCTCCTTCTGTACCATCTCGGCACATCAAGGTAAACAGATTACTTCTCGTTCAAGGGCCTCTATATTAAGGCAGATAGAGAAACTCAGTACTCTTTCCGAGTGGCGAGGAAACTTATCCGATTTAGGAGGTCCGTCTGCCAATATGTACGGTATGCATGGTAAGGACAAGACTCTTTGCGAACAATGTGCTCGTCCCTCTTGTTTGCAGCCCTCTATCTGCAAAAACCTTAATAGGGATTTTGGTCCCTTGCTCGATATTTATCGTTCAGTGGACAGATTGCCTTATATCCGTCACTCATACGTGGGAAGTGGCATCAGGTACGATTTGATGAATGAAGAATATGGTCGTGAACTCATAACAAAACATGTTTCAGGGCGTTTGAAGGTGGCTCCGGAACATACGTCAGAATCAGTACTCAAACTCATGCGAAAACCCTCTTGGGAACATTTTATGCGTTTTAGGGATTTTTTCCTCAAGGTGAATAATGAGGCAGGACTGAATCAGCAACTGATTCCATATTTTATTTCCTCGCATCCGGGGTGTACACAACGAGATATGAGCGATTTGGCAGATTGGACTCGTAAAATGCATTATCATCCGGAGCAAGTGCAAGATTTTACGCCTACGCCCATGACATTGAGCACAACAATGTTCTATACAGGACTCAATCCTTATACAATGGAACCCGTTTACGTGGCTCGCAAAAAAGAAGATAAACAAGCACAAAAAAATCAGTTCTTTTGGTATAAACATAACAAAAATGAAAAAGAAATACGTCATTAATCCTGAAACGCTCGCTTTGGAGCGTGAACAATACGGATTCAAATATTGGTTACAACGTTCGGGTTGGTATTTACTCGGCGGTGTGTGCATCGGCCTATTGTTCTTCTTTCTATTTTTCAGTATTTTCCCTTCTCCTAAAGAGAAACAACTGCAACAACAGAATAGTAACCTCTCTGCCCAATTGGAGATGTTAGAGAAGCAAATGGACCAAATGCAAGTGGTGCTCTTAGACCTCAGTCAACGTGATGATAACCTCTATCGTGTCATCTTGGGAGCCGAACCTGTTCCGCTTAGTGTGCGTCAGGGAGCAACTCACAAGATGGCATATTACGAGAACATAGCCGCTATGACCAACTCTCAATTGGCTGCTGACTTGACTCAGAAATTAGATTTGCTGGAGAAGGAACTCTATGTGCAAGCCAAATCGTATGAGCAAGTACTTGAAATGACCAAGAACAAAGAGATACGTTTGGAGAATATACCGGCTATTCAACCGGTGCTTAATAAAGACCTCACGCGCGTGGCTTCGGGTTATGGTTGGCGCATTCACCCTATCTATCATACGCGTAAATTCCACCAAGGAATGGACTTCACTGCTCCTACGGGTACGGAGGTTTTTGCTACAGGTAATGCTACTGTTACGTTTGTCGGGTGGAAACAAGGCTATGGAAATGCCGTTGTTCTTAACCATGGTTTTGGGTATGAGACCTTGTATGCTCACTGCTTCAAAAATTTGGTTCGTGTAGGACAAAGAGTGAAACGTGGAGATGTGATTGCCCTTGTTGGCAATACGGGAATGTCCACCGGTCCTCACTTACACTACGAGGTGCATTTTAATAAGAAAGTGGTGGATCCGCGTAACTACTACTTCATTGACCTTAGTCCAGAGGAGTATGACAAGATGATTCAACTGAGTAACAACTTCGGCGAAGCCCTCGACTAAGGTCCTTCAGCGCAGCGGTCTTACAGCGTAGCGGTCTTACAGTGAGTGAAACGAACGATCTAAAAATATAATAAAACAATGACAAGTCAAGAAATTCGTAAGTCCTTTTTAGACTTTATGGCCTCTAAGGGACACAAAGTGGTGCCATCGGCACCGATGGTAATCAAGGATGACCCTACCTTGATGTTTACCAATGCGGGAATGAATCCGTGGAAGGGGATTATATTGGGAAACGATCCTATCTTCGCTCCCCGTGTAGCCGATAGTCAGAAATGTCTCCGCGTGAGCGGAAAGCATAATGACTTAGAGGAAGTGGGACACGATACGTACCACCACACTATGTTTGAGATGTTGGGTAACTGGTCTTTTGGCGATTATTTCAAAGCAGAAGCCATTGATTTTGCATGGGAATATATTGTGGATGTGCTTCATATTGATCCTGCGAATCTTTATGCGACCGTCTTTGAAGGCTCTGCCTCAGAAGGCTTAGAGCGCGATAACGAAGCGGCTGCTATCTGGGAAAAACACCTGCCGAAGGATCATATCCTTAATGGCAATAAACACGATAACTTCTGGGAAATGGGCGACACCGGACCTTGTGGCCCTTGCTCAGAGATTCATGTGGATAGCCGTTCTGAAGAGGAAAAAGCTAAAGTGCCTGGACGTGAACTCGTCAACAAAGATCACCCGCAAGTCATTGAGATATGGAATCTCGTTTTCATGCAGTATAACCGTAAAGCCGATGGTAGTCTTGAAGAATTGCCTAAGAAAGTGATAGACACAGGAATGGGCTTTGAACGCCTCGTTCGCACCTTACAAGGAAAGCAAAGTAACTATGATACAGATGTTTTCCAACCCATGCTCAAGAAAATTGGTCAAATCTGCGGCTGCGAATATGGTAAGGATGAAAAGACGGATGTGGCGATGCGTGTCATTGCTGACCATATACGTACTATCTCTTTTGCTATCACGGATGGACAACTGCCCTCCAATGAAAAAGCAGGTTATGTTATCCGTCGTATTCTGCGTCGAGCTGTTCGTTATGGCTACACGTTCTTAGGACAACGCGATGCTTTCTTGTATCAACTCGTTCCGCAACTCATTGAGGATATGGGACAAGCTTACCCCGAACTGATTAAAATGCAGAACCAAATAACGCCCGTTATCAAAGCCGAAGAGGAAGCTTTCCTACGTACCTTGGATAAGGGTATCTCGTTGTTGGATAAACTAATGTTGGATGCTAAAAAGGAGGGTAAAAACGTAATCTCGGGTATAGATGTGTTCACGCTCAAGGATACTTATGGTTTCCCGCTTGACCTCACCGAACTCATCCTGCGTGAGAATAACTTTACCACCAACGAGGAGGAGTATAACAAAGCTTTGGCTCACCAAAAAGAAATGGGACGCTCTGCCAATAAACAAGACTTAGGAGATTGGGTTGTGCTTGAAGAAGGGGAAACGGAGTTCGTTGGTTACGATCAATTCAGGTGCGAAACTCAAATCCTCAAGTTCCGTAAAGTTAGTCAGAAAGGACAAGACTTCTATCAAATCGTTCTTTCAAAAACACCCTTCTATGCAGAAATGGGTGGTGAGGTAGGCGATACCGGTGGGTTATATAATGCCAATGGTGATTTGTTATTACCCATTGTTGATACTAAGCGTGAGAATGGCGTTTCGATGCACATTACTTACACCAATCCGCAATCCATTATAGACAATTCACACATCATCGCCATCATTGATGACGCCCGCCGTCAAGCCATTGCTTGTAACCACTCGGCTACCCACCTCGTGCATTATGCTCTTCGTGAGGTTCTAGGTAAACATGTAGAGCAGAAAGGTTCACTCGTTACGCCTCAAAGTCTGCGTTTTGACTTCTCACACTTCCAAAAAGTGACCGAAGAAGAACTGCGTCAGGTGGAGCAATTGGCTAATGAACTGATTCGTCAAGACTATGTGTTAGAGGAATCTCGCCACACTCCTATTGCAAAGGCTAAGGAGATGGGAGCAATGGCACTCTTCGGAGAGAAATACGGAGATGATGTACGCGTCATAAAGTATGGTCCCAGTATCGAATTATGCGGTGGCTGCCACGTTTCAAGTACCGGTCATATTGGTTCGGTGCGCATCGTCATGGAGACGAGTGTCGCAGCCGGTGTACGACGCATAGAAGCCGTTACGGCAAAGGTGGCAGAGAACCTCTATAATGAAGAAGCGGATACTCTAAAAGCTGCTAAACTGGCGTTTAATAATACCAAGGATTTATTAGGCTCTATTGCGAAACTTCAAGAGGAGAATGCTTCTCTCAAGAAACAACTTGAGGAGATGCAAGCTCGCGAGGATGTCAATAAAGCGAAAGAATTGCTATCTAAGGTGGAAACGATAGGTGCCAATAAGATTCTCAAACTGACGGGCGAATATCCGGCTACTTTTGCTCGTGATATGGTGCCTACGCTTCAAGCGCAGTTTGATAATGAGCGTTTCGCTCTCGTGGCAGCCACGCAGTGTGAGGGTAAACCAAGTCTAACCGTTTACCTCAGTAAACCCCTAATCGCTGAAGGTAAGAGCGCAGGTGCGCTCATCAAACAAGCGGCTCAATTCATCCAAGGAGGTGGTGGCGGACAAGCCATGCTCGCTACTGCCGGCGGACGTAATGCGGAAGGATTACAACAAGCAATGGAAACAATACTTAATGCCATTCTCTAGACAAAATAGGACAACTAGAGAAACTAGAATACCTAAAATATGAATTGGTTAGAGCGTTTTCAGAATCTATTGCCAAGCAGCAAAATGCCGTCTTTGGTTCGTAAACCGCTACGTTTCTTCTTGGTGGGCACGATTGGCACGTTTGTACAAACGGGGTTCTTCTTAATGCTAATGCTTTGTCTTAACCAACCTGAGAAGAATTCGTTGTTATACTATGTGGCGTTTATAGGTGGTTTCATTTTAGAGATGATTCCAAACTATTTTTGCATGTCCTTCTATACCTTTGGAGCAATGCCGAATAAGAAGAATGAATGGGGATTTATACTGGCGCGTAGTATCAACTTGGTGATGCAGTTAGTAGTTCTTCCGCTGATGATAATGTGGCTTCCTAATGTGTCGGATGCTATTATTAGTCCAATCGTCATCTTCATTGCCGGTGTCGTAAACTTCTTGATTCAATTGTTGTTCTTTAAAAAGAAAGATGAATCTGCAAATAGTAAATCGTAAATAGTAAATCGTAAATAAAAATGATCTACAAGGCACATCTTATTGACACTCCAACTCCTGATCAGTTTAGGATTATCCCTAACGGATATATCCATGTCAATGACCATGGAGTCATTGAGGGTGTATATGAGGTCCTTCCTCAATCTTTAGCATCTGAGCCGATTACCGATTTTGGTGACCAGCTAATTATTCCTGCTTTCTATGACCTGCATGTTCACGCTCCGCAGTATCGTAATATGGGATTAGCGATGGATTTGCCTTTGTTACCTTGGTTGCAAACATATACTTTTCCCGAGGAGAGTAAGTTTAGTGATCTTCACTATGCAGAGCGTATCTACCGCCGTTTTGTGCATGAGTTATGGATGCAAGGGACGATTCGTTCATCTATCTTTGCTACAGTCCATATTCCTGCTACCAAACTATTGATGAAATTGTTGGATGAAGCAGGTTTAGGTGCTTATGTGGGTTTGGTGGGAATGAATCGCGATTGCCCGAAAGAATTGACAAATACGTTAGAAGACTTAGAGGTGTTCTATAAACAGCCGGGTACGGAACGAGTTAAACCGATTATTACACCGCGTTTTATACCTTCTTGCACAAGAGAGATGTTACAACGTTTAGGCGAATTGGCAAAAGAATATAATCTACCGGTGCAGAGCCATCTAAGTGAGAATAGAAGTGAAATACGCTTGGTACATAAACTTATGCCGGAGGTTCTTACCTATGGAGACGGGTATCTTAAATACGGTTTATGGGGACAAACCCCAACGTTGATGGCGCATTGTTGCCACACCCGCGGACGGGAAATGAGGCTACTTAAAAAGCATGATGTGGTGGTGGTTCATTGCCCTACATCGAACTGCAACCTTGGTTCTGGAGCCGCTCCTGTACGGCGATTCTTGAAGAAAGGAATACGAGTGGCGTTAGGTACCGATGTAAGTGGAGGGCATAACGCATCTATTTTGCGTGTAATGCAATATGCGTTGCAGATGAGTAAACTCTATCAGACCTTCTCTCTATCGAAAGAACCTGCTTTGAAGGTTAGTGAGGTGTTTTATTTGGCAACGAAATCGGGAGGCTCGTTCTTCGGTAAATGTGGTAGTTTTGAAAAAGGTTATGAGTTTGACGCTTTGGTGGTGAATGATGCTTACTTAAATGCGGAGAAATATACATTAGATCAACGAATAGAACGTTATATCTTTATTGGTGACGACCGCGATATCAAACATCGCTTCTGCGCTGGTAAAGAACTGGCAGAACCTTCGCTAACCTAGTCTTCCTAGTAAGTCTAGATCACCTAGTTGTCCTAGTGAAATGAAAAAAATTATCGTCCCTTCGGGTAAAAAGTTAAGTTGGTATTTGGCTGCAGAGGAATACCTCGCTAAGAACATAACGGAGGAGTGTATCTTCTTCTGGAAGGTGGCTCCGACGGTTATCTTTGGCCGTCACCAAGTTATGGAAAACGAAGTCAATCTCTCATATTGCCGCGAACATAAAGTGGATCTTGTTCGTCGTAAGAGTGGGGGAGGATGCGTCTATGCTGACGAGGGCAATCTAATGACTTCTTACCTCTCACCTTCTACCCATAGCGAACTTGTCTTTCAGCATTATCTCAATCTTATGGCAAGGGCTTTATGTCAACTCGGAGTCCCTGCTGTTACAACGGAACATAACGATATATTAGTCCATCAAACACCATCCACCATCCACAAAATCAGCGGCAATGCTTGCTACGCCTTACCAACAGGCACGATTGTGCACGGAACGATGCTATATGATGTTGATTTTGAGGCACTTCAGCAGGCGATTACACCAGACCACGAAAAGCTGGCAAAGCATGGTGTTGAGTCGGTGAAACAACGTGTAATGAATATTAAGCCTATCCTTGATCTGGGTTTCCAAGTGTCCGATATAGACGGATTAGAAAAGCGATTAGGAGAACTATTATGTAATGCGTGTGACGAATTGCCAATGGAAGCGATAGCGGCTATTGATGAAATAGAAAAAACATATGAAATCTACTGAGAAAGATATAAGAGCTTACGCAACAGGTGCCATCTTGGCTATTACAGACTGGTTGACGGTAGTCCCTTGGGTTCGGCTTTTAGGTTTATTTACCACTAAGGGCTATAGACTTGCCTATACCGACCGAAAGATTGTACAAGAGGATATCCGTGGTGGGGCTGTTTTCCTAACCAATCATCGCGATATTATTATGGATCCGGCTTTCCTGTCAATGTTATTACGCGAGCGCTATGGTATTCGTCCGTTTATTGGTATAGGTAATAACCTTTTTGGCAAGTGGTGGATTGAACCCTTTGTTCGTTTTAACCGCTGTTTTGTCGTAATCAGAGGCGGTATGCCACGCGAGGTATTACAACACTCGCAGGTTTTGACGTCTTACATACATAAACTACGTTCTCGTGGCAAATCTATCTGGTTGGCACAACGTGAAGGACGGGCTAAGGATGGTAACGACCTTACCCAACCGGCGGTGCTTAAGATGCTTACTATGGGACAAGATAATTTTATTGAAGCTATAAGAGCTTTGAATATCTGTCCTGTCTGCCTTAATTATGAATACGATCCTTGCGATTACCTCAAGGCGACTGAGTTCCAGCTAAAGCGTGACAACCCTGATTGGAAGAAAACCAAGCAGGACGATATCTTATCTATGGAGACGGGTATCTGCGGTAAAAAAGGCAGGGTTATTTTCCGTATGACGCCCTCCATCAACCGCTGGATGGATACTGTAGATTTGAGTTCATTGCCACATAACGCACAAGTGGAAGCGGTGGCTAAACAGATAGATAAGCAGATTCACTCTGCCTACGAGATTTTTCCTCGTGGCACGGAATTTGAGGCCTATTTGCAGAACCAATTATCAAAGGTCACTATCCCCAACAAGGATGATGCTTTCTTAATGGATAAATTACATGAAATGTATAACAACCCAATCATCAATCACCAATTAGCAATCACCAATAAGCAATAAACAATATGAAACGTGCTATTTTCCCCGGATCCTTTGACCCCTTCACCATTGGACACGATGATATCGTTCAACGTGGTCTCAAACTCTTTGACGAAATAATCATCGGTATTGGTCGTAATAGTGTTAAGAATGAGACTTTTCCCATTAGAGAACGCGAAGCTGCTATTAAGAAAATTTATGCTGATAACCCTAAAGTAAAGGTCTTAATCTATGACGGCTTAACAGTTGATTTTGCTAAGGCGCAGAATGCTCATTTTATCCTCCGTGGAATACGCGGAATGTCTGATTTTGAGTACGAACGCAACTTAGCCGAAGCTAATCAGCACATTGGCGGTATAGAAACTATTCTGCTTTATACTCGTCCAGAGTTGGCATATGTTTCTTCCACCCTTGTGCGTGACTTGTGCCGTTATAACCAAGACGTCTCTTCCTTCGTACCCAATAATAAAAAGTTATAGTTGAAAGTTTAAAGTGTAAAGTAAGTGAAAAGTTTGAAGTTTAACATAGGCTTATGGTTGATTGTGCTACTATCCTCCATCCACTATAGTCCTTTGGGCGCACAACCCGCTTTTGGAGAGGACCGCACGTTCACTATTGATAAGAACTTGAATATCTACTACGATGTGATGCGCCAGATAGATATGAATTATGTCGATACCCTCAATTATAAGGACTTAACAGAGGCGGCTATTAACGCTATGCTCAAGAAAATAGACCCTTATACCATCTATTATCCTAAGAGTAAAGACGATGAGCTCAAGATGATGACCACGGGCAAGTATGGTGGCATTGGGGCTATGATTCAGCAACGTGAGGTAGGGAAGAATAAGGAAATCATTACCATCATTGCTGACCCCTATGAGGGAAAACCCGCACAGCGTCATGGAGTTGTGGCAGGGGATCGCATCCTCGCCGTTGATGGTTGGGAAACGAAGGACCATATAGTGGCGGAAGTATCCGACCATTTGCGTGGTGTACCCGGTACAACCGTTACTCTTAAACTGCAACGCGAGGGAATGAAAAAGACATTGGAGATTAGTTTCCCTCGTGAGGAGGTTCATATTGATCCTATTGAGTATAGCACTATCTTCCAAGACACCATCGCTTATATCTGTCTTCGCGAGTTCACTACGGGGTGCGCAAACGACTTTGTACGCACGCTCAACCTGCTCGTTCAGCAAGGTGCTACGCGTCTTATTTTCGACCTTCGTGGTAATGGTGGAGGATTGGTTGAGGAGGCACTCAATATTGTTTCTAATTTTGTAGATAAGGGTACCGAAGTCGTCTGTACGAAAGGTAAACTACGTGAGTTCAATCGCACTTATACCACCTCCTCTTATCCTATTTATCGCGATATGCCTTTGGTTGTGCTCGTTGATGGCAACTCGGCTTCCGCCAGTGAGATTGTTAGTGGTAGTTTGCAAGACTTACATCGGGCAACCCTCATTGGTGAGCGCACGTTTGGTAAAGGACTGGTTCAAAACCTCCGTCCTATTGCGTATGGCGGATACTTAAAGGTCACTACGTCTAAGTATTACTTGCCTTCCGGACGTTGTATTCAGGCTATTGATTATGCGGAGCGTCAGAAGGGTAAATCGCTTCGTAAGGACACCGCAGGGGGCATTCTACCAGATATCGTGATGTCGGATAGTCAAAAGGTGGATATAACCTATACCTTATATGTAAAGAATATGTTCTTCGACTATGCTACGCGTTATCGCTTACGGCATGAGTCAATTGTTCCCGAACCTCAGTTTGAAGTGACGGATTCCATTATAGAAGATTTCTGTGCTTTCTTGGATGAGAAAGAGTTTACCTATCAAACGGAGACGGGTAAGTATTTACAAGACGTTATTAAGATGGCGGAACATGAGGACTTAGATAGTATGACTATTGTTCAACTTAAAGCTCTTGAGCCGGCATTAACGCCGAATTTCCGAGAAGCAATAGAGCGCCATAAGGACGAAGTTAAGTCTTTCTTAGGGGCGGAAATAATATCACGTTATTATTATCAAAAAGGAAAGTTTGCTTTCATGCTCCGTGACGACGAAGTCCTCAAAAAAGCATTAGAATACTAAACACCCAATACAAAACACCAAACACCAAACACAAATGAAAACACTTACATTTATTTTGGCTGCAATGTGCAGCCTCAGTCTTGCGGCTCAAGAGCCTGCAAAAATTGATTCAACCGTTAAGGATAGCGGTTTCGTGTTCACTACAGTCGATAGCATAGCTATCACCTCTATCAAAGACCAGCACCGCTCCGGTACTTGCTGGTCATTCTCTACCATCGGTTTCATTGAATCCGAACTCCTCCGTATGGGTAAGGGCGTTTATGACCTTTCCGAGATGTTTGTTGTCAGCAAGACCATGATGGATCGTGCTGAGTACTGTGTTCGTATGTACGGCGATGCCAAATGGGCTGCCGGAGGTAGTGCTTATGATGTTATCTATTGCATGAAGAACTATGGTCTTGTGCCCCAATCGGCTATGGTAGGTATGCGTTATGGTATCACCCCTGCCGACACCCTGCCTGTGCATGGCGAGTTAGTGGCAGTAGCCAGAGGTTTCCTCAACGGTCTCTATGCGCAAAAGACTCTCACTCCCGTGTGGAAAGAGGCTTTCCAAGCTATCTATGACACTTATTTAGGCAAGTGTCCAGAGACCTTTGAGTATGAGGGTAAGACCTATACGCCTCAATCGTTTGTTCAGTTCCTCGGTCTTAATGCCGACGATTATGTGTCTATTACTTCTTATACCCATCATCCTTTCTACACACGCTTTGCTTTGGAGGTGCCCGATAACTGGCGTATGGATCAGATGTATAATGTTCCGATGGAGGACTTGATGCGTATCATTGATAACGCTATTGCCAATGGTTATACCATGGCGTGGGGGGCCGATGTTAGTGAGAACGGCTTCACGCGCAAGGGTATTGGTGTGGTGCCTGATGAGGATAATGGTGCCGACTTGACCGGCTCCGATATGGCTAAGTGGCTTAATATGTCCACCGATAAGAAGAAAGAGAAACTCACCGAGAAACCGCTGCCTGAGAAGACCATTACCCAACAGATGCGTCAGATTGCTTTTGATACGTGGGGAACGACGGATGACCATGGTTTGCAGATTTTCGGTACGGCGAAGGATCAGAATGGTAAGAAATATTATATGGTTAAGAACTCGTGGGGTGCGGTAAAGAGCGATTATAAGGGTATATGGTATATCTCCGAAGCGTTCATGCAGTATAAGACGAACGATATCCTTGTTCACAAGGACGCCATCCCCAAAGACCTCCGCAAAAAACTTGGTCTCTAACCACTCCGCCTTTCATCCTTTCAGCCAATCATCCTTTCAACCCTATGAACACCGGAATATACAAAGACCGCGGTAGTAAGTTCATCAGCTTCGCTGAACCGATCACCTCTGAGGACGACGCCAAGTCGCGCATTGCGTGGTACAAGAAGAAGTACCACGATGCGCGTCATGTGTGTTATGCTTATCGTCTCGGTCCCAATCTATGGCGCACGAAGGACGATGGCGAACCGCACGGAACGGCGGGTGCGCCTATCTTGAGGGCGATTGATGCGGCGGGGAAGGATAATATCTTGGTGGTGGTTGTGCGTTATTTCGGAGGAACGCTCCTTGGAACGGGTGGACTGATCGTCGCCTACCGCGAAGCCGCCAAACTCGCATTACAACAATGAAACTGCTAATTATGCTCTGTATCTTTATGAAAACTATTTCCGTCAACAACCAAACAGCCTACGCGCTCCATTACGTGACCCTTGGTCCCAAGAATGGCGACCCTTTCCTCTTGCTTCACGGCAACGGCGGCAGTCATAAGTCGATGCGCCGTCAACTCCTTCAGTTGGCTTTGCGTGGTTATCGTGTCTATGCTTTAGACTCACGCGGTCAGGGTGCTAACGAACCTATCACCGAGTATCATTATGCGGACATGGCGGAAGATGTCTATCTTTTCTGCCAAGCCTTGGGTATCAATAAGCCGATTGTTTATGGCTGGTCGGACGGTGGTAATATAGCCCTTATGGCTGAGATAGCTCATCCGGGTCTGTTCAAGGCTATTATCACGAGTGGGGCTAACATCACGCCGGACGGAGTGACTGAGTTTGCCGAGAGGGACGCGGAGTTAAGGGAGGAGTTCAAGTCCAATCCGTTATTCTTGATGATGTTAGATGAGCCGCATATATCGGTAGAGGAGTTAGGTACGATAGCGTGTCCGTGTTTGATTATGGCGGGTGACCATGACTCCATATCGGAGGAGCACACGCGTCTGATAGCCTCTTCTATTCCCAATGCGGATCTCTGTATTGTACCCAATGCCGATCATGGTTCTTATATCAAACATTGCTCTAAAGCGGGTAAGATTATCCTAAAGTGGCTTGCGAATATTCCGCGCGTATGTGCGTGAGCAACCTTCGCGGAAAAATGCAGAAAAAATGCAGAAAAAGTTAATAAAAATTTGCACAGATTAAAAAAAAGTTGTACCTTTGCACCGGATTTCGAAGGAAATCCACTATTTGACATAAATTTTGACATAAGACAGTAAACAGCTACGGACACACTACAGCTTATGGAATCCCTTTATTTAATAAGGTATTAGCGTATGTGTCACTGTACTCGCAAGAGGCAGTGATTCTTTTTTTGTGTGGGTGGATTTGCGGATGTCTGCACTATCTTCACCGTGTCTGTAAACGTAGCACTACCGTAGCATTATAGGACTTCCGTAGGACTTGCGTAGCTCTTCGGTGGCTGTCCGTAGGGTTGTCTGTGTTGATGTAGTTAAAAACTAACGACTAAAAACTAACGACTAACAACTAACGATATGAAAACTTTTTTTCAATCCATCATCAACCGTGCATCAGCTCGTATGACTTGCGTTGCGAATCGAAATTTGTTGCGAATGGGGCAAAAGACCCCCCCCCTATCCACTTCGCACCCTTGCGACGCTCATTAAGACCCTCACCCTCTTACTTGCACTTGTCTTGAGTGGGAATGTGTGGGGAGAGGAAACTCCGGTTTATACGCTTGTATTTAGTAAATTAAATACGGGGGAAAAAATTGATAGTTATACGAATCAACATTCTTATAAATACGAAAATATCAGTTGGTTAGTACAAGGAGATCAAAAAACCGGATCTGGTATTGGAGTTAGAGTGGGAGGTAAAAATAAAACGCAAACGGATTGCCCTATTACATCGCAGGAAAAGATTTCTTCTAAAGCAATTAGCAAGGTAAGAATCAATCATAACGGTACAACAAATGGTGCAAATTCGACTATCACAATCAATTCAATTAAAGTCGAAGGTTCTATTTCATCTGTTTTCGAATCTTCAAAAACAAAACAAATTGACAACCCTTCTGTTAGTTCTGCAGGCACATTAGATTTTACTTTAGACGAAGGATCTTGGGATGCAAAGAGTTTTTTCAAGATAACAGTTAATTATAAAGTCGAAACATCAGCTTCATCAGCGAATAACTGTTACTTCATGATTGACAGCATTAATTTCTACGAAGCAGAAGTTGCTCCTACGACAAAAAGGATATATATATCACTATTTAATGATTGGAAAAAAGATAATGCTAAAACAGGTATTTATGATGCTACTAATGGACAATGGATGACAAATTTTGCAACAGAAGGAATAGGAAGTGAGTCGGGTTATTATTATGACGATATTCCTACATCTTGTAACAAAATAACCATTGGTCGCTTTAGTCCTTCTGCAACACAACCTTCCGGTTGGAGTGGTGACAACTTCTGGGGACAATCCGTTGACTTCGACATAACTAATAATAACTTAATTAAGTTACAAGGGTGGGGGAATACTGGTGACGCCAACGGTAAAGGCTATGGCTCTTTAAGCAACCTATACTCTATCGGAGAGGCAACCTATACCAATTGCTCCCTTTCTTCCGGTTCATGGCCTACATGTTTACAAGAATCGGGGACGGCATTTAACCTCACTATCTCTGCCGATGAGGGATATAAATTAAATAGTAAAGTTACTGCGTCGGGATGTACTGCCGAATGGTCTCCTGCATTAGACCAAGACGCCACTTCCGGTACATTGCATGTGACGATAACCGGTGATAATGCTTCTATTGCGGTAAATGCTATTTCGGACGAATACACCGTAACTTGGATGGCGGATGGGGTAAAGCACGACTCTAAAACGGACTATACTTATAATAACGCATTAGTAATGCCTACTGCCAATCCTCAACCATGTGACCGAAATCACTTTATCGGTTGGACGGCAACACAAAATTATAGCAGTAGTACGGAGAGACCTTCAGATCTCTTTACCGAGGCCGGAGACAAAAAGGTTACAGCAGATATAACCTATTATGCCGTGTTTGCACAACTGAGCAAAAATAGTGAAGAGACATTCACCACTAAACTGGCATATAGCAGAGGGATAACCATAAATATGACCGGCAATAACGATGCTGCCATATTGGGGTTAGATGAACATAAATGGTCAGTAGTGGGCGTTAAAAATAGTGGTAGCAGTTTACCCGGATTGAACAATGATAATTATATCGCCCTCTATGGAAACGCCAATGGAGGCAATACCATTACCGTAACTTCCTTAGCGGGAGTGACGATACCTGGTATAAAGGTATATGCGAAGAATAGTTATAATAAATTCTTTGTAAAAGTAGGGGAAAATCAGATTACTGCAACAGACGGAAGTTATACTATCAAGGCCACTTCTTTTGTTATAGGGAATGCGAATAGTAATACGACTCAAGTTCAGATTGATAGTATTGTAATTGAAAATAATATTACATACACCTCTTATTCTACGACTTGCACCGTTCCAACGTGGACAATGTCTTTTGATAATCAAGGGCACGGAGCGCAAGTGGTTTCCAAAGAAGTAACGCATAATACAACAACCTCAGCGCCTTCCGCACCGGCGGCTATTGGATGGGCATTTAGTGGTTGGTATAAAGAGCCTACTTGTGAAAATGCATGGGATTTTGCTAATGATATTGTGACGAGAGATATCACCCTCTATGCTAAATGGATTGTCGGTTGGACATTCCTTTGTGGTGTAGATAATTATGCTCCTCATATAATCAATAGCGATTTGACATATTCCGTTCAGTTAGAGGCAAATACAACATATTGGTTTCGTTATACAGATGGCGTAAGTATTAAGTATGGTCTATCAACTAATGGCAATATAATGACAAAAGATAGTCATACTGATTGGAAAATTCATCAGAATAATCAATATGACTGCGGAATCGCAACAACCTCTGCCGGTGAATATACATTCCACGCAACGGAAGAAGGCGAATTAAGTACAACCCTAAATATAACTGTTGATTACCCCGCCTCTGTTGCTGTGACCTTTAATCTCAATGGTCATGGAGCCGATATTATCCGATATACTACTCATGGAGAAGCACTTGCCACACTACCAGCCACACCGACTACTACCGGTTATGATTTTGCTGGTTGGTTTACAGACCAAGAATGTACCTCTCCGTGGATTTCTACAGAACCCATCGCTGCGGACAAGATAGTTTATGCCCAATGGACGGTGGCGAGAACCACTCTCTATTTAGATGCCGGAGGCTCGGAACTGTGGGATAAAGGGAGTGCTAAGTTTGCAGTTTATTATTTCAATAGCGAAACAGATAATGGCTGGTCAGAGTTTATGACCAATTATGGCGATTGTGATGCTATTTACAGAACTACTATTCCACAAGGATATGAATATGTTAACTTTGTGCGATTGAAGAATACTTGTGAGACACCCAATTGGACTGATAAGTGGAACCAAACGAGCAACAAATCTATTGATGGCACTTGGAATAGGTGTACCATCACTGCTTTTGGAGAAAATAATACTGATTGTCCGGCTAATTATGATTCCTACGATCCCACTGTAGTCGTTACGTTCCATTACAATGGTTATACGACGGATTGTGACGAACAAATAAGCGGTCCTAAATGTACTACCATTACTCTCCCCTCTGGCAAAGTCGTTGCTGGTAAGACGTTTAATGGCTGGAGCGATGGAAATGGAAACACTTATGCTGCCGGTTCGACTTACACGATGCCGGCGAGCGATGTTACTCTCACCGCCACCTATACCAACTGGACGATAACCCTTAACTATAACAATATATCAACCCAGATGGACGTTCCCGAGACGGGTGTGGTACTGCCAACGACTGTTCCGGAGGGCGCGCAAGGTGCCGTCAATAATATCTTTATCGGTTTCACCAAGACGCAACTCACAGAGGCTGTCACCGATCTACCTAACGACTTTATTGCTGCGGGTGAGACATATTTGCCAACGACCGCCGGCGAAACACTCTACGCCCTCTACCGCCAAGGTGATGCCACATACCAACTCATTAAAGATATTAAGGATTTGCGCTTGGGCGCGCACGTAGTACTCGCCTCCATCGACGAGGATTATGCGATGGGTAAAGAGTTCATTGCAGGACAAGACACCCTGCCCGCTATCGTCGTTACCAAAAACGATGACGCAGAAACGATTACCTTTGGTAAGGATGTGCAAGAGTGGATACTCGATGCCAGCGACAGTAAAGATCATGTTGGAGAATGGTCCTTCAAGCAAAATGGTGAAAGTACGAAATATCTTGCAGCCCCAAGTGGCGGTAAGGATAAATTGAGTTTGACAGGCAGTAAGACAGCCTCTGCTTGTTTTACCCTTGCTATTGACGCTTCTGGACGTGCAACGGCTAAGAGTGTAGTTGCAACCACTACGACGACACATAACACCTTAAGCATGGGCGAGAACGGTTTCTTTGCTTGCTATAGGCTGCAAGATATAACCACTCCTGACCTCGCTATCTATCAACATATCGGAACAAAATATGTCACCATTCCTACACCTGTCTATCGCGTTAAGAGCGTGGATATGATTAACGGCCGTTTGGATAAGAATGACTATTACGCATTTAATGATACGATTACATTATCGGGTTATGCGAATGATGGCTACAGCACCTCGAACCGCTATTTGGTATTCAGCGAAACCAGTCGCGATACCGTTTCTAAGACAAGAGGCTTTAGAATGCCGTCCTATAACGTTGTTGATACTCTAACAAACCGCGCAAAACAAGATACCATCACCTTTGTAGTGCCCGAATGTGTGACAACACCCGCAATGCAAAGGGTTGATTGGAACAGCGAGATTGAGTTGCCCAATGTGGCGAATGTGAATGTGTGGAATTTTGTAGGATGGACTAAGAAGGCAATCAATGATACTACACAAATTCACTCGGAGATATTCACAACCTACACTGTTCCTCATGTTGATAAGGACACTTTCTACGCCATCTATTCTTATGACGGATTGGAAACGGAAGGCTTCGTCCTCAGTACGGTCAATAACGAGACGACCTACTACTTGGGTAAGTATGTATCCGGTTCGACCAATCGCTACTTCAGCGCCGTAACCGACAAAGCGCAAGCATTGGTGCTCTATAATAATAGTGGAAAGTTGTACTACCATTCCGGCGATACTTTGGCTTATTTGCAAGCGAATGAACAAGGAACAAGTCAGAAAACTTATAATTTGCTAACAACCAAAGTGGAGAATGCTACCGTTTGGACGATAGCCACAGAAGATGGGAAAACTTCTATCAAAACAAATATAGGCGGAAGCAATCGTTATCTGAGGTTTAACTATAATAATGGTACTAATCCTCGTTATTCCATATATACCGATCGTCAGAATCCCGTTTCGGAGAAGGCTCCTTCTTACACCACTAATCCGGTTTGCGCGTTATATGTTCACTACTTCGCTACGGATACAGAGGAAGAACCCGAGTATAGCTACGAATTAGGACAAGACGGCAAAGCTATTCCTTATCGTCCGGCGGAAGGGTGCAGCACTAAACGCTTTATTGGTTGGAGCGAGAACAAAGTGACTACATTACGACAAGAGGCTCCAGCATTAGTGGCCTTCACCACCCAAACCTTTGACCGCGATGTGAACCTCTATGCCGTCTATGCCGCAGAGAACGGAGGAAAGGTTCGGGAGGGTGCATATTATAAAGTTATCACAGAAACACCGAGTGAAATGTTCTCGACGAATACGGATGAGTATAGCGGAAAGAATATGAGGTTCGAGGTTACGAATGTTACACAAACTGTTGGTGGTAATTTCCAAACTTCCACTAAATTAGAACAACCTGCCACTATCATCACCGACCGAAAGATTTACGACTTAAAGGAGGTTAAAGTTAATTTCAATAAGAGCAGTAACAAAGTTACTTTAGCCATCCAAATTTCAGAGGATGGTGAAAATTGGGTTAAACAACAATCTATAGCAATGAATAGTATTAGCCCAGAAACAGGCACTTTAACTGCAACTTTGGAAAACTGTGGTGACTATTATGTACGTATTCAAGCATCGTCTGAGGCTCAGAGTACTACATATAAAGCTGAAATATCGAGCTTTACATTCTCGTGTGTAAACCGCTATTGGTTCTCCGACTACTCAACAAACTGCAACATGGCAGCAACGGCAACAATGAGTTTTACCAATGGAGATGACTCTCCTGCACCTGCAACCGCAAAACAAGCGGATCCCATTGGTCAAGTAATTACCCTGCCGACACCAACGATGGCGGGCAAGCATTTCGAGCATTGGACAATCAATGAAGTTGAATATAATGCCGGTGACTCATATAAACTCTCACACGACGTAACAGCTATCGCCACTTGGTCGGATCCACAACTCGTTTGTACGCCCAAGACACTCTATGTCGCTTCCGCAAAAGGCAAGACCATTCGCTCCTCGCAAACAATACATATCTCTTGTCCCGATATAACAACGGGAACACTGACGATTGTGAACGATAGTAATTCTAATGGTAAATTACATGCTGTTATCACCAATGCCGAGGCGAACGCGGAAACGGGTCTCAATGCTACTGTGGCAATTGAATTTACCCCTAACGCCCAAAACGTTAACCGTAACGCAACAATGACCGCCACCATTGGAGAAGAACCAAATCAAAAACAAGTTCAATTCCAAGTACGCGGAACATCACTGCCAGACGACTTCGTTATTGCTCACCAAGGTTCGGATAGTAAGTGGTACGCCCTACCGGCAGATATAACCGCATTCAATACCTATTCCGGTTATGAGATAACGGTTAATGGAGATAACGCTACCGCTCCGCAAAGTGCCGTCTATCACCTCGGTGATGTAATAGAGGATAACGGGCATATACGTTTGACACCAACCGACACCACCGCCTTGCTAACCAGTGCTACCACATCGGCACAAACGAAGATCAAAGTTGGCAAAATAAGTGACGATACGGAAAATCGTTCACTATGGACACTGCTCACTACCGACAACTCGTCCTTTACCTTTGTCAATACTGCGGCTAATAATAGCCTCAAGTTCAATAGTTCTAATAAGTTCGGAATGTTCGCAACGGGAACTACTAACGATACTCTCTTCCGTATCTTTAAGGTTACAACTTCAACTACTACAATACCAATTACGGTAACGAACTGGACGGAAACCGCCTTCTCCTTTACAACGACGGAAACAATACCGACTCATGATGCGTTCCATTTAATCGTCAACGAAGATGCGGCTGAGACGGCTACTTGTACTCCCACTTTCGAACTTTATAATGTGACTTCTTCCACAACCTTTGGAACGCAGCAGAGGATTCAGTTGCAGTGGTACAAGGATAGTAAATTGGTTGCCACCGGTTCAGTAGTTACTCCCGCCTGCGCAAAGAGTGACATTACACTAAGTTCGTTGCTGACCGAAGATGTAGATGCCAAGAACCTCGATATTGTGGTGACTTCGGGTACACTAACGGTAAATGCCGATGCAACGATTCATAATCTGGATATACGCAGTGGGGCAGCCGTAGTGATAAACGGATGTACGCTTACTATTAACCAACTCGTCTTCCATGGTGGTATAACCGATGATAATGCTGCCTCCTACAATGTGCCAAGCCTCAATATCGCTTCCAACGCGTCCTTGCTAACCAAACTGAAGACGGTATATTATTACCTCGACCTCAGTTCCGGCAATTATGCTCCGATGGCTCTGCCGTTCCGCGCAACGATGGCTTCTGTGCGCTTCACTTCTCGACCAACCGTAGATGCGTCTTCACAAATAGGAACAGGCTTTAATATTGCAACCTATAACGGTGAGGAACGCGCTAAGCAGTCACAAACAACAACCAAATACTGGAAGGCTCTCAAAAACGGCGATTGGATAGAACCTTCTATCGGATATATCGTAACGGCGAAGAAACTGAAAGGCGAGACACACGCATCACTACGCTTCTCGATGAACAGCGTAGATAACGCTTGGACAACCAACGGCGAACAAGGACAAATAACAATTACAAAAACGGAAGAAGAGGAAACTACAACGATAATAAAGAATCAAGTGATAGTAACGGCTTGGGGCGTAGATGACGAGAGTGTTCAGAACGTGAACAAAGCGTGGAACTTTATCGCAAACCCCTATATGAGCGCAATTCCGTCATTCAATGACGAGTTTATGTATATCACCGTTCCTACCAATACAGTAGATGGTTATGAACAAATAGCCGTGGATGATAACGATACGGAAATCCGCCCGTTCTACGGCGTGTTTGTACAAGCCGGTGTGACGAAACCAATTACCATCCCTCGTACATCGCCTTCACAGGCTCCCGCTTATCTGCTCGCCAACGTGAACCCCGAACAGAAGGCCTATATCAACCTCGCGGGCGCAAGTATGCACGACCGCTTCGGACTTATTGTCGGTCCGCAACATACGAACGACTATGAGATAAATGCAGACCTGAGCAAAGAACTCGGTACCGCTAACGACCTCCGCGCTTGGCTGATGGCGGACGAAACGAAGATGGCTTACCTCGCCGTCGATGACGAGACCGCTCGAACCCTTATCCCACTCAACCTCCGTACACCCGCAGAAAGCGAATACACTTTCTCGCTCCGCGAATCGAGTAGGGTGGATGACCTCGAAGGACTTTACTTGTACGACTACGAGAATGGTGCGGTAACCAATCTGTTACATGACGACTATATCTTCTCCGCTCCCGCCGGAGCCGTAGAAAACCGCTTCGCTATTAATGCCATTCGTCAAAACAAAGCACCTACCGATATTGATGACGGTGGAGGAGGAAGGGCAATAGGCGACGGACTGAAAATGCTTAAAGACGGACATATTTATATCATCGTTAATGGCACAACCTTTAATGCCGAAGGAAAGGAGGTAACGAAATGAAAACGCTACTTTTAATCTTACTGCAAATAGGTTTGACATTACCAAACTCAAGTCCGGAGCAATTATATACCACATCAGACCAATATTACGAAACAACCGGTTACCGCGCCGGCGGACCCAATAGAAGTCCCCAAGAAGACGACCCGTGGGGTGATGTTTATGACGATGATGAGTTGCCTGGATACCCCGAAGGTCCGGATATGCCAATCGGTAATGGTGTATGGGTGCTACTCGCCTTGGCTGCCGCCTACGGCATTATTAAGAGTAGGGGAGTAGGGGGTAGAGGAGTAGGGTTTGTAAAACACGATAATAAATCAAAGATTATGAAGAAAATAAATCTCTTGCTGCTACTGACAGCATCAACAATCAACGCTTGGGCGGTTGATAACAACTATTATTCCGACCTTAATGGCAAATCCGGTGCCGACCTCGTGGCTGCAGTACAAAAAGTGCTGCGTGACAATTTGAGAGGAACTACCACTTATACCCCCGGTATATGGCAAGCCTATTGCGAGATTGATGTGCGCCCCGATGGGTATATCTGGGATATCTATTCGGAAAGTAATCAATTTGTACCCGGAGGTCCTGCGCAGGGTGCTATCATCCGTGGAGAGGGTACGTCCTACAACCGCGAGCACTCCATTCCTAAATCATGGTTCGGCGGCGGAACCAAAACCAATACCCCCGGTGCTGACCTGATGCACATCTTCCCTGTAGATGGTTATATCAACTCCACCCACAATAACCTCCCTTACGGCGAGGTGGCAGCCGAAGGCGCAAAAACCTTCTCTAACTCTACATGCCTCTGCGGTACGGCAGAAGCGATTATTGTGACAGGAGGTTCATTGTTGAACAACATCACTTCCGCTACATACACCGGCTCGTCCAAGGTCTTTGAACCTACTGAGGCTTACAAGGGCGACCTCGCACGCGGATACTTTGCCACCCTCCTCACGTGGGCAGATTTAGATGGTAATATAGATAGTGATAATGCCGATAAATGGGACTATCAACCCTTCACCAAGGAGTATGGTCAATATGTGTTTAGCGGCGTTTATACCGCTGAGGGTCTCTACGGCTTTACCCCCTACGGCATAGCGCTTATGATGAACTGGACACGCGGTGATGCCGTTTCTGCCAAAGAGATAAACCGCAATAACGGTGTAGAAAAAATACAAGGCAACCGTAACCCCTTCATCGACCTACCCGAATTGGCAGAGTATATCTGGGGCTGTAAAGCAGGACAAACATTTAATCTAAACAATAACGACGTTCATAAAACATGGGATTCCGAGTCTTATACTCCCACCGATAAGCAACAAGCGACCGTCATTTGGATGTTCGGCGGTACTGAGTGGCTGCGTCAAAGGGTGGATGTAGGTTCGGCATTGGTAATGCCGGAGAATGTTGATGGTCATTCGGAGCAACCTGCCGCTTGTGATGGAAAAGAGTTCCAAGGTTGGACGGAGCAAGCAAATTACTTCAATCCCTCTAATGCTCCATCGGACATATTCACCACCGCGGGTGATAGGGTGGTGACCCACTCAGTAACCTATTATGCGGTATTTAAATGATTGACTAATCAGGGAACTCCATGAGGTAAGCTTTGATGAAAGCATCTATATCACCGTCCATAACGGCATCCACATTATGCGTCTCGTAATTGGTGCGATGATCCTTTACACGACGGTCATCAAAGACATAAGACCGAATCTGCGAACCCCACTCAATCTTTTTCTTACCGGCTTCCACCTTAGCTGCTGCTTGACGGCGTTTCTCCAATTCTAACTCATAAAGTTGACTGCGCAAGTGACGCAACGCGTTCTCTCTGTTTTTGGGCTGGTCGCGGGTCTCGGTGTTCTCAATCACTATCTCATCCGGCTGACCCGTCAGCACGTTAATGAACTTATAGTGCAAACGTACACCCGACTCAACCTTATTCACATTCTGACCTCCGGCACCCGATGAACGGAACGTGTCCCAACTGATACCCGCCGGATCAACCTGAATATCAATGCTATCATCAATCAATGGTACAACAAAGACGGACGCAAACGAGGTCATACGCTTGCCCTGAGCGTTATACGGACTAACACGCACCAAACGGTGGACACCATTCTCCGATTTCAAATAACCATATGCCATCTCTCCCTCAATATTGAAAGTGACCGTCTTAATGCCGGCGGCATCACCCTCCTGATAGTTAGAGACAGTGACTTTGTAATTATGCTTTTCGCAATAGCGCTGGTACATACGCATGAGCTGCTCTGCCCAGTCCTGTGCCTCTGTGCCTCCGGCACCGCTCACAATCTTAAGAACAGCGGGCATAGCGTCCTCCTCATGGGAAAGCATGTTCTTCATTTCCAAATCCTCCACTGCCGTCACTGCCTTAGCATAAGCATCATCGACCTCTGTTTCGGTAACGAGTTCGTCCTTGTAGAAATCAAAGGCGAGTTGGAGTTCGTCCGTTGTCGAACGAACGCCCTCATAGCCTTCTATCCAGCGTTTGATACCCTTAACCTTACGCATCTGCGCCTCGGCATCCTTAGGGTCGTCCCAAAAGCCCGGGGCTTGGGTGTGGAGTTCCTCCTCCTCGAGTTGAATACGCTTCTCGTCAATAGCGAGATACTGTTTGAGTTTGTCTGCACGGACTTGTACGTCTTTAAGTTGTTCGATAGTTATCATTGAATTGCAAAAGATTTACTAAATATATCGTGGTTAAATATGTTTTTTTACTAATTCAGGGTGCAAAATTACGAAAAAATTTGCACATATGCAAAAAAAAGTGTAAATTTGCAGCGATTTTATGAACTACGCCGTTAGGCGACACTTATGGAAAACGAAGAATTAACACTCGTTGACGAGTTGAAAACTCTGGTGGATGGCTTGGCAGAACAGTCTGCAGAAGTTGTCATGAATGCAAAAGAGAAGGTAGAACAACTGAAAAACCAATTCTACCGAGTAAGTAACTTTACCGAAGAGGCGGAGAAACAGTTCCGTGAACTGCTTCAGGTTTACAAGACCAAACGCGCTGAGGTAACCAAAGCTACCGAGGCACAGATGGCTCAAAATCTTCTACGCAAAGAGAATATCTTGGAGCAAATGAAGACTATGGCTCAAGCCGAAACGGCGGATGTGATGGGCAATCTCCAAAAGATGCGCGACCTGCAAGCCGAATGGAAATCTATCGGTGCCGTTCCTCAACCCCAAGTGCAAACACTATGGAAGCAGTATCAACTCTATCAAGAGCAGTTCTATGACCTCGTAAAGATCAATATCGAACTTCGCGACTTGGACTTTAAGAAGAACCTTGAACTGAAGACGCTCCTTTGTGAAGCCGCTGAGAAGTTGAAGGAGAATCCCAATATAGTAGAAGCCAATCGTGCTTTACAACAACTGCACGATGAATGGGCAGAGATAGGTCCTGTAGCTCGCGATTTACGCGAGGATATATGGAATCGCTTCAAAGAAGCATCCTCTGTTATCAATAAGAAACATCAAGCCTATTTCGACGAACTCCATGCCAAAGAAGGCGAAAACCTCGAACGCAAGCAGGCTATTATAGACAAGATTAAAGCTATTGATTTCTCTTCTTTTAAGTCCAATAAAGCATGGGAAGATGCTTCAAAGATGATAGACGAACTACAAAACGAATGGCGCACCATCGGTTTTGCTCCGAAGAAGCATAATCAGGCTATATATGAGGAATATAGATCCGTTTGCGACACATTCTATAAGGCAAAAACCGCTTTCTATAAAGGTCTGCGCGATACCTTCAGCGAGAACCTGCGTCTCAAACGCGAACTTATTGCCAAAGCGGAAGAACTGAAGAATAGTACCGCTTGGAAAGAGACCTCCGAGGCATTGATTAATCTCCAGCAAGAGTGGAAGAAAGTGGGTCCCGTAGCTCGCAAGTATAGTGACGAAGTGTGGAAACAATTCTCGGATATATGCGACTCGTTCTTCAACGCTAAACGCGAACAAGAGAAAGAGAATAAAAGGCAAAAGGCAACAGGCAATAGGCGACAGGCTATGGAGTCCGGCGACCGCAATAAACTCGTTCGTATGTACGAGAACCTAACGCAAGAGATTAAGACTGCCGAAAATAATATCCTCTTCTTCAGTGGAAAGAGCAAAAGTGCCAATAAACTGGTAGAGGATATGCAGAAGAAGATTGATGGTCTCAAAAAAGATTTGAACGATTTAGAAGCTAAAATCAACGCTATCGATGCTGCTGATTGAGTATAATAACGTAGAACTGGACCAAGCCGAACAAGTGGTCCTACGCAATATCAACTTAACCGTTGAATCGGGCGAGTTGGTCTATTTGTGGGGAAAGGTAGGCGCCGGTAAATCGACTTTCTTAAAGTCCCTTTATGGCGCCTTGCCTATCGCTTCAGGTGAAGCACGAGTACTTGACTACGATATGACAATCATCTCTCATCGTAAACTGCCTTATCTGCGTCGTCGAATGGGAATCGTCTTCCAAGACTATCAACTCATTCCCGAAATGACGGTTGAAGATAACCTACGTTTCGTTCTTCGTGCTACAGGATGGAAGGATAAGAAACTGATGGATGAGCATATTCACGATGTCTTGACTCAAGTAAATCTTGAGACTAAAGGCTATAAACTTCCTAACCAACTATCCGGAGGAGAACAACAACGTGTGGTTATTGCACGTGCGTTGCTCAATAGCCCCGAACTGATCTTAGCCGATGAACCTACCGGAAACCTCGACCCCGAGACAGGAAAAGGGATAATGGATTTGCTATACACTATCAGTAAAGCCGGCATTGCCGTGATTATTTCAACACATAATCCGCAATGGTTGGAGAATTACCCGGGACGCAAACTATTGTTCGAAAACGGAACGATACGCTGATAAATGTTAATTGATATAGTTTCTGAACTAATATTAGCGGTGACGGCACTCAATGGCAGTCCCGTTGCTGAAGTGGAAACGGATACCTATGCACGTATCCGTTTGGCTGATAGTTGCTACGTGGAAGTGGTGACCTATCCCGACTCGTTCCTCGTCGTTCAAACCGCTTGTGTACCCCAATGTAACTCGCGCGCGTATGTATATAATAAGGGGTGGCAACGACTTCATGAGGTGAAGCCAACCGTAGATAGTCAACTTCCCTATGCCTACTTTAAGAACGATACCCTCGTTTGGGAAGATAATAATAAGAGAGTAGAGGAGTAGGATAGAGTTTAGAGTGGAGAGTTTAGAGGTTAGAGTAGGTAAGGGCAAAAAGTTTCATTTGCTTGAGCATCGCTACTAAACCGTTGCTACGCGTAGGAGATAAGTGCTCCCGTAATTGTATATCATCTAAAAAATACAAATCAGCGCTCGCTATATCAGCGGGCGTTTGATTACTTAATACGCGTATAAGCAGGGCTACAATGCCCTTCACTAAGATAGCGTCCGAGTCACCATGATAAATGACTTTACCATCTTGCATCTCAGCCGTAAACCATACTTTCGATTGGCAACCGTCAATGAGGTTGCGCTCCGTCTTATCACTCTCTGCCATTGGTTCTAAACCATTGCCATACTCAATGATAAGCGAATACTTATCCAACCAGTCTTCAAAGGCTGAAAACTCTTCTATTATTTCGTCTTGGATTTGATTAATTGACATATCTGTTCTGCTAATATTAGGTCTGCTTCCTGCACAAACCCGGGAGCCTCAATAACATAATCGGCTTGTAAATAAAACGCTTCGCGCGCTTCTAATTGAGGTTTGATGAAAGCTAATAGTTCTTCTTTGGTCTTACCTTGCAAGACAGGGCGCTCACTGAGGTCGGTCAGCATCAAACGAGAAGCAAGGTCTTCCGCTTTCCAGCGTAGATAGATACTGGTTCCCAACTCATGAAGACACTCCATGTTATTTTCCCAACAAGGATAGCCTCCTCCGGTGGCGTAAATCACTTTCTCTATTCCCATGTCTGCCAAGTCCTCAAGTACGTACTTCTCTTTCTTTCGGAAAGCCTCAATACCATTAGCACGTATATACTCCGCAGGAGTGTAACCATGAATAACTTGGAAAGCTTGGTCTAAGTCAGCGAATCGCCAGCCCAAGGCGTCCGCTGCTAACTTACCTGCCGTCGTTTTTCCGGCAGCCATGTAGCCGATGAGATAAATAATGGACATTGTTTAGTTTAGAGTTTAGAGTTTAGAGAAGCCGTATAGTTTTATAGTTTAGAGTAATAAAGCAACTGCTTGGGCGGCGATGCCTTCTTTGCGTCCAACGAAACCAAGGTGCTCGGTGGTAGTGGCTTTAATACTGACTTGATTCACATCCACACCCATCACTTGAGCTAAACACTGTCTCATCGCCTCAATATGAGGACTGAGTTTAGGCACTTGAGCGCATATGGTACAGTCACAGTTGCCTACTTCATAGCCTTTGGCACGAATCATCTCCATGACACGGCGAAGAAGTATCTTCGAGTCGATATTGGTATATTCGTTTCCATCTGTATCGGGGAAATGATAACCTATATCGCGTAGCGCAGCAGCACCAAGAATAGCATCGCATAGTGCATGAATAAGTACATCCGCGTCCGAATGACCTTGTAAGCCTTGTTCATACGGTACCTCTATGCCCCCGAGCCATAGTGTACGGCCAGGGGCAAAGGGGTGAACATCATAACCTAATCCTATTCTCATCATTATTTTTTATTATTCACCAGGTCTTTGATTCCGGCTAAGTCGAAACCTAAGGTAAAGCGCATGGTGTTATTGAGCGGATTAGTGGAAGCGGTAGCAATTGTATAAGATACATCGAAATTAACGATGCTGAGGTGGAAACCTGCACCAACTTCAAAGAGACGACGGTTACCTTTGGTAGGATGCTCGTGGCTATAACCGGCACGAGCAAAGAACTGGTGGTTATAGGTGTATTCAATACCGGCACCCCAAACAACCTCGTTGAATTCCTCTAACACATTATATCCCTTTTCTGCTGGAGCATCGCAGAATGATTGGAACAGACTCTTGATATAAGGGAGGTCGTTGTAGTCGTCCTCGGTGAGGGTCCACGTATCCGTTTCTCCATGCATACGATTGACAGGGTCAAAGTTAGGACCGAGGTTGGAGTAGTATTTAGTTGGAACCATTAGTTTAGTGGCTTCAACCGAGAGACTGAGAGAGTTGTACTTATCGAAAGGAATCTCGTAAGTTGCACCAATGCGGAAATTAACTGGGATATAGTTGTAGTGGCTCTTATCCCACGTCATTTTACCACCGAGGTTATTCAGACTGAAACCGAGGTTGAAATAGGACGTTCCTGTACCAATCTCAATGGGTTGTTTATAATAGAGCGCAATGTCAGCCGCCATCGTCCATGCGGGATAAAGATCATTACCTCCTTGAGTTGATTGGTTGTGTCCGTTATTGATATCCGAATAGAGGAAACGGAGAGCAACTGCCATACTGACATATTCATGTAACTTACGATAGTACGATACATCAAGAGACCACTCGTTTGGACGAACAGAGCTGGATAAATCGGGTTCAGCCGCTCCTGCTTGTTGAATAAACACTTCACCATAACTGAAGTACGTGAACGAAGCACCAATACCTTGTACGTCATCCCATTTGTAGTAACCACTAAGGTAAGCCAAATCAATATCGCCAACTAATTTACGCAACCAAGGCGTGTAGTTGCCGGTGATACCGCCATGACTTTCCATATAGGCATACTTAGCAGGATTCCAACGCTGCGAGTTGAGGTCGGGATTGGTACTAACACCTATATCACCCATACCTGCTGCACGAGCATCGGGAGCAATGTTAAGTGCCGGCATAGCCGTGATGACGGGGTTCATGTAATCGCTTGTTTGACCAAAGCTGGCAACGGTAAACATAAGCAAAGCCGTTGCGGATAAAAGAATCTTTTTCATAAATAAAATAATAATTAATGTTAAATGTTTATTGATTAATGTTTAATTTATACGAACTTAGATTTGTTTCATAGGCAATTGTTCTTGTTTTTAGGGAACGACCAAAATCTTACCCGATAGGGTAGAAGAGCCGTTCGTTGAGGATTTTATGATTACTTTATAAATATATACACCAGTCGAAATTGCCACTTGGCTCATCGGTATTTGTACGTCGTAGGCATCCGTTTGATGACTCAAATACAAACGTCTTCCTGCAAAATCATATATACTAATCTCCGTTTGCAACACTTCGTCCTCTTGGTCATGCTCAAGGTGGAGCGTCAGTGTCTCAGACAAGCGTGCGGGATTGGGGTAGGCAATGATTCTATATAAGGTTGGACTTGTGGTGGCACTGACGGAGAAATTAAGCGTTTGTGCGGAAGAGTTATTCATTAAGTCCCATGCCTTAAAACGCAAACTATGCGAACCGTCCTCTAAAGGCGGGAGACGATAACTAATCTTACCGCTTTGATAACTACCTTGGTCTGCAGCAAAATAAGTATTGAGATTATATGCCATCGTCGTCTCATCATCTACGATAAGGTAAAGGTCATGACCAATACCACTACCTACTGTGTTGATGCCATGTTCATCATAGAGAGAAGCATAGAATCGCGGTTCGGCATAAGTTGATTGGGTTGAGTCGCGGAAGGTGTTCTCTAAATACATATCAATAGTAGGTCCTTCGTTATCTACTATCTCTATTGTATTGGTGCCGCCGATGGTTAGACTATTATCATAACCAATACCTTCTTTATCGTTTTCTTCATCATAAGCAAAATAAACGATACGTCCTTTGTCATAGTTATAGCGGATATCTTTAGGAGTCATAAACGTATATTCGAAACAACCGTCTTTGGCTTCTGCTGTACCGCGGAAAAGGATATTAGGATAATCCCTAAAGGTATAAGTGCCGTTTCCTACCTTAGCGGTAACGGTTTGTGGCTTATCATAAACCACTATATCTACAATACCGTTAAAAGAGGATAACGTATCATTCTCTCCGTCCGCTATCACACCTTGAATGGTATTTACATCCAGCGCGCGGGTTGTGTCTTGTTTGGCTGTCGTATGAACGGTTACGTCATCGGGATAATGAAGCCGTAAGGCGGGATCGCCAAGCAAGTGATATGCCAGTTTATTGGTATTACCTATATGCTGGTTCTTCGCCCACGCCAAGGCTTCGCCGATGGTCACGTCGTAATGATAATCGTCCTCGTGAGCAAAGAGTTCTTTGCAGAAGGATTTATTGAGTTCCATATTCCAAGAAGCATAAACGGTTCGGCATGCGGAAATAACCGCTATCGCACCTCCGTTCTTGTTGAGAACGGCTTCCTCTGCGGCGCAACGCTTACCGGAATCGAAATGCGCAAAACTGCACGTAGCGAAGAACCACAAGGCAAGGTTTGGGTTAGTCATCGTTTTGATGGAGTTAATATCCATCATAGCCTCGCTCGTGATAGCGTTATATCCACCATGACCAGAGTAATTGAGCATAGCAACACCTGATAGCAGCAGATTATCAAACTGCGTCTTGGCTACGGGACAACGCTCCGAGGTCGAACTGACTTGTTTGGGATAGATATCCAGATATATCTTATGCACCAAATACGAGGGTGACATATTCTCAATGATGACAGCAGGCTTGTCTGCGCACTCAATATGTGCATAGGTGTCGTAGTTATCCGCCATAAAGAGTAACTCGCGCCGCCAACCATTAGGCGTGTCGTCAAAGATGTATCTCTCTATCTTATCAACCATAGCTTGTGCCTCCTCTTTGGTGGAGACGGGTAAACGGCCTACACCAATCTGCATTTTGACAGAGGCGTCGTTCGAATAGGTTACATTATCCAGACACCCAAAGTAACCATCGTTAGACTCCGCTAATGTCTCTGTAGTGGAATTAATTGTTTGGTAAGTGAGCAGTTTGTTCGGACCCGACTGATTGAGTAACTTGCGGTTATCGAACGTTCCGTCACCCATCAGCAAAAGCCAGCGTGGACTGAGAATGGATGAGTCTGCTTTAGCTCGGTCATAAAGCATCTTCATGAATCGTCTGTAAGCCGTTGCATCGGGCGTGCCGGAAGAGAATTCGTTATAGACCTGTTCGTCCGTTACTACCGCCCACGTGATGGGATTACCTTTCCAATAAGGATCGCCTTCGTGTGCTCTGGCGAGTTGTTCAGACGGCTCAATAAACTCTTTGGGCGTGATAATGACATACTGAATACTTTGCAAGTTATGGAGGTTCTGATTGTCAACCTTGCCGATATATTCGACCTCTAACCAGTCTTGTCCGTTAGGGTTAATCGCTATATACTCATGCACCATGTCCTCGTTGCTACCTACAAAAACAAGTTCGTTACCGAGGGGCTGTGTAGGAATAAGACGAATACTATCTAAGTAAGTTATATCAAGAATAATTGTACCATTAGGTACTTTGGATAAATGGTATTGGTTGAGCTGTGATTCCGTATAGTTCGTGGGTGATCGGAAGCAGAACGCATTTCCTTGCATGGCGAGGGCGCACTCGGCTTGCACTTCAATGTAGTTAAGGTAACCAACTGCTGTAGTCACGGAGGAAGAGTAGGTTACGTTAATCGTTTGTTTTCCGGAACCGATGGGCGCAAGATTCTTACCTAATTTAGCAGTTGTGGCTTTCTCGTACATATCTCCTGTAGGCTGCGTAGTCAATGTGAAAGAGTTGTCTCCTAATGCAATCCGTGTAGTTCCTATTGCGCTGGATATGCCGGCGACCATTGTACTGACATAGATTTCGCTTCCCATAATATCTGTGAATGGGAAGTTAAAACTCTGCGCTTTGTTATTGACTAACTGCTCTCCGTACCATACGCGCCCGCCGCCTTCTACACCGCCTACGTCCACAAGGTTAATGATATCCTTGTCGTGCACTTGCAAGTCCATGAAGGTTTGAACCTTGGTAGCATTATCCGCAACGATAGGTTCGGCGGTTTCGATATCCGGCTCCGAAGTTGGTTTATCGCTAAGGAAGTAATATCCCTTATCCGAATAAGGATTGCGTTCGTGCTCAAAATGCAGTCCCTTATAAGACCAACTGAACGAACCTTGTCCGTAGAATAGAATACAGTCATTCAGTCGTAAGCAACCTACCTGAGGAAGGTCGTCTATCGCCGGCTGATTAAGATTCTGATTGAGCATAGCTCCGCCGTATCCGTACACGTGCGTAGCGGCAGGATTCAATCCCCACTTGCGAAGTTGGTTATAGGTAAGGCAATAAATGCCACTCTCGTTGACCGCAATCTTAACCCACTGACCGTCCTTGAGGCGGGACTGACTATTCAGCGGCAAGAGCAGCATTACTGAGACAATAAGTAGGATGAGTCGTTTCATTTGATTTTGCAATATAATACTTCGTTATTATCAATCGTTCGTGTTATGACCTCTTCTTTGTGTATAGGCACAAAAGGTTGTTTGAGTTGGATATAGATATAATCCCCTTGACGGATAGTCATCACGCGGGATGCCCAGTGGATGGCTTCTGCAATGGGGAGTAGGGGAGTAGAGGAATCGATGGGTAGGGAGCGTGCCTCACGCTCTTTATCTACAAACTGACCCATGGCAAGGGAGTTGTCGAAAGCGATGGCTTCTACCCAACTGCCTTCTCGTTCTTGCGCTTGGTCAAACCAGTCTTTAGCGCAAAAGTCTAAACCATAAGTCCACGCATCCCAATAGCGGTCAGCAAATTTAGTGGCAATGTTCTTTCCTAAACGGGATACACGCAGCACGATACAATCGGAGTAGCCGATGTCGTTCGTCCCATCCGGAATGAAGAATGGTTTGCGGTTCACCAACATCGCCGAGTCGCCCTTGAGCACCATCTCAATCCTTCCGTCAATTTCTATAAATCCAATAATCTTCATTATAGTTGTCCTAGTTTTTCTAGTTGGTCTAGTTTGTCTAATTCTATTTAGCTCTTATAAAGAGTTGCACAGGTGTGCCGTTAAAGTCCCACCACTCGCGCAGTTTATTCTCAAGGAAACGGCGATAGGGTTCCTTCACGTACTGCGGCAAGTTAGCAAAGAAAACAAATGTGGGCACTTGCGTGTTTGGTAACTGTGTGCAATACTTGATTTTAATATACTTGCCCTTGGTTGCCGGTGGTGGATAGTTCTCTATGAGCGGTAAGAACTTATCATTCAGTTGTGCCGTAGGTATTTTCTTTTGTTTATTCTCATATACGTGCAAAGCCGTTTCCATCACTTTATAAATACGTTGCTTAGTAAGTGCCGAAGTAAAGATAATGGGAAAATCGGTAAACGGAGCGATACGATCACGGATAGCGGCTTCATAACTTTTAATCGCTTTATCCGATTTATCCTCTACAAGATCCCATTTGTTGATGCATACAACGAGTCCTTTCTTGTTCTTTTGGACAAGGGAATAGATATTGAGGTCTTGTGCCTCAATACCGCGTGTAGCATCAATCATAAGGATACATACATCGCTATTCTCAATGGCACGAATTGAGCGCACTATTGAGTAATACTCTAAGTCCTCATTGACCTTGGCTTTCTTGCGAATACCGGCAGTATCTACAAGATAAAAGTCCTTGCCAAACTTATTATAGCGAGTATATATGCTATCACGAGTGGTTCCCGGTATATCCGTTACGATTGTTCTATCCTCACCGATAAAAGCGTTCAGTATAGACGACTTACCGGCATTTGGCCTGCCCACAATAGCAAAACGGGGCAACTCTTCCGTATCCTCTGCTATGCCTTCGGGTTTGAAACGCGATACTACTTCGTCGAGAAGGTCGCCTGTTCCTAATCCGTTCCCAGCACTGATGATGAAGGGTTCGCCTAAACCCAGTTTATAAAACTCCGGTGCACCGTACTGTTGCTCAAACGTATCAACTTTGTTTACGGCAAGGACTGTTGGTTTCTTGGCTTGGCGGAGTAGGTGAGCCACTTCCGTATCAAACTCAGTCACGCCTTGATTAACATCAACCACGAGCATCACCACGTCAGCCTCTTTAATAGCGAGATTCACTTGGCGATTGATCTCGCTCTCAAACGTATCATCTGAATTAACTACCCAACCTCCGGTGTCTATCACCGAGAAGTCGTGTCCGCACCAATCGGCTTTTCCGTATTGGCGGTCACGTGTAGTTCCGGCTGTGTCCATTACTATGGCCCGACGTGTACGCGTCAGCCTGTTAAAAAGGGTCGATTTCCCAACATTGGGACGCCCCACTATGGCTACAATATTTGGCATAGTTTTATTAGTTATTTTTTAGTGTTTATGTTTACAATCGCCTCCACAATGGTGATTTTCATCTTGACAATTATCACCGCATTCAGAACCGCAATCATCGCAATGGCCATGACACGTACCACAATGGTGTGGGTGACGGATAGCGTCAAGCTCTTTCTCGTCTGCCTCACGCACGTCGATAATCTTACCTACAAAGTGCAAATCTTCTCCTGCGAAGGGATGATTAAGGTCAATCGTAACCTTATTCTCACTTATCGCAATCACAACAGCATTAACAATCTGTCCGTCCACAGTGTTCATAGGAATAACATTTCCTACATATACGCGTTCACTGTCAAACTCTCCGTCGCCATTGAAAAAGAGTTGTTTATCCAGTTCCATAACGCCATTCTCATCGTATTCACCATAAGCGTGTTGGTGGTCGATACGGAAATCAAAACTATCGCCTTTCTCTTTACCTGCGAGGGCTTCCTCAAAGGCGGGCAACATCATTTTCTCTCCATGACAATAAACGAGCGGACGTTGCTCCGTGGCACGTTCTATCAGTTCTTCACTTCCGTTCTCTCCGTTAATGTACATCTCGTACGTCAACGTAACTACTTTTTCTGATTCTATTTTCATAACTTTATACTTTAATTCAAAATATATATTACCACCAATTTATCAACTTCTGTGTAGCATCGGCACTGCTCTTATCATATTTCAAGTCGGCAAGCATACTGGCGTTGACACCGATGTGAAAATTATAACTCTTATACACACCAAAAGGTACAAAACTGCACGTCATCGTCCAACAGTGTAGGTCGCGTACCACATTAAACGATGCCGAACTGAGTTTCTTATACTTAAAGTCGTAGCTTGCCGAACCCGTCACTTTCCATCCATCACCTAATCCTAACGAACCCGAGAAATTGAGGGTGTGGGTCAGTCCCATCTTGTATTGCATTCTTCTCTCATCAAAGTTGTCTTTGGTATGCGCCTTATCGCCGTAGTTCATTGTGTAACTGATAGACAGTGACCAAGGGAACTTAGTGCGTACATATCCGTCCTCTCCCACTTCTCCGGGTTTGCCGCCTCGATTGGCATTCGCCAAAGTGCCGTCTGAACCTACGCGAGTAGGATTCATATCTCCGTCTTCGTTCTCCCCTTTGGATGTGTTATTATTGTCTCCACTTTTCTTACCCGCCTTCTTATTGAGAGCGTCCTTCCATTTCTGAATGACTTGGTTCGAAAAAGTGTAACTCAAACTAATGCTTGTACCCGACCAGTGCGGGAAACGTCCGTTACTCCAGTATTGCTTATTTGTCCTTACCGGTGTGCCTAATGCGTTATACTCGTACATATATGGGTCTAAACTGGTACTGAGGTTGAGCGTATAATTAACCTTTGGAATTTTAAGACGTAGGTTAACGCTGAAATTGCTCCAGTTCATGGAGTCGGCAATAAAGTTATAGCCCCCGTTGATGGATAGGTTGTCAATGATACTATATACTTTAAATGGCTCTTTGCCGGTTGTGTCTTTAACGTTCTTTAGTTTCATCTCTAAGTTATTGGCTAATGAGAAGGAGAGTGTTCCGCTGGCACCATTAGAAGCATTGCCGTAGAGCGCACCTTGATAGCGAGAGTAAGACTGATGAACGAGTATCGGTTCGCCGTTCTCATCTAACTGGGGCAGGAAACGCCCCGTGTTAGGATCAATCTCTTTGGTTAGGACAGGCTGATCATAGCTGCCGTAATATCCCCAACCCGGTTTACCGAAGTCAGGGTGATAACTGAAACTGATATTCGGTGTGAGCACATGACGGAACGCCTCCACTTTGGTATTGGGGAAGAGTTTCTTCATAGGAGTGAACATACCATATAATTTCGTGGAAACACTTACGCCAACGTTAAAATCAAACACATTATAGAATCCCGTTGTCGTATCGCTCACTACCTGTTGTGCCACATCGTCCCAACGTTGGTCTGTACGAGTGAAGTACATACGGTCGGTTAGGTTGATGGAGGGAGATATACTGATGTACTTAAATGCCATAAACGAAGCAGAGATTGGAATACTATGCTTCAGTCCTGTGCGCCAATCGCGTAAGAAATTGGACTTTAAGAAGTCTTTTTCTTTGATACTGTTAACCGAAATCTGTCCCGTTCCGGTATAACTCATATTAATCTTCTCGTACCAACGCTCCTTGCCCACGGGGTGCTTACGCTTAAAGGGATTGATACGACTCATCGACACATTAAGCGAAGGCGCTGTCAACGATAACGTGGAGTCTTGTGTGCGCTGCTGAATGGATGCAGTTAATGAAATAGACCACGGGCTATCTGGGAAACGCTGCGTATAACTGATGGACGAAGCCTTAGTGTTTTGAGAGGCGACAGCAGGATTATAGTAGTTATTGATATTACTGCGGTTGTAACCCGAGGTGGAGAAATCTACCGAAGCCGAGAAATTGCAGTAGGGATTAGCCTTACTATCCTGCGTATGCGTCCAATGGACGTTGAAGTTCGTGCTCTTGCTGTAATTAGGCAAGTCTCGCTCGCCTTCTACATCTTGGCGGAAAGTTAAATTAAAATTGCCATTGAACTTATATCGTTTCAGGTAACGCATATTACCATATACCGCCCACGTTCCTTTAGAGTATATATCTCCCTTCAACTCTAAATCGCAGTAGTCATTGATAGCGAAATAATATCCGATACCTTGCAAGTACAATCCTCGGCGGTAGTCGTCTCCAAAAGTAGGCATAATCAGTCCGCTGGTATAAGTCTTATTAAATGGGAAGAACCCGAATGGTATTGCCAAGGGTAGGGGGACATCGCCAACCACTAAATATGCCGGACCTGCAGCTATATATTCGCCCGGGTGAACCTTAGCTTTAGTCAATTGCAAATGGAAATGCGGGTGATTATGATTATCACACGTAGTGTATTTACCATCCGCCATAAGCATCTCGTTGTTCTTCAATTTCTTCGTTTTATCGGATATGATATATCCTTCGCCTTGTTGGGTAACAACATTACGGATATAACCTTTTTGAGTGGTTAGGTTATAGGTCAGTTGGTCGGACTCATATTCGTCTCCTCCGTCCTTAAACACAGGACGACCTATCCATTCTTCTTTCGTGGAGTCATAGGTACCGATAGCGTAGACGAGACTACTATCCATAGTGACCCTAATATAAGACGAGTTTAACTGAATAGTCCCGTAGGTCACTTGACTCTCGCCATGCAAATGGGCTACACCATTATGGGTCAAGACAAGCGAATCGTGCGCCACGTAACTAACGGGCTTGTCAATTGACTGAGCCGGCAAAGTCAATGGCAGCAAAACGAGAAGACAAATAAAGCCCTTTCGTATGCAATTTACCATATGTTCGCGTACACATAAGCGCATATACACGCAAATTATCGTGCAAAGGTAAGGCTTTTTTTTGACATACACAAATTTATATTAAAAATTTAACTAAAAATTTGCATATATGATAAAAAAATCGTACCTTTGCACTCGATTTCGATAAAAATCGCAAATTGTAAATTGTCAAATCGTAAATAAAATGACTATACTCGAACGAATTGCTGCTTTGCAGCAACAGGTGGCCGAATTGAAGGCTGAAAACTTAGAACAAGTTGAGAATCTACGCATTAAGTTCTTGTCTAAAAAAGGTGAGATTTCTGCTTTGTATGACGAGTTGCGCGTTGTGCATAAAGAGGAAAAAGCCGCTATAGGTGCTCCCCTTAATATACTTCGTCAATCGATGGAGGCGCGTGTTAACGAACTGCGAGAGCAACTATCCACCATCCACAATAGCCGGAACGGCGCACAATCCACAAAGCAAGACCTTACTCGTACGCCAGACCCTATTGAATTAGGTACGCGTCACCCGCTTTCTTTGGTTCGTGAGGAGATAATAGATATATTCTCCCGCATAGGTTTTACGGTGGCTACAGGTCCCGAAGTGGAGGACGATAAGCACGTTTTTGGTTTGCTGAATTTCGCTCCGGAACACCCGGCTCGCGATATGCAGGATACGTTCTTCATAGAGAAAGAAGAGGGTATTCAAAAACCTACCGATATTCTTCTCCGCACGCACACTTCTTCTGTTCAAACGCACCTCCTGACAGCTTTTGCTAAACAGATTGCCAATCCTCAATCTACCGAAGAGCCGGCTCTTCGCGTCCTGTGCCCCGGTCGTGTGTACCGTAATGAGGCTATTTCGGCTCGCGCCCACTGTTTCTTCCATCAGGTGGAGGGACTGTATGTGGCTAAGAATGTAAGTTTTGCCGACTTGCGCCAAGCGTTATTGTATTTTGCTAAAGAGATGTTCGGACCGGAAACGCAGATTCGTCTTCGTCCGTCCTATTTCCCCTTTACAGAACCTTCGGCAGAAATGGATATATCCTGCGATTTATGCGGAGGTAAGGGTTGTGCGTTCTGTAAGGGAACCGGTTGGGTTGAAATCTTAGGTTGCGGTATGGTTGATCCTAATGTCTTGGAATCTTGTGGAATAGATAGTAAAGTGTATAGTGGTTACGCTTTTGGTATGGGAGTGGAACGTATAGCCAACCTTAAATATCGTGTGAAGGACCTCCGTCTCTTCTCGGAGAACGATGTACGTTTCCTCCGTCAGTTTGAGAGTTGTTAAGCAAAATGAATAAAAATATTAACTAATTAACTAACTAACGATGGATACACTAACTATCTCCACCGCTATTTTAGCTCTGATTGCCGGTATCGGCATTTTCCTCATTGCATGTCAGATGATGTCGTCCAACTTGGAATCAGCCAGTGGCGACCGTCTCAAACAACTCTTTGCCAAGACCGGTAAGAACCGCTTAGTTGGTGTTGGTATCGGTGCCCTGGGTACGGCTGCTATCCAGTCTTCCGGTGCAACGACCGTTATGGTTATCGGTTTTGTCAACGTGGGTATCATGTCCCTCGTGCAGGCGGCAACCATTATTTATGGTGCCAATATCGGTACAACGATTACGGCACAGATAGTGGCGTTGGGTCTGAGTAGCGGAAACGGATTGAGCACAACCGCTATCTTTGCTGCCTTTGCAGGTATTGGAGCTTTTATCTCGGTCTTCTCAAAAAAGGATAAAGTCAAGACCATTGGAGGCATATTAGCCGGATTCGGAATGCTCTTTGTCGGACTGAGCATGATGTCCAACTCGATGGGGGATTTTGCCAAACTCAATTCGGTTAAACTGTTCATCGCACAAATCAGTAATCCGATACTCTTGGTGCTTATAGGTGCTGTCTTTACGGCGATTATTCAGTCTTCCTCGGTGATGACCTCTATTGCCATCACCATGGCTGTGACGGGTCTTATATCGCTCAACCAAGGTATCTATATCACCTTAGGTTCGAACATCGGTTCCTGCGTTGTGGCAATCATTGCCGGTATCACCAGCGGACTGAACGCTAAACGAACAGCCCTCATACACCTGTTCTTCAACTGCTTTGGTGTCGTTGTCTTCTTGGTAATAGCCTCCATTATGTACTTTGTAACGAAAGGCTCTTTGGACTTTGGTATTATCTTTGAGCGCCTCTTCCCCAATGCTCCTCAGTTGCAAATGGCCATGTTCCACACCATTTTTAATGTCACTACCGTTATCATCATCCTGCCTTTGACCGATGCTTTCGTGCGCCTCGTTTGCCGCTTGATACCCGAGCCGCTAACCAATGAATCGGAGACTTATAAACCGCATTTCTATTTTGTGGATGAGAAAATGCTCCGTACGCCTATCATCGCCGTTCGCCAAGTTAAGTTGGAGATTGAGCACATGGCACAAATGGCTATGCAGAACTACGACCGCTCGTTACATATGGTGACCAGTCTCGACGATAGCGAAAAAGAAGAGTTTATACGTACAGAAGCTAACCTCGATTTCCTCAATCACGAATTGGTGCAGTACATCGTTCGCCTCAATGCTCTGCGTATGTCGGAAGCCGACCACCAATACCTGACTAACGCCATTCGCTCGGTAGGTGACTTGGAGCGAATAGGTGACTATGCGGAGAACATAACCGAGTATGCCGACATCTTAGTGGAAGCCAAGGAGCGCTTCTCGGATGAAGCCGTGGCTGAGATTGAACAAATGCGTGAACTGGTCTTCAATGTATATCAACTCACGATGAAAGCGTATATGAATATGGACCGCGAGGCTTATTGGCAGGCGCACGATTATGAGGATAAAGTAGATAAACTCAATGAGCTTATGGAAACCAAGCATATTGAGCGAATGACTGCCGGTAAATGTTCGGCTATTGTAGGTGCGCAGTATATCGAATTGGCATCCAACTCCGAGCGTATATCCGACCACCTTATCAACGTAGGTAAGACCATCGGCGGTCTCTATCCTCGTCCTGTACAATAGCTATCGATACCTCCTCGGTGAGAGACTAAAAATGCGTTAAAATGGAGAAAAATGCGGTTAAAATGCATTTTTCTCTTTTTTTATTTGCATAATCCAAAGAAAATTTGTATCTTTGCAGCCGCAAATAAAAATATAATGATATATAAACTATGATTGAAGAAAATCAAGACAGAATCCTCCCTGTTAAAATTGAGGAAGAAATGAAGTCGTCCTACATCGATTACTCGATGTCCGTCATCGTGAGCCGTGCGCTGCCCGATGTACGTGATGGCTTCAAACCCGTTCATCGCCGTGTGTTATTCGGAATGAACGAATTAGGTAATACATCGGATAAACCCACCAAGAAGAGCGCACGTATCGTTGGTGAGGTAATGGGTAAATATCACCCACATGGTGATAGTAGTATTTATGGTACGCTCGTGCGTATGGCGCAGCCGTGGGCAATGCGTTATTGCCTCGTGGACGGTCAAGGTAACTTTGGTTCCGTCGATGGTGACGGTGCTGCCGCTATGCGTTATACGGAGGCACGCTTGAGCAAACTGGCGGAGGAGATGCTTCGTGATATTGAGAAGGATACGGTGGATATGAACCTAAACTTCGATGATACACTCCGCGAACCAGCCGTTCTGCCTTGCCGTTTCCCGAACTTGCTCGTTAATGGTGCTACCGGTATTGCCGTAGGTATGGCAACGAATATGCCAACCCATAATTTAGGTGAGGTCATAGATGGTTGTGTAGCTTACGTTAAGAACCAAATAGCTAAGCAGCAAAACCCCGAGACAGAGGATATAACCGTGGCAGACCTTATGGAATATATCAAGGCTCCTGACTTCCCAACGGGCGGTACTATCTATGGTTACCAAGGTGTTAAGGATGCTTACGAGACAGGTAAAGGACGTGTCGTTATTCGTTCTAATGCTGATATTGAGGCGGAGGATAACGGGCGTGAACATATCGTTATTACCGAACTGCCGTACGGTGTAGTCAAAGCCGACTTGGTGAAGGATATAGCCGAACTGGTATCCGATAAGAAGATTGAGGGTATATCCGATATCTCCGACCAATCGAAACGCGATATCCGTATCATCATTGAGATTAAGCGCGATGCTAATGCACAAGTCGTTCTCAATAAACTGTACAAATATACCGCTCTTCAATCCAGCTTCAGCGTGAATAGTATCGCCCTTGTAAAAGGTCGTCCGATGTTGCTGAACCTTAAGGACTTGATTGCTAATTTCATTGAGCATCGCATGGAGGTAGTTACGCGTCGTACCCGCTATGAACTGCGTAAAGCACAAGAGCGTGCGCATATCTTAGAGGGCTTGATTATCGCCGTGGATAATATTGACGAGGTAGTTAAGATTATTCGTGCTTCTCGCACACCGCAAGATGCCCAAACGAACTTAGAGAAACGCTTTGATTTAGACAACCTCCAATCGAAGGCTATCGTAGATATGCGTTTGAGCCAACTTACAGGATTGAGAATAGACGAGTTGAAGGCCGAATATGCTGAGATTGAGAAACTCATTGATCACCTCAACGAACTGCTTGCCAGTGATGTGCTGCGCTTCGAACTTATTAATGAAGAACTCATTGAGATTAAGGATAAGTACGCAGACGAGCGTCGAACGCAAATCGTTAAGATGGCTACCGAGTTCAATCCCGAAGATATGTACGCTGATGACGATATGGTTATCACTATCTCGCACCTTGGTTATATTAAGCGCACGCCGCTGGCTGAGTTCCGTCAACAATGTCGTGGCGGCATAGGCAGTAAGGCTTCGTCCAGCCGCGATGAGGACTTTATCGAATATGTACACCAAGCTTCAATGCACTCCACGATGATGTTCTTCACCGAGCGTGGACGCCTCTATTGGATTAAGGTTTATGATTTGCCGGAAGGTAATCGTCAATCGAAGGGTCGTGCTATTCAAAACATCATCAACCTCGACAAGGGTGACCGCGTTCGCACGTTCATTAACGTCAAGGGACTCAACGATGCCGAATATGTCAATAATCACTTCCTTATCTTCGCTACCAAGAACGGTTTGATGAAGAAAACAACGCTTGAGGCTTATTCTCGTCCGCGTGCTAATGGTATCAACGCTGTTGGTCTGCGTGAGGGTGACGAACTGATAGGTGTTACGTTGACCGATGGACAGAGCGAAATGCTGATTGCTTCCTATAATGGTAAAGTCGTTCGCTTTAACGAGTCCGGTGTCCGTCCAATGGGTCGAAATGCAACCGGTGTGAAGGCCATTACGTTAGACGATGATGGACAAGATCGTGCGGTTGGCATGATTTGTGTAGAGAAGAATTCAGATAAGACAGTTCTCGTTATTTCCGATAAGGGCTTTGGTAAGCGTACCCGCCTGGATGACGAGGATGGCGAACCTGTTTATCGTATTACCAACCGTGGAGGTAAGGGTGTTAAAACCATGAACTTGACCGATAAGACGGGTCAATTAGTAGGCTTGCACGCTGTTACCGATGAGGAAGATCTTATGCTCATTACTAAGTCCGGAACGGCTATCCGCATGGATATATCAACGATTCGCGTTATGGGTCGCGCTACCCAAGGTGTCAAACTCATTGAACTTCAAAAACGTAACGATACCCTCATGTTTGGGTGCATTGTTCCTAAGGAAGAGGAAAATGAGAATCCTGAAATGGAAAACGAGAATCAAGAAACAGAAACTCCGAATAATGAATAAAACTCAAACAATTTAAAGTTAATAGATTATGAAAAAGACAATTTTATTTGCAGCAATGGCGCTGATAAGTGTTGGCTGTATGGCTCAAAAAGCGAATGTTAAGAAAGTTAAGAGTTTAATCCAATCTGAGACCCCTGACTACAATATGGCTCGCCAGTTAATGGAAGAGGCTTTGGTTAATCCCGAGACGTCTGAATTAGCGGATACGTGGTATCAAGCTGCCATGATTGGCTATTCTCAAAATGAGAGACTCAATTTTGAGGCTATGATGGGTAAGATTGATGAGGCTTTGAAGGGCGAAGCTATCATGGAGAGTTATGACTATTTCGTTAAGGCTGGCGAATTGGCTTCTGCTACCGTTATGGATAAAAAAGGAAAAGAAGTTATGGCTGATGCTAAGACCTATAAACTGATTAGCCCTAAATTGCTGACTTATTACGAAAACCAAGACTTTATTAAGTATGGTATCTATCTGAATGACCAGAAGAATTATACGGAGGCATACAAGGCTTTCATGAATCACCTCAATATCCAAGAGTTGCCGATGATGCAGGATGAGAAACTGCAAGTTAAAATGCCGAAGGATACCACCTATGATCAGTATCGTTATTATGCTGCCATCTTCGCTATCCAAGCGGAAATGCACGAAGAGGCTATCTCTATGTTAGAGAGCATGAAAGAGGGAGAATATGAACCTACCTTAGTGAATCAGTTCCTCTACCAAGAGTATCAGGCTTTGAACGATACCGTTAATTTCGTTCGCGTTCTCCAAGACGCTGTTGTTCGCTTCCCCAAGGAGCCTTGGTTCTTGCAGAACCTCATTAACCACTATATCTTCTCTGGTCAAACGGATCAAGCCCTTGTTTATTTGACGGAGGCTATCGAACGCGAACCTAATGTAGGTCAATATCGCCTCATTAAGGGTAATATCCTTGCCAACGAGAATCGTTTTGATGAGGCTGCTGTTGAGTATGAGAAAGCCCTTGAAGTAGAGCCTACGTTGGCTGATGCTAAAGCCGGTCAAGGTCGTATCTACTACAACCAAGCCGTTAAAATGAACGAGGATGCCGCTTATATCTCGGACGCCAAAGACTATAAAAAAGCACTGAACGAGATGAACTCTATGTTCAAGAAATCGTTACCTTTCTTTGAGGAAGCACATAAGATGGATCCCGAGAACCGCGATTATATGATTACTCTCCGTACCCTCTATTATCGTTTTGAAATGGAGGCTGAGTATGAGGCTATTTCCGCTGAATTGAATAAATAATGGGGCGAATATTAGCCATTGATTACGGTAAAAAACGCACAGGATTAGCCGTTACGGATCCGCTCCGTATAACGGCTAATCCGCTGTTAACGATTCCCACTTCCGATCTCGTGGATTGGCTTCGCACGTATATAAATAAGGAGAAAGTGGACGAGGTGGTCATTGGCTATCCAACTCAACTCAACGGACAAGAGTCGGAGTCGATGTCGTATATTCGTCCGTTTATAGAGTTTTTTACTAAGACCTTTCCTTCTCTTCCGCTCGTGCCCTTTGACGAACGGTTTACCTCCACACTCGCTCATAGAGCGATGATTGATGGGGGTATGTCAAAAAAACAAAGGCAGGATAAATCCGTAGTTGATAAACTCGCTGCGTGTATCATCCTTGAAGATTACCTCAACACCAAACACTAAACACCAAAATATGATATTACAAATCTACTTATATGGACAATCCGTTTTGCGCAAGCCCACCGAAGAGGTTACGCCTGAAAACACGCCCGATCTTCGCGCTTTTATTGCCGATATGCAAGAAACGCTCACTGCCGCGGAAGGATGTGGATTAGCGGCTCCGCAAGTGGGACGGGGACTAAGCCTGTTCTTGGTGGATGGCACGGAATTAGGAGAAGACTATCCTGACTGTGTCGATTTTAGACAGGTCTTTATCAATCCTGAGATTATTGCCGAAAGTAAGGAGACCATCTCTTATTCGGAAGGCTGTCTCTCTCTACCCGGAATTAGTGAGAATGTTGTGCGCCCACGTACTATCACCGTTCGTTATCAAGACCCCGATTTTAATTGGCATGAAGATACCTATACAGACTTCAAAGCTCGTATCGTCCTTCATGAGTTTGACCATTTGGAGGGGCACGTCTTTACCGATCGTATATCCCCCATCCGCAAACAGTTTGTACGCAATAAACTGACGAACATCGTTAAGGGCAAAACGGTTGCCCGCTACCGCTATAAGAGGAATAATTAGTTTAGAGTGTAGAGTTGAGCGTTTTAACCATCATATTATTGAGTATCGGATTGGCTATGGACTGCTTTGCCGTCAGTGTTTCCAAAGGTCTCGTAGTTGATATTCATGAGGTCTTTGCTAAACGCCAACACCCTTGGCTTATGGCTATCCTCTTTGGACTCTTCCAAGGACTAATGCCCCTCATTGGCTACTATGCCGGTACTATATTCAGTGATTTCTTCAGTCGCTATGCCGGTATCATTGCCCTTGTGCTCCTTGGTTATATAGGCGGGAAAATGATTTGGGAAGGGCAAAAGATAAAGGAACAAGGACAAAGGACAAAAGATACAGATTTTTCGTTAAAAACGCTTCTTATTCTCGCAGTAGCAACAAGTATAGATGCGCTCGCAACAGGGGTTATCTTTATTCCTTGTCCGGAGAGTTTATGGCTCGGCATCAGTATCATCGCTTTGGGTTCGTTTGTCTTCTCTATCGCCGGTTATCTTATTGGCGTTTTTGTGGGTAGTAAGTTCAAACTCAATGTCGAACTTATTGGAGGGCTTATCCTTATCGGTATCGGACTGAAAATATTCATCGAAGGCTTATGTTCTTAATTCAAAACACCCTTGTCAGTCTTGATGTAATCGAGAAAGAATTTTGCTGCAACTTGGACGTCTGTCATGGTTGTTGTTGTGTTGAGGGCGATGCCGGAGCACCGCTTACGACCGAAGAAGAACAGCAACTAACATCTGCTTTGCCCTTACTCAAGAATCAGATGACTGCCGAAGCCAAAGCCGTCGTAGAGGCACAAGGAGTAGCTTATCTCGACCCCAGTGGCGAGAAGGTGACATCTATTGTTAATGACAAGGACTGTGTCTTTGCCCGAACGGATAAATCCGGTTGGTGCTACTGCATCATAGAGAAGGCGTATAAAGCGGGCACGATTCCTTTTAATAAACCTATCTCCTGCCACCTTTATCCTATTCGATTGACGAATCTCCAGAACGGAATGACTGGGGTGGAGTACCACCGTTGGGATATTTGCCATTGTGCTCGCCAATTAGGAAAAAAACTGCATTTACCTATCTATAAATTTCTTAAAGAACCGCTTATCCGTCGCTTCGGCGAAGATTGGTATAACGAACTCGATTTAACTGCCACTGAGTGGAAAAAACAATGCAATGCGAAATCATAACCATTGGCGATGAACTACTCATCGGCCAAGTAGTGGACACCAACTCTGCTTGGATGGCCACTGAACTCAATGCTTTTGGCATTGAAGTCAAACAAATAACTTCTGTTCATGACGATGCTTCTCACATCGTTGCTGCCCTCAACGAGGCTTTTGAACGCGCCGATATAGTCCTCACAACCGGCGGACTCGGTCCGACAAAAGACGATATCACCAAACATGTTCTCTGCAATTATTTTCACACGGAACTGATACCCGATAATACGGTCAAAACGCATATAGAGGCACTCTATAAAGATCGTCCCGCAGTGCTTAATCGCCTAACCGAAACGCAATGGCTTGTGCCTAAAGCGGCCACTATCCTGCCTAATCGGGTAGGGTCGGCTCCTCTGATGGTTTTTCATAAAGACAACAAAATCTTGGTATCAATGCCCGGTGTGCCGTACGAAATGAAAATCGCTATGACCGAACAGGTCTTGCCCTATCTCTCAGCGCATAGCGCGGTCTTTCAGCGAAGCGGTCTTTCAGGTGCAGCCGGTCTAAATTCAATTATACACAAGACAGCTCTTGTGTATGGTGTGCCCGAATCAACTCTTGCCCTTCGTCTTGAGAATTGGGAGAATAACCTTCCCGCAGACCTTCATTTGGCATACCTGCCTAAGGATGGTATCGTGCGTTTGCGTTTAAGCCAATATTCCGATAATCTTTCAGCCGAAGGCGGTCTTTCAGCGCAGCGGTCTGATAGCGAAGCGGTCTTCAAACAACTGCTTGAACTACTTGGTGACGACTGTATCGCTACGGAGGATAAGCCTTTAGAAACCATCTTAGGCGATTTACTTAAAGCGCGTCACGCTACTATTGCCACTGCGGAGAGTTGTACCGGAGGCAAATTAGCAGCCCTGCTCAATAAACAACCCGGTTCGTCCGCTTTCTATTATGGCTCGGTTGTGGCATATGACAATTCGGTTAAGCATAATGTCTTGGGGGTGAAACAGGACGATTTAGATACGTATGGTGCAGTGAGCGAACCCGTTGTTCGACAGATGGCTGAGGGAGTACGCCAGTTACTCAAAACGGATTATGCTATTGCTACTTCCGGTATCGCCGGACCTGATGGCGGAACGGCAGAAAAACCCGTCGGAACAGTCTGGATAGCGTGGGCTACTCCAACGGAGACTTTTGCCCAATGTTTCCACTTAGGAAGGCTTAGAGAGCAAATTACTGACCGAACATGCGTCACTTCGCTTACAAAATTGATAAAATATTTGCATATATCATAAATATTTTGTATCTTTGCGCGATTTTTTATAAAATGATTTATAAACACGACTATGACAACGAAATCTAAGGTGGTGATTTGGCTAACCACAATCCTTGTTTTGGCACTTGCCGGACTCGTCTTTTTTAAGTGGTACTTTGTGTATAGCGAAGGAGTTAATGATGGTGATATTAATTACTTCCAAAAGGAAGGTGTCATCTTTAAAACCTATGAGGGTAAACTCATTCTGACGGGGGTTACCACGACCAATGAGGGGCGTATTAAATCTAACGAACTTAAGTTCTCTGTCAAGGATCCTCGTATTGCTGACCAGATTTTTAATAGTACTACTAATCATGTCAAATTAGGTTGGAAGGGCTACCTTGGTACGCTTCCTTGGCGTGGAAAGAGTAAATGTGTCGTTGATTCGGTATATGTTCTTCCCGAAGTACCCTCTATTCCCGCTATGCCTATTGATGTTTCTGTTATTGCTGAATGATAGATACTCCTTTCATAAAAATGCTTGAGCAATCCGTTGTTCGCAATTGGTCTTCCGTTGCGTTTACGGATTATGGTTCTCCCACATCTATGAAGTATCAGGATGTGGCTCAAGAGATTGAGCGCATTCATATCCTCCTTCGTCAGTGTGGCATTAACCCTACGGATAAGGTCGCGTTGATGGGGCGTAATAAGAGTTATTGGGCAATTACTTATCTTGGAATCATAACCTATGGTGCTATTGTGGTGCCTATTCTGCAAGATTTTAAGCCCAATGATACGCTTCATATCCTTAATCACTCGGAGTCTAAACTTTTCTTTGTGACTGACTCGCTCTATGAGAGTATGGATATAGACCAAATGGGGCAGGTAAAAGCGGTCTTTTCGCTTGCCACGCGAAACGTCTTAGCCACTAAATCGGACTTGATTTGTCGGGAAGACATCTTGCCTCAAACAATCAATACCTTGTTTGATGACCAATACCCAGGTGGAATTACGCCGGAAAAGATTCATTATTGTATTAAGGATAATTCCGAAATCGGGTCTATCAACTATACCTCTGGTACTACGGGCTTCTCTAAAGGTGTGGTTACGCGCCTCAATGCCTTGGCTGGTAATGTGCTTTTCTGTTCTGAGCACCATGTTATCTATAAGCAGAGTCGCCAAGTGGTCTTCTTGCCTTTAGCACATGCTTTTGGTTGCGCATTTGATTTCTTAACCACTTTCTATGTCGGCGGTCATGCCTATTTCTTAGGGAAGACACCTTCTCCGCGAATCTTATTACAGGCTTTTAGGGAGATTAAACCTACGTGTATCTTTACCGTTCCGCTGATTTTAGAAAAGATTTATAAGAAGCAGATTCTCCCTCTTCTCAATAAGACATCCGTCAATTGGGCTCTTAAGATTCCTCTTCTTGATGATATTCTTCTCAAGAAGGTTCGCCAAGAATTAGTGAATACTTTTGGAGGCGAGTTTGATGAAGTGATTATCGGCGGAGCTCCCCTAAATGCGGAAGTGGAAGCTTTCTTAAATCGTATCCGTTTCCCTTATACCATTGGCTATGGCATGACCGAGTGTGCTCCTCTTATCTCTTATAGCAAAGCCAAAGATTTTAAGCAAGGTTCTTGCGGTAAGGTTCTGGAGGGGGTGATGGAGGCTAAAGTTGATCATCCTGATGAAGATGGCATTGGCGAATTACTCGTTCGTGGCGAGCACGTCATGGCTTGTTACTATAAGAACCAAGACGCCTCTGCCGAAGTCTTTACCGCAGACGGATGGCTCAAAACGGGGGACTTAGGTTTTGTGGATGAGGATGGGTATATCTTTATTAAAGGTCGTAATAAAACAATGATCTTAGGTTCCAGCGGACAGAATATCTATCCGGAAGAGATAGAAGCAAAACTCAATAATATGCCTTATATTATGGAGTCTATCGTTCTTCAGCACGAAGACCATTTAGTGGCCCTTGTCAGCCCCGATTATGAGACCTCTGGTTCGATGACCGCCGAGGAATTGGAAGCCGCGATGGAAAGGAATCGCAAAACGGTCAATACTCTTTTAGCATCGTACGAACAAATTAAAGCCATTAAACTCTATCCGCATGAGTTTGAAAAAACACCTAAGAAATCAATTAAACGTTTTTTATATACTCGCTATTAATATGTTAACCTTAGACCAAGAAAACCTCATTAAGATGTTTGAGCACTCCTTTAAGCAGCATTGGGAGTTGGAAGCTATTACGGATTATGGTACACCGAATACACTGACCTATGCTCAATTAGCGGAACGTGTGGCCATGCTTCACGAAGTGTTCAAAGTATGTGGCATCGATAAGGATGACAAAATAGCCCTCATGGGGCGTAATAACTGCAATTGGGTTACGGCGTATCTCGCCTCACTCACCTATGGTGCCATCATCGTTCCTATCCTACAGGATTTTAAGGCTAATGATGCCCTTCATATCATCAATCATTCGGATGTTAAGATGCTCTTTATCTCGGATACTATCTGGGAAGGACTGGATATAGAGGAAATGAAGAAGGTTAAAGTGGTCTTCTCGTTGAATGATTATCACGTACTGTCTTCACGCCTCAAGCGAATCGACCTCTCTAAGGAGAACATGGACGCTCTCATGAAGAAAGCTTACCCCAAAGGCTTTGCTATGAAAAACGTGCGTTACGATAAGCGCGATAATAAAGAGGTCGCTTCTATTAACTATACCTCAGGTACCACGGGCTTCTCCAAAGGCGTTATTACTCCTTGCAATGCCCTGGCGGGTAACATCATCTCGTTTGTCAAAACGGGCGGACTCTATCCCGGCTGCCGACACGTTGCTTTCCTTCCTTTAGCACATGCTTATGGCTGTGGCATCGATTTCTTAGGCGTCCTCTCTAATGGTGGTCATACCTATTTCATTGGGCGAACACCGGCGCCAAAGATTCTTTTACAGGCCTTCGCTGAGGTTAAACCTACCACTATTCTGACTGTACCCCTTATCATTGAGAAGATTTATAAGAAACAAATCGTTCCGCAAATCTCTAAACCGTCTGTGCGTTGGGCACTCAAAGTGCCGTTCTTGTCGGACGCAATATTGAAAAAAATTCGCCAACAACTTATTGACGCTTTTGGCGGTGTCTTTACTCAGATTATCATTGGTGGCGCACCTCTCAATGCAGAGGTGGAAGAGTTCCTTACCCGTATTCATTTCCCCTTTGCCGTGGGATATGGTATGACCGAATGTGCTCCGCTCATCTCCTTTACGAATAGTTTTGACGGCTATAAACCCTTGTCTTGCGGTAGAATGTTGGATGATATGGAGATTAAAGTCGTTGAGCCTGATGACGAAGGAGTTGGTGAACTCTGGGTTCGTGGCGAACATGTGATGCTCGGTTATTATAAAAACGCAGCGGCTACCCGTGAGGTTCTTACTAAGGACGGCTGGCTCAAGACGGGCGATTTAGGATATATTGACGAGGATGGCTTTATCTTTATTAAGGGGCGTAGCAAGACCATGCTTTTAGGTCCTAATGGACAAAATATCTACCCCGAAGAGATTGAGGCTAAACTCAATAATATGCCTTATGTCATGGAGTCTATCGTTCTTCAGCACGAAGACCATTTAGTGGCCCTTGTCTGTCCCGATTACGAAACGGCAGGGGCAATGACATCGGAAGATTTGGAGAAGATTATGGAGCAGAATCGTAAGGATGTTAATCTGGAGTTAGCATCTTATGAGCAATTATCTAAAATTAAACTCTATCCCCATGAGTTCGAGAAAACGCCTAAGAAATCCATCAAGCGTTTCCTCTATACCTCTATGGCAATCGGCTAAAATCATCAAATCGTAAATCGTCAAATAGTAAATCGTCAAATAGTAAATATAATGAATCTCTGTATCGATCAAGGCAACTCACGAACGAAGATTGCTATCTTTGAAGGCGAACGCCTTAAGAAGCATATCATCTATAAGCACTTCTCTTCTTTAGATGTGGAGCGGCTGTTCTCGTTGTACCCGATTGAAAACAGCATCATTTCCTCCGTATCGAATATAGAACCCTCGGTAGTGAATGTTCTTCATCGGTTGAGTAAGCACCTTGTCTTGTTTGATCATACAACGCCTATCCCCATTAAGAACGCTTATGACACGCCCGCTACTTTAGGGCAGGATCGCTTAGCAGCAGCGGTGGCAGCTGCCCACCTCTATCCGTCTGAGAATGTACTCATCGTTGATGTCGGTTCGGCTATTACCTATGATGTGGTTACAGCGCAGAACGAATACATCGGCGGCAACATAGCTCCCGGACTGAAAATGCGATTCTCCGTTCTTAAGCAAATGACGAAAAAACTACCTTATGTTGAGGTTGAGGCAGAGGAACTCATCCCGCTCTTTGGTAAGAATACACATGATGCCATTGCCGCAGGCGTGATACGTGGCACGATTTTTGAAGTCAAAGGTTATATGCGCGCACTCGCTGAGCGAGTACCGCATTTTGAAACGATATTAACCGGGGGCCATTGCCCATATATTGTTAAGTCTATTGAGTCTGTTAAGGTGGAGAAACATCTTGTACTCACCGGACTCAATGTCATATTAAATTATAATGAAAAATGCGTAAACTAATTGTTATCATATCACTTATCCTTGCGGTAGGCTTTGTTTCGGCGCAAAACATGACCAAATCGCCGTTCTCTCGTTACGCCTATGGTTTGTTGGACGGCAATGTGCCTAATACCTATAGAGCGTTGGGTGGAGTAGGGGTTGGTATGCGTAGCAATAAGGTTATTTGCTCTGTTCAGCCGGCGTCTTTCACTGCGTGCGATAGTATGACCTTTATGTTTGATGTCGCTGCATCTGTGGGCTGGGATCGCTATGAAGACATGGCGGGCAGCCGCAATCAGGCTACCGGTAATCTGGAGTATATATCCCTTCAGTTCCCTATCTGGAGACAACATATAGCCATGGCGGCTGGAGTGATGCCCTATTCATCCGTAGGTTACGAGATCAACCAAATCGATTCCACTTCCTTGCCTGATTATGATGCCATCTATTCCTATTTAGGAGAAGGCGGATTGAGCCAAGTCTTTATGGGACTGAGCTTTAATATATGCGATTGGGTAGCATTGGGCGCGAATATGTATTATATGTTTGGCGAATCAACCAACTCGCGTACCGTCTCTTTTGCTCAATCAAGTCTGACCTCGGCTTCCCAAGTGTCTTATATGAAAGTCAATAGTTTCCGCTTCCGTTATGGCTTGCAAGTCTTCCATACTTTGGGCGATCATCGGTTTGTCTTAGGTGCTATTTTTGAGAATAAGCAGAAACTCAGTTCTACCTATAATGTCTTGGAGACCTCACTCTTGGATACCATTACAACTTATCCTAATGATCAGCACCCCAATCCCTTCGAGATGCCGATGATTTTTGGTGGAGGTATTTCCTATTCGTGGGCTAATCGCCTCACCGTAGCGTTCGATTATACTCGGGACTGTATGTCCAAGGCGCGCTATTTTGATGAAGTGGGTTCTCTCAATGACCGTAACCGTTACGCCTTTGGCGTGGAGTATATGCATAACCCCCAGGGACAGCGATATGTGGATCACGTGATGTGGAGGGTAGGGTGCAATGTTACGGATAATTATGCTCCGCAATTAGCTAATGTAAAGAATATAACAACTACTTTGGGTGTCGGTCTTCCGCTCCGTAATGTAGGAACCGTTTTTAATGCTTCGGTCGAATATACGCATTCGGGTACTAAGTCCTTCCTTGAGGAAAATACCATCCGCTTGACCATCAACGCCGCCATCTCAGAAAACTGGTTCTTCAAACGCCGCCTATAATAACTAAACATCAAACATCATACATCAAACATTAAACATTATGAAGAAACTTATCATCATCATGGCGCTCTGCGCCACCGTTCCGGCTTTAGCTTGCGCTAAAAAGCCGAAGAAAGTAGAACCTGCTCCGGCAGAAGTCGTTAACGTTGAGGAAGAGGCTCCCGAGTTTACCGAGGAGTGCATGGTCAATGCTTCTTTATTCTCTGAGTACGCAAAAGCTAAGCAATACGCAGAAGCATACGAGCCTTGGTTGCAGGTTTATACCACCTGTCCTTCTTACAACAAGGCTATCTATAGCCAAGGTGCTAAAATAATGGAGTGGAAGTACAACGAGGCCACTACCGATGAGGAGCGCAATGAGATTAAAAAGATTATCATGCAAATGTATGACAAACGTATCAAATGGTTTGGTGATGATCCTAAGTATCCTACGGCTTATATCTTAGGTCAAAAGGGTTTAGACTATTGCAAGTTCTATCCCGAAGATCCGCTTAAATTAGATGCTTATAACTGGCTCAAACAGTCCGTTACCGAAATGGGTACGGAGTCCCAATTAGCCGTTATTGTTAAACTTATGGAGGTTTCCGATGCTTTGTATAAGGCGGATCCTGCTGCTTATGGTGCGCAATACATAGCTGACTATTCGTTGGTTAGCCCTATTCTTCAATCTATCTGGGATAACCCCGCTGCCAAGAACGCTACCGATGCTGCTAAATCGAAAGAGTATGTGGACAATATGTTCGCCACCTCCGGTGCTGCTTCTTGCGATAAACTGGACGAACTATACGCTAACTATGTGAGCACCAATGGTCAATACCTCGAGGATATGTTGAAACTCATGCGCCTCTATCGCCGTATCGGTTGCACCGAGTCTGAGGTTTATTTCGCTGCTGCTGAGGCTGCTCATAAACTGCAACCCACTACCGAATCTGCTTCCGGTTGTGGTTCGATGGCGCTTAAGAAAGGAAACTATAACGATGCTATCAGTTATTACAAACAAGCTATTGAACTCATTGACGAGAACGATCCCGAGGGCGATGTCACTCGCGCTGACCTCCAATATCGTATTTCGTATATCTACATGAATAAGCTGAATCGCTATGCTGACGCTCGCACGTATGCTAACTTGTCTATGAATAGCGATCCTACCCAAAAAGGACGTTGCTACATCATGATTGGTCTTTGCTATGCTTCTGCTCAACCCTACCAAACGCCGGATTATCCCGCTGCTAAAGCAGCAATCCTTAACAAGACCGTTTTCTGGGCTGCTGTGGATAAATTCAATAAGGCTAAAGCTGTAGATGCTACTTGCACCGATGATGCCAATAAACTCATTGCCACCTATAGTCAACACTTCCCCTCTAAGGAGGAAATCTTCGACTTACCCACTGAATTCGGTACAGGCACCTTCATTGTAGGAGGATGGATTAACGAAACGACTGTTGTACGTCCCAAGAAAGATTAAGTCCTATAGTGAAACGGTCTTTCAGTAAAATGGTCTTTCAACGCAGCTGTCTTTCAGCAATAACGGTCTCTCTGTTGCTGCTGCTTTGCAGTTGCAACCATAGGGACGTCAAACTGCGTACGGATGCTGTTAGCGATCGTGCCGCTATCCCTGCTTTAAGCACGGATAGCGTCACTACGCTAATCTCCGATTCGGGTATCACCCGTTATCGTATCACGGCTGCGGAATGGCGGGTCTATGATAAAGCCCAACCTCCCTATTGGGAATTTCCTAACGGAATCTATTTGGAGCGTTTTGATGAGCAACTCGTGGTCAATTCACAGTTAGAAGCGGATTATGCCCATTATAATCAAGAGTCCCATGAGTGGCATCTGAAAGGCAATGTACATTCGGTTAACGAGAATGGCGAGATCTTTGATACCCCTGAACTCTATTGGAATCAGGATGAAGAAAAGATTTTCTCTGACTCATCTATCGTTATCACGCGTGAAAAAACCATCATCCGTGGTGTCGGTTTCCGCTCTAACCAATCGATGACCCTCTATACCATCACCAATCCTACCGGTATCATCCCCATTGAAGAAAACGATTCCACCAACGACTTTTAACTTTCAACTATCAAATATCAAATAATGACCCTCTCTAATCAAACCGCATTAATCACCGGTGCCTCCAGAGGCATCGGTCGCGCGACGGCCCTTCTTTTTGCTTCGGAGGGGTGTGATGTTGCGTTCACGTATCTTCATAGTGAAGAGTCTGCTCTATCGTTAAAAACTGAGATAGAGGCTCTTGGCGTTCGTTGTGTCGCCATCAAAGCCGATGCGGCGGATTATAAGGCTGCGCAGGATGTTGTTAACCAAGTAGTAGAAACGTGGGGTAAGTTGGATATCCTTATAAATAACGCGGGCGTTACGCGCGACGCGCTCGTTATGCGCATGCGCGAGGAGCAGTGGGATGAGGTGATAAATACGAACCTCAAGTCGGCGTTCAATTATATCCAAGCCGTATCGATTGTCATGGCGCGTCAGCGTAAGGGTTCTATTATCTCTATGTCGTCCGTGGTGGCTCTGAATGGCAATGCTGGTCAAGCCAATTATGCGGCATCAAAGGCGGGCATTATCGCCCTCACTAAGTCAGTGGCTAAAGAATTAGGAAGTCGTAATGTACGTGTTAACGCTATTGCCCCAGGGTGTATTGAAACGGATATGACCTCTGTTTTGTCGGAGCAGAATAGGGATTCCATCTTGAAGCTTATTCCTATGGGTAGAGTGGGGCAACCGGAGGAGGTGGCGAAGGTAGCTCTGTTCTTAGCTTCGGATATGTCTTCCTATATCTCCGGTCAAGTCCTCCAAGTCAATGGAGCCATGGCACAAGAAAATGCCAACCTTGTTTAGCGTTTTTATAAAAAATGTAAAAAAAATCGAAATAAATTTGCATATATAAAAAATTTGTTGTAATTTTGCACTCGGTTTTGAAAACCATAAGACAGTAAACAGCTAACCAGGCACACTACAGCTTATGAACAACTTTAATTATTCACACTCGCAACAGGCTTAAAAGCAACGCTTTATCACCATAAGTGGTATAGCGCTTTTTTATTTTTATCACTCATTTTAGTGATGCTTTTTTGTGTGAAAAAATAAACGACCGATTATTTGTTATAAAAAGATACACTCGCCAGTGTATCTTTTTATGATTATAATCCTTCCATTTTACGGATTTTTCCTAAATACATATTTATCTCGTTCCAATAGGGTGTGTTCTCATAACGATGTTTCATTACCTTATAATTATGCTGTTTCAGCAAGGACAAATGGCGCATTGGGAAATCCTCATTATGCGCCTCAGCATATTCCCTCAACGCACCAAAACGCATGGTTTGCTTGCGAACCGCCTCATCAAACGCTAAGGCATCCGAAGCTGTGCAAGAACAATTAGCCATAACATAACGAATCAAATCCCCCTTAATTTGACATTGAAAAGCCAAGGCGGATGTGGGACTCCATTTATGTAACTCCCAACCTAAGATTTGATCTACGATGTCTTGCATATCTGTCTGCATATAAGTTATTTAATATAATCGGTCGTTTATTTGTAAAAAATCCTCCCTATTTGAGTAAAGAATGTGCGCCATCTCTTCACGTAGCACTTCGGTGGATGTACGTAGGATGACCATAGAAAAAAGGTGTCAAACTCCCTCGCATCGCATGCGGGAAACATAGAAAGGAAAACGAAATAGAGCATAGTCCTGCCGGACTTAAAATGGCGAAACGATCTTTGAAATATTGGATTTTACCGCTGATTAGTGGCATTTTTGTCATTAATTAGTTAAATTATGCAGAAAAATTTGCATATGTCGGAAAAAAGTTGTACCTTTGCGTCGCAAAACGCAAAATGGAGAAACTTATGCCTAGTCAAGAAGTTCAAAACATGATTCCAAAAATACAGAAATTCTTTAAGAATCAGCCTGTAGAGCAAGCCTATTTATTTGGCTCTTGTTCTCGTGGTGTGGAACGAAAGGATAGTGATGTGGACTTATTGGTTACCTATACTAATCCTGATAGTTTATCTTTGATGGACATCTCGCGGATGATGATTCAATTAGGCAAACAGTTAAGGCGAAAAGTGGATATGGTTGAAGATTCTTGCCTTAAGCCGTTTGCACAAGCTTCTGTTAATCGTGATAAAATTATGATATATGAGAGAGCCTATTAGAGATATCGAACGTTTACGTCATATCCTTCAAGCGATTACCATCTTGCAAGAAGGTTTCGGGCGTTACACTTTAGAGCGCGTTGAGAATGACCCTATTCTTTTCTATGGTTTTGTAAAGCAAGTGGAGATTATAGGTGAGGCTGTTTATATGTTAACTAAGGAGTTCCGTGCGCAGCATCCGGATACTGAGTGGGATGTTATTGAAGGTATGCGTCATGTGTTAGTACATGGGTATTACGAGATTACGCCTCATAAGGTATGGAATGTTATTGTTAAAGACATTCCTGTGTTAAAGCCTCAAGTAGAGTCATATATAGCAGAATTGTTGAAGTAATCTTTATTTTATATTTTCATAGGCGGTAAAATCCAATTCCACAAGGAAGCGATTTTACCGCTTTTTTTGCGTGCGGTAAGGTGTATGATTTTTAAGAATGAGGGATTTTGGAGGCATTGCGAGTTCCTTGCTTATCCCTTGCTTATCCCTTGCTGCTGGGGTGGGTGATGATACGGAGAGGAGAGTGTACGATTGTTAAGATTTTGTGGATAGTGGATTGTGGGTTGTTAGGCAGAGAGGCAGATGGGTAGAGAGGCAGTAAGGAGGATGGATGAACACAAATTTTAACGCAATAATGCAAGAATGCAAAAGTGGCAAGTATTGCAGAATTGCATTATTGCATAAAAAAATAAGTTGAAACAAGCGTGTTTTAGGTGATGAGTTAACGACTTTGCAATGTGCAAATCATAGACTTTATACTTTATATTTATTACATTTTGAAAAACTAAATAATTGAAATATAGATAGTTATAATAAATAAAAGGTAAAAAGTAAATAGTAAAAAGTATAAAGTATAGAGTATAAAGTATGAAAGTTTGAAATGTAATGTCGCTAAAAAGTAACTGGTAACTGGTAACAAGTAACCTTTGCATCAAATTTACTTTTTACCAATTTACCTTTTGGAGGAAAACGAAACAGCAAACTAACCGTTGTGCCCGAAAGGGGAAAGGTAGAAAGAAATACACATAGTCCTTGCTGAGACTCAAAACCAGCGAAATGATCTTTGAAATAGTGATATTATCGCTTAATAGAGGTTCAAAAACCACTATTTAACAAAAAAGTGCAGAAAAATTCACTCTATTTTCGTGTTTTACTTGCATATGTCAGAAAATTTTTGTACTTTTGCAGCGCAAAACTGCAAAAAATACGAAAACAAGACATATATTTTACGACTATGTTAGGAGTTAAATCAACACGAGAGCCATTGCAAGGTGAGATTGCTAAGCGTTTCATTGAGATGATAATGCGAATGGAATCCGGTAATTTAAATGAGGAGGATAGAAAGATTCGTGATTTTCAAAGACAAAAACCTCAACATAACATTGTTTTTGCATAATGGAAAAGTTACACCTTTCTCGTCCGAAAGACACTTCTTGTTTAGAAAACTTTTATTGTGGTGTTGAGGAGATGGATCATTTCATCCATCATGGTTTATATAAGAAAATAGGAACTCATCACTGCCAACTTTATACGCTCAATAATGACGCACATAAGGTTGTGGCTATGTTTGCTCTTAGTAGTGATGCCTTGTTTTTAGATTCTGATAGTAAGGATGATTTGGAACTAATGTCTCCTCCATCTTTCAATGACGATGAACCAAAAGCAGATGCGTTTTGGAGCAAATCGCATTATCCGGCAGTTGATATTGCTTATTTGGCTGTTGCGAAAGAATATCGGGACAAGCATATCGGGAAAGATATTATTCTGCGTATTGTGCAGATGATGCGAAAGCAATGTTTGCTGGGTTGTCAGTTTATCACAGTTGATGCTTACAAAACTCCCGATTATAGCGCAGTTGGTTTCTACTCAAAATGTAATTTTATAGCAGCAGAAATTCCTAATACTGGCAAAGATACGTTACGTATGTTCTTGCCGATAATGTAGCAATTATCATTCAATAAACACGAGCGGTAATATCAATAGCGATATTGCCGCTTTTTTGTGTGCAGTAGTATCACTATTTCAAAGCCATCGCATAGAAATATAAAAAAGAAAAATAAATGAAACAAAACTATTATACCGCCGATGAGGCAATGGCAATTTTAGAGCCTCGCATAAGGGCAATGTTTAAGGTGTATCAACAGCGGGCTCTGTAGCAAGGGATAAGCAAGGGATAAGCAAGGGTCGGAGAATTGCAAAAGGAGGCAGATGGGCACACAAAATTATGCAATAATGCAATAATGCAAAAGTGGCAAGTATTGCAAAATTGCATTATTGCACAAAAAAATAAGTTGAATCAATCGTGTTCTAGGGGATGAGTTCACGACTTGCATTGTGCAACACTCAGACTTTATACTTTATACTTATTACATTTTGAAAATAATAAATAATTGAAATATAGATAGTT
>JAZLMS010000054.1:0-35437 GCA_045598805.1 Paludibacteraceae bacterium | reverse complement strand
TCTCGACTACCTTTAAGTATTCAAATGTACGCACAAAAACTCACGCCGAAACGCGAGCGTGCAAAACCGTACTTGAATACTTAATGATTGTTTGAAAGTGTCGAGTTTTCAACAAATCAAGTTGGGCTTACAACGCTATATGTCCTGCCGTTGCAGGTGTATGTCCTCCTATTTAACGTCAGTGAGTGACGGGCAAATTACGTCTGCCGGACGGGATTATCTTGCATACAACTTTACGGCAGCTGCAATTGAAGACTTCATCTGTTCCAAAGTGTCGGGTAAGATTGTGCGAATTGATAGCATCGATAATCTGATTTAGAGGTGTTGGATAATAAACAAATATATGACAAAGCCATTGGATCCAAAGTGCGCAAGCGCTTACAGTCTGTCACAATGCGGTCTAACCCATCGTTTTGCAGTTTCACGCTGCAAAATTACACAAAATTTTCGACATACACAAATTTATTTGCACTTTTTCTTGCATATGTCGCAAAAATGTTGTACTTTTGCACTCTCAAAAAATACAAAACAAATAGCCATTATGCTCTGGTTAAAGATTATACGACCACAAACACTCTTTGCCTCCCTCTGCCCCGTCATTGTAGCACTAATGATGGTGCACAATGCACAATGCACGATGCACAATGTAATCGTTGCCGTCTGCACTGCCTTATGCGCCTTGAGTTTACAAATTCTCAGTAACCTCATCAACGACTATTATGATTTCATACGCGGTACAGATCAGAAGGGCAGAGTAGGGTTCAAACGCGCTTTGGCAGAGGGACTCGTTACGGTGCAACAGATGCGCTTAGCGTGTATCATCACCCTTATCATCTGCATCGGGTTAGGTTTATATCTTGTGCTGCAAGGCGGTTGGGTTATCCTCGGCATCGGCGTGACCGCTATTCTCTTTGCGTGGCTCTATACCGCCACCAATCACTCCCTCAGTTACCTCGGCATAGCCGATATCTTCGTCTTCCCATATTACGGCATCATCGCAGGGTTCGGTACGCTATGGCTGCAACACCCCGTGTGGGACCCGTCGCCGCTCTATACCCAAGTGATAGCCGCTACAGGGGTTAACGGACTGATTTCGATGTGCGTTCTCATCACGAATAACTTACGGGATATAGACAGCGACCGACAAGCCGGCAAACGCACTTTCCCTGTTCGCTTCGGCAAACGAGCCGGCGAAATAGGAATGCTCGTCATTGTACTGCTTATGCCGGTGTTAGCTTGGATCGGTTTTCATCATTGGCTGCCGCTGTGCATTGTCTTTCCTGCTTTGGCTCTATATATCAAACTGACTCAAGCGCAAGGACGCGAATATAATAAATGCCTGCTTTACGCAGGTCTAACGAACGTGTGGTACACGATATTAGCAATAATAACGGTTTTGCTATAGGCATAACGACACTTTATGATGCATATTCCTCTCTTCCGACAAACACTATATCAATGGTACGAAGCCAATAAACGTATCCTTCCTTGGCGCGAAACAACAGACCCTTACAAGATATGGCTCTCCGAAATCATCCTTCAACAAACACGCGTACCACAAGGACTGGATTATTACCAACGCTTCATCAACCGCTTCCCAACCGTTCAAGACCTCGCTGCTGCCGAAGAAGACGAAGTCTTACTGCTCTGGCAAGGATTGGGCTATTACTCCCGCGCCCGCAATCTCCATAAAGCGGCGAAGATTATAGTGTCTGGTGTTTGGTGTTTGGTGTCTGGTGGAGGGTTTCCGGATACATTTGAGGAGTTACGCAAGTTGCCCGGAGTAGGGGACTATACCGCAGGAGCGATTGCATCGTTTGCTTACAATTTGCCTTATCCGGCTATGGACGGCAATGTGTATCGCGTCCTATCGCGTCTCTTCGACGACGAAACAGTCTTTGACACCCAAGCCGGAAAGAAACATTTTCACGCCCTCGACGAGCAACTCTTAGACCAAACGAACCCACGACTATTCAACTCTGCTATTATGGAGTTTGGTGCCCTCTATTGCGTGCCACAAAACCCCGAATGTGACGTTTGTCCGCTCCAGCGATTTTGCAAGGCTTATGCCCATCATACGGTTGAACTACTACCTTTACGTAAACCCAAGAACGAATTAAAAGACAGGTACTTAAACTATATCATTTATCTCGACAAACAAGGCAATACCCTTATCCGTCAACGAACCGAAAAAGACATCTGGCAACACCTCTGGGAGTTTGTATTAACAGAAACTCAAAACTCTAAACTCTCCACTCTAAACTTCACTCACATACTGAGTCACCAACGTATTCACGCCTCTTTTAGCGTGCAGTTTTGCGATGAGTTACCGGCAATAGAACACACGAAGCAAGTGGCGGTCAAAGATTTAGAAAAGTACGCATTTTCACGCCTAACTTTGAAGGCTTTGCAGCGTTTATTCCATTAAAAGTACGTTTTTTTATAAAAAAACAACAAAATATTTGCGTATTCAAAAAAAAAGTTGTAACTTTGCACGCAATTTTGGCAAAAAGCCGATTGAGACTTTGATAGAACTATTTATAATATTAAAAACAAACGTACTATGACAAAAGCAGAATTAGTTAACGCGATTGCTATCCAAACGGGTTATGATAAGACTACGATTATGAACATCGTAGAGTCTTCCATGTATTGTGTAAAGAAATCTCTTTCCGAAGGGGAATTTGTTTATTTACGCGGTTTTGGTACCTTTGGTATCAAGGAGCGCAAAGCCCGTATCGCCCGCAATATCTGTGCTAAAACATCCGTGCAAGTTCCGGCTCATAAGGTTCCGTTCTTTAAACCCAGTCACGATGTTACCCAAATGCTCTAATTTAGACTAAAACAAATCAATAATAACTAATAATTAAAAACTTACAATTATGCCAAACGGAAAGAAGCATAAGAGACACAAGATGTCTACGCACAAACGTAAAAAACGTTTGCGTAAGAATCGTCATAAGCATAAGTAAACTATCGTCGAACGTGCTTTGACGTCGCTCCGGCGACTCCGGTAAATTAACGAGGCTTTGTGGCGATTCGGCGTTTAATAACCGATTTGTTACAAAGCCTTTTTAGTAACAAATCAATCTCTTTAATTTATTGTATGAAAAGTGAATTAATTGTGGACGTACAGCCCGATGAGATCGCTATTGCGCTCACCGAAGACGGTCGTTTGCAGGAGATAAACCGCGAGAAGCGTAATCAAGACAACTTCTCCGTCGGTAATATCTACTACGGACGCGTCAAGAAGGTGATGCCGGCGCTGAATGCGGTCTTTGTGGACGTAGGACACGAGAAAGAGGCTTTTCTACATTATCTGGATTTAGGTTCGCAGTTTCTTACCATGCAGTCCTATGTCACTAAAGCCACCAGCGATCGCCGCAAAGTGCCTGCCGTGACACGCGTACAACGCCAACCCGAAGTCGGAAAAGAGGGACAGATAGCCGATATCCTACATGTTGGGGATCAGCTCCTCGTTCAAGTAAGCAAGGAGCCCATCAATACGAAGGGACCTCGGTTGACCGCAGAAATAAGTATTGCCGGTCGAAATATCGTCCTTATTCCTTTTGCCGATAAGGTGATGGTGAGTAGTAAGATAAAAAAAGAGTCCGAGCGCTCTCGCCTTAAGCAACTCATGCAATCCATCAAACCGCAAGGGTTTGGGATTATTGTTCGTACCGTTGCTGAAGACAAGCGAGTGGCAGAACTTGACAACGAACTGAGTTTATTGTTACGCCGCTGGGAAGAGGCAGTCCGCATGTTGCAACAAACAACCAAAAAGGACATCTTCCGAGTGAGCGAGGAGTTGGGACGCACCATTGGTGTTATCCGAGATATCTTCTCACCCGACTTTAACTCCATTCAAATCAATGACGAGGTCATTTATAACGAAGTCCGCCAATACGTGGAACTCATCGCGCCCGACGCCGTCAAGAAGGTTAAATACTATAAACTCAAACAACCTATTTTCGATAAGTATGACATCACCCGCCAAACGAAGACCGGTTTGGGTCGCACGGTGGGATTCAAGCACGGAGGCTACTTGTATATCGACAAGACCGAAGCCCTCTATGCTATTGATGTCAACTCCGGAAGTAAGAAACTGTATGAAGACCAAGAAGAGAACGCTTTCCAGTTTAATATGCTGGCTGCCGATGAGATAGCCCACCAATTACGCCTGCGCGATATAGGCGGAATCATCATCGTCGATTTTATTGACATGGACACCAAAGAGCATCAAGATCAACTCTATGACCGCATGCGTGAACTCATGTCCGGCGACCGTGCCAAGCATAATGTACTGCCGCTCTCTAAATTCGGATTGATGCAGATCACTCGTCAACGAGTGCGTCCTGCCGTGGAGATGAATGTGCAAGAAGTGTGCCCCATGTGTTTAGGTAAAGGCAAAGTGCAACCCACTATCCTCTTTACTGATAACGTGGAAGACCAACTCATTCATTACCGCGAGGATCATCCCCAAGGACGAATAACCCTTTCTTTACATCCTTATGTCTATTCGTACGTTATCCGCGGACACTGGGGCAAGAGCCTACGGTGGCAATGGAGACGTAAGTACCATGTGGAAGTGATTGAAGATCAATCGCTGGGAATGTTAGAGACCAAGATTCGCGAGAAATAACGCACTCCCCTTGTGTCTTTGACAAAACACTTGTGAGGTCGTCCACAATGCCTGTTCCTCGGGCTTTAAGGACGGCCTCTTTTTGTGTCCAAAGGGCTAAGAAAGCACCCTCCGAATCATCGGCAGCAGCAATCAAAGTTTGCTCCTGCTCGTTCATTGTCCGCTTAATAAGTCCTTCCTCTACATGACGATGGGACTCAATATCAATGCCTATCTCATGCTCTTCGTCTATCACCACAGCCACGGCTGTCTTACAATGGGATATAGAGAAAAAAGGTCCCTTCTTGAGATAAGGCTTGCCGTTAGGACCATAATAGACCTCATCACACGTCCTTCCAACGAGTTCTTGCAGCATCACCCACGTTTTAAGACACGCCCATTGACCAAACACATGCTTGAAACGCAGTGCTTGTTCACGCCTAAACAAAGGAACGAGCGGAAGTAAACGTTGAACTTCCGCCTCGTTACAAGTTGATGTGTCGGCAATAAGGTACTTCACCTACTTACAATATAGAAACAAGCACATATAACCAATGAGCAAACACACCGGCGCAGAGACCGCCTATTGTATGTGCCGCAATCGCTTTGCCCGTCAGTTTACGATAACCCAGACTATCTAACATAGCCGTATGCGTGCTCAGATAACCGGACCAGCACATGCCCATAGCCGTAAAGACAGCAATGGCGTTATTGTCGATAATTCCCACTTCAATAAAGCGTGGAACCAGTCCTAAAGCAGCACCTACCGCACCTAAAGCGGTAATGGGGAAAGCTACCAATTCGGGCGATTCAAAACCAAATAACGCCTTAAAGAACCAGTCTATCTTGTCCGCTAAATAGGGTAGAAGAGGCACTCCTTCGTAGGCTGCACCTATGTACTGACCTTCCTCGCCCGAAGGACCGAAAGTCATCATCATAACGGCTGTCGAGATAATAAGTACACCCGGGATAATAGCCAAACCTAATTCAACACCCACTTTACCACCGTCTAAGATAGCATTAAGCGCACGAATAAAAACGGAGTCCTTAGGTTCACTATCTTTTAATAAGGAACTCTGATTGGTTTGCACTCCTTCCTCAATAGCAGGTGATAACTTATATTCAGGATGTGCTCTAAGGACAAAGAATTGCATGAGACGAGTAGAAATAAGTCCACCAACAACGGCACCGGCTAATCCCACAAAGGCTCCTGTCGAGAAACCTTGACCAATCATAAACGCTATCACTACTAACCCCATACCAAAAGCGGTACCGAAATTAGTGAGCGAGATGAGTTGATACTTCTTGAAATAGGAAGCAAACTGCTTGTCCTTAGCCAACGAAATAATAGCCGGATTATCACTAAGAAAAGTCAAAACGGCTCCTAAAGCAGCTACTCCGGGAAGACCAAAGAGCGGTTTCATCAGGGGACGCAGTATCTTCTCTATAATACGTACTACACCAAACTCAACCAATAACTTACCAAAGGCACCGCTCAAAACAGTAATACCCATTAAAAAGAAGACGGTGTTAAGTAGCAAGTCATGAGCCGTGTGGGTGATGGTATTCATCATATTACCGGCTCCCATACGAGTTCCCAATAAACCAAAGACGATAACAAGGAGAGCAATGAGAATCAATGCTTCCCAAATGAAACGTGGAATGTGAATGTGCTTTTTCATGTTATTTATTCGATTCCGAAACGATGTTTTTCTGTATTGGTTTGAAACGCTTCTGACGTTGTTGCCAACGTTCGCGAGCATAAGCTTGCATGTCCGTTATCACGTCACGTTCATCAACTAATTCCAAGCCAAAGACGGTCTCAATAACGTCCTCTAACGTAAGAATACCTTGGAAACAGCCATATTCGTCAATCACTACACCTATCTGAGACTTCTGCCTCAACATCTGGTCAAAAATCTCGCCAATAGACTGATTCTCATTAAACTGAGGAATAGAACGCTTAATGTCGCCTAACGTCATCTCGAACTTATCCTCCGTCAAGTCCTCCAAAGCATCATCACGAAGGATATATCCGGTGATGTATTCCGGCGAATCGGCATAAACAGGGATACGCGAGAAATGGTCATAATCGTCGCAATCATAGTACTGCTTGAGCGTCATCTTCTCCGGTGCAGTAGCTGCTACCACACGGGGAGTCATCACATCAGACGCTTTGAAATCATCCAAACGCATGACGTTACGGATAATCTTATTCTCGTCTTCCTCAATCACGCCTTCTTCTTCACCTACATTTGCCATCGCTACCACTTCCTCGCGACTCACTACTGCTTCCGCAGAGTGGGGGAGAATACGCGTGATCCACTCAATGAGAAGGACGATGGGATAGAGAATATATATCAACGCCCGAATCGTATAAGCACATAGCGGCATCATCTGCTTCCAATAGGTGGAACCAATGGTCTTAGGAATAATCTCTGAGAAAATAAGGATCAATAGAGTAACGATAGCACTCACTAATCCAAACCATTGACTACCAAATACGATGGTTGCCTGTTGTCCCACACCGGCAGCACCCACTGTATTGGCAATGGTGTTCAAAGACAATATAGCTGCTAAGGGACGATCTGGACGCTCCTTAAACTTCTTCATAATAGCAGCCGCCTTACTTCCCATCTCCTCTTTCATGGTGAGGAAAGAGAGGGTCGTGTTCATCATCACCGACTCCAATGTGCTACAAATGTACGATACAATAAGTGCAATAAATAAAAATGCTAATAAACTTCCCATACTTATTTTGCTTCCAAGGCAAAGTTAATAACTTCTTGAATATCTTTTACATAGTGGAAACGTAAGCCCTTAAGGTACTTTGCGGGTATATCCTCCACATCCTTTTGATTGTCTTGACAAAGAATCAAATCTGTAATGCCGGCACGCTTAGCCGCCAATATCTTCTCCTTTACACCTCCAATGGGCAATACCTTGCCACGAAGCGTCATTTCGCCCGTCATAGCAATACGCGGACGCACCAATCGACCGGTAAAGGCAGATACAAGCGCTGTGGTCATCGTTATTCCGGCACTCGGTCCGTCCTTGGGCGTAGCCCCTTCGGGAACGTGTATGTGTACAGATTTGGTGTCTAAGTCTTTCTGCTTAATACCAAACTGCGAGGCATGCGCTTTGATATATCCTAAAGCAATAGTTGCAGACTCCTTCATCACATCTCCTAAGTTACCGGTAAGTGTGAGGGTAGGGGTCTTGGCGGTGGATAAAGAGGTTTCTATAAACAGTATCTCTCCACCTACTTGTGTCCAAGCCAAACCTGTTACCACGCCGGCATACTTATTCGTCTCCCAAGCTTCGCGATAATAGCGCTTGCGACCAAGATAGGTAGTAAGGTCTTCCGGCGTGAGAGTTGTATTATAGTCTTCATTCAAAGCAATCTTTGTTACTACTTTCCTGCAAAGGGCACCTATCGCGCGCTCAAGCGCACGCACGCCCGACTCGCGCGTGTAATCCTCTATAATACGCGCGATAATATCTTTCTTAAGACGCATCTGAGAGGGTTTGATGCCATGTTTCTCCAACTCCTTCGGCAGAAGATGATTCTTGGCAATCTCAATCTTCTCTTCTGCCAAATAACCGGTCATCTCAATGAGTTCCATTCGGTCGAGTAGGGGACGCGGAATAGTATCTAAAGTATTGGCAGTAGCAATAAAGAGCACACGACTTAAATCGTAGTCGATGTCGAGGTAATTGTCGTGGAAGGTGTTATTCTGCTCCGGATCTAATACCTCCAAAAGGGCAGAAGTTGGGTCACCCTTATAATCGGTACCTATCTTATCTATCTCATCAAGTACAAAGACCGGATTAGAAGATTTGACCTTACGTAGGTTCTCAATAATACGCCCGGGCATAGCGCCTATATAGGTGCGTCGATGACCACGAATCTCGGCTTCATCGTGCAAACCACCAAAGGACACACGAGCATATTTACGCCCTAAAGCAGAGGCAATAGACTTACCCAAAGACGTCTTACCTACACCCGGAGGGCCGTAAAGACATAATATAGGAGCATTGAAACGCTGACCCTGACGCAGTTTAAGAACGGCTAAATACTCGATAATACGCTCTTTGACTTTCTCTATGCCGTAATGGTCATTATCCAGAACTTGGCGTGCGTGGTCAATATCGAAATTGTCCTCCGTAACATCGTCCCATGGCAGGTCAAGAATAGTATTGAGGTAGTTCTCTTGTGTCGAATAATCGGGAGAGTGGGGGGAAGTACGCTCTAATTTCTTAAGTTCTTCCTCAAAGACCTTGCCTACAGCCTCCGGCCAATGTTTGCTCTTGGCTCTCTCTCTAATATCCTTAATAACTTGTTGTGTGTCGTCGCCTAATTCTTTACGAATAGCATCTAATTGGTGGTGTAGATAATATTCGCGCTGCTCCTTATCTATCTCCGTTTTGGTTTGTTGCTGAATCTCATCTCGAGTGTCCATATATTTGAGTTGGACGATGAGTTCGTCGAGCACTTGTTTAGCGCGTTCAGCGAGTTGACTTTCAGTTAAAAGCTTGATTTTCTGTGAGATAGGCATTCCGAAATTGACGCATATATAATTGATGAGCGTAATCGGATTATCGATATTACGCAGCGTCATCGAAGCCTCCTGCATGGGCGTTTCTGCCTTAGATAGAAGGGTTAAAGACTTCTGCTTTATCTGTATAGCCAACGAAAGGAACTCCTTATCGGTGCGTTTTGGAAAGATTTCTTCTTTGATTTGTATTGTTGCCCGTAAGCCTTTAGAAGCGGTTTGCTCAAATTCGGAACACTCAATTCTGGCAAGACCTTCAAGAATAACCATAGAAGAGTTGTCGGGCATAGAGAAGATGCGCACAATACGTGAGGCGGTACCTAAGTTATAAAGGTCTTCACCCGTCGGGTCTTGCGTCTTCTCGTCGCGTTGGGTCAGTACAGCTATCGGCTGTTCAGACTCATAAGCTTTCTTGACTAACTTTTGGGATTTGGTGCGAGCCAGAGAAATAGAAGCTAACACACCCGGAAACATAACCATGTTCCGAAGGGGTAGTACGTCTAACTTCTGTCCGTCACCAAGATGAACTTCCGGCAGATTATCATCCGACATAAATTCTATATTTGGATTGTTATTGTATAACATTAGGATATGCTATTTTACATAATCGTGATTAGTACGGTTACTGCGTTTAATATAAGGTGACCGTTCCATCAATCTTTTTGATAAGGTTTTTGAGAACGTCACCGGGACCGAACTCATGAAATTCGGTAGCACCATCAATAATCATATTCTTGATGGTTTGTGTCCAACGAACGGGAGCTGTTAATTGTTGTAACAGATTCCTACGGATATCGTCCGGATTAGTTTGTGGATAAGCATTCACATTTTGGTATATAGGACAAACGGGTTCGTGGAACTCAGTTGCCATGATAGCGTCTGTCAGTTCTTCAGCGGCAGGCTGCATGACGGGTGAATGAAAAGCACCTCCGACTTGAAGTCTAATAGCGCGTTTAGCACCCCTTGATTTTAATAATTCGCAAGCGGCATCAATTCCCTGCATATCTCCGGAAATAACCACTTGTCCAGGACAATTGAAGTTAGCAGCCACAACCACGCTTCCGCTTACTTCGCGGCATATCTCATCCACTTGTTCGTCGCCCATACCTAATACGGCAGCCATGGTAGAAGGCGTCTGTTCACAAGCTTTCTGCATGGCTAAAGCGCGACGACTGACGAGGCGTAAGGCATCTTCAAAGCTAAGTGCTTCACAGTTAACTAATGCCGAATATTCACCTAAACTATGCCCAGCTACCATATCAGGATGGTCAAGGGACATAACTTTAGAGGCAATCGTAGAATGTAGAAAGACAGCGGGTTGCGTTACTCGCGTCTGTTTTAGCGCCTCCGCATCATCACCGAACATAATGTCGGTGATGCGGAAGCCTAAGATGTCATTTGCTTGCTCGAACAAGTTACGCGCTACGGGATAAGACTCATATAAGTCCTTCCCCATTCCGCAGAATTGTGCGCCTTGTCCGGGGAAAACATATGCTTTCATAAATAAAGCTGCTTATCTGCCTAACATAATCACGCCTACTAAAGCCAAGATAGCGTAGAATTCAGGCAGAGCGCAATAAATCATGGTGTTGGTCAATACATCGTTGCCGGCACCGATATTAGCGATACCATTAGCCGCCGTTTGACCTTGACGAATAGCGGAGAGCAAGAAGACAAGACCTGCACCAACGCAGATACCAAACAGCAAGTAACCGTTGGCAGCAATATCCATACCGCGTAATACGATGAACGCTACAAAACCGTACAAACCTTGGGTTGCAGGCAGAGCAGACAAAATCATGTACTGACTACTCTTCTCTTTGTTCTTGCGCAATGCGCCTTCTGCTGCATTAGCAGCAATAGTGGTTCCAAATGCAGAACCGATACCGGACAAACCTAAAATAAGGCCAAGTCCTAAATAACCTAATAAAGTTTCCATAAATGTTTGATATTTAATTTGTTAATAATTAATTACTTAAATTGTCATTCTTCATTCTTCAATCTTCATTCTTCAATCTTAAATGGTCTATACTGCTTTCCACTACCTTCGTATCCAGCATTCTTGAAATACTCTACGAAACTTAGACGCAATGGGTGAACAAAGGCACCGAGGCAGGACATAAGTAAGTTCAGCACATGACCAAAGGTCACAATCAGCACAAAACCGATGACAGTTCCAACGTTGGGATTTACTCCTAAGACCATTGTTCCTAAGTTATTAAACGCTTGTCCTAACATACCTCCTGCCAAGCCGAGAGCGTACAGACGGATATAACTCAGCACATCACCTAATAAACCCGTTGTCATTCCGTAAGTGTCCCATAATCCGGCACCTATATTGATAAGCGGATTACGTCCGGGTTTATTAAAGATGAAGATTCCCAATGCGGATACGCACGCGATAATAATGAGGAGTACGGATGTTACTTGCGGTCCAAATAGTCCAAGAGACGAAAGAATGAATACGCTGATACCGCCCACGATAAGGATGAGCCATCCCCAAGCGGAAACGGCTTCTTTGAAACCAAAGCGCTTGGTGTAGCAAAGACACTTAATAGTCATGGCTAAACACAGATGAATAACACCGATAATAAGGGCTAATATCATCATCACATCAAAACTCATGTTCATGGCTGAAATGGGAACTACTCCACCCTCGCCTATCCAAGACTTGAACATCGGCACTTTCAGTGTTTCCGGGAACCAATTAGCCGCCCAAATATCCAAACCAAAGAAACCGCCCATAAGGTAGCCAACGATGGTTGAACCGACACCAAGTGCCATAATGATAGGACCTAAACCCTCAAACATCTCAATCTTCAGTTTACCCTTAAAGATAAGGTAACCGCAAAGAATAAGAATCAGTCCATAACCGGCATCACCGATACAGAGGGCGAAGAACAGCAGGAAGAACGGCCCTAAGATGGGTGTTGGGTCAAACTCATGATAGTTCGGCCAGCCGTACATGCCTGTCAACACCTCAAAGAGTTTAGTAAACCAATTATTCTTCAGTTTAATAGGCGTATTGTCCTCCTTTGTTGGAGCAGCAGCCTCATAATAAACGCCTTCGGTTGCGGCAAGCACGGCTTCTAATTCGGCTTTGTTCGTATCCGGGCAGAAGCCTTCTACCAGTTTGAGGGTGTCGTCAGCTAAGTTATCGGTAGCCAATTCGACCTTATCCCAATCAATCGTTTGTTGAACAGACTTCAGTTCGTCTTCAACTCCCTGACGCTCCCTACCCTGCCAAGCCTCAACGGCTTTGGCATTGGCTTCCAATTGCTTCTCAATAGCCACTTTGTCGGCTTCTAATTGGGCGACATTATGGTCATTAAGTTTAACCTCGTCCGCCATTATCTCCTGGCCTTCATTTGAAGAGGACCGTACTTCTACGAAATAGGTCTTTCCGCCTATTTCGCCTACGACTACACCGCCCCACTCCTCTTTATATTGTGTCGTTGGGCAGATATAGAAGTGAAGGTCATATCCGTTTTCTCGCATTAGTTGAATCTTCTCTGTATCGAAGTTGCCCCAAACGCTCATGCGCTGTATTTCGGCTTTTACGGTTGCCAATTGGGACTCAAATTCGGTACGTTGCTGTACGAGTTCATCGCTTGCGCCTTGACGAAGGATACGCTCAAGGTTATTGGCTTTGGCGAGGACTTGTTGTAGGTTCTCGTTTTCGGCATAACCTTCGGCTTTCTCGTTGATATGTACCACACCGGCTTCACGAATCGAAGTTAGGAAAGCCTCATAATCGCCATGAAACACCAAGAAGGTGTATTTAGTCATTTTCTCAATCATGTTGTGCCTCCTTTTCTTTTTTCGTTTTAACTATCTTTTGAGAAGACTTACTCAAGTTTTCTTCGTCTTCCATAAAGCGTTTAATCTTACGGATAGCATCTTGGTAACCGGGTATCTGTACCTTCTCAAAGAGGTTCACTTTCTGCGTGGTTTTCTTGCGGGCATATTCGAGTAGATCGACCTTACGGCGGACGAACTCCTGTCTAATACCCACTTCAGCGATGGCTTTGAGTTGATTAAAACCATCGGTGAACCACTTAGGTGAGGAGAAGATGTCAAACTCCTTGGTTGAATAGACCACCTCGTCTAATACGGGAACACGCACGCCTGCTATCTTCTTGATAGACATACGTACATCATCCACGTGAATGAGGGAGGTGTCAAATTCGCCCCAAAGAGTAATCATCTGGTCATAATCTTTGATTCGGCGTTCCACTTCGTCGTCAAGGGCTTTGATTTCGTCCTTGGCTCGTTTAACTTCGAGTCGCAGGGCGGTCTCTTTGCTCTGTAACGTAGGAAGGGAGCGTTGCCGCATCTTCAGATCCTTCTCCAGACCTTGCAGGGATGTTTTATTAAATTGATATTGAATAGCCATTATTTCTTCCAATATTTATCCACGAGGGCTTGCTTGATATTCACCTCTTCGGGTTTGAAGTAGGTTCCAAAGAGTTCCCAAGCGATGTCGAGCATCTCGGTAGTGTTGATATTCACGTCGATAGCCAAAATCTTAGACGAATAGTCTTTGGCGAAACTCAAGCAACGGTTATCATAATCGGTAAGGTCGAAACCGTTCTCCAATTTAGTCTTAGCATTGGCGGCATCAGCATATAGACGAACAGCGGCGTTCATTACTTGAGGATGGTCTTCGCGCGTTTTCTTTCCTGCTACGAGTTGTTTTAGACGAGACAGAGAACGGAACGGGTCAACGATGACCTTACCGATATCGCTATCACGGCGGAGATAGAGCTGACCTTCCGTGATATAACCTGTGTTATCCGGAATAGCGTGAGTGATATCACCGCCCGACAAGGTGGTAACGGCAATGATAGTAATAGAACCGCCACCTGCCTCTTCAGGGAACTGTACGGCTTTCTCGTATATCTTAGCCAAATCGGAATATAGTGAACCGGGCATTGAGTCCTTAGAAGGAATCTGATCCATACGGTTACTAACGATTGCTAAGGCATCAGCATAAAGCGTCATATCGGTCAGTAGGACGAGTACTTTCTCATGTTTTTCTACTGCAAAATACTCAGCAGCCGCCAAAGCCATGTCGGGAACGAGCAGACGTTCCACGGCGGGGTTCTCGGTGGTATTAACGAACGAAACGATACGATCCAGTACACCGGCATTAGAGAACACGTTCTTGAAATAGAGGTAATCGTCGTTGGTCATACCCATAGCACCAAGGATAATCTTATCGGCTTGTGCACGGAGGGCAACGTTAGCCATAACGGTGTTATAGGGTTGGTCGGGGTCAGCAAAGAACGGAATCTTTTGACCGGAGACGAGTGTGTTGTTCAAGTCAATACCGGCAATACCGGTAGCGATTAACTCAGAGGGTTGTTTACGACGAACGGGATTCACGGAAGGACCACCAATCTCAACATCCCTACCCTCAATAGCGGGTCCTCCATCGATAGGATCGCCATAAGCATTGAAGAAACGTCCGGCAAGTTGGTCACTCACTTTGAGTGACGGAGCTTTGCCAAGAAAAACGACTTCGGCATTAGTAGGAATACCTTCTGTACCTTGGAAGACTTGAAGGGTAACATCATCGCCGATGATTTTTACAACCTGAGCCAGTTTGCCGTTCACGGTAGCCAATTCGTCATTACCTACTCCGGTAGCTTTTAGCGAACAGGTCGCTTTTGTAATAGCAGTTATCTGCGTAAATATCTTTTGAAATGCAATTGCCATAACTCTTAAAGTTTAAAGTTGTTTTGTTTTAAGCAGTTCTTCCAGTTTCTTCTCGTAATTCTTGAATTCTTCGGATTGGAACTCGGTGTAGTTCATTTGCTTGAGGAGGTTGATTACTTTCTTGAAGTATTCGCTTACCTCAAGGAAGGCATCAAAATTATAATCCTTACGGCAAAGGTCTATCACCAGTTTGAGCATATATTGCTGACGCTCCAGCGGGCAGAGGGCATCGGTCTTATCGAAGGCGTCTTGTTGAAGAATGATAAAGTCAATCACTTCACTCTTCCAGAAAGCCTCATGGTAATCTACCGGTACACCGTCATCACCAAGGATATTGATTTGTTCTTGAATCTCTTTACCGCGTTGCATATAGGTCTTCATCTCGTTGACCATCGGAATCCAGTTCTCGTCGATACGCTTAGCTATATACTCTTGGAACTCAGGATACTCAAGGTACTTGGAGTACGAGTCGAGCGGATTCACAGCCGGATAACGTTTACGGTCAGCGCGAGCTTGTTCCAAAGCGTAGAAGCAGCGAGCCACTTTCTTTGTACCTTCCGTTACAGGTTCCTTAAGGTTACCACCGGCGGGAGATACGGTACCTAAGAAGGTTACCGAACCCGTTTGACCGTTATTCAAATATACATATCCTGCGCGTGCGTAGAAGGCACCGATGATAGCACTGAGGTCCATTGGGAAGGCATCCTGACCGGGCAGTTCCTCCAAACGGTTGGACATCTCACGGAGGGCTTGTGCCCAACGGGAGGTTGAGTCTGCCATAAGCATAACGCGCAGTCCCATTGAACGGTAGTACTCTGCAATGGTCATGGATGTATAAACAGATGCCTCACGGGAAGCCACAGGCATGTTTGATGTGTTAGCAATGATGATGGTACGCTCCATCAGTTTGCGACCGGTGTGGGGGTCTTCCAGTTCGGGGAACTCGGTGAAGGTCTCCACTACCTCGTTGGCACGCTCTCCGCAGGCAGCGATGATAACGATGTCGGCTTCGGCTTGCTTAGAGATAGCGTGTTGGAGTACGGTCTTACCCGTTCCGAAAGGTGCAGGGATGAAACCTGTACCACCCTCGCAGTTGGGGTTAGCCGTATCGTTGGTGCGAACACCCGTTTCGAGGAGTTTGAAGGGACGCGGTTTCTCACGATAAGCGGTAATAGCTTTCTTAACGGGCCATTTCTGAATCATCGTAATAACGTGGTCCTTACCTTCTTCGTCGGTGATAACGGCTATCTCATCTTCAATCTTGTATTGACCGGCTTTAGCAATAGACTTAATGGTGTATTTGCCTTCCATTACGAAGGGCACCATGATTTTGTGGGGCTGATGGTTCTCATCTACCTCACCAAGCCATGCGGCAGCCTCCACTACGTCGCCCACTTTAGCGATGGGTTGGAAGTCCCAGAGTTTCTCTTTGTCGAGAGGATAGGAGTACTCGCCTCGTTGGAGGAAGACGCCGGTCAGTTTATCCAAGTCGTTTTGGAGTCCGTCGTAGTTACGGCTCAGAAGGCCGGGACCTAACGTTACTTCGAGCATGTGACCGGTAAACTCTACTTCATTACCTACTTTCAGTCCACGGGTGGATTCAAACACCTGAGCGTAGGCTTGTTTCCCTGTGAACTTAATCACCTCTGCCATCAGTTTAACATTCTGTACGCTGATGTAGCAGATTTCGTTTTGTGATACGGGTCCATCTACTTCCACCATTACGAGGTTGGCGATGATACCCTTAACTATTCCTTTTGTCATATCTTAATTGATTTTTTCATGTCATTAACTAACTCGCGGAAGACGCGTTGACCGGTCTCCATAGTGAGTTTATCCCAGCGGTGCAGTATCTCGTTCTGCAGCCAATACGATAGCACTTTCTCTATACCGAAGTAATTGAATAGCGTATGTTCTTCGAGCCAAGCTTGGCGGATAGCGTCAATGGCTTGTTCGCGTTCCAATAGGTTCTCTATGGCAGCGATACGAAGTACTTCCTCAACGATGGGACTGGTTCCTTTTAAGCCAAAGTCCTTGGCATTAGGATTAGCCAAAATCTGTTCGGAGACAGAATACTGGTTACTGGCTGGCAACTGGCTATCGGCTGAGTTCTCAACTTTGATTTGGCTTTTGAGATCAATGTTGTGTTTGCGGCAGATAGCGGCAGTGAGGATATTATTGAGGTCGTGATTAAAGGCAGACCACTCGTCCAAAAAGGCATTAGTCTTTAAACTGCTCGCAGCTGCGCCTTCAATGAGGCTCTTCCAGAGCTTCTTGTCTTTCTCGGACAATTGTTCCTCAAGCAGTTCGGTCAACGCTTCGGTAGAAAGGAGCGAACCCTGTTTAAGGTCTGGTAATCCGGCTATTAAAAATTCGTAACTCATTAGAAAAGAAGTTCTATAAGTTGGTCACGAAGGAAATTCTTGAAATAAGCCTCAAACTCTTTGTCGCCAAAGGTCAGCTTATACCCACCCTTTTCGGGAGCGATAGCGAAGTCGGTCTTGATACCCTTTACCTCGTTAATCTTCACTCCTTTGTCAAGAAGGGCTTTCGCGTTAGCGGCGAAGTATTTTTTGAGTGCTTCTGCATCTTTGGCATCGATAGTTACGTTACCATCCTTAACCATGCTTTCCGCCATTTTGGCGATGATGGACTGCATGAAAGCCTTGTCGGCAGTAGCGGCTTTCACGCTCTCATTAATCACTTGTCCGCAGATAAGATTAGTAACTTCGGTACGGAGGGCATTAACCGATTGTTCTGCGTAGAGTTTGAGTTCCGAACGGGTGTTTTTATCCAGTTCGGCAGCTTTTGTGGAAGCTTTAGCCTCAATCTCAGCGGCCTGTTTTTCTGCTTTAGCCACTATCTCGGCGGCTTTTTGTTCTGCATCAGCAATGATTTGTGCTGCTTGCGTCTTACCTTTCTCAACGCCTTCTGCGTAGAGTTTGTTTGTTAGTTCTTCTAAATTTGTCATAATATCTGTATTTAATTTATGTGCATAAATAAGCGCGAATCTTGACTAAATATCAAAATTCGCGCAAAATTACAAAAAATATTTGACATATACAAATAAATTTGTATTTTTCTTAATTTTCGTCCATTTCGAATATCATTTCTACGCGTCTATTCTTTTGTCTGCCTTCAGGAGTGCTATTATCGGCAACAGGACAAGTCAGACCTTTACCTCTTGTAAAGATGCGACCGGCACTGATACCTCGGTTGATAAGTTCTCGCTTAACGGCATTAACACGATTGTAACTAAGTGTGAGGTTATACTCGGCGGTATTGGTATTATCTGTGTGTCCGATGAGGGTGATGTTCAGCTCTGTATGCTTCTTCATGAACTCTGCCAGTTCGTCTAAGCGAGGAAAACTCTCGGAGCGGACGAAATACTTATCGGAATCGAAGTAGATGTTTTCCAGCACAATGGTATCGCCCGTGTAGAAGGTTTTGTCGGCAAAGGTAAGTTGGATGCGAGGCATCTCTTTGGTTTTGCCCTTAACGTTCGCCAAAGTGGCAGAAGATATAGTGGGTTTGGCTTTCTTTATATCATTTGTTCCCGAACGGGGACGTTGAGGTTTATCGTAAATCTCGTAATAGATATTGAGTTTGATACCCACGTTCCAAGGCATACAGCGGTTGGAGGCATAGGCGGCATCGTCAAAATGGCTACGCACGTGTTCTATTTTTCCGCCCACGGGATTGTAGGTTAATAACGGTTCATTGCGACAGGTTCTATAATCCGTAATACAGCCCACGTTAGCATAGGCAGCCAGTTCATAGTGAACAAGTTCCCTACCCTCCGGTTTGCGCGTAGGTGAGCGTTTATGTCGAGGGTGGTAAGCGAACCACTTATCCATATTGAAGCCTAATTCGGCACTCACTTGAGGATTAAAATTGAGGTGCATCTTATCCTTAAAAGTACTGGCATCGGCATATAGCCAGTGGTTGGGCATATCGGAGTAATAGTCAATCGTCTTCTCGTCTAAGATGATACGATTGGCAAAGGTTGTTATCTTATATTGGGACCAAACGGGTAATCCTGCGCGCATACCGGCAAGGAAATAGACGCCTTTATAGTCGAAACCAAACATAAGGCGCAGTCCCAACTCGATACTATGTTGCTTCTCGTCCATTCCATAAAGCATGAAGCGATAGGTCATACTTGTGTCGGGGAACACCATGGGTATATCAATTATATCGTTCTTGGGGTCTTTGATGGAACTGCCGGCATAGGTAGCGTCCAAGCCTGCCACCATTCGGAAGGCTTTTCGTTCCAGTTTGTATTGGAGGGCGATACCGGCATTTCCTCCTCCCGGGATAGAGAGGTCTGCACCATTGAGTTTGAATTGGCTATAACCGCCATAGACGCTTCCGCCTACATAATGAACGGGTTTAGGATACTGTAAACGCAGCGCCAGTGCCCAGTCTTTGACGGTTACTGATTGTTCATACTCGGCATACATCGAGGAGGCGAGTAAACAGGTTAATATGATGATTCCTAAGCGTTTCACTATTTATCGTAAATGACTTTTTTAGAGTCGAATAAGTTTTTGCCTCTGAAGACGATGATATATACTCCTTCGGGCAAGCGATCATCAAAGTCTATGTAGAATGTGTTATATTCAGCCCCAAAGAACCCTTGTTGAACGCGCGTTCCGCTGACATCGTATATATTGTATGTACCACTGGTGTTGGTCGTTATCCAGATACGTGTGGTTTTAGGTTCAATGAGGGTGTGGCTTATTTCTACTTGCTCTTTGAAGATGATAGTATCGCGTTGCTCATGTGGATAGAAGTTACAGGTTGGGAAAGTCTTGCCGTCATCGGTACGGGTCAACTCGGCATGGTAAGGAGTGCCATATTCCAAGGTAGGACGGATATAGATATAGCCGTCATGTTCACCGCGGGCGGTGAGAAGCGAATCTTCATGGAACCAGCGTATTTCGCTAAAGGTATAACCACCATTATAGCGTTCGTTATAGAGGGCAAGGACATCGTTCCAACGCTGTACTATGAGCCATGAGGGATACAAAACGGTGAATGGTACGCGATCCCAATGGAGGCTGTTGCCGCAACTATCACCAACTAATATATCTACGTAATAGACATCCGGGCGGGGATAATGTGTACTATCCAAAGGATCGTAAGGTATAGGTATATCTATATCGATGGCACCGGTCATCCAGTCTTCTTCGGTCAGGTGAACAGTGGTATCACGGAAGGGTAATGTGTTGAGAGCAGGATTGGTGAAGTGCAGTCTATATTCGTTCATCATACCCGAATAGAGGTCGAGGCTGATACTCAAATAGTCGTCATCAGCGCAGACGGCACCTAAGCCCATTTCGCCTTTTAGGTCACGGCAGCAATGGTAGAAATCTATATCCAAGGTATAGATGATACTATCGCAACCCCATTTATTGCGCAGCGTATCTTCGTAATGTCCGGGGGTGGATATCTTAATGGCATTTGTGCGCCAGGTTCTCCAGTTATAGGGTATTAAGGTATCGCAGACTCCGGGCAGGTAGGTTTTAACCATTTGCGTATCCGGGCAACAAACGCCGGCGGTCAGCACTAACCTGCTCATGCTATCGCATCCGGCTTGGTTGATGAGGTAGATGGTAGTGTCTATTGAGTTAGTGAAGGTATGTCCGTTCCATTGATAACTGCTACCTAAGCAGATGAAAGCCTCTGTGAGGGAACTGCTCGGCTCGTTTACAGTTAAGTGGAGAGTAGCGAGAACGCTGTCACAACCGTTTTCGTAGGATAAGATGTGCCGGTATATTCCGTTCTTGGTACATGCTTGCTTATACCACATGACGGTATCGCCTTGACAGATAGTATCAAAGATGACAATATTTTGGGGATAGAGCACGTTTACGTGCAGTTTATACCGAACACTATCACAATGCTGATAGTGGATATTTTTAAACTTAGTCGTGTAGTAATAATCCCCGGGAGTGCTTATCGTTTGTCCTTGCCAAAGGAGGGTTTCGCCAGCGCAGATAGTAGTGTCTTGTTCTACAATAGAGGCAGTATCACTAACTACGATATTGAGAACGAGTGTAGAGTCGCATCCTGCAGCATTGGTGAGGTTCTCGATATACTTATCGCTCTTATAGAATTCTAACAGATACCCTTCTGCCGTCTTCCATTTGTACGGCAAATCGCAATATCCCACATAGACGGTGGTATCGCAATAGGTACGTATTTTCTTGGTTACGTGCAATTCAAGATATATACTATCGCAGTGTTCAAAATGCGGATCACGGCAATGGATAACATCCTGATAATAACCCGCATTCCAGATCTCTTGCCCGCGCCATGTGATATGGGTTCCATCGCAGAAGGAAGTATCAATCACCACTTTGGTGGGTGTAGGTGATTTATAAACGGTCAAAGCGATTGTGGAGTCGCAGCCGGCTTTATTCGTCAGGTGCCACTCATATTCGCCCGGCAGTTCGATGCGGTGACCATAGAGATTGAACGGGAAGTCGTTATAGCAAGCATAATAGACGTCATCCAAGCGGGTCGGCATAAGGATATTTAGGTCTAAGGTATCGCGGATAGAGTCACAGCCGTTGACAGAGTAGATAATGGTGTCGTATGTTCCGGCTTTATCAAGTACCCTACCCCTCCACGTGGTGGTTGTACCCTCGCAAATGCTGCGCTCGGAACGTTGCCGCTTAATGGGATTTACGGTTAGGTGCAAGGTGCAGATACTGTCACAACCGGCAGCATTGGTAAGGGTCATGGATGTATCTTTGGCTGTCTTGTAGATATGACCGTACCAGTTGAAGGACTCGCCTTCACAAATAGTGGCAGTAGTGGTGCTATCGGTGGGAGCAAGGATAGTCAGGTTGAGGGTAACAATAGAATCACAACCATAGACATTCTGTAGTATGATAGTATCACCATTAGTAGCCTCTTTGCCGTGCCAGATATAGGGGATAGAGCAAGTAGATAAGAACTCATAACCATAGGTCTTGGGGAGAACGGTTAAGTGTAAGGAGCATATACTGTCACAACCGACGGCGTTGGTGAGGGTCATGGATGTGTCTTTGGCTGACTTGTAGATATGTCCGTACCAATTGAAGGATTCGCCTTCACAGATAGTAGCGGTAGTGGAGCTATCGGTGGGAGCAAGGATAGTCAGGTTGAGGGTAATAATAGAGTCACAGCCATAGATATTCGTTAGTTTGATAGTATCACCATTAGTAGCCTCTTTGCCGTGCCAGATATAAGGGATAGAGCAAGTAGATAAGTTTTCATAACCGTAAGTCTTGGGAAGAACGGTTAGGTGTAGTTCGCAGATACTATCACAACCGACGGCGTTGGTAAGGGTCATAGAGGTGTCCTTGTTTGTGGTGTATATATGTCCATACCAATTGAAGGATTCACCTTCACAAATAGTGGCAGTAGTGATGCTATCGGTGGGAGCAAGGATAGTCAGGTTGAGGGTAACGATAGAATCACAACCATAGACATTCTGTAGTATGATCGTATCACCATTAGTAGCCTCTTTGCCGTGCCAGATATAGGGGATAGAGCAAGTAGATTGGTCCTCATAACCATAGGTCTTGGGTAGTACGGTTAGGTGCAAGGTGCAGATACTATCACAACCGGCAGCATTAGTGAGGGTTATGGATGTGTCTTTGGCTGTCTTGTAGATATGTCCATACCAATTGAAGGACTCGCCTTCACAAATAGTGGCAGTAGTGGTGCTATCGGTGGGAGAATGGATAGTCAGGTTGAGGGTAACGATAGAGTCACAACCATAGATATTCGTTAGTATGATAGTATCACCATTAGTTGCTTCTTTGCCATGCCAGATATAGGGGATAGAGCAAGTAGATTGGTTCTCATAACCATAGGTCTTGGGGAGAATGGTTAGGTGCAAGGTGCAAATACTGTCACAACCGGCAGCATTGGTAAGGGTCATAGAGGTGTCCTTGTTTGTGGTGTATATATGTCCATACCAATTGAACGACTCGCCTTCACAGATAGTGGCAGTAGTGGTGCTATCGGTGGGTTGGAGGCGCGTGACGCATAGTTGCGCCCAAACGAGAGACTCGTTGTCAGCGGTTTTGACGATGTCGCCCGTCAGGCAGTCACAGTCATCGGGTGTGGTATAATCGCCCCAAGGAGTGGTGAAGGTGTAGGGGGTAGTACCACAAACAGAAGCACTATCTTTGTACGTTACACGCAAAAGAAGTGTGCCAACAGAATCGCAATTGTGGCAGTTCTTAATCGTATCGTGGTAGATACCCGGATTTGCGTACGTTTGGCCAAACCAAAGAACTGTTTCGAGACCATAAGCAATAGTGGTATCTAAGGTGCTATAGGTTGTGTCACAATCTACGCGAGGGTCAATAGGATGGTCGTCATCGCAGAAATTGGTGACGTACAAATTCAGTCGAATAACCGAATCACACCCGACAGTATTTTGCAATGTATCCGTATATACACCTTCTTGAGTTAGTGATTGTTGATGCCAAATATAAGGTAACTCTGTACGACAGACAACGGCCATAGTATCTTTCACTTCGGTGGGTGTGATAATCAGGTGTAGATAAGCCGTAGAATCGCACATATGGGCGTTTTGTGTATGGAAAGAATAGTCTCCTGCTGCATCATAGGATTTTCCGTTCCAGACAAAAGGCAGCACAGAAGGACACAGTTTGATAGTGGTGTGACTTTCGGGGGGTTGATAGATAGTGAGATTTAACTGATAATAGATACTATCACAGCCATGGGCATTTCGTAAGGTGTCGTAATAAACGCCGGTTTGATTGCATGTCTGTCCATGCCATTCCATTGATTCGCCGTAGCAGAAGGATGTATCTTTGCTTTGCGAAACAGGAGCGGGAGAGGTCTTGACTGTCAAGGTAAAGCGGATACTGTCACAATCTTGATGTTGATAACGGATGGTGTCGTAATACGTTCCGGCAGAAGTTATAGATTGTCCGTGCCAGAGATAGGAGTCCGAATGGCACATAGAATATGTTTCTATGGAGTCTTTGACGTATAAATAAGTAACATGTAAGATGACGGTTGAATCACAGCCATGAATATTATCCAATGTTTTGGTGTAGTCACCAGAGGTTGAAATGGTTTGTCCGTGCCAATCTATTGTTTCGCCTTGACAGAGGACTATATTCAGGTCTGTCTGGGGTATCTCGTCTAATACCACCAATTGTAATTGGCAGAAGGAGTCGCATTGAGCGGCATTAACAAGGACAATAGTGGTGTCTATAGAGTGCCCGAATTTATATCCGTTCCATAAGAGTGTATCCCCGTGGCAGATGGTGTCTTTCGTTAGTGATTGCGTTGGATAGTGTACACTGACATGGAGGTATTGACGGACGGAGTCGCAACCGGTTATGTTCTTAAGTCGATATTCATATGTACCTTCTTTGCTGATAGTTAAGTTGAACCAATCGATCTTGTCTCCTTGGCAAATGAAGGTATCTTTTTCGATGGTAGTAATCTCGTCGGTATAGCGATTAACCACCAACGAACCGCTGATAAGACAGGTATCGTTCTCATCCGCAAATAGGCACCCCACTAAACTATCTGCCGTACCAATATGTTTATACCCGAACGGAGTTGCCATAATCACATCTTCTCCGGGGCATGCTATCATGGTGTCTGTGTAATAAGCGCGTAGAATGAGTGTTCCTATAGAGTCGCAATGCAAACTATTGGGGCGTAATGTATCGTGGTAGATGCCGGGGGTACTATAAGTGAGTTCAAACCACATGATGGTATCAACACCATAGCGGATGGTGGTGTCGAGTTGGCTATACGTGGTGTCACAATCTACTCGAGGGTCAATAGGATGAACAGGGTCGCAGAACGTAGAGGTGTAGTAATAGAGCGTCACCACGGAGTCGCACCCTACACTATTGATAAGCCATCGTTGTAATGTATCCGTTTGGGTTAGTGTGCGTCCGTACCATGTATATGGGCCGTCGGTAATACAACGAATAACAATCGTGTCGGTAGATGAGAACTCCCGTACTGTCAGATTGAGTGTTGCCACGGAGTCGCAGCCTGCTTGGTTGATAAGGTGAACGATGTATTTTCCGCCCTTGGTGAAGGTCTGTCCGTTCCACGTATAAGGCATTTGCTCGTAGCAGAGGGTCAAAGAGGTGGTACTATAGGTTATGCGCTTATGCTTAACACTCATGCTCCAATAGACGCTATCGCAGCCCCAACGGTCTTTTACGGTGTGATAATAGGTTGTCGGGCTATGAACTTCTTGTTCGTACCAATAGAAGTAGTCGTCCTCACATATAAGGGTGTCGAGGTGTTTATATACAGGTTCGGGTCCGACCTCGAGTTGCAGATCAAAGCGGATGGAGTCGCAGCCCATATGAACATAACGCATGGTGTCAAAGTAATGCGTTGACTCGGTGCATGTCTGCCCGTGCCAATAATAGGTATCGCCATAACAGATGTGATGGAACTCAACGCTATCCTTGGGTGTTTGCACATTGAGGTGCATATAAACGACGCTATCGCAGCCGTATTTGTTAGTGAGTGTATCGGTATAAACACCGTTAGCAAAGCACTCTTGCCCATGCCATAGGTAGGGCAATTCTTCGGAGCAGGCATATGCGACGGTATCCGACTTGCAGAAATCGCGTACAGTCAAGTATAGGGTAGCAGCGGAGTCGCAGCCATGGCTATTAACAAGGTGAACTAAATATATGTCTCCAGCCTCGCAGGTAATGCCGTTCCAAGTATAAGGCAATTGCTCGTAACAGATGGTAAGGAAGGTTTCGCTACCGGTTAATAAGTAGTGATTGACGGTAAGTGAATAGAGAATACTATCACAGTCAAAGCGGTCGCGCAAGGTATCATAATATGTCCCTATCTCATGCACTTGTTGTCCGTGCCATTCAAAGACTTGATCCTCACAGATGGAGGTGTCTTTATGTATTTTGGTAGGCTGCTCTCCGACTACTAAGTTCATGGTAAAGCGAATGCTGTCGCAATCGGTTTTAGCGTAGTGGAAGGTGTCGAGATAAGTTCCTGTGGCATCATAAGTGCGGTTGTGCCAGTTAAGCGTCTCGCCATAGCAGATGTGGTAGTTCTCTTCCTTATATTCGGGTGCGTGTACAATAAGAGTGAGCGTGATGATACTATCACAGTTAACGCTATTCTTGACTGTATCCTTGAGTTGTCCGGCAGCCGATAGCGATTTGCCGTGCCAAGCATAAGAGCCCATTGCGGCTAAGTCTTCTGAGCAGAGGTACACAACGGTATCGCTGGCGGAGAACTCGTTGATAGTCAGGTGCAGAATGGCCGTACTATCGCAGCCGTGTATATCCGTTAGATTTGTTTCAGTATATGTTCCGTCCTCAGTGCATGTAAAACTATTCCACGTGAAGGGCACTTGTTCGTAGCAGATAGTCAGATTAGTGGTTGAGGTCTGGAGTTTATAGTGCTTTACGTTAAGCGTATAACACACACTATCGCAATCAAACCGGTCACGGATGGTGTCGTAGTATGTTCGTGCCTCATGCACCGTTTGCCCGTGCCAAGAATAGGATTCGTTCTCGCAGATGGTGGTGTCTTTAATAATCTCGGTGGGTTGCTCTCCAACTACCAAGTTCATGGTAAAGCGAATGCTGTCGCAACCGGTTTTAGCGTAGTAGAAGGTATCGAGATAAGTTCCGGTGGCATCATAAGTACGGTTGTGCCAATCGAGCGTCTCGCCATAGCAGATGTGGTAGTTTTCTTCCTTATATTCGGGTGCGTGCACCACTAAATGCAGGGTTACGATACTATCACAATCAAAGATTGTGCGTAGGGTGTCGTGTACTTCGCCTGCTTGAGTTAGAGAGCGTCCGTGCCATTCGTAAGGCAAGTCTTCAGAGCAGACATAAGCGGTGGTGTCGCTGGCAGAATATTCGTTGATAGTGAGGTGCAGACGTGCTATACTGTCACAACCGGCGGCGTTAACCAAGGTAACGGAATATTCTCCGGAGGTATAACAGGTCTTGCCATTCCAAGAATAAGGAATCCATTTATCGCAAAGGGTGAGATAGGTGTCGCTATAGCTTACTTTGCGATGGGTTACGTGCAGTTGGTAGCGGATACTATCGCAACCATAGGATGTATGAAGGGTGTCGTAATAATACCCTTCTTCGTGTACTAATTGCCCATGCCAGAGGAAGGAATCGTTTTCGCAAAGGGCGGTATCGGCGTACTGGCGTGTGAAAGGTTTAGCCACGGTGAGGTTCAGTTGTACTATACTATCGCAACCAAAGCGATTGGTAAGCGTAGTGAAGAACGTTCCTGTGGTCATGTACTTATTGCCGTGCCACTCATAAGGTATATCTTCCAAGCAGACGTAAGCATAATCGGTGCTTTGGAGTGTTTGGCTACCGGGAATAGTCTGCTGCGTTGTAGAGTCACACGCAAATCCGGAATCGCCTACATGAAGAGTGATGGTATGATCTTCGTCCTTATTATATATCACAGGCGCGGGCGCGTAATCGGTTGAATAGGTTCCGTTGCCAAAGTCCCATTCTATGGCTTCAGGCGGACGTGAACCGGTGACCGATTCTATTCGGCTGGTGTTTGTTATAAAGACGGTATCCGCGGTGGCACCGCAGTGGATGTCATAATCAAACTCAGGGATAGGTTTCTCGGCTTTTGCCATTAAGAGAGTATTAGAGCAATAACCATTAAAGCGGCAGTAGTAATTAGTAGCCTTGCCGGCAGGAATGTCGTAATAATAGTTAGTACCCACTACTTGTCCGGAAGCCGAGCCTTCTAACCACTGATAGGAGGGCAAGCCTTTGGGGGCTTCTACACGCGTAGAGGTAGAGGATCCGGCGGCACAAATTTCGATAGAATGTGTGGCTTCAAAACCGAGGTAAAGATAACTATAGCAACGGATGTTGGAGCAGCAAGACGCAATAACTTCGATGGTGATGGTGCGTCCCACATATTGCGTCAGGTCATACACCATCACATCCCAATCTCGGTAGCCTTGATACATCTGGCCGTAGGAGTCGTAACCGGTAGAGAGGTGAAATTCGTGATTATTGACATCTCCATAGTAGGAGTTTGTACTTCTAAAATCGTATGTGCAACCGATAGTAGAGCCAGAGGGGTTTTTAACGGTTATTCTATCATATAGTGGTTCGTGCGAGCCGTAGCCCACAAACATGTAATTGGCAAAGTGAATGAATAAGTAAGGATTTTCGGCTGTAGGTGTATATTTGAAACGGGCAGCCGAAGCAGGTCCTTCTATACTGATGCTTGAGTTATAACCCGAATAGATGGTATAAACGGTTATTGTACTATTCGGAGCGGGAGAAAGGTGAGAGTCTTTAGGAGAGAAACTTCCTTTCTTAACATAGGTAGTTGAGGTTGTGGTTGAGCGCCAAGGATTAAAGTATGTCCCGTGATACCCGGTATAGGTCACAGGAGCATTGATAGCAAGCGCAGTTACTACCCGGACAAAAAGTCCGAGTAGTAACATAATGCCATATTTACAATTAACTATTTTCAAGTTAATTATTTAGGATCAAGCGGAGGAAACGAATCTAAGCCGCTGCCCCCGTCCCACCATTGCATGATGGGAGCGGAAGCACAGAGTTGCACTACAGAGGATGTAGGAGTTAAATAATCGCGTTTCATAATTGTGTTCATTTAACTCGTATTCCTTGAGGTGTATAAACAGAACCTTCGCGCAGGATATAGATGACGCCGTTGTACAGTACTTTTTGTACCGGTTCAGCGGTTATGTTATCCATGCCTGTAGCAGCTTCCGGAGCCTTAGCACCGATACATAAGGTAATAGGATTGTTACCTTTATATAGTATCATGTTATAAGGTTGCGTTAGTGCTTGTTTCGTTCCATCTTCCATGAGCAAGTAAACGCTTTCGTCTCCTTCACTGGCGGATAAGGTATATTCGCCTGTCTTAGGAGCAGACAGGACAACGGAGAAGTAAGTCTCCTCTGCCACTTTCTTAGCGTTTTGAGCACAGAGTTTTTGTCCATAGGCTTCCGACCAGATATAAGCATTGGTGTTATTACCAAACATTTTAATCAAGTCTTTACCCGTTTCATATTGCTCGGTAGCATTCTCGTCAGCGCAGATAAAGAGAGCATCGTACTGATTGCCATTGGAGAGGCGAACCTCGTAGATAGCCGCTTCGTCTTGTTCTGCAAAGCGAGGAGCATAGAGTGCACTTGGATTCGTTTCGTTGCTGGCTTTTAACTTCATCGTATTATCACCCGATACTTGGATGAAGAACGGAGTGCCGACTACGAAGGATGTCATTTGCATGTTCTTGGTCAGATACATGATGTTGACGTTGTCATATACCTGGCAGAAGTTAATGCCGGTAGCGCTGGCTTTAGCATATTGCGTCAAGCTGTTACCCATTGCGTTCCAACCGCCTTCCACATGGTCAGTATTGCCGCCATAAGCGGGCATTGGGAAGGAGTTAGAACCTACGATGGTCGAATTAGGCACCATAGTGAAGCGCCATTCGATTTCGGGACCTACCACACCAATCATGTAGAACTGACCGGGCTCCAGCATGCCGGAGGGTTTCTTCACCCAACCCGTACCTGTTTGTTTACGAACGTTCCCGTCATACTCCCAAATGAGGTAGTCGTGCATTGATACGTGCGTCCCTACTCCATCGGTACGGGCAACACCCGTTTCTACATCTACTTCAAACGGAACGGCAAAGCCGTACCAGTTGTTGTCGTTAGCAGCATCCTTGAATTTAATATCAATGTAAGCATTGTTAACATCCAAGTTACTGAGCGGGTGAATCTGAGACGACTTACCTGTGGTGGCTTGCAATGCTAATGTGCCAATGGTAGCGAAATCCGTTAAGTTCACATCACCGCCGTAGCGGATATCCAATGTGCCGATAGCGTGATCGTTGGTTTGCAGGTTCACAGGTGTGGTGACGATGATAACACCGGGGTAGTCATTGATTAATTGTACAGGGTTACTTGTTCCTGCGGCAGCCACGGCTTCGTCAAATGTATTATAGACTTGGTCATCCACCTTAAAGGCAGCCGGAGTAAAGAGGGCTGTATAAGTACCTTCTACGTAATCAATGGTTCGAATAGGTTCGGTGTTCTCATTATCTTGCCACATCGTAAAGGAGTAACCGGCATTAGGCACCGCCGTGAGCGTAAATCCGCAGGCAAGGGGTGTAACCTCTATCACTCCGCCTTCTTGATTATCGAACGTATAACCGAGCGGTTTCTTAATGCCGAAGATAGGCTTGCGATTACCGTCGCTTTCTACGTAATTAATCAATGCGGTTCTTGCTCCGTTCGTCCACAATAAGAAGGAAGCCGAGCAAGGACCTTCGCCATCTATGGCTTTTGCCTCCAAAGTGAAGGAAGGAACCTTGCGGTCTATCACTTTCACTTCTACCGTACCTCCTGCAATAGTTACATCCTCATCTTTGGTAAAGACGGCATATATAAGCGAGTCATTGGTAGGAGCGTTCGGATGAGTATAGGAGCGAGTTGCAGAGGTGACATTATCCGTCCATTTAAGGAACGAATAGCCTTCGTTAGCTGTTGCCGTTAAGGTAAACGACTTGGCAGACATGCGTTCTACAGATACTACACCACCCGGGTGTTGGTTCAGAGAATAAACCACTTGCGGTTCGGTGGAGCGGAAGAACGGATAACGTGCGCCTTCCGGCTCTGCATAGGCAATGCTTTCCGTTTTAGCTCCGTTATTCCAAACCATAAACGATCCTCCGTCATCAGCGTGTGCTGTGAGTTGGAAGGAAGGGGTGTTGTTGCCTTGGTCTGTTACTGCCAAAGTGGAATAACCCAAGTTACGTGTCATATACTCGTCGCGAGTAAAGACAGCGTAATAGAGCTTGTCATCAGCATCTTGCTCAAATGTAATATCACGAGAAGCGGATGTTACTCCGTCTGCCCATTGCTGGAAGGTATAACCCTCAGCAGCAACTGCGGTTAGGGTGTAGGTCTTACCCGATTTGAGGGTAGCTGCAACTGTTCCGCCAACGTGTTGGTCATATTCAATAACCACTTGATTGATGGTCGATTTGAAGAACGGATAGCGAGCACCTTCGTTTTCAGCATAAGCAATAGGCCCGGCAGACGTGTTTCCGTTATTCCAAACCATAAACTCCCCACCCGTTTCTGCTTCTGCTGTGAGCGTAAACGTCGGTGTGGCGTTGCCTTGGTCGGCAATGGTTAAGTTAGCGTGACCTAAGTTACGTTGCATGTACTCGTCACGGGTAAAGACGGCATAATAGACTTTGTCAGCAGCATCTTGAGCAAACTGAATAGTGCGAGGGTTTTGTGTCGTTCCGTCTGCCCATTTGACGAATGTATATCCGTCTTCCGGAGTTGCCACTAATTGGTAGTTCTTATCTCCTGCATCGTTTACCTCGATATGACCACCTGCGTGGTCGTCAATATCATAAACCACTTGTTTGGCTACCGTATTGAACATTGGAACGCGCGTTCCGTCCGATTCAACGTAGGACAATATCGCATTATCCCGGCCGTTGTTCCATTTGAAGAACTTATTTCCGGTTTTAGCGGTAGCGGTTAGGATGAAGGAAGGTATAGATGCATTATCTATCGTTACAGCCACGTCACCGAGTGGACGATGAATGTCCTCGGTGCGTGTGAAGACAGCAAAGTGGGTTGAATCAGCAGCGCCATTGTTATGCGCAAAGGTGCGTGGGTTCTCCGTTTTGCCGTCGGCCCATTGTTGGAAGGTGTAGCCATCAGCCGGTGTTGCCAGCACGGAGAACGTGGTGGCAGTGAGTGGCTCTACGGTGAGTGTACCTCCCGGGTGTTGTATAGTGTCATAGACAACCGCAGGTTTTGTAGTCTTGAAAATGGGATAACGACGGAAAGTCTTATCAAAATAATACTGAGTAGGATTTTCCGTTTTATCTCCGTTATTCCAAGCAAAGAACTCTGCGCCCTCATTCGGTACTGCCTTTAGGTAGCACCAAGGTATCGTATGGTTGTACACGTTTGTGACTTCGACATGTCCTAACTCCTGCGTCATATCTTCATCTAAGGTGAAGATTGCCCATAAGGTTTGGTCGCCATTAGGGTCTTCATCTGTTGCCAAGTGTTGATAATCGCGGACAGGCGTTTTTACACTATCGGACCAAATAAGGAAGGTATATCCCTCTTTGGCTCGAGCGGTGAGTCGGAAGGTTGTTTCCGACAGTTGTTTTATCGAAATCGTTCCGCCGGGAACATCCGTGGACGCATACGTTACCCTATGAGTAGGTTGATCTTGGGCGCGCACTCCGCACCAACCCAAAACCAAAGCGGCTACTATGAGTATCGTTTTTGCTTTCATAGATAAATGTTACGGCAAAAGGAGTTTATTGAACAAGTTTAACTGGACGGACATAACCTCTATTATTGTCTCCATATTCATAGGACTCGCGATTACCAGATGATACAGTAGGAATAGTTGAAGGCTTCCAATAATAAGGGCTTTGATTTCCTTCAGAAGTCCAATAAAAACTTCCCATATTTGAGATACTGCTAGTTGTGTTCAACAATGGGAAAAATACAGCACCCGCAGCTTCCATTTTATCCCAATCATTTTGATTTGCCTTACTTTTGTATACATTAGTCGTATAATTAGTAGCATTATTATCCCAACTACAACCAGATGGTGCTGATTGCCAATCATCTGGCAATAGAATAACACCAGAAACTCCATTTACCTGTCCTTTACCACGCAATAAATTTGCATTTTCTCGGGATGATAAGATATAGTTTAATTCATGCCACTTTAATGTATAAAAAGAATGATATGTGCCGCCATTTGAGATTTCATTATACCAAGGCCAATCCGAATCGCTTTTTTGAATACTAGTACTCGAACTATTTGTGCTTTGGTATGGCTGATTATATGTTCCAGAACCTGAAGCACCCCATGTATAGCAATCAATCCATTTTGTAGATGTCGCAGATTTACTATTATTTTCTGTAGCAGTGCAAATATCCCACTGATGTTCCGCGAATCTCCAAATGCCATTCTTTAATCCTCCCGAAGTATTATGCTTAATATCTCCTTCCAATCCATTTTCAGATGCCTTATATTGAAGATTTCCTAAAGAAAATTGAACTTGCTGTGTTGAGCTAATGGAAAATTTACCCGGAAGGACGGGACTAACCAATGAAAAAACGACAATACTATCACAACCACGAACATTTTCAATAGTATAAACTTGCGTTCCATATTCCGTAATTTTAATTGTTTTGTGAGGAGTGACCCAATTATACGGCTTTAAGGCAATAATCGTCAACGCAGTATCTGTCGTCTCACAGTACTTGAACGTTACGCTCGAGGCGCTGACAGTGGGCGTTTGAGCGAAGGTTGCTGCAGCGAACAAGGTTGCTGCAAACAGAAGAATTGATTTTTTCATAAAAGTTTTGAGTTTTAGTTTTTGGTCTTGCGACCGTTTGAGGTTAGTAAAATAAGTTAATTATCATAAACAAGCAACACCCATCCGGCAGAGCCGGACAGGTGTTACCTATCTTTCTTTATTTTGGTGCGAAGATTACCCCCCCCCATGAAAGCAACCATTCGCCGCCGTTGGGGCGGTTATGTTGCGATAATATTTGTGAGGTAGTGAGCATTTTTGATTGGTAAATTTTGAGGGGGTTCGTATTATTGCGGATTATTTTGCGTTAAATTACTCATCCAAATACTTTTCAATGAGAGGCTTTAGTATCGGTAGATCGTCTTCAATAACACATAATAACATTTTAGGATTAATCGCAAAATAACCATGTACTAACACATGACGCATATTCTCAATAGGTGCCCAATTGACTTCGGTATGTTTGGACTTAAATTCCTTGGAAAGCATATATGTGGCTTCTCCAATAATCTCAATTTGCTTTACAAAACCATAAAAAATAATATGATCATTCTGTATCGCCTCGAAATCAAAACGCCGAATTCCATCTTGAAGAGCATTGATAGCATCTATCATGTGCTGCAATCGTTCCTTGTCTCTAATTGGCTCTCTCATAAATTAACATTTTATCTTTTTCCACACTCGGTATAGCAAAGGGCTTGATATACCCTATTTCAGCTAAATCCACTTTACGTTGGGCTATTTGCTGGAGCTCCAACATAATATTACTTACCTTTAGCAATGAAATACGTTGTGATGGGTCATAAGCAACCATCACATCTACATCACTATCTTTCGTTTCTTCTCCACGAGAACAAGAGCCAAATAAGTATGCACGCTCAATTGGCTGTGTAGCGAAATACGCTTGAAACTTAGGAATTAATGTTTGTACTTCTTTACTTAACATATTAACAAAATATCAGCCACCCTGTTCGACAGAGCGGCTAATGGGTATCCCTACGGTGCTAAAGTCCTAAAGAATAGTACCTTAGATTTGGGATAAGCTGTAGTGTGCCTGGGTAGCCGTTTACTGTCTTATCGAAATCGGGTGCAAAGATACAACAAAAAAATGATATGTGCAAATATTTTTGCAAAATTCTCAAAAGTTGTGCGAAAAATTCTCTATAAAACACCTTTGCCCTACTCACGAGGAGCGGGGCAGAGAAATTTATCGTTGTAAAAGATTAGGGGTTAGTTATGATTTAATAAACTATGTTCAGCATCAAAAATATAAACAACCGTTTCTCCCGTTTCCAAATCTACTAAATCGAACGCAAAATGAAAGTCTTCACAAATCATTTCTCGATATCCAGCCGCTATCCACTCTGCCTTAACGCGAGCGATAGGATATATTGTAGCATATTTAGCTAAATTACGGATAGCATTAAATAAACGTTTCTTTTTAGTTCTTACAACAGCAATATCTAACGTAGGATGCAAAGCCAACGAGATAGAATAGAATGATTCTATTTTATCTTGAACCTGTTGGTCAATCAACACTCTCATGCCTTAGTGGAATAAAAAGTATTGATTAGATTATCTATGCGCGCTTCAGCTTCATCAACAGAGAGACTATTAGCATAGACTTGAGCAGCAGTCATTTGTCGATGGGGACGATCCATCAATGACATATTATCTACTAATGCTTGTGCATAGCAAGACACTTGTTGTTGAAGAAACTCTTTATCAGCAACTAATGTAGGAGGTATTTGAACCTCAATAGGCATTACGAATGGCATATTTTATCTTTTTGCAGTTTCACGACGCAAAAGTACAAAAATTATTCCATCTACGCAAATAATCTGCCGGAAAAGTGCAAATTATTTCTCTTTTGCGAGCGAAAGCAGCAAAATGAGCCCAAAAATAACAAGCAATGCCCAACCGCGAGGGAGGGCACTGCTCTACTTTTTCCGTTAAGAATTAAGACTTACGGCGGGGAGCGGCATTCAAGTTATCATGAGGGCCATTAGAGACATCTAACATCTGATGGAGTTCAGGGTTAGTTAGCAATTTTTCTTCTTGCGTTTGAGGTTTACTATACATCTTTTTCATTGTTTTGATATTTTGTCAATTACTTAATTTTGAGACCTTGAGCGTT
>JAZLMS010000053.1:0-11967 GCA_045598805.1 Paludibacteraceae bacterium | reverse complement strand
CTTCCGAGAGTTGAACTCGGGACCTCATCCTTACCAAGGATGCGCTCTACCACTGAGCTAAAGCAGCAAAGAGAGCGGAAAACGGGACTCAAACCCGCGACCCCCAGCTTGGAAGGCTAGTGCTCTATCGACTGAGCTATTTCCGCGTTTTCAGCGAAAACGCGGAAAGAACCGCGTTAGTACTTGTGGGTGCGGATGGATTCGAACCACCGAAGTCAGCGACAGCAGATTTACAGTCTGCCCCATTTGGCCACTCTGGAACACACCCAATATTTCAAAGATCTTTGAGCCACTAGTCGGACTCGAACCAACGACCGGCGGTTTACAAAACCGCTGCTCTACCAACTGAGCTATAGTGGCGATCGCTCCGCCATTTTGTCATTTGTTCTGACTACTCGGCCGAAAAGCGGTGCAAAAGTACTGTTTTTTTTTGATATGACAAAATATTTTTGAAAAAAAATGCAAAAAATCGTTATTTTTCTCCATTTTTCTCCACTTTTTCCTCTTTTTGACCCGTTTTTGCCCTCGGATGGGTCTCTTTATACACCTGTTTGATTTGTTCAAAGGAGGTGTGAGTGTATATCTGGGTGGTTGCCAATGAGGCATGACCGAGGAGGGTCTGTATCGTTCGTATGTCCGCCCCATGATTGAGCATGGTGGTGGCAAACGTATGTCTCAAGACATGTGGCGAGTGCTTGGTGAGCGAACTCACCTCGCCCATGCGTGCACGCACGATATTATATAAGGTGCTCTTGTTCATAGGTGCCACATCTTTCCCTTTTGGGAGTCTCACAAGCAAGCTATTGCATAGATTGGAACCGAATTGCTCTTGCCTAAATGCCCAATAGCGCTTGATTTGTCCTATGAGTTTTTCACCAATGGGAATAATGCGCTCTTTCTTGCGTTTTCCAAACACCCTAATTTGTCCCGTGATAGTGTCTATATCCTCATCCTTCAGTCCTTCCATTTCGGATAGACGCATGCCCGTTTGATAGAACATCTCAATGATGAGGCAGTCGCGGGCGCTTTGCCAATCGTCAGCAGCATCGTCCTGAGCCGTTACGGCCTCCATCTCGCTCTCTTTGAAGAAGATAGGTAGGGGCTTGTCCACCTTTGGCACAATTACTCGTTGGGTAATATCCACCTTGACGATTCCTTCGCGCAGCAAGAACTTATAAAAACTATGCAGACTGCTAATCTTGCGTTTGACGCTTCGTTTAGCGTTATGCTCCTTGTCCATGAGTTCGATAATCCACTGTTTGATGTCGCTCTCGTCCACCTCCGCAGGATTAAAATCTGTCGGTTCCCACCCTAAGAACCGACAGAAATCGCGCAAATCGTCGCGATAGGCCTCCACCGTTCGCGTCGAATAATGCTTCTCGATAGCTATATAGTCTAAAAAATGCTGAATCACGCAGTTAACTACGTATTTCTTTACCTACTTGTTCCTCTTTCTCAAACGGGAAGAGACCGAATAACTCGGCATCAATCTGGTCGGTGATATAGCGGAAGTCCTCCGGACGGTCTGCAAACTTAATCTTGTCTCCGTCTACGATGAGCAGTTTGCCTTTGTAGCCGGCAATCCATTCCTCGTATAGGTCGTTCAAACCATTGAGATAATCCAATCGCATACCCGATTCGTAACTGCGTCCGCGTTTCTGAATCTGCGCCACTAAATTAGGGATAGACGAACGGATATAAATCATCAAGTCGGGCATTTTGACGAGTGACATCATCAAATCGAAGAGGTCGCTGTAGTTCTTAAAATCGCGTTCCGACATGTAACCTTGACGATACAGGTTGGGCGCAAAGATACGGGCATCCTCATAGATAGTGCGGTCTTGCACAATCCACTCGTTTGTTTTTTTGCTTACCTCCACAACATCTTGGAAACGTTTGTTGAGGAAATAGACTTGTAAATGGAAAGCCCACCGGTGCATATCGTGGTAAAAGTCTTCCAAATAAGGGTTAAAATCGACGCTCTCAAAGCGAGGTGTCCAACCGTAATGCTTGGCGAGCATGTTGGTTAATGTTGTTTTACCGCAACCGATGTTGCCTGCTATTGCTATATGCATTGCTTTAGTGTTTAGTGTTTAGTCGTTAGTCTTTAATCGTTCAGCCGTAGGCGGTCTATTGAAAATGTTCCTCTGAGAACAGACCGAAGAGTTGGGCGTCAATGCGGTTAACAATCTTGCGGAAGTCTTCCGGGTTGTGCTCAAAGTCCAATTCGTCGGAATCAATAACCAGTACTTTTCCCGGATATTGATGGAAGATAAAGTCTTCGTATCGTTCGTTCAGTCCTTGCAAGTAGTCTATTTGCAGACTCTGTTCGCATTCGCGACCGCGTTTCTGTATTTGACCAATGAGGGTCGGCACCGACTTACGAAGATAAATCATAAGGGCAGGTAGCGGCATGAGCGGTTCCATCGTGTGGAAGAGTTCCATATAGGTGTTATAGTCTCTGTCACTGAGGTCGCCACGACGGTAGTTGTTGGTGACAAACACATGTACACCCTCAAAGATACTGCGGTCTTGCACAATCGTATGATTGGCTTTGGCTACCGCATTGAGGTCCTGCATGCGCTGTTGGAGAAAATAAATCTCCATACTGAACGACCACCGCTTGATGTCCTTGTAATAATCCTCTAAATAAGGATTGAAGCCAACGCTCTCAAAGCGCGGCTCCCACCCATAATACTTGGCTAACATATTCGTTAGCGTCGTCTTGCCTGCACCGATATTTCCTGCAATGGCAATATACATTACTCTTCGTCCTTTTGACTCTCAGCGTAAGCCTTGATGAGTTTGTCTTGAACGTCACCGGGAACGAGTTCGTAACTCTTGAAGTGCATCGTGAAGGTAGCGCGACCACCGGTGAGTGAACTCAGCGTAGTGCTGTACGAAGACATCTCTGCCAGCGGAACGAGGGCTTTGAGGCGAGTGAAGTTCTTCTCGGCTTCCATACCCAATACCATACCGCGGCGACCGTTAATGTCACTCATTACATCACCCATCATATCGCTTGGAACGAGTACTTCTACTTCATAAACAGGCTCTAAGATCTTCGGGTTGGCCTCCTTGAAGGCTTGAGCGAAGGCGTTACGACCGGCAAGACGGAAGGATATTTCGTTACTGTCAACCGGGTGCATCTTACCATCATAGATGATGACGCGGATGTCGCGAGCGTACGAACCGGTGAGAGGTCCTTGCTCGATACGGTCCATCAGACCCTTGAGGATAGCAGGGATGAAACGTGCATCAATAGCACCACCGACAATGGAGTTGATGAGCACGAGTTTGCCGCCCCAATCCAGCGGATACTCTTGGGTGTCCTTGACGGAGATTCGGTACTCTTGGTTACCGAACTTATACACTTCCTTCACGGGAACGCCTTCCTCGTAGGGCTCAACGATGAGGTGAACCTCACCGAACTGACCGCTACCGCCGGACTGTTTCTTGTGACGATAGTCTGCGCGAGCGGACTTGGTGATGGTCTCACGATAAGGAATACGCGGTTCGTCGTACTCAACCATCATCTTATCGTTGTTCTCCAAACGCCATTTGAGGGTGCGGAGGTGGAACTCACCTTGACCGCTGACAATCGTTTGACGCAGTTCCTTCGATTGCTCGATGAGCCATGTCGGGTCTTCCTCGTGCATACGGGTCAGCAGGGCACTGAGTTTCTCGGAATCACTTTCCGTTTGCGGACGGATAGCGCGACGGTATTTGGGTTCGGGATACTTAACGCCAGGATAGGTGTTGTCGCACTCCTTAGCGTTGAGGGTATTGCCCGTACGGGTATCTTTCAGTTTAACGGTAGCAGCGATGTCACCGGCAGCAACCTCATCTACGGGAACGCGGATTGAACCGGCTACAGTATAGAGTTGGGAGATACGCTCCTTGGAGCCACGATCCATGTTCTGGAGGTCGTCTGCACCATGAACGGTACCTTGCATCACTTTGAAATAGTTAACCTCACCGATATGGGGTTCAACAGAGGTCTTGAAGATGAACATCGAAGCCGGAGCTTTAGCATCAGGAGCTACTTCCTGACCTTCGGTAGTAACGGGTTTCGGAGCGTCAGCTACGGACGGAGCCATCTCGCCTAAGAACTCCATAAGACGACGAGCACCCATGTCTTTCACACCGCAGGTGCACATAACGGGATAAACACCACCTTCTGCGAAGACAGCTTTCAAACCGCGGAGAGTCTCCTCCTCGGTGAGGGTACCTTCTTCGAAGAACTTCTCCATCAGAGCCTCGTCTGCCTCGGCAGCCATCTCGTGGAGGGCACCGAGCAGTTCCTCTACCTTACCGGCTTCGGAAGCGGGGATGTCCAAATAAGCAGGAGCACCGCCTTCGGGCTTCCATTGTAACATCTTTCCTTTGAGCACGTCGATAACGGCATTAAAACCGGCACCTACGGCTACGGGGTATTGGAGCAGAACGACTTTGTTGCCGAAATTGTCCTTCAATTGCTCAAATGTACGCTCGAAATTGGCGTTCTCGTGATCGCATTTATTAACAACGAAAACAACGGGTTTCTTGTGATTCTCGGCATCGCGGAAGCGGTTTTGCGTACCTACTTCAACGCCGCCGTTAGCGGTAAGTAAAATAACGGCCGTATCGCAAACGTGCAGAGCGGTGATTGTGCCGCCTACGAAGTCGTCGGAACCGGCGCAATCAATCATGTTGAGTTTCTTTCCATTAAACTCAACGTTACAAACGGTAGAGAAAACGGAATAACCGTATTCTTTCTCTACGGGGAAATAGTCACAAACGGTGGATTGAGCTTCCACGGAACCGCGACGTTGAATAACGCCACATTCGAAGAGCATCGACTCCATCAAGGTTGTTTTACCGGAACCACTGCCACCCATGAGGGCAATGTTCTTAATCTCATTAGCTTGATAAACTTTAGCCATTGTATTAGATGTATTAGTGAATAAATAAATTTATTTCTGTTTCTACAAGATGTTTATACCTTCTGTAGCAATATTATGCAATAATGCAGGATTAGTAATGCGATGATAAGCGTTAAGATCTATTTTATAAGGGAGATAGAGGTCTTCTAATTGGTCGTCCAATATTGCTAAATCGGATAGGGATAAATCGGAACCTACCAATGAGATGTCAATATCCGAATAGGGTCGATTCGTTCCTCGAGCGCGTGAACCATAAAGAATAGCTTTCTCAACTCCTTTATGTGCTGAAAACACCGCTTTCAGTTGATTTAATTCGTTATCCGTTAATCCGTACATTATTCAAATAAATCTTTAGGTTGTGAGGTCGCTAACTTTGCCATCGTCTTTCCGAAAGCCATTAGGATGGGATAATATTCGTTAGCAATACGTGTGGCGGTCTCCCCTGCTAATTGTTCATCGTAATCATGGCTGGTTTCGTTACGACTGCGTAGCATTTCTAACCATACTTGTCCCTCTTGTGCCAAATTATTATTGCAAGCCCATCGGATAGCATCGCGAGAACCTGTTAGGGTTGTGTCTCCCTGATATTCTGCATAAGCTTTCATCAATTTCCAAGCCAATTCATGCGTAAACTCAAAGCGTTGAATCATAGAATCGCGCTCGAACTCATTAAGGGAACGTTTCTTACTTTCATTTACGATAGTAGTTAATCGCCCTAAAGCTTTTTTATAACTTTCATAACGTTGTTCCCAACGAGGATATGCCCCAAAAATCTCGCTCATGTTTCTCGTTCATTTGTATTAGCGTGCAAAGGTACGAAAAAAAAATGACATACACAAATATATTTTATATTTTTGTGATTTTTTTAATAAAACATGCTTTTCTGCCCTTTTCTAATGTGTCATTGCAGGTGCAGATTCGGGTTTTTATCGGGTTTTTACAGAGCCTCGCGAGGAGGGCGCGAGGAGGGTTATCCACCTTTGATTGTTCGGTGACCGTTCGGCGATCCTTCCGTGACCATTCGGTGAGGTTTCGGTACAGAAGCACAGATGAACCGCTGATGATACGCTGGAAGCCCGTGTATAGGTCTTAAAAGTTGTGGCAATGTTGTGGCAATGTTGGGACTTTGACCCCCATACCATTCTTTCTTGGTGTTTTTCAATTCAGCGGGAATGTACTTCCTTTCGTCTGAAAAATTCTGTGTGTAAACCATGTTTTTTTCTTGTCCTCAACCGCAAGATCAAGGACAAGAAAAAAACGTTTAGTATTTAAAAATGTTCTTCCTAAAACTACAAAAGCCCACATCTTACTGTAGGACTTTTGGCGCGATTTCGGCGCAGTTTCGTTTTTGAAAAACGACAACTTGCTGATTTTCTGAATGTTGTGCGCAGGATGAGACTCGAACTCACACGATCTTGCGATCACTACCCCCTCAAAGTAGCGTGTATACCAATTTCACCACCTGCGCTGCGTCGCAATTCGCTTGGTACGCTGACAAACCTACGGTTCGGCAGGTAGTACCCGCGATTGCTCCTTTTTCCAAAAAGTGGTACTTTTTGGAAGCCTATTTTAAAGATCACTATCGCCAATTAATTGCGGCGAATTCTATATAAGATCACGTGCCCAGAACAGGACTCGAACCTGCACACCTCGCGGCATGCGCACCTGAAACGCACGCGTCTACCAATTCCGCCATCTGGGCGTGGGGAACAAAAAGTTACTTTTTGTAACCCATGTATCATTTTGTTTAAGAACAAAAATGCAGGAATGGATCCTGCATTGAGCGATGAACGAGACTCGAACTCGCGACCCCGACCTTGGCAAGGTCGTGCTCTACCAACTGAGCTATCATCGCATATGGTTTGTTAACCAAAATCCTTAAGATCACTCGCTCTTTTTTCAAAAGCGGGTGCAAAAGTACAACATTTTTTTCAAACTACCAAATATTTTTGAAAAAAAATGCAAAAAAAATGCATTTTGAGTTGCAAATATGGGTTTTTTGTAGTAATTTTGCACGTTTTTTGGCGAAGATGAGCATAACAAGACTCTTTAATAAGGCATGCGCCGAGTATGGCTTGATTGCTGACGGCGACCATATACTTGTAGGATTGAGTGGAGGCAAAGATAGCCTCGCACTCATTCAACTCCTCGGTGAACGCTCTCGTATATATGTCCCTCGCTTTAGTGTAACGGCTCTGCACGTACGTATGAAAGAGGTTCAGTACGAATCTGATGCAGCGTATCTGCGCTCCTTTTGCAGTCAATGGGATATACCCCTGATCGTCAAACAAACCTCCATCGGTGAGATGAGAGGCGATAAGACGCCCTGTTTCCTCTGCTCCTGGTATAGGCGCAAAGCCCTTTTTGATACCGCCCAAGAACTTGGGTGTAATAAGATTGCCCTTGGGCACCATAAGGACGATATAGTGGAAACACTCCTAATGAACCTTGTCTATGAGGGTACTTTTGGGACCAATCCCCCTAAACTCAAGATGGATAAGATGCCCATTGAGATTATCCGTCCCCTCTGCCTTATTCCGGAATCGGGTCTCATTGCTTATGCGCAAGAACAAGGATACTTAACCCAGACCAAGGTGTGCCCCTTTGAGCACGCGAGTGCAAGGGACGAGATGAAAGCATTGGTGCGACAGTTGGAAAGGCTTAATCCCAGTGTGAGGGAGTCTGTGTGGAATGCGATGATGAATGTGAAGACGGCATATTTGCCGTGTAAAGTTTAGAGTTTATAGTATTTTATATATGCAAGGAATTTATTCAATAGGATTATTGGTTTGTGCGAATGTCTTTATGACAACCGCCTGGTATGCACACCTCAAATTAGCTGAGTATCCGTGGTTTAAGAAGTGGCCGCTGATTGCCGTTATTGCCCTTAGTTGGGGCGTGGCTTTCTTCGAATACTGCCTCCAAGTACCTGCCAATCGAATAGGGTTTGAAGGCAACGGAGGACCGTTTAACCTCATGCAACTGAAGGTGATACAAGAGGTGATTACCCTCGTCGTTTTTATCATCTTTTCTGTGCTTGCGTTCCATATGCAAGTGAGGTGGAATCATATCGTGGCAGCAGCGTTTTTGATACTTGCAGTCTATTTCGTTTTTGGGTTTAAGTGACAAATTGCATTTTTTTTGCATTTTTTTCACAAAATATTTGCACAGTTCAAAAATTTTTACTACCTTTGCACGCTTTTTCGCGCGTAATGCACTGTGCATGTGCCCATGAGCAAATAAATATATATAGAAAAATACGGCTATTGAGAGCCGATTTGAATGATAAATTAATTAACAAAACAAACTAAGTTACAATGCCTACAATTCAACAATTAGTTAGAAAAGGAAGAGCAGAACTTATCGACCAGAGCAAGAGTCCCGCATTGGACAGCTGCCCGCAACGTCGTGGCGTTTGTGTACGCGTTTACACTACAACTCCTAAGAAGCCTAATTCCGCAATGCGTAAGGTGGCACGTGTTCGTTTGACGAACCAAAAGGAAGTGAACGCTTACATCCCGGGTGAGGGACATAACCTTCAAGAGCACAGTATCGTAATGGTACGTGGTGGTCGTGTGAAGGACCTGCCGGGCGTACGTTACCATATCGTTCGTGGTACGCTGGATACCGCCGGTGTGGCTAACCGCCTGCAACGTCGTAGTAAGTACGGAGCTAAGCGCCCGAAAGCTAAAAAGTAAACTCCTTTAAAAACTAAACGTTCCATACGCTGGGACAGATTATTAATGGGTTGATCGGTTGAGTAAGCGTTACGGGTTAACGCTGAAGCGATAGACAACCAAAAAAACAAAAAGTAAACAACAATGAGAAAAGCAAAACCAAAAAAACGTGTGATCCTTCCGGATCCTGTTTTCGGAGAGGTAATGGTTGGTAAGTTTGTCAACCACCTCATGCTGGACGGTAAGAAGAGTATTTCTTATACAGTCTTCTATTCCGCTCTGGAGCTTGTTGGTCAAAAGATGAAATCCGAAGAGAAGTCTGCTTTGGACATCTGGAAACAAGCATTGGATAATATCACTCCTCTGGTCGAAGTTAAGTCGAAACGTATCGGTGGTGCAACGTTCCAAGTTCCTACCGAGATTCGTGCTGACCGCAAAGAGTCCATCTCGATGAAGAACATGATTCTGTTCGCCCGTAAGCGCGGTGGTCATTCCATGGCAGAAAAACTTGCCGGCGAGATCATGGACGCCTACAACAATCAAGGTGGTGCCTTCAAACGTAAAGAGGATATGCACCGTATGGCAGAAGCCAACCGTGCGTTCGCCCATTTCCGCTTCTAAATTTTTTCAAGGTATTAGTCTGTTATTTTTAGGAAATGGCAAAACACGATTTAAAATATAATAGGAACATCGGTATCATGGCTCACATTGATGCCGGTAAGACGACGACCTCTGAGCGTATATTGTTCTACACCGGTTTGACTCACAAGATTGGTGAGGTTCATGACGGAGCCGCAACGATGGACTGGATGGAGCAAGAGCAAGAGCGTGGTATCACTATCACCTCTGCAGCAACGACTACCTATTGGCCCTATGCGGGGAATAAGTATAAGATCAATCTGATTGACACTCCGGGGCACGTGGACTTTACAGTAGAGGTAGAGCGTAGCCTTCGTATCCTTGATGGTGCGGTAGCTGCTTTCTGCGCTGTAGGTGGTGTGCAACCTCAATCGGAGACCGTTTGGCGTCAGGCGGATAAATACAATGTTCCGCGTCTTTGCTACGTGAACAAGATGGATCGTTCGGGTGCTAACTTCTTCGATGTAGTTCGTCAAATAAAAGAAGTATTAGGTGCAACCCCTTGTCCTATTCAGATTCCGATTGGAGCAGAAGAGACGTTCCAAGGTGTTGTTGACCTGATTAAGATGAAGGCTATCATCTGGAAAGATGAGACGATGGGTAGCGAGTATGTGGAGGAGGATATTCCTGCTAACCTCGTGGACGAGGCACGTGAGTGGAGGGACAAGATGCTTGAAGCTTGCGCTGAGTTTGACGATGTGCTGATGGAGAAATACTTCTCTGATCCCGACGCTATCTCCGAAGACGAGATTCGCGCTGCTATCCGTAAGGGTACGGTTGGACTTCATATCTTCCCCGTTATCTGCGGTTCGAGCTTTAAGAACAAAGGTGTTCAAACGATGTTGGACGCTGTATGTGCTTATCTGCCCTCTCCGTTAGATACGCCGAATATCGAAGGTGCCGATCCTCGCAATGACCAAACAGTAGAGCGTCACCCCGATGAGGATGAGCCGCTGTGCGCATTAGCCTTTAAGATTGCTACCGATCCGTACGTAGGTCGTTTGTGCTACTTCAGAGTGTATTCGGGTAAGTTAGAGGCAGGCTCCTATATATATAACACGCGCTCGGGTAAGAAAGAGCGTATTTCACGTATCTTCCAAATGCACTCCAACCACCAGAATCCGGTGGATGTGATTTGTGCAGGTGATATCGGAGCCGGTGTCGGCTTTAAGGATATTCGCACGGGTGATACGTTGTGCAGTGAAGATAAACCCATCACGTTGGAGTCGATTGAGTTCCCCGCTCCCGTTATCGGTATTTCCGTTGAGCCTAAGAGCCAAGCGGACATTGATAAACTCGGTATCGGCTTAGCCAAGTTGGCAGAAGAGGATCCGACGTTTACTGTTAAGACCGATGAGCAAACGGGTCAAACCGTTATCTCAGGTATGGGTGAGCTTCACTTGGAGATTATTATTGACCGTTTACGTCGTGAGTTCAAGGTAGAGTGCAACCAAGGTCAGCCGCAAGTGGCTTATCGTGAAGCTATCTCTGCTCCGGTTGAACTGCGTGAGACTTATAAGAAACAAACCGGTGGTCGTGGTAAGTTCGCGGATATGATTGTTCGCGTTGAGCCTGCTGACGCTGAGTGGGAAGGTGGTCTGCAATTCATCAATGAGGTGAAGGGTGGTAACATTCCTAAGGAGTATATCCCGTCTATTCAGAAGGGCTTTGAGGCTGCTATGAAGAACGGTGTACTTGCCGGTTTCCCGCTGGATAAGTTGAAAGTAACGGTTATTGATGGTAGTTTCCACCCGGTAGATAGTGACCAATTGAGTTTCGAGATCTGCGCCCAGATGGCCTTTAAGGAGGCAAGTGTAAAGGCTAAACCGGTACTCATGGAGCCTATCATGAAGGTAGAAGTAGTAACGCCCGAAGAGAATATGGGTGATGTGATTGGTGACTTGAACAAACGTCGCGGTCAAGTGGAAGGTATGGATACCGCCCGTACGGGTGCCCGTATCGTTAAGGCTAAAGTGCCGCTCAGCGAGATGTTCGGTTACGTAACAGCATTGCGTACCATTACCTCGGGTCGTGCAACGAGTAGTATGGAGTTCTCGCACTACGAGGCAGTCAGCAGCAGTATTGCCAAGACGGTTCTCACGGAGTGCGGTGGACGAGCAGAATTAGTTTAATACCTTAATATAAATAACGCGTACGTACGCGTAAGGCGCAAGCAAATGACTCTTTGCGGATCGCGTACGCACGTAATTGTAAAACAATTTAAATAAACAACTATTATGAGTCAAAAAATTCGTATCAAACTGAAATCGTTTGACCACAACCTGGTGGACAAGTCCGCTGAGAAGATTGTGAAGACGGTAAAGGCAACGGGTGCTGTTGTCAGCGGTCCTATTCCGTTACCCACTCACAAGCGTATCTTTACGGTTAACCGTTCCACGTTCGTTAACAAGAAGAGCCGTGAGCAATTTGAGCTGAGCAGCTACAAGCGTCTTATCGACATCTACAACTCGAACAACAAGACGGTAGAATCGTTAATGAAACTCGAACTTGCATCGGGTGTTGACGTTGAGATCAAGGTTTGATAAAAAATGGGAAGTTTCCATCGGATAGTGCTTTTAATGAAACCCGATGGCGAGAGCTTCTAAAAAACAAAATCCAATTATTAACAATTAATCCATTACAACAATGGCAGGATTATTAGGTAAAAAAATCGGAATGACATCCGTTTTCGGTGCTGATGGTAAGAATATCCCATGCACCGTGAT
>JAZLMS010000052.1:0-22174 GCA_045598805.1 Paludibacteraceae bacterium | reverse complement strand
AACGCCTCTGTTTTATCTTCCCAACGATCGGGAGCGGCAATTTTATTTGGAGTTTTGGGGAGTTCAATCTTTCCAGAGATAGTCCCGTAATTTTCGGGAGCGTTCTCTTTGTTTTCTTGCGAATTCTTGTTGCAGCCTACGAGTACTAACAACGCAGTTGCGAAATACATAAACTTCTTCATAACTGTTTAATTTCAATTAAGTTAACGACTTACCACTCATGAGTTGCATTGCTCATTGTTCCGAGTTGCCCTTTAGGAGCAGGAGCCGGTGCGCTGGCGCAGATGATACTGCTGTTTACGACTTGGAGAAACTTCGTCTCCGGTTGATTGTAATGTTTCATAAGCTTTGATTTTTTGACAAAAGAGTAAGGACTTCCTTGTTCCTTGTTCCTTATTCTTTATTCCATGTTGTTAATAATTATTGTTAGTTTTTATAACTTACTGTATATCAACAATTTACCCCCCCCCAGTTGGTCTGGGGGAGGGCAAATTATGCCTATTTTTTTATATTCTCGTAACCACACTTGTTACGAATTCGGGTGCAAAATTACTACTTTTTTTTGATATATGCAAATAAAAATGCATTTTTCTGTCAAAACAACAAAGAAAAGCGCATTTAGAAGGGTTTAACGTCAGTGGGTGACGGGCTTTCTTCTCATTCCTTTGCAAATGGGAGTTCGTCTATAGAACCTTTCCACCTCGCATCTGTGTAATTTCTCCCAATAATTTATTATTACGATGTGCTTTGCACAGCGTGGAAGGTGATGTCGGCTCCGCCGATGGAGCCTTCCTTTTGCTTTTTTGTTTTGTTAGGTTATGGGAGCTTGCTCACGATAACATAACGAAAATAAATAGGAATAATAAATTATCAATCAGTGTAATCTGTGAAATCTGTGAGAGATCTCCAAAATCACCTGTTATTTTTCCACTTTGTTTTCGACATCTCGAAAATTTCGCTTCTATATAACTAACTTATGGTTGTTATTTCTCTATTTTGTTTTCGACATCTCGAAAAACTGGCTGCAAAGATACAACTTTTGCGGCTTATTTCCAAATTTTAGCCGCAAAAAATGCGGATTATTGTATTTTTTTAACCGCAAAGGGCAAAAATTAAGTCTTGGATGTAATGTTTACCAAATTACAAAGCATACAAGCCTAAACGAGTGGCACGATGAACACGAGCAAATGCATAGTAAAGACGTATGCCTAAGTCTCCATAATGAACACGATAAGAACTCACATCCGTATAGGGCGTCATCGTTAGTTGACCCTCCGTCCACTGACCCAAAGACTCCTGCGGGTGGAGGTTCTTACGCAATAAATCATATCTAAAGAAAGCCTGCACACCCACGCGATGGTTGTCCCCAATAGTCCACTCATAGCCCAACTGAAGGGCAGCATACGCATGCAAACGGAGATCCATGGTCGAGGTCATAGGCAACTGCTCTACCGGCATCATGACCGTTACATCAGCGTAGGGAACATACGTAATCGCTTGAGGATAAGTCAGTTCCGCCTGCTGCCAATGCGCCAACTCCACCACGCCTACAAAACCGGCATTGAGCGTAAAATGATTGAACATAGTGGCGACCATCAGAGGCACTTCCAATTGCAGTTTATGGTACTGCTCACGCCCTGCCCAATTGAGCGAGTGGGTCACCTCATAGCCCGTAGGCGTAACCATCGGCAGATTGGCTATACTATCCCCCATGCTAAAGGACGAACGCGAATACGTTCCGCCTAAGCCCACCATCGGACCGACATAAATACGCCTTATCTGATCCCCACGAGCACCGTCATAGGAGGTCTCTCTAACCAAGAACTGCCCCCGATAGACAACATCTAAGCCGCCTCCTACTCCCGGGTGCGCCTTGAGCGGTCCGCTCAGCGTATTGAACGACATCGAACCACGCACACCCACTTCAATCATATCGAATCCCTTATGGGGCGGGATACGAGACGATTGCCTACTAATCTGCGCACTCAACGAAAGGGAGAGTGTAGCGAGAAGTAATATAGACGCGAGGCGTTTCATGCTAGTGTTTGGTGTCTGGTGTTTGGTGTATAGTATCTATTTTTTGGCCGTCTATGGTGTAGATTGATTCGTTGCGTTTGATATAAATGGTGCCGTCCTTGAAGAACTTATGTGGATAGTGGATGGTGGATTGTGCGCCCGAAGGGTTATTGTCCAATGCAGAGTGAACACCCGGGAAACCACGCAAGACGGGGTGACACAAGAAGGCGGCTGCCGCCTTAGCCTCGTCAATAGACACTTCGGCATAGTACTCCTGCCAATTAGCCTCTGGGCTGAGTGCCAACGAGAAACCGGTCATCACGAGTTCGTCGCAGGTCGAATCTGCCACGTCATGAAGCCCTATATCGTCTATCGAATCTACTACATGATACCACTTGACATGCTCCTCCTCCGCCTCGGAATTGAGCCAGCCTTCGGATAACAGTTTGTTCTTGTTGACAACCATCAACCAATCGTAGATACGATCCACCTGCGCCTCTCTGTCCACACACTCGGGAGCGAAGACAGCCTCAATAGCCGTATCCTGCTTAAGGTCTATCGTACGCAAAGCACACGTGTCACCGTCCGACCATCTGACAAAACGATAGCCGGGCATAGGAGATGCCTGAACAACGACTTGTTCGCCACAATCGAACGAGTCTTGCACAACCTCCTGCGCCCTCACTTTAACGGAAAGGGAGAGTGACGCCCATAGGGCAAGGGAGAACAATATGTACGATAAACGTTTCACTAATGTCTAGTATATCTAGGGGGACTATGTTTAGTTTTGAGACAGGATGACAACCTTACCCATCGAAGAGTCGGACGGAGTCAACTTAATGCTCAGTTTCTTAACCTTGAAGGTAGCTACTAATTGCATATCTGCCGTAGGACTAACGGTAATCGTCGTCTCCTGCGAATAGAGATCCTCCGTTCCGGCATAATACCAACCCACGAACTCATAGCAGTCGTCCGTAACCTTAGCCGTAGCCACAACCGACTCGCCCCAAGGTACAGTAGCCTCGAAGTTGCCTGTGACATTCAAACTATCCACTACCGTTCCTCCTAAAGAAGCCGAGAAGGAAACCTTCAAATCGTTGTGCGCGAAGATAGCCGTGAGAAGCGTATCCTTCTTCAAGTCGATTTGACGTTGTGCCTCGGTAACACCGTCACTCCACCGAACGAAGTGATAACCGGCATTGGGCTGAGCCTCAATGGTAACTAACTCACCGCAATCGAAAGTAGCGGTTGTGTCCTGAACTGTTGTTTGCGCGTTGAGCATCATGCTCGTTGCGCAGAGCGCAATTAAAAGGAATTTTTTCATTGTGGTTTGAAAATAATTACTTTACCCATCGACGCATCGTCCACATGCAAGTGGATTGAATGCTGACAAACGGGCTGAACCAAGCGAACCGAACAACCGAGGAAGCGGTCTCCGGTGACTTGGGTCTTCTGGTTAATATTAATGTAAATTGATTGTTTCGAGTCTTTAGCAGAGGCAGTCCAATAATAACCAACCTCCCCCTCTTGCACTATCTCCGCACCATCGCGGTAACCCTGATAAGGCAAGAAAACAGCTCCCCTACTCTGCGCCACCTGCCATTGAGCCGCAGCCTGACTAACCGTCAGCGTAGAGGTATCCGGCAATAAAACAAGACCCTTCTGCTCCCCAATAGTAGCCTCCCCGCTAAGGGACGAGGCATTAGGACGGGTCTGAAGAATATACATCCACTCCTCAACCGTGAGCGTGCGCCACTGTTGCTCCTCCGGCAGAAGCGTTCCCCAGTCGAGGAAATCTCCTGCATAAGCGCCATTGGCACGCACGAAAGCTACGCCGTAAAAGTCGGTAACGCTATACTTAGACTTACTGCTCCAACCGAAGAGATGAAAATCGTCCGTATTTGGTAAGACAGCCGGACGAGTGAAATTATCGGGTGCAAAAGTGACCTGAACACCATCACTATTGACGGTGAACACATTCGCGGCAGCATGAACGCTCATGCACACGAAAAGACACAATATATTGAGCACCCAACGCTTCATAACGTGTTATACACACGGAAAATCGTACAAAGGTACAAAAAAGAAATGAGATATACAAATAAAAATGAGAAATTAAAGCAAAAGCGTGTCAATCAGCACAGAAACAGACTTTTTTCCGTCATTGACGAGCACTATATCCGCTTTTCGGGCACGCTCCGCTTCGTTCATCTGCGCGGCGATACGATTACGCACCTTAGCCGGTGTTGTGTGGTCACGCGCCACGGTACGAGCGATACGAATCGACTCCGGCGCGGTGACACAAATGACCTTATCGCAAAGGGCGTCGAGACCCGACTCGAAGAGGAGAGCGGATTCGATGATTAAGTTTAGAGTGGAGAGTGTAGAGTTTAGAGTAGCCGTCTCGTTACAACCTTTGGTTGATAGTTTAGAGTTTAATAGGTTTTCGATGTCGTGGCGGACGGCGGGGTGAACGAGGGCATTAAGGCGATGCAAGAGGTCGGGGTTAGCAAAGACACGGGCAGATACAATATCGGTGCGATACGTATTACCCTCATACACATCCGCACCCAAGAGAGATGTTATCTGTGCCCTCAGTTCGGGGTTCTCCACGATGAGGCGTTTGGCTTCCCGATCCGTGTCGTAAAGCCTATAGCCACGCGAAGCTATTTCGCGGGCAATAGTGGATTTGCCACTGCCTATGCCGCCTGTAATGCCTATTGTCATGTGGATTGTGGATTGTACGCCCAAAGGGCTATTGTGGATGGTTATTCGTGGTGGTAGGGTTCGTGATGGAGGATGGTCATGGCGCGGTAGAGTTGCTCGGTGAAGAGAAGCCGTATCATCTGGTGCGAGAAGGTCATCTTGGAGATAGACAGTTGTCCGTCTGCCCGATCATAGACCGCCTTACTGAATCCATAAGGACCGCCCACGACAAAGACCACATCCCTACCCGACGACATCTTACGTTGTACATAGTCCGCAAACTCAACAGACCTCAACTCCCGTCCGTGCTCATCTAACAAAACAACCTCCTGATTGGGACTGAGTGCTTTTAAGATGAGTTGTCCCTCCTGCTCCTTGACTTGCTCTATAGACAGCGTCTTGGCGTTCTTCAAATCAGGCAAGACCTGTATAGAGAAAGATACGTAATGCGCCAAACGCTTTACGTAATCGTCTATCAACGTCTGCAATTGGGCGTTCGTCGTTTTACCGGTAAGCAGGAGCGTTAGTTTCATTTACGAATCTCGAAAGGATAAGAGCCAATCAGATTGCCGTCCACAATAAAATCGGCATTGTAATAGCCCTGTTGCGGTGTATTAGCCAACTTAAAATAAAGCACACCTGCCATCGCCTCACGCTCATACTCAAACGTCTGAGACGACGAGTAGCCAATCTCGGAACCCTCGAACAGACAGACTTGTGTGGTATCGTTCTGAAGCAGTTCACCATTGGGATCAATGAGACGCAAGTAGATGGTTTTCATGCCCGGGTCACAGGTCACGTTCTTAGCAATCTCGTAATCCACTTGCAGTTTAGCCATTTGCGAGAGGATAGGTGTTTTTCTATCGCGTTTATTGAGCGTAGTGACCTTACAGGAGGTCAGTTCGAGCATCGCAGCGCGGTTCACCACTTCTTGCAGTTGGGTATTCTGGTTCTTAATCGCTGTATTCTCTCGCGTAATCGTGTTATTGAGTTGGCGATAACGGTTATTCTCCTCGGTGAGGCGGGTGTTGGTTGTATTCAGTGAGTCTATCTGACGCACATAATCCACCATCACGGTGCGCAAAGTGGTCAGTTCTTTCTTGAGTTCTGCTATGCGGCGAGCCGAAGTAGCTTTCGTGATACGTAATTCCTCCAAGAGGTCTTGCACGCGCTGTTGCTCCCGACTGAGTTGGTCTTGTAAGGAGTCGTTCTGAATATCGAGGTTTCGGTATCCATCAAACTGCAATGCCAAGTCTTCATATTCCTCCGTCAATTGCTCTTTCTCGAACTCCATTTGCTCCACCATCTCGGTCATCGTGCGGTGCTGGAGATAATAAACGACGCCTAACGCCGCTAAGGCGATGGTTAAGATGACCGCTACTACTATAAGACCGCTTTTTTTCTTTTCTTCGTTCATAATAAGGGTAATAATTTTTCCAGTTGCGTAGAGTGCGAGCCTTTGAGAAGGATACGACGCCCCTGCAACGGATGAGTTTGAAGATATTCAATAAATTGCTCTACATAATCAAAAACAGGATACGGAGCCGTAGTCTGTTTATACTCCTCCCCAATCAAGAAAACACTATCCTCTTTCATCTCCAAGAGCGCATTCACCACGTTCTGATGCTCCTCGTGACTATAATCGCCTAACTCGCGCATAGCACCGAGGATATAAGTGTTTAATGTTTGATGTTTAATGTTTGATGTGTTATTGAAGGCGTGGATAGCGGCTTGCATAGAGGTAGGGTTGGCGTTGTAAGCATCCACTACAATAGTGTTACGCTCTGTTTGAACGAGTTGTGAACGGTGGTTCGTGGGTTCATACGCCCGAATAGCAGCCAATGCTGTTTCCTCTTCTACGCCAAAGAACCGCCCCACCGCTAATGCCGCTGCGATGTTCTCCGCATTGTAGTCTCCAACGAGGTGCGTGCCCGATGGCATGGGGATACGCTTATAGTTGAGAGTGGAAAGTTTAAAGTTTAAAGGTGCGTCCGCGCACTCCGATAAAGCGCCTGACGGCGGTAGTGGAGAGTTAACCCTCTCACTTTCCTCAAGCATTTGTTTCAAATAGTCGTTGTCCTCGTTGATAAAGATAGTTCCGTTATGGGCAACGAGGTAGTCGTAGAGTTCGCGTTTGGTGCGTTGCACGCCTTCAAACGAACCAAAACCCTGCAAATGGGCGCGACCTACATTGGTAATCAGACCATAATTAGGTTCTGCCACGTTCACGAGTTCTGCTATGTCGCCCGGGTGCGAAGCTCCCATCTCAACAATCGCCATCTCGTGCGCGCGCGTTATAGATAATAAGGTGAGGGGCACACCAAGCGAGTTATTGAGGTTACCTTGCGTATAATAGAGATTGTACTTTGTTTTAAGCACGGCAGCGGTCAGTTCCTTAGTCGTGGTCTTGCCGTTTGTGCCGGTAATACCGATAATAGGCAGCCCGAGTTCACGACGCCAAGCACGAGCCAGATCCTGCAAGGCGAGAACAGCGTTCTCTCCCTTAATCACATAAGCGGCACCGGCGGCTAAGGCTTGTTCCACAAACTGATTACCATCGAAATGTTCACCTTTGAGAGCCACAAAGATACAGCCGGGAGTGACCTTCCGGCTGTCTGTAGTGACATTGAGTGCTTCTTTATTTTTTATTAGGAAGTTCCAATCCATAGTAATCATTCATGTTTATAGTTTTGATAATTCCCCAAAATCTGCTCTACATGAATCACATCCGGGCAAGAATCCCACGTAAAACCATTTCCGTAGGGATACCAATCTGCACGCTCTGAAAGCGGGACTTCTTGAATTGACGGAAAAGCGGATAAAGGCATAATAATCTCTCGACCATCATTAAAATCCACTTTTAGATGTTGCGCGTCCGGAAATCCGACCCGCATAATTGTTGGGACAACATTCCAATATCCTTCTACTTCGTTCATTATTTTTTGATTATTGTTAGTTTTTGAGCTTGTTTAAAGAGATTCCACTGATTAAGCAAATCTTCACTATTATTTTGTGCAATACGCACAGCTTGATTAGCCTCTTGCTTGGTGAAGTCTCCTTGACTTGCCAATTCTACCACCGGCTCCAACCAAATCTTACAAAGATTGGTGGTTCCACGCTTACCGACATGTATATGAGCTCTATTTTCATATATATCCGTATCATAGAACGAGAATATCCACATCGTGCTTTCAATAAATATTTGTAGTACTTTAGGCATAATTACACAATCATGAGAAAGGGTAAAATGTAATTATTTCTTATTAGGAAGTTCCAATCCATAACCTTTCTTTTTATCCTCAACTTTTAGGAACAACGAAAAGATAAAGGCCAGCACACCAAAAGAGGCAAAAACAATCATAGGTACCAAATAGCCGTTGGTAGCAACACGCAGTTTACCAATCAAAAGCGGCACCAAACACAAGCCGATGTTTTGCACCCAGAAAATAAGGCAATACGCCGAGCCAAGCACTTTCTCATCAATAATCTTCGGAACGCTAGGCCACATCGAAGCCGGTACCAGCGAGAAAGAAACGCCCAACACTAGAATCGTTATGAACGCCAATGTTCGCGAGGGATAGAGCGGCAAGATAAAAGCAAACGTGCAGTGACAAACAATCATAATAACTGCTCCCAATAGCATCATCGAAGCACCCTTACCCTTAAAGTCAATGAACGCACCCAAGAAAGGTGTCAGTATCATAGCCAAAATTGGAAACCATTTGAATAAACCGGCAGCCTCCGCTGCTGTAATACCTGGAATGGTTTCCTCCAGGAAGTTCGTAGCAAAACGCTGGAAGGGGAAGATAGCACTATAATAGAGTACGCAAAGCAAAGCCACAATCCAGAACATCTTAGAACGGAAGATTTGGCCTAAATCGGATACCCGGAATTCATCCTCCGAGTTTTTCTCTTCCGTTATCTCACCGATAGCCACCAATTGCTTATCGAACTTATTATCCATGATGGAGAATACCGTAAAATTGAGTAAGCCGACTACCAACAAACAGGCGGCAAAGAGAAGCGGAGCAACTACCGATTGAGTACCATCCGGAAGACCAAAACGCACCGCAAATATAGGAGCAAGCCACATAGCGGCAAAAACGCCTAAACGAGCAATAGACATCTCTATACCCATAGCCATAGCCATTTCCTTACCCTTGAACCATTTGGCTAAAATCTTACTAACCGTCGTTCCTGCCATCTCACAGCCGCAGCCAAAGATCATGAAACCGAACATAGCCATTTTAGCTGAACCTGGCATTACTATCCACCAACTATTGAGCCATTCGACGTCGTTAGCGCCAAACCAATCAGAGATACCGACATACTTGATTGCCGCACCAATCACCATCAAAGAGGCAGAGAGCAGTCCTGTAAAACGAACGCCCATCTTATCGAGGATGATTCCGGCTAAGATAAGAAAGCCGAAGACATTCAGTAAATACTCACCGGCAGCATATGTACCGAAGACACCTTGATCCCAACCACGCGCCGTATTCAACAACGATGCCAAGGGTGATAACATGTCCACAAACATATAAGCAAAGAACATCATCGATGCCACTAAGATAAGGACCACCCAACGCGCTATCGCACTATCGCGTAGCGTCTTTTGTATTTGTTCTACCATAATTCTTTTTCTTTTTTAGCCACTCGGTTTTACGCTTCTCGTACTCCTCGTAATGGCGTTCTAAATAACCGTCTTCCATTATTTACTATTTGACGATTTACGATTTATTTAATACCCAATTCTTTCTTGATAGAGGGCATAGCGTCAATGGCAGTAGAGGGAGAAATATAAACCATAGCGGCACTATCAAAGATATAAGTATAGCCCTCTTTCTCACCTACGGTTTCAATGGCCTTAGCCATACGTTCATGAACGGGAGCGAGCAGTTCTTGCTGCTGCTTTTGAATGTCCTGTTCTGCCGTTTGATAGAAGAGTTGAATACGTTGTTGCATCTCACCTAATTCTTGCTCACGAATTTGACGAATAGCCTCCGTCATGGTAGAAGCCTGCGCTTGATAGTCCTGAGCTTTCTTTTGGAACTCTTCTTGCATCAACGTTAATTGATTCTCATACTGTGATTGGATAGTATCCATCTTCAATTTAATCTTGGCCATTTCAGGCATTTGAGTGAAGAGTTCACTTGTGTTAACATGACCAAACTTCTGTGCCATTACCAGCACGGGCATTGCTAAAGCAATGATAATAAAGATTTTTTTCATAATGATTTTTTATTTATAGTTAATTAAGACTGTTTCACTGGTCGCTCCGGCGACACCGGTATTCCGTTGCAATGAAGGGTTACTTTGCGCCTAATTTATGCAACACCTCGTCTGAGATATCCATTTTAGCGGAGATATAAATCAATGATGGGTCGGAGGATCGATCCTTGACTATATTCAGTTTCTGCTCGGAAGCGATGTCTTGAATAGCGGTAAAGATCTCGTCCTGAATTGGTTTAATCAGTGCTTCGCGCTTCTTATCCAGTTCGCCTTGAGGACCGAAATACTTATGCTTCAGTTCCAACGCTTGATTCTCTTTATCCAAGATCTCTTGCTCCCGCTGTTGACGCATCGCGTCTGAGAGGAAGATTTGTTCCGTTTGATAGTTGGCCTCCAAGACTTTAGCCTCTTGCTCTACGGCATCAATCTCTTTCTGCCAACGACGGGTAATGAGACTCAGTTGCTCGTTCGCCGATTCATATTGTGGTAAGTTCTTGAGGATATACGCTATATCCACATACGCCACCGATGTACTCTCCTTAGCAAAGACCGTGCCAGACAGGAAAAGGAGGAAAGTGAGAGTGAAAGTGAAGACCAAACGTCTTGTTAAAAATGATAGTTTTTTCATATTTTCATACATTTATACATTCATACATTATACATTGTAGCTCTGCTACAGTTCTTGTCCAAGTACAAAGTGGAACTGACTCTTACCGTATTGGTCAGAACCGTTGATTTGGTCAAAGCCCCAGCCCCAGTCAACACCGAGTAAACCGAACATAGGAAGGAACACACGCACGCCCAAACCGGCGGAGCGCTTGAGGTTGAAGGGGTTATAGTCTTTAATATCACTAAAGCAGTTACCTGCCTCCAAGAAGCCAAGAACCCAAATAGTAGCATTCTGCTCCAAGGAAACGGGATACCTTAACTCCAACGTGAACTTATTATACAAATAACCTAAGTTACGTCCCGTCTGTGGGTCATAGGGAGTGAGCGAACCGGACGAGTAACCACGCATAGCCACATACTCGGTTGAATAAGACGAATAAGACGACATACCATCACCTCCCATATAGAAGGTCTCGAAAGGCGATTTAGCATCCTTGTTATAATGACCTAAATACCCAAACTCAGCGCGCGTCATGAGCACTAACTTAGAATCGCGGGTAAGCGGAGTAAAGACCTTACCCGAGAATTTCCACTTATGATACTCAATCAAATGATAGCGGTCGGACTGATCCATAACAGAATAATCCTTCTTATTAAACAGCGAATACGGCGGGGTGATCTTCAAACCTAAAACAAACTGCGAGCCACGGCGTGTATAAATGGGGTTATCTATAGACGAACGACTCAGTTGCAGGTTGAGGGCAAGGTTATGACTCGTACCATCGGAGATAAGCAGGTACGGCCAGTCCTTCATCATATAACACTGATAACTGAGTTCACCGTAGAACTGGAAATAATCATCCGGCCAACGCAAACGTTTACCATAACCGATACTGGCACCAAAGGTACGCAAGTACTTATCCGGATCCGCCTCCGACTCTTGTAACTGCTGGTAATAGTCTGAGTTACCCGAATAAGCATAATAGTACGAATAGGTATTATACAGGTTCTGGTAAGCTTGGTAGTAACGATTCGAATAGCCCGTTTGGGAAGCAAAGAAGACACTGGTAGATAAAGAGTTAGGTCGTTTACCGCCGAGCCACGGCTCAAGGAAGGACAGACTCACCGATGTGTAGTACACACCGTTCGTACGCGCCTGAATAGAGAAGGTCTGACCCTCACCTTGCGGCACAATACGATACGCTTTCTTATTGAAGAGGTTTTGTATGGCGAAGTTAGCGAACTTCAATCCCAACGAACCCGTCAGACCCGTGGCACCCCAACCGAGTGAGAACTCAATCTGATCCGACGACTTGGTCTCCAACTGATAGGTTATATCCACCGTTCCGTCCTCTATATTAGGTTGAATATCGGGCACTAATTTCTCTTGGTCGAAATGCCCCATTTGCGCTAACTCACGAAGCGAGCGCATAATATCCGTTTGCGAATAGAGTTGACCGGGTTTGGTATATAATTCACGGCGAACGACATGCTCATAAACGCGCGTGTTACCCACTATATTAACTTGATTGATGGTAGCAGGTTTACCTTCGTACATGCGCATCTCAAAGTCAATGGAGTCATTCTCCACCTTAACCTCTACGGGATCAATATTAAAGAATAGATAGCCTTGATCTGTGTATAATTTCGAGATAGCGTCATCATCCTCCGTAAGGCGTTTATTGAGTTGTTTGAGGTTATATACGTCTCCTTTTTTAATACCCAATGAAGCATTCAGTATCTCATAAGGATAAACGGTATTACCCACCCAACGGATATCGCGAATATGATATTTATCGCCCTCGTGAATCCGTATATATACATCCACGCGCGAAGAGTCATCGGGATTGGTTACTACGCTATCCGACTCTATATAAGCATCACGATAACCAAACTCGTTATACTTCTCGATGACCGCTTTTTTATCGTTCTCGAACTCCGTTTCCACAAATTTCTTGGTACGGAACATATTAACGATATTATCGTCATTGGTCTTCTTCATGGCTTTGTTGATTTGCACATCGGTCAAAGCCTCGTTACCCATAAGATAAATCTTGGCTACCTTGGTTTTTACTTTCCTATCCACTGCCACACGCACTTTCACATAACCATCGTGATCCGGGTCGGGCTTCGAATAGATGCGAATCTCCGTATTATGGAAGCCCTTTTCTTCAAAGAACTTCTTGATTACCGTTCGGGTCTTATCTTGCAAGTTAGGCGTAAACTGCCCACCCTTTTGCAAACCAATCTTCGTTTCAAGATCTTCTTTCTCGCTCTTCTTAATGCCATCAATCTGTACGGAGGATATACGCGGACGTTGTTCCAACGCTATCTCGAGCCATATCTTAGCGCCCTCTATGCGTTTGGCTTTAATCTTAACATCGGAAAACAGTCCCTGTTTCCAGAAACGGCGCAAGGCCTTGGTTATTTGCGGACCGGGCACTTCAATCTTATCACCTACCGCCAAACCGGAGAAACCGATGAGCACAAAATCTTCATAATTCTGCGCTCCGATGACCTCGATTCCGGCAATCTCATATACTTTGCCCGCTGAAATCGAATACTCGATATCGGGGACACTCTCTGCTATCGAATCCGTCTGAGCCGCTATGGGTAGAACCGATAGCCACAGACACACTACTATATTAATGAACTTGTTCACTTGTTTTTCCAAATCTACGTTCCCTATGTTGATAATCCACTATGGCGTGACAGAACTCCTCCACCGTGAAATCCGGCCAGAGAAGGTCTGTAAAATACAATTCCGAATAAGCCAACTGCCAAAGCAAGAAATTGCTGATACGCAACTCTCCACTCGTTCTAATGAGTAAGTCAGGGTCGGGTATGCCTGCCGTTGTGAGATACTGTTCAATAGTATCCTCCGTCACCTGTTCGGGACTGAGTTTGCCCTTTTGGACATCCTCAGCTGCCAATTGCATGGCGTGTGCTAATTCCCAACGAGAAGAATAGGACAAGGCTATAACCATCTTCAAACCCGTATTTCCGCTCGTTTGGCGAATACACTCCATGAATTTCAGTTTGGCTTGCTCAGGAAGGCGATCCGTATCCCCGATGGTAAGCAAACGCACGTTATTGTTCATAAGCGTAGGCGTCTCCTTAACGATAGTGTCAACAAGTAAGTTCATAAGTGCGTCAACCTCCTCCTTAGGACGATTCCAGTTCTCCGTAGAGAAGGTGTATAACGTCAGGTACTGCAACCCCAATTGCGCTGCCGCCTCGGTTATATTATGCACCACTTCCACTCCCTGCTTATGACCAAACATGCGCATCAGCCCATGCGCTTTCGCCCAACGACCATTACCATCCATAATGATGGCTATATGCCGAGGGATACGGGTGTTGTCTATTTGTTCTTTATACGTCATCTTTTATTGTCTTCTTCACACAAGCGGCAAACCTTACGCTCTTGAGCGAACGCAAAAACTATGCCAACTGTGAGTTGTGATGTTATATCCACGTTCATTATGTTCGAACCATTCATATTATGCGTGTTGCCTAATAGGTTTCTGTTCAAGTCCCACACATTCTCCAAGTCGTCCGAGAAGTATATATTATGTTGCCAAGCCACGTGCAAAGCTCCCCATCGAACAAACTGCCACTTGAAGCCTAATCCCATCGGCAGGTAAGCAGCCGCGTTCTTAAAGTTCCCTTTGGGACCCGGGATAATACCGCAGCCAACGCCCAAAAAGATATACGGCGAATAGGGTTTAACACGTCCGTCATACTCGGGCATTCCCAAGCGGAAGAAATTGAACTCCGCCGTTACATCTATATTCACCATAGGCGATTGCCACTTACTTTCCTCTGTCAAGAAATGAATTCGGCGATAACGTTCCAAGTCGTAGTTATCGGGATTACGATAATCTTGATAAGGACCTTGTATGAGTTGGTATGTTCCATTTAACTTCAGTCCCCAACGAGGAGTGAACTTATACCGAAAATGCACACCCCCTGCATAACTCACATGCTGAAAGATATGCGGAGCCGCCTCGCCGGCATAATAACCCAATCCACCTTGCAAACCTATCTCACAAAGGTAAGGGCGCTCTTCGGCTATCGCCCAACTGCTCATTAGCAGCAAACCTAATATATAAACTATTCTACTTCTCACTAATCAATAGACGGAACGCGTCCGCCACTTTTTTAACCAGCACCACGTTAATCTTCGTAGAGCCTAATGCCACTTGTTGTCCTGCCGGAACGAGTATCCGCTTAAAGCCCAATTTCTCTGCCTCACGAATACGTTGCTCCAAACGATTAACCGGACGTATCTCACCTGCCAAACCCACTTCGCCACAAAGACAGGTCGTTGCGTCCAAAGGTATATCCATATTCGAACTGAGCACCGCTGCCAAAACAGCCAAGTCAATAGCGGGGTCATTGACCCTCAATCCTCCGGCTATATTAAGGAACACATCCTTCAATAGCAGTTTGAAGCCTACTCGCTTTTCAAGCACCGCGAGTAACATATTCAGTCGTCGAGCATCAAAACCGGTACTACTGCGTTGAGGCGTACCATAAGCCGCACTGCTCACCAGCGCTTGCACCTCAATAAGGAAAGGACGAACGCCTTCTACCGCAGCCGCAATAGCGATGCCACTCAGTCCGTCACGCTGCGTGGATAACAGGAGTTCCGATGGATTGCTAACCTCGCGTAAGCCGCTTTGCTGCATCTCAAAGATGCCCAATTCGGATGTTGAACCAAAGCGGTTCTTCTGGGCACGGAGGATGCGGTACATATAATGTTGGTCTCCTTCAAACTGCAAGACCGTATCCACTATATGCTCCAGCACTTTCGGACCCGCCAACGAGCCCTCCTTATTGATATGTCCTATTAAGATGAAAGGTATGTTTCTCTCTTTGGCAAACTGAAGGATACGTGCGGCACACTCCTTGACTTGCGATAGACTGCCGATGGTTGCTTCCGCTGCTTCTGTACCTATCGTTTGGATAGAATCAATCACCACCACTTCGGGTTCAACCTCTACGACGGTATCCAAGATTCGCTCCAGACTTGTTTCGCTCAAGACGTATAAGTTATCGGGATTACCGGCTAAGCGTTCGGCTCTCAGTCTTATCTGACGAGCACTCTCCTCACCGCTGGCGTATAGGGTCTTAGCCTCTCCTAATTGCATGAGTACCTGTAAGGCGAGGGTTGATTTGCCGATACCGGGTTCGCCTCCTAACAACACCAACGAACCGGGAACGAGTCCACCACCGAGCACGCGATTCAGTTCCCCGTTATGCATATCCATCCGCATATCCTCCGTGGCTTTTACTTCCTGTATCCGAACGGGGCCATGCCGCTTACCGCCTGTAGCTTGTAGCCTATTGCCAGTCGCCTTAGAGGAAGTGATTACCTCCTCTTCAACCGTACCCCATTCGCCACAGACGGGACAACGCCCTAACATCTGCGGGACTTTGGCTCCGCAGGCAGAACAAACATATTGTATTGCCGATTTACTCATATCTCAAAAGTCTCTCTTTCTTTCGCAATGATTGTGTTGGGGAACACTTCTTGCGCCTCCTTAAGGAATTGTTCATGGTCATCTACCCGAGCGGAGAAATGACCGATAATCAGTTTTTTTGCCAACGCGTCTTGCGCTGTTCGAGCGGCTTGTTTGGCAGTAGAGTGCATAGTAGGTTGGCAACGCGCTATATGCTCCTCCGTATAGGTGGTTTCGTGATAAAGCACATCTACCCCTTTTATTTGGTCTGCCGTCTTAGTCGAATAGCGCGTATCCGAGCAATAAGCATAACGGCGTTGCGAAACGGCAATGAAATCGCCGGACATAGTACGCTCCCGATGGCGCTCCGTGAAAAGGAAACCACATGTAGGAACGCTATGGGTGAGCGGAATCGTCTCCACGGTCAAGGTGCGATCCTCAAAGATAACCTCTTGCTTACGCGGATTGATAGCGTGGAAGATAACCTCAAAACTGAGCCCTTGACAGTAATAATCGAGCCACGGTTTCATCAGTTTCTCCAAGTCCGCATGAGCATAGATATGTAGCGGTTGGGTGCGGTGAAGCATACCCAAGGTTGAGATCAGTCCGATCAGACCAAAGCAGTGGTCGCCGTGCAGATGCGAGATAAAGACGTTATACAAACGCGAGGTATGTACCCCCATTTGACGCATAGTTATCTGAACTCCCTCACCGCAGTCGATGAGGAACGACTTATCGCACAGAGTCACTAACTGACCCGAGGGCGAGTTCTGATAAGTAGGCAAAGCACTACCCGACCCTAATATGGTTACACTTCCTTTATTCACTTTCCACTTTAAACTGCTTAATTAAGTTTAGCACTTTATCTCCCAATTGTGATTTACGCTCTATATGTTCGGTTACGGCTTTGACAAAAGCGTTGTTCTCAAACTTACCGCGCACGTTCTCAAAGTCTTGTTGCTGTTGTGAAGCATTACCGTCCACGCCAAAACCTGTTTGGCTATTGAGGTCAAACTCCTTACGAGCATCGTCATAGACCATTTTATCCAGATTGATGACCGCAGTCTTCCACTCTTGAATGGTAGTGAGCAATTGGTCTAACGACACTTGAGAAACAGGGCATCCCCATAGTTGCTCTAATTTATCGGCAGCCCACGTCCACTCATAGCGATAGTAATTAGTGTGCATCTCGCTCAAGCGCTCTTCTATCGTTTGGAGGCTCATTGAACCCTTTTCTATATCGTTCAGCAGACGAGCCACCTCTGAACGCGGAGCTATCAGTCCTGCTAAATCGACCCACTCGCCCGAACCTACTTGTGTATCGGGTACCAGTGCCCGACGCAGTTCGTCCAACGATTTGGGGGCAGTATTCTCTATTCGTGTGATAAGCGAGTTACCTAAGAACTTAGTAATACCTATCGTATAGAGTTCTATACCATGACGGAGCGACGAATTGCGAATCTTACAGTTCTTATAACCATAAATCTCTGTATTTGCCCCTGCCAAGTCCTGTATATGTTGCAGCACCTCGCGCCCGTTCCACATCTTCTGCTCCGTGTAGGGAGAGAGAAGGTTGAAATTGATATGATCTAATTGGTCGGGATCCTTACGGTTATCACGTTTAGGCCATTTCTGCGCATCACGGATAGTGCCCACCGTTCGTAGGTTAGCTCCCGGAACGAGGTAACTCTCGGAATTATTCTCAATGAGGTAAGAGAAGGGCAATTCTGATGTATCCGCATGATTAGTATGACGCCCCATCACGAGACTGAAAGCGCCAATCTTACTGGGCCACAAGAGGTACGAATCCGAAGTGGTCTTGGCACCTCGTTCGGCTACGCCTTGGTGAATAGGTCCCAGTTTGTACATATGGTTAGACTGGTTACTACCCGAACCGGCATTGAGGAAAGAGAACATACCTGCGATGAGGAGTGTTGATTTATGGTGAGTCACGGTATAAGGTCCGGCAAAGATTGCCGCTGCCTCACCGTGCATACCTTGACAGTTACTGAAGAAGAGTGATTCACCTGCCGAATAGTGCTTATCAAACACGCAACCCTGTCCCACAAAGCACTTATCCACAATCGTCGAATCAAGGATTTCCACACCGGAAGCGATGATAAAGTCCGTGCACTTAACGCCAGAACCAAGTTTAACGGGAGCAAAGCGGTTGGAGTTGATAGTGCCGTTCTTCAAACGCGAGGTACCCCTAATCAGAGCATAATCGCCAATACGAACGTTCTTGATGGAACCGCAATTGAGAATAGTCACATTCTCTCCTATCTGTCCTCTATCGGACGCTTGCAACTGCGCATAATCGTCAATCATCTGCTCTACGGCTTGCACCATCTGAGGACGGTGGCGATAGAGTGTGAGGATATATGCCAACGAAGCCGAGAGACGGTCAAAGATAGGAATCTCACGTCCGCCACCTTCGTTCATCACCGCTACGCGCACCCCGTTACCGAACGTGCTCACACCATCCACAAGAACGGCGTTCACGTTCTCTATGCAAGTGTTAGCACCTATCGTGTAATTGGCTATGTAATTGTGGATATTGTACAAGTGGCAGTTATCGCCCACTTCGCAATTATGCACCATAGCGTGGGTAATACCCGAGTGAACCTTAACACCACCCGGCAGTTCGAACTCACGCTCAAACACGCCTAAACGAATACTACCCGAGAAATGTGCATCTTGGATATAGCGAGTATCAAAACCCTCTTTGACCTGCACATTTGCCCAATCGTCCGCAGTACAGTTCTGCAACAGCAACTGCTCTATTTCTTGCTCTGTAAGAGACCTATAACTCATAACCTCTAAACTTCTCTAAACTCTATACTCTAAACTCTACACTCTAAGTGAGTTAAAAACTCGCCTAAACACGGCTTTCGTATATTCGGGAAAATCGCCATTCATCAGCCATCCGAAGTAACCGCTATCGCGGCGGAAGACGTCTTTAACGCGCATACCCTTGTATTTACCGAAATTGAAAATCTCGACATGTTCGTTGTCGTACGCCACGCGATCCGCAAAGTCCGCAAACGGCGTACCGCCCTGGCTGTACTCGCTCAGTTCACTTACTGTGGTAGGTATATCGTAACGCTCAAGTTGCGCCATGAGCACCTCATAGGTTGCCATCGTGTCGGCATTAGCGGAGTGGGCATCACTAAGATCCTTTCCGCAGAAGAACTTATACGCTGCCGTAAGATTACGGGGTTCGTTCTTTTGGAAGATAGTGAAGGCATCAATCATCTTCTTTGCCTTCAAATCAACTTCCACACCGGCACGAAGGAATTCCTCAGCGAGTAAGGGTATATCGAACTTATTGCTGTTATAGCCTGCCAAATCGCCGTCCTCAATCACGTTCGCTACCTCGGGAGCCACCTCCCTAAACGTAGGACAGTTTGCCACGTCCTCATCGTGAATACCATGAACGGCAGTAGCTTCTGCGGGAATAGGCATCGTCACCTCCTTCCCTAACATCACTTGAACAGGACGGATACGATAGGTCTTACTCTCAGACGAACCATTCGGGAAGAGTTTATAGTAACTCAGTTCGACAATACGGTCAGAGGCTATATTTACGCCCGTCGTCTCCAAATCAAAGAAGACGAGCGGTCTTTCCAATTGCAGTTTCATCAGTCGTTAAGCAACATCGGCATTAAGAGCATGAGTAAGTCTTGGTTCTCCTCGTTCTCCATCGGCAGAATCAATCCTGCACGAGCTGGGTCAGCAAGCTCCAACAGCACATCGTTGGAAGCAATCGAAGCCAGGATCTCGATAAGGAAAGGAGCCTTGAAACCAATAGCCATCGGAGCACCCTCATACGAGCAGGCGATGGTCTCCTCTGCCGAAGTAGAGAAGTCAATGTCTTGAGCCGAAATCTTAATCTTATTCTCACTCAAAGCCAGTTTGAGCAGCGATGTACCCGTGTTGGCGAACACTGCCACACGCTTACAAGCGTTCACAATCGTTTGGCGGTCAACCACCACTTTGTTTTGGTTGTTTTGCGGAATAACGGCATTGTAGTTCGGGAAACGACCCTCAATCTGACGGCATACGATTACCGTTTGACCAAACTCGAAACGAGCGTTCTTAGCGCCGAAGGTAACCTTAACCTCCACCTCCTCTTTACCTAATACGTTACGAAGAATAGAAGCGGGTTTTTTAGGCAAAATGAAACTAACCGGAGCAGCGGCTTGAACAGCGCTGTTGGTATAACGAACGAGGCGGTGAGCATCGGTAGCTACCATCGTCAGTTTATTGTCATTGAGGTCAAAGAAAATACCGTTCATCACTGGACGAAGTTCATCATCTGCGGTGCAGAAGATAGTCTTGTTAATAGCGTCCAACAGAACAGTGGTTGAGAGGGAGAATTGACCGTTCATGTCTGCCTCTACCGGCATTTCGGGATACTCGTTACCATTAGCACCTACGAAAGAGTACGTACCATTGGACGAAGTGATGTTCAGACCGAAGTTATTGTCATCAATCAAGAACGTGAGAGGTTGCTCGGAGAACTCTTTGAGGGTCTCTAATAAGAGTTTAGCTTGGAAAGCCACCTTACCGGCGCCTTCCGCATTCTCCACCTCCACAACGGTGCGGATAGTGGTCTCACCATCGGAAGCGGTGAGAGTCAGTTGATTACCATTAAGATCAAACAAAACATCCTCCAATATCTGAAGGGAATTCTTAGGAGCGATAACGCGTCCTACGGCTTGTAGCTGTTGGAACAGTTTGCTGCTGGATACAATGAATTTCATAGATTCAAAATTTTATTGTTAGTAATTTATATAAAATACACATTTTCGGGCGCAAAGTTACAAAAAATCTTTCAAATACACAAATTTTTTTGCAAATTTAACAGAAAAAACGTATCTTTGCACCCTCAAACGAAGAAAAAAATCCATTACTCACATGAAAATCGGTGTTTTTGATAGTGGTTTCGGAGGATTAACCATCCTGCAAAATATCCGCCAAGTGTTACCCGAATATGACTATCTATATTTAGGAGATAGCGCCCGCGCGCCTTACGGTACGCGCTCGTTCGAGGTTATTTATGAATATACTTTGCAAGCCGTTCGTTACCTCGAAGCGCAAGGGTGCAGGCTCATTATAATAGCTTGTAACACCGCTTCCGCCAAAGCCTTAAGAACGATTCAGCAGCGGGATATTAACCCCGATAAACTGCGCGTGCTTGGCGTTATCCGTCCTACCGTTGAAGCCGTGGCAGACGCGGATGCAAGAGGCGAAGGGGCGGAAAGGCACATAGGAGTCCTCGCCACTTCGGGAACGGTGAGTAGCGGTAGTTATTTGATTGAGTTAGAGAAATTGAATCCCCTTTTAGAGGTCTCGCAGCAAGCATGTCCGATGTGGGTCCCGCTCATTGAGAATAATGAAATTGACTCTCCGGCGATGGATTATTATATCAAGAAATATATTGATCTGCTCTTCGTTAAAGACCCTGACATTGACACCATCATCCTCGGTTGCACGCACTATCCTCTTATCAAAGATAAGATAGAAAACTACTTAAACTCTAAACTACCATCGTCAGACGCTTTATCGGAGTGCGCAGACGCACCTCTAAACTTAATTACCCAAGGCTCTATCGTCGCCGATAGCCTTCGCGATTATCTGAGTCGTCATTATGAGATTGACTGCGAACTCAGTCGAGGCGGTCAGTGCGAGTACCTTACCACGGATGTGCCGGATAAGTTCGAGGTCTCTGCCTCCCTTTTCCTTAGCGAGCCTATTCACGCTACGCAAATCGAATTATCATGAATAAGAGCCTTATCGCCCGTGCGCAACTTCTCCAAATGGCATAAAGATAATGTCTTTGCTCATATTCAGTGCGGTACGCAGTCTTTTGACGCATCGGCTACGCCTATCAATAATGTGTGGCATACGACTCATATAGGACCCAAAAGCACCCTCACGCTGCGTTTTTTTGTCAAAATGACAGAAAAGTGCATTTTTGTTTGGTAGTTTCATTTATTTTTTGTACCTTTCCTCTATAAATTATTCCGTTTGGACTATTGTTGTAGATGTCTAATGGCAGGTATAGACATACCATCCCCTCCCCACAATGGTGTGGGTGATAGTGATTGTAAAAAAAGATACTTTCCTCTTCGAGTTGT
>JAZLMS010000051.1:0-13667 GCA_045598805.1 Paludibacteraceae bacterium | reverse complement strand
GACTAAATTTAGTGTTAAACATTAGTGGGTCAAGAGCCCGAAGCCCTATTCGTTCAAAAGCGTCAAATAAGGCAATCAGGGTTGGTCTTGACCTTTTTTCGATGCAAAAATACAAAAAAAATACGAAAAAAGGTTTTTTTTTATTGCGATTTTGTATAATTCAAATTTTTTATGTAATTTTGTATCCGAATTAGGTAAGCGTTTGGGACTATAGCCTACAATATATAAACAACCATGAAAAATACACTTTCCCTACTACTATGTCTTTTCAGCCTTCAGGCTTGGGCTTGCACTTCGGTTATCGTATCCGGCGAGCGCACCACATCCGGTAGGCCTATGCTATACAAACATCGTGACACCAAAGCCCTACTCAACGAAGTGAATTACTTTGAAGGGGGACAATATCGCTTCATCGGGCTGACCAATAGCACGGGCACACGGAAAAGTGTTTGGGCGGGCACGAACGAAACGGGTTTCAGTATCATGAACACCGCTTCCTATAACCTTAAGGACGATACCATCAGCGAAGAGTTTATGGGTTTAGAGGGCAAAATCATGGCGGAAGCCTTAGGCGTATGTGCCTCTGTAGATGAGTTCGAGACATTCCTCATTAATCACTCCAAACCTCTTTATGTCGAGACTAATTACGGCGTTATTGACGCTCACGGCGGTGCCGCCTATTTTGAAGTCAATAACGAGCACTACATCCGCTACAACGTGGCAGACGCACCCGAGCACTATATGGTCGTTACCAACTACAGCCAAGCAGGACGCGAAGCCGATCGAAAGGGTGTGGAACGCAAACAAACGGCAGACGCTATCATGCAAGACATAGCCGCTGATGATCACAACCTATTGCCTATTGACCACACATGGTTCATCAATAATTTATCCCGCTCTTATCGTCACGAGTTATTAGGAACGGCAGCGGATTTCTACCCGGAATCGGGCATTGCTGTAGATCAAGATTTTATCCCGCGTCGCTTGACATCAGCGGTCGTGATTATAGAGGGTGTACGCCCTGATGAGAACCCGTTACATACCGTTATGTGGACAGAAATAGGTTATCCCGCTTGCGGAGTAACCATTCCGCTGATGGTAGGACAAACCAACACCCTACCCTCCGCCGTTCAGCACGGCGAGAAAACAAGTGCTTTTTGCCAAACGGCAATGGAGATAAAAAATCGTTATATCTTCCCTTGGACCATCAGTAGCGGACAACAGTATTTCCGCATCGATGCCGTACAGAAAGGAACAGATGGTCGCCCATCACTTAAAGCGTGTGCGCAACAAGCCGAGAGGGACATTGATGCTCTTTTCATCCCTCTATTCAACGATTGGGCACAAGGACAAATATCCGACCAAGACTTCTACCTACGTTATCAAGAGCAAGCTGCCACTTACTATTCCCTCTACTTGACTGCCTTTAAGGATTATCGGTAGAGGAGGTTCCCATAATGATTTGCGGGTCACTCATAGCTCCATTGCGGACAAGGAAAAAGACAATGATGCATATAGCAAACAGAACCAATGCTAAAACGAGAATCACCATATGTAATGTCCGAACCGTCTTTTGGATAGGCAGTTGCACCTGTTCTTGCGCATACTCAAAGATATTATGAATCGTTAAGGGTATGCCGCTTGTCTGAAAATGAGTTAAGAGACCATCAGTATCCGTTGCAATTGTTTCCAACGCCTTCGTGAACTTACGTGCGCCTATGAGTTGCACAACCCACCCTGCCGGTGAATCCGAATTAGCCTTAGCTAATAAACTCTTCGAATCAGACAGAAGTTCTTGCAAAGAAGAAGGATCTAACACTTGGTCTGTCAATCCCGCTTTAGTGTTATTCAGCATCAGTTCAACTTGCGTAAGCTCTTGCTTAATCAGATTATTCGCTTTATCGGGCAACGAGGAAGTAAAAATCCATAAAAAAACAGCGCCGATAAAGACTACGGCTACCACAGGTACAAATAAAAATGAATAAATAGATTTCGATTTCATACTTTGTTATAGTTTGGATTAACATATACGACCGTCTTCTTGGGTGCACAATCCTCTTTGGATAACTGCCACAGATGACGTTTATACTTTTTCAGTTCGTTATATTGGTGTGTTTGATTTAAGTCTTTGAGCACAACGCGCACCAACAGTCTGCCGCAAGGGGCTTTCATAAACTCCGCACACGTATCCGGACGAAAAACAGGGGTATTACGCACCATAAGAACAACATATTTACGCTTCTTGTCGTTCCAAGAAGACAATATCTTAGCGGCTTCACCAACACAGACGATTGCCCAAACGATTTGAGCCGCTAACCCTACCCAATGATGGTATAGCGGAATAACAAATATGCCTAACCCTATTAACAATAGGAGAAAGGCATATATGTTCAGATAAAGGAACCTACCCCATGTGGTGATTCCCTTGTTCATTATTGAGCAGCGTTGATAGCTTTATAGAAGGCATCTACAACATTTTGAGCTTCCTTCTCTTCTGCAACGGGCAGTTGTACAGTTGTAGTCTGCGTGAAGGACTCATAGTAAAGGTTATAAGATTGGCAGAATATACCGAGGCAAGTACCTTCCTTCGTGTAACCAACCTCTTTTACAGAACTCGGCAAAACGTATTTAACGTTCTTACCTAAATTGAAGATCCATAAAGCCTTACGTTGAAGAACTTCAACCACACGCTTGTCCGTGATGACGATAAAGCCATTCATACGAATACCCAAAATAAGAGCGAATAACTTTCTAAGTTTACCAATCAATTTTGCAATTGGATTCTGACTGGAAGCCCACAGTTCAGCTTCTAACTCCATAACGAGAGTTTCATTGTCGCCTAATACAAGGCCGGATTTGAGATTTGCCATAGTACTAAAAATTAAGAAATAACACCTACTCTAAATCGGATTTTCGGTTTCCTCCGTTTGTGATATACCAAATACGCCACAAAAATAGTAATAATTCTTGATATATGCAAATATTTTTTTCATATTTTAATACTTTCATTTACTTTCCAATACAGAATTTGGAAAATATATTTGAAAGCACCTCGTCATTGGTCACTTGACCCGTGACTTCGCCTAAAGCCGTAAGAACATCTTGCAAGTCCATTGACAAGAACTCACCACTTATATTTTGTTTCAGTCCCTCTTGTACGGCTCTTATTGAACGCAAAGCCCGCAGCAATGCCTCATAATGACGCTCACCCGTGATACAAACCCCCTCCGAGACGCGATTCAACAACGCCTGCGCCTCAGCCACCAAACGCTCACGCAAGTTCGACAAGTCACCGTTCTTCGCACTAATCAGCACGAAAGAGGAGTCAACGGAGGCTTTTTGGGCGGGGGTGAGTAGGTCGGACTTGTTGATGACCTTAATAACGGGAGTTCCGGATGTTCCGGAGGTTTCGGATGTTCCGGATAAATCTATGATTATCGCCGCTTTAGCGATGGCGGCTTTGGTGCGTTCGATACCCATCTGCTCTATCTCGTCCTGCGTCTCGCGCAGTCCTGCCGTATCAATGAGGCGGAAGAGAATACCTTCGATGATAAGGGTATCCTCAATCGTGTCGCGCGTTGTTCCTTGTACCTCACTCACAATAGCGCGTTGTTCACCCAAAAGAGCATTGAGCAAGGTCGATTTGCCGGCATTTGTTGGTCCTACAATTGCCACGGGCAAACCATTACGAATTGCATTACCGGTCTTAAACGAGTCGGTCAAATGAACTATATGTTGCTCTATCTCGTCCGCTACCGCTTGTAGCTCGGGACGGGAGGCAAACTCCAGTTCCTCGTGGTCAGCAAAGTCAAGTTCAAGTTCAATAAGGGAAGTCAGATGCAGCAGTTTATCCCTCAGCACGGCTATCTCGCTACTCACACTGCCACGCAGTTGACGGAGAGCAAGGTCATGTTCGGCTTTGGACTGCGAAGCAATCAAATCGGCTACCGCCTCGGCTTGGGTCAGATCTATTTTGCCATTGGTAAGGGCACGACGAGTGAACTCACCGGCGTCTGCCATAGCGCAACCGGCTTCGATAAGACGCTGAACAACCGTTTGTTGGATATAGAGGCTACCATGACAGGCTATCTCCACTACATCCTCACCCGTGAACGAATGCGGAGCACGAAAGACGGAGACGAGGACTTCATCTAAGTCCTCAAAACGGCCATAATGAATGGTGTTAGCGGTAGCCTCACAAAGGGGATACTTGCTCACAAAAAGGGTATCCACAATAGATAACGCCTTAGGTCCGCTCACGCGTACCACCGCTATACCTCCTACACCATAAGGCGTAGAAACAGCACATATCGTTCTTTCCTCTCTCAACTTTACTCTATTTCTTTCAATCGTTCCGCATTCTCTGCCACTTGGAGGGCATCAATCATTGTTTGTATTTCGCCGTTCATAAAACCTGTGAGGTCGTACAACGTAAAACCGATACGATGGTCGGTGACACGTCCTTGGGGATAGTTATATGTTCTAATCTTAGCGCTCCTATCCCCCGTCGAAACCATCGTCTTACGGCGTTCGGCAATATCGTTAACGTACTTGCTATGTTCCTTATCATATATCTGCGTGCGCAGGCGCGAGAGGGCACGCTCTTTGTTCTTAGGCTGGTCGCGCGTCTCAGTACACTCAATGAGTATCTCTTGCTCTTCGCCCGTCACGGGGTTCTTCCAGTTATAGCGCAAACGCACACCCGAGTTAACCTTGTTCACGTTTTGTCCACCGGCACCGCCCGAACGGAAGTAGTCCCAACGTATCTCACCCTCGTTGATATGCACTTCAAACTCATCGGCTTCGGGTAAAACGGCTACCGTCGCTGCCGAGGTGTGTAACCTACCCTGCGTCTCGGTTGCCGGTACGCGTTGCACACGGTGCACGCCGGACTCGTATTTGAGCGTGCCATAAACGTTCTCGCCCGTAACGTTAAAGATAATCTCCTTGTATCCACCCACAGCCCCTTCCGAGAAGGAGGAAACAGAATATTTGAAACCATGAAGGTCAAAATACTTGGTGTACATACGGAAGAGGTCACCGGCAAAGAGAGCAGCCTCATCGCCTCCTGTTCCGCCGCGTATCTCCATAACAACGTTCTTCGCGTCCTCGGGGTCACGAGGAACGAGCAGCAGTTTGACCTCCTCTTCGAGGGCAGGTATCTGCGGTTCAAGTTCATCTATCTCGGCACGCGCCATCTCCTTGAGTTCAGGGTCAGACTCGTTATAGAAAAGGTTCTTGGCGTCCTCTAACTGGTGCACCACCTTACGATAATGGTCTGCCGCCACAAGGACACGTTCCAGTTCGTGGTACTCACGATTGAGTTTGACATAACGGGGCTGATCCGCTATGACAGCAGGGTCCGTTATCTGAAGCGATACTTCGTGAAACTTGGCTTCTAAGCCTTCGAGTTTAGAGAGTATGTCCATAAGCTTGTAAGGTGTTTTGTAATAGACTAACGATGGTCATCGGTCCTACGCCTCCGGGGACGGGAGTGATATAAGCACACTTAGGAGCCACATGTTCAAAATCGACATCCCCTGCCAAACGATACCCCTTAGGACTATTGGGGTCTTCTACTCGCGTTATACCCACATCTATAACGATGGCACCCTCTGCTACCATATCAGCCGTTATCAATCCGGGATGACCTACGGCTACGATTAGTATATCCGCTGTGAGGCATATTTGCTTGAGGTTAGCGGTGTGACTATGGCAAAGAGTGACGGTAGCATTACCCGTCTCATGTTTCTGCATAAGAAGGGAAGCCATCGGTTTGCCTACGATGTTACTGCGCCCCACCACAACCACATGTTTGCCGTCCGTAAGTATATGATAACGAGAGAGCAGTTCGCGAATACCACGCGGCGTAGCCGAAATGATACAAGGCAGTCCCTTGGCTGCACGCCCTACGTTCTCGGGCGTCAAACCATCCACATCCTTGCGGTAGTCGATAGCCGCCGTAATCGTTTGTTCCGATATGTGCGCAGGAAGTGGCAGTTGTACGATGAAGCCGTCGAAAGAAGGATCGTTATTGAGACGCTGCACCTGAGCAAGTAACTGCTCTTGCGTAATCGTGTCCTCAAAAGCGATACGCTCCGCCTCTATTCCCACTTCGGCACAGGCTTTCATCTTATTGCTCACATACGTCTCCGAGGCAGGGTTATGACCTACAATCACGATGCCTAATTTCGGTCGCCTATTAACTGTCACCTGTTTATCGCCTGCGGAGGCTCTCCGCCCGCCTATCCGCCTGCCTATCTGCTCTTTGAGTTCGAGACGGATATCAGCAGCTATTTGTTTACCATCTAAAATTATCATTGTATATATTTATTAGCCGTATGAAGAATCTGGTTAACGTAACGTTTGGTCACACGTTGGTTCATGTAGGGTTCTACTTCGTCCCAGCAATAAGGGTTAGCACCTGCCTCTTTGGCTAATCGGCGAGCCTTAAAGACTGAACCATGACCGGCATTATAAGACGCCAATACGAATTTTATTCGCTCCGACTCAGTAGTAATAAAAGACCACTTGTCTTCCAATAAGATGAGGTATTGTACACCGGCTTCTATATTCGCTTGCGGGTCCCAGATAGTCTCACTATCTAATCCGTATTTGCGAGCTGTTTTGGGCATGAGTTGCATCACACCGCAAGCGCCTGCACGTGAATGGGCACGCGGATTGAAATGGCTCTCGTGCCAAGCAACCGAAGCCAGCAAATGCCAATCCCAACCTAATATCGGTGCCTGTTCTTGGAAAATACGAGCATAAGGAATCAGATCCTCCGCCTCTTCCACTACATTATTCGTTGTCTTACACCAGCCTATCGTCACCGAAAGGAGGCTAATGGCACACAGTAGTCCGAAAAGAGTGAACTTCAATTTCTTCATTAGCGTTTACGTAATGTTTGCATTTTGCGCATCATCTTAGCCGTTTGTTCAAACTGCTTGAGGAAGCGGTTAACCTCTACTATACTCGTTCCCGAACCGCGGGCGATACGGTCTTTGCGCGAACCGTTAAGGCAAGACGGGTTAGCGCGTTCATAGGGTGTCATTGAACCGATAATAGCTTCAATCGGTTTGAAGGCGTCGTCGTTCACGTCCACGTTCTTGAGGGCTTTATCCGCTCCGGGAATCATACTAACGAGGTCCTTCATCGAACCCATTTTCTTTATTTGTTGGAGTTGACCGACAAAGTCGTTAAAGTCAAACTGATTATGCGCAATACGCTTACTGATACGGCGAGCCTCGGCTTCGTCGTACTGCTCTTTAGCGCGTTCCACGAGGCTGACCACGTCACCCATACCGAGGATACGGTCTGCCATTCGAGCCGGGTGGAAGACATCGAGAGCCTCCATTTTTTCACCCGTACCAATGAACTTAATCGGTTTATTGACTACCGAACGAATCGACAGTGCAGCACCACCACGGGCGTCACCATCCAGTTTAGTAAGGATAACACCATCAAAGTCGAGGCGGTCGTTAAACTCTTTGGCTGTATTAACGGCGTCTTGACCGGTCATAGCATCCACTACAAACAACGTCTCTTGAGGTTGGATAGCCTCTTTGATAGCAGCTATCTCTGTCATCATTGCCTCATCTACTGCCAAACGACCTGCCGTATCGACAATAACCACATCATAGCCGTAGGTACGTGCCTCGGTAATAGCCGCTTTCGCTTTGAGTACGGGATTAGACTGCTCCGGAGCGGCATAGACCTTAGCCCCAATCTGTTCGCCCAAAACAGAGAGTTGCTCAATAGCGGCAGGACGATAAACGTCGCACGCTACAAGCATGACCTTCTTATGCTGTTTGGTTTGGAGGAAATTAGCCAACTTAGCCGCAAACGTCGTTTTACCGGAACCTTGCAGACCTGAAAGGAGGATAACGGCAGGATTACCTTTGAGGTTTATCTCTTGCGCTTCACCTCCCATGAGGGTGGTCAGTTCGTCATGGGTTATCTTTACAAGTAACTGACCGGGACGAACAGACGTCATCACGTTCTGACCAAGGGCTTTGGCTTTGACCTCGTCCGTAAATTGTTTAGCTGTTTTGTAGTTCACATCCGCCTCCAAGAGGGCTTTACGGATGTCCTTGACCGTTTCCGCAATGTTAATCTCGGTAATACGGCCTTCACCTTTGAGGATCTTAAACGATCGCTCTAATCGTTCACTTAAATTATCAAACATATTATTTTTAGTTTATACTTTCAACTATCGCCGCAGGCGCACTATACGACTTCTTTCAACTTTCAACTTTACACTCTAATCAGATTATCTTCCATCAGATACACTTGCTCCACGGGCACGCCGAGATCAACGAGGTGACCGCGGTCAGGTCTAAAGAGCGCGAAGAAGGGTTTAGCTGCCCCTATCATCTGCCTTGCCTGACGGTAGTTCTCGTACGCCATAGTACGGTCTCCACGAATGAAACAAATATGTCCGTAGTTTATATAATCTTGCGGCGTGGCGTGTTCCGAACGCAGTTGTTCTATCAATTGGGTTTCTGCTTCGTCCAAGTGATTCCACATAAGATCCATCATTCCGCCTTCCAGATAAGCCCGAGCCAGTTTCTCGGCACGCTCCTCATCTTCGCCTATCAAGGCATCGTATAACCATGTCTGAGGTAAGATAGCTATCAGTCCGGCAATGTACTCGTTATCATTGGAGGGTGTCCAATTCATTATTCCGTTTTCGTCCGAACCTCCTGTATGGTCTGCCACGTGCTGTATCAAATCTTTGAGTTCGGTCGGAATCTGCTCCGAATCGAAATGCTCCGAGTTCATCAAGTCCTTCAGTTTGACCGTCGTCGATTGCAAGAAACCGCAAAGAAGCGAGAACATATCCTCTCCGTCCCCTATCTTATCCATAAAAGCGTCTTGCACTTTGGGGAAGAAGTCTATGCGCACATCGTAATGAATAAGCAGCATAAGGAGTGAAGCAGACACTTGTTGCTTAATCACTTCTGAGTCCGAATCTAAGCACTGAATAAGGGCTAAAATAGCATCCTCTTGGAAGAAAGACTTTAGGTTAGACACCAAGGACGCAATGGCTATTAGGGCTTTCGTATATTGGTTCTCGTCGCATGCGGCATCGCATAACCAGTCTAAATCCTCCTCTTGAATACGCATACACTTCATGAAGTACATCATGATAGATGTGGAGGACTCTCTATCAAACCCCGCCATATTCTCTACACGACCACGTTTGAGGCATATATCGGCGAATATATCATCCGTAAGCCGATAGGCTTGCCCCGTCATCTCGTCCAATAGCCTATCCCGCTCGGGGTCATTGGTGGAGAGGTAATAGGAGAAAAGGGCTTGGTAGTTATCGTTCAGCGAGTGATAACGGTTATTATACGTCTGTTCGCCCACCTCGTTTATCCACGTGCGGAGAATAGTGAGACAATGGTTGAGCATGCGCTCACCCAAGGCTCGTTCAATTGTATCTCTTTGATCATCTAATGTCATATATTCTTTTTATTTTTCTTTTTGTTTACTCTTTGCCTCGTCGGGGCATCTTGTTGCCCCTTGCCGACAGGCGCTCCCTCTCGCCTATAGGTACGGTCTTTTTTTCGTCCGCGCCGACTGCACTTCCTCGAAAACCGACGCCCCCTGCGTCGCCCCTAACCCCACCGTCCCATCGGCGGGGACACTACTGTTTTTACGGAAGTCAGTCTGTGCTCCTATAGCGTCCTTCGGTCGCTGACCGTACTCTTTCTCCGTTTCTTGTTTCTTGCTTCCTACTGCCGCATCTGCGGAATTCGTCTCATCATAATTTATTATGGCAACGTGCTTCGGCACGGTGCGGAAGGTGATTTCGGCTCTGCCGAAAGAGCCTTCCTCTTTCTTTTGCGTTTTTGTTATTGGATGGGAGAGTTCACTCGGTCAGACAATAGAAAAACCAAAAGAAATAATAAATTATAAGAACATCTGTGTTTTCTGCGTTTTCAGCGAGAGATTAAAATCTGTGCAATCTGTGAGAGATTACTCCCCTACACTTATATTATTTCACGAATGAGGTAATCGTTACGGCTCTGCGAATTACGGATAATGAGTTCACCCAAGAATCCTGCAAGGAAGAGCATACAGCCTAATATCATCATCAAGATAGCCAGATGGAAATAAGGCGAATTAGCCACTAACATAGCGTGAACACCCATCGTTAAGGCGTGCAGTTTTAAGGCTCCCACGACTACAATCGCTATAAAGCCAAGCACAAACATAAGGCTACCTATCAGACCGAAGAAGTGCATCGGTTGTTTGCCAAACTTATTGAGGAACCACAGGGTCATCAAATCGAGGTAGCCGTTCACAAAGCGGTTCAGTCCGAACTTACTTACGCCAAACTCGCGTTTGCGGTGTTGCACCACTTTCTCGCCTATCTTGGTAAAACCGGCGTTCTTCGCCAAGTATGGGATATAACGGTGCATCTCCGAGAAGACCTCTATGTTCTTCACCACCTCGTTACGGTAGGCTTTTAGTCCGCAGTTCATGTCGTGTAACTGAATACCCGTCACCTTACGAGCGGTAGCGTTAAAGAGTTTGGACGGTAGGTTCTTGGTCAGTTTATTGTCGTAGCGTTTCTGCTTCCAACCGCTTACGAGGTCAAAGCCGTCCTCTTTTATCATGCGGTATAACTCGGGAATCTCATCGGGCGAGTCTTGCAAGTCTGCATCCATCGTGATAACCACATCGCCCTGAGCCGCCTTAAAACCGCAATAGAGGGCAGCGGACTTACCGTAGTTACGACGGAAACAAATGCCATGAACGGGAGTATCTTCTTTCGACTTTAAACTTTCCGCTTTCAACTTTTGGATTACATTCCACGACTCGTCGGTGCTGCCGTCATTAACAAAAACGATTTCGTACGAGAACTTATTTTCGTTCATTACGCGTACAATCCACTCGTACAATACGGGAAGCGATTCCGCCTCATTAAATAAAGGTACAATAACAGAAATATCCATAATTATCCAAATTAGCGTGCAAAAGTAGTAATTTTTTTTGATATATGCAAATAAAAAAGCGAGTTTGCGACAGAAAAGGTTGTCTTTTGGGCTGAAAGACACACAAAACCGCCCCTCGCGTGAGCAAGAGGCGGTGAAGCAAGAGAGGCTATTAGCCTATAGAACGTTAATCAACAGATCCGTAAACCTGAGGTTCTCCACTGCCGGTTTGAACGTTGAGGGGATCAACCATTACAACTTTTGTACCTACTTTAACGACCTCAGTGGTTGGAACTATATATTGATGTTTCATAATATAATTTACAATTTGATTATTTACAATTTACGATTTATTTACCGCCCTACGGGCTATTGGATTATTGGAGTATTTGTCCTTGGGTGTTGTAGGTCTTACCCTCTTTTATAAGCAAGAGTTGTCCACCTTTCAGCACCTTGATAGCAGATTGCTGATTACTGATAACAGACTGTTCTAATCCTGTTGGTGCTTTAGCAACACCTATGCGGCGCGGAGCACCGGCAGGAGTATCTAATGGTGTAGGAGATACTTGCATAAGGTCGATATAGGCACGATTAGCAGGAACGGTCGTTCCTGCAGCGGCTTTAACAACTACGTTGTTTACAAGAGCATAAGCGTCAGCTTCCGTTGTTAAGTCTGTGAGTGTTCCAATCAAACCATTAACCGATTGTGCGACTGTGGGGTCGTCTGTTGGTACATAAACAACAGAGAACGATCCGGCTTTTGCCTCAAATACATAAGGATGCCCCGCTTCCAGTTCGGTCACTTCTGTTACATAGAGTGAACTTGCTCCGTCGTAGTAGTTCAGTTTGTAGAACGTAGCATCTACGTCTTCCAATGACGGAACAGCATAACCAAGGCAGATCGTTCCCCATTTGCCATCGTACAAACTGTTGCGGGTGTAAAGGCCACCTACGTAAATTTCTCCGTCAGCGTTCAAAGTGACACCTATGTTGTGCGAACCAATGGTAGTAGGACCATCATAATGGAAGAAGGCATCCAAAGCCGTCGAACCCGAATTATCTGAATAGCCGGAAGTCAGCGTGCCAAAGGTGAATTCGTCATCGTCGTCAACCAGTTCGAAATAGATATTGGAGCCGGTCATATCACCTATAATATTTACCGGAGTTTCATAATATAATGAGAAGTTAGAATGAGTTGTTTCGTCTGTCAAAAGATTGTCTTTAACAATCACTTTTCCCGAGATATTAAGTTCTCCCCACGTGTAAATTCCACTTCCCACTGTCTCTGCTTGATTACTCGTAATTTCAATGGACTTGCCTTGATTGGTTGTCAAATTAAGAATACCGCCATTATTAAGGATAGCACCGCCATAATCCCCTGCCGAATTATTGGTGAATGTTGTGGCGTCCTTGATGGTGCAAGCGCACTCGTTATAAATAGCACCGCCATCACCGTTTGCAGTATTCTCAGTGAATGTAGCATCTACAATGGTACATGCTCCTTTAGCCTCATTAGTTATAGCACCGCCCCATTCACTAGACGAATTATTAGTAAACGTAACACCATTGATTGTACACGTTCCTTTATTCTCAATAGCACCGCCATATACAGCCGAGTTCTCGGTGATTGTGGCACTCTTGATAGCGCAAGTACAATTCGCTCCTACATATATACCACCGCCCATTCCGTTCCAAGTGGTGTTATAACATTCTGATATACTATTCGAAATCGTGCAGCTGTCGATAGTGGAAGTTACATAATCATTTTCCCTACCAACAATGATGGCACCACCATTGTATTGGGTGTAGCCATCAGTAAGGGTTCCGTTCTTGATAGTAACTTGGATAGGACTTGCCTGTGTACCACCTGTAAGTACAAAGCAACGGCTCTTCTCATTACCACTAATCGTGTGTTTGTTGAGGTCAATGGTAAGGCTCTTGGTAATAGAAACACCTCCATCAGCAGCGGCTGATGTTTCCTCGTAGGTGTAATCCTTGTCCAAGGTAATTGTATCACCGGCAGAGGCATTGGTAACGAGTGCTTGCAAATCGGCAAAAGTGCCAGGGCTTTGTGCCCACAGCCCCACGCTCAGCGTCAGGGCTGCAAAAATAGAAAAGAGTTTTTTCATACGCTTAAAATTTTTAAGCCTACCCCCGTCCCCTCCCAAAAGGGAAGGGGGATTGGCGAGTTAATAATTATTGTTAGTTAAATTGTTTTTGTAACTTTCTGTATATCAATAATTTACCCCCCCCCGATTTTTTCGGAGGAGGGCATTTTATATCATCTTTTATGCTTCACGACTTCATATGTCACGAATCCGGCTGCAAAGGTAATACTTTTTTTTGATATATGCAAATAAAAAATGTATTTTTTCTTACTATTTAAGTAAAAGGGGCTTTTTGGGCTAAGAATACGTGTTATATAGACGCCTGTTTATTGTGTCCAAGAAAACGGGTACAGTACAGTGAAAGGTGCTTCTATATAACTAAAAAAGCTGTATATGTTTAAGTTGCTAATTTTTAGCTGTTTAATTATCATGCAACTTCCTTCAGTTGCTCGTTCTTTAAGCGCACCAATTTTGCTTCTGTACTTGCAATCTGTCTTTCAAGTGCTTGCTTATGATTTTCGGCATATATCTTTACATCATACTCTTGCTTTCTTTCCACCATCGTAAAAAAGATAGTTGCCAGTTTGTGTCCCGTTGCCACCATCGCCGC
>JAZLMS010000050.1:0-17386 GCA_045598805.1 Paludibacteraceae bacterium | reverse complement strand
TGCCGCAAAGGTGTGGAAGGCGGAGGGGCGGAGGGACGGAAGAGAAGAGAGGTGGAAGGGACAAAGGGGTATCAGCGGAGGCGGTCGGCGGAACGGACGAGGGCTTCGTCCTTAAGAATACGGCGAACAGACATCAACGTGAACACCAAACATAACAACGGGATACATGCTCCAAAGAGAATATCCCAATCCGCTGCTACATTATGACGACCAAACCAAACATACATAAACAAAATACCATAATAACCTATGCACAACAAGGCAAGAAAAATACACAAACGTGCCTGAAGTATGCGTTTCTTAAAGAGCAAGAGGATAACCAATGCCAAAACAGGAATCAACAAGGTTGTTACTGTTAATCCCCAAACACCTTGCAAGGATACCGGTTCTAACTCTTGCGTAGCGATATTAAAGTCCGCAGTGAGTTCGTTTAAGCCGTTAGCACCTAACTCAAACAGACGTTGAACACCCTCCTCTTCGGGCGTGGTAAATTGAATGACGGGGAGGAAAAACAAAGTTACGCCTAAAGCGATAACGATGAAAAGGAAAAGAGATTGAATACGCTGGATCATGATGTTTATTTACTATTTGACGATTTACGATTTACAATTTCATTAAAGTAACGATACCATCTTTGAATTGATATTTTTCACCGGTGGCGGGGCAGGTGGCGAAGCCTTGAGCATCAAAGGTCAGTTTTTCGCCATAGCGACTAACCCACCCTATCCGTCTGGCAGGATTACCGACCATAAGCGCAAAAGCAGGCACATCCTTGGTTACTACACTGCCTGCACCAATCAAGCAATACTCGCCTAACGAATGACCGCAAACGATGGTAGCATTAGCCCCTACGGAGACACCGTTGCCGATGATAGTCTCGCGGTACTCACTTTTGCGAGAGACCGCCGAACGCGGGTTGATAACGTTAGTAAAGACCATAGAAGGACCTAAAAAGACATCATCACCACAGCGGACGCCGGTATAAACGCTCACGTTATTCTGTATCTTGCAATTACGCCCGATAACAACGTCCGGGGAGATAACGACATTTTGACCGATATTACAGTCCTCACCAATAGTGCAACCAGACATAATGTGACTAAAGTGCCATATTTTAGTGCCTTTGCCGATAGTGCAATCGGGGTCGATGTAACTTGATTCGTGCTTGTAGTAGTCCATATTAGTTTAGAGTGGAGAGTTTACATAAAGAAATGTTTCAATATATCGTTGCCATTAGCGAAAATGAGCAGGGCAAGGAGAATCCACATGCCGATTGAATTCGCCTTCTCCAAGAACTTATCCGAAGGTTGTTTGCCCGTAATCATCTCAATCAATAAGAAGAGTATATAACCGCCGTCCAATGCCGGAATAGGCAGGAAATTCATAAAGGCAAGAATAATACTCAAGAAAGCCGTCATATGCCAGAACGAATACCAATCCCACAAACCCGAGAAGAGACCTCCTATCGCGCCAAAACCGCCTAACGACTGCGCACCCTCTTTAGTGAAAACGAGTTTGAACTGCTTAACGTACATCGCAAGCGTTTCCCAACCATGCACAATACCGCGTTTCATAGATTCAAAGAAGCCATAATGTTCGGTGTGGAGTTCGTAGAACTCGGTTACTTGCTGAGGAATAACACCCAACAGGCATTGGTCTCCCATGAAAGCCTCCCCCGTTTGGTACTCGCCGGCACGGTAATAGCCTACCGTTATCGTTTCGCAGGGATGTTTTCTCAGTTCGTTCTGCACCTCAAAGAAAGAAGGAACCGTCACTCCGGCAATCGAGACAATACTATCCCCTTGTTGCAAGCCTAAGAAAGCCCCCGTCTGTCCCTCATTAACCGTATTAACGATAAAGGGGAAATACTCCGCCATCGGCACAAAAGAACGGGGCTGATAGGTCTTATCATCGCGGTTACGGTCACGCTCAGCACGGTCAAAGACTAATTGGGCGGCGAGGAGGTTGGTGCCTAAGTTTTCTGATACTTGCAAAGTATCCAGAAAACGACCGCTATCGCTGAAAGACCGCTGCGCTGAAAGACGACTGACTACGACGTTGCGTTTGCCGTCGATGATGAGCAGTTGAACGACATCACTGATTTTTTGCGGTTGGACACCATCAATAGAGATAATCTTATCCTGCTGTTCAAAACCCTCTTGAAGGAAGACTTCATTGAAATAAAGCCCTTTGGTTACATTCTCTAACGGCAAGGTCGTCTCACCCCAGTGGAAGAAGACAAGACCAAAGATAAATAAAGCCGCAACGAAATTGACAAGGATACCACCGGCAATAATGAGCAGTCGCTGCCACACATTCTTCGATCGGAACTCCCACGATTGGGCTTTGGTCTTAGCCATCTGTTCGGAAGTGTGGGTCTCATCCACCATTCCACTGATAGCGCAGTAACCACCGAAAGGCAGCCAGCCTATACCCCACTCCGTTGACTCGGTATGCTTGCTCCACTCGTCGCCTTCGGTCGTATTAGGAGCAAAGAAAGCGAAATGCCAGCGACCGTCAAACTTCTTAAAGCGAACAAGACTAATCTTGGGGTTAAAAAACATATAGAATTTTTCCACGCGAACACCGCACAAACGGGCACAGATGAAATGACCCAGTTCGTGAATAACAACGAGGAAACTGAGACTGAGCATGAGTTGCGCAGTTTTAATCCAAAAAGAGGGACTTGTTAAGAAATCAAACATAAGATTATTTACGATTTGACGATTTACTATTTACGATTTATTGTATTATTGGCTATTTGGCGGGCGAGGGTGTCGGTGGCGACAAAGTCGTCATAGGTTGGATTGGCAATAAAAGACACCTTATCCATCGTATTTGCTATGATTTCGGGCATTTGCATAAAGCCTATCTTACTTTCTCGGAAAGCGAGGTTAGCCACTTCGTTCGCGGCATTAAGGGCACAGGGTATATTGCCACCACGTTCGATGGCTTTATATGCCAAGCGGAGGTTGGGGAAACGTTCCAAATCCGGCTTCATGAACGTCAATTGACCAAGTTCAGTCAGGCTGATACGCGGGAAAGAACTTATCGCACGTTCGGGGTACGTGAGGGCATACTGAATAGGCAGACGCATATCGGGTGCACCTAACTGCGCCTTGACGGCACCGTCGCGGTACTGAACAGCAGAGTGAACGATAGACTGCGGATGAACGACAACCTCTATTTGGTCAATATTCACGCCAAAGAGCCATTTAGCCTCGATGACCTCAAAGCCTTTGTTCATCATAGAGGCAGAGTCAATCGTGATTTTTGCCCCCATTTCCCAATTAGGGTGGCACAGAGCCTGTGCCTGCGTTACTTTCTCTAAATCCTCCTTAGACAAGTGGAGAAAGGGACCTCCGGAAGCGGTGAGAATAATCTTCTCTATCTCGTTTTGGTCTTCCCCTACGAGGGATTGGAAGATGGCCGAGTGTTCGCTATCCACAGGCAGAATAGGACAATGGTGCTCTATAGCGAGGCGAGTGATGAGTTCGCCTGCCACGACGAGGGTCTCCTTGTTAGCAAGGGCAATGGTCTTGCCGGCTTTGATGGCTTCGATAGTAGGTTGAAGTCCGGCATAACCGACCATCGCTGCTACGACGATGTCGATACTGGGGAAGGTAACCATCTCAGCGATCGATTGCGCCCCACCCCACACTTTGATGGGCAGGTCTTGAAGAGCGTCTCGCAATGGCGGAAGAAGTGATTCGTCCGCAATACACACCACTTCGGGGTGGAACTCGCGAGCTTGCGCTATGAGTTTGTCAATGCTATGATGAGCCGAAATGGCATAGACCTCAAAGCGGTCGGGGTTTGCCCGAACGACATCAAGGGTCTGAGTGCCTATTGAACCTGTACTACCTAATATGGCGATGCGTTTCATTCTGGTGTTTGGTGTCTGGTGTTTAGAAGACGATAGCTTCTTCGGGGTTGAGAGGTTGACCATGATGCCAGAGTTCGAAGGATAGCGGTTGTTCGGAAGCAACGGCTATACTCTCACCGGGTTCGACATAGGTTCCTACCGACTTGAGCACTTTAGCTGCGTTCTTGTAAATAGAGACGTAGTTATCATGCTGAACAACGATAGTAAACGTGTTGTTGATCTCAAAGGTTGTCATGACCACCGTTCCTCCTAAGACAGAGGTTATGTTCTCATTCAGAGGCGTCTGAATCAGCACATTAGGGTGAGTAGTATTAAAATGCTCTACGATAGCCCCATGAGCCGGTCTAAAGAACGTGGTAACGGGCACATCGGAGTGTTGGGAGAAGAGTTGAAGATTACCTTTCTCTTTCTGCTCATATTGCGCCAAGAACTCCTCCGTAGCTTCCGCCTTGGCTTCCAATAATTGCTGACGCATGAGCAGTTGGATGGAGTCTAAAGGCTGCACAGTATCGGCTTTCACATCCCCTAACATAATTTGTTTGACGAGGTCTATGTATTGGGTTTGCAACGCCACCTCGGTACTGAGCGAATCAACGACAACCGTTTGCATTACCAGTTGTTCGCGAATACTCTCAGAGTAACCGGGTAAGATATGCCGGATAGGCGTAAAGATGATGAGCACCGCCAAAATACCCAAGGTGACGAAGAAACACAAGGTCAACACAATCACCGCACTGAACCGAGAAACGCGGACATGCCATTTCTCAATGAGCGTATCCTCGTTCATGAGGCTCAAACGGTACTTATAGTTCACCCGTTTCCAGAAACTATCTTTTACAGGATCGTGCATCCTTGGCAGGGTTTGAGTTGTTTGAAGAAATCGTTACCCTTATCATCCACTAAGATGAAAGCGGGGAAGTTCTCCACTTCAATCTTCCAGATAGCTTCCATGCCCAGTTCGGGATACTCGACGCACTCGATAGAACGTATATTCTCTTGAGCAAGTACGGCAGCCGGTCCACCGATGGAGCCGAGGTAGAAACCGCCATGCTTTTGGCAAGCGTTGGTCACATCAATGGAACGATTACCCTTAGCGAGCATGATGAGGCTACCGCCCTTGGATTGGAACTCATCCACATAGGGATCCATTCGTCCTGCCGTGGTCGGTCCCATCGAACCGCAAGGCATTCCGGCAGGAGTCTTAGCCGGTCCGGCATAGTAGATAGGATGGTTCTTGAGGTATTCGGGCATCGGTTCACCGGCATCAAGGCGTGCTTTAATCTTAGCGTGAGCAATGTCACGACCGACGATGATGGTGCCGTTGAGGCTCAGGCGCGTACCAATAGGATAATTGGACAGAATCTTGCACACGTCCTTCATGGGTTGGTTGAGGTCGATGGTAACGGCATTACCCTCCCCTGCTTGACGGAGAGTTTCGGGAATGAGTTCACCCGGGTTATTGTCCATCTTTTCAATCCATATACCGTCTTTATTAATCTTACATTTGATATTACGGTCAGCGGAGCAGCTCACGCCCAAACCGATGGGGCACGAAGCGCCATGACGAGGCAGACGAACAACGCGAACGTCGTGTGCCATATACTTACCTCCAAACTGTGCACCAAGACCAATCTTATAAGCCTCTTGGAGCAGTTGTTTCTCCAATTCAACATCGCGGAAAGCGCGACCGGAAGCATTACCCGTAGTGGGCAGACTATCGTAGTAGTGAGTGGAAGCCAGTTTGACGGTCAGCAGGTTCTTCTCCGCACTGGTACCACCAATAACGATAGCTATATGATACGGCGGACAAGCAGCCGTACCGAGGGATTTCATTTTCTCCACAAGGAAGGGAATGAGAGTGCCCGGGTTTTGAATACGGGCTTTGGTCTCTTGGTAGAGGTAAGACTTATTGGCACTACCGCCACCTTTGGTGACGCAAAGGAAACGATACTCGTCGCCTTCGGTAGCCTCGATATCTATTTGGGCAGGCAGGTTACACTTGGTGTTCACTTCCTCGTACATAGTGAGAGGAGCATTCTGGCTATAACGGAGATTTTCCTCAGTGTAGGTCTTGAAGACACCTAAAGAGAGGGCTTCTTCGTCGCTTATATCGGTGTGCTCGGAAGCACTCCAGACTTGCTGACCTTTCTCACCGTGGATGATAGCCGTACCGGTATCTTGGCAGAGGGGCAGACGTCCCTTGGCGGCTATCTCGGCATTGCGAAGGAAAGTGAGAGCAACGTATTTATCGTTCTCGCTGGCTTCGGGGTCGGTCAGAATCTTTGCCACTTGCAGGTTATGACTGCGACGGAGCATAAAACTAACGTCCTTAAATGCTTGATTAGCCATCAAAGTAAGGCCCTCTTTCTCGACTTTGAGAATAGGTTTGCCTTCAAACTCGCTAACGGAGACATAGTCCTTGGTTAGCAGATAATACTCGGTCTCATCCTTACCGAGTTGAAACATTGGTTCGTAATGAAAATCCATGATTATTTACGATTTAACTATTTACTATTTACGATTTAATTCAAAAGGGCATTCAGGCGGCTGAGGTATTTGCCAAGGATGTCAAACTCAAGGTTCACTTTGGTTCCAACCTCAATGAACTTGAAGTTCGTATTCTCATGCGTGTAAGGGATGATACAAACGGAGACATACCCTTTTCCGTTCTGTACATCGGGTTCGCAGACAGTAAGGCTCACGCCGTTGATAGAGACAGAACCTTTATCGACCGTGAAATAGCCACGGCGAATCATCTCCTTGTCGGAGTCATACTCGAAGCGGAAGTACCAACTACCCTCCGTCTCGTGCACATCAATACAGCGTGCCGTTTGGTCCACATGCCCTTGCACGATATGTCCGTCGAGACGTTCGCTGAGTAGCATAGAGCGCTCCACATTGACCCAATCGCCAACCTTGAGGTCATCGAGGTTCGTGCGGTTAAGGGTCTCCTGCATCGCGGTGACGGTGTAAAGCGTGCCTTCCGCATCGGGAGTGAGTTTGACAACCGTGAGACAAACGCCGTTATGGGCGATACTTTGGTCAATAGAAAGAGCGTCCGTATAGGGAGAACGCAAGGTGAAGTGTTTATTCGTTTGTTCTTGTTCAATGGCGACTACTTGCGCCATCGTTTCTACTATTCCACTAAACATAGTTATTCGTTTTTGCGTAAAAATCGCGCAAAGATACAGAAAAATTTGCATATATCCAAAAAAAACTGTAATTTTGTAGCGAATTTCGGAAATAATAGATTTGTATTTACAAAATTTTGTTTAATATGGATAAAATTAGTTATGCAATTGGCCTTAGTATGGGTCAGAATCTGATGGGTAGCGGAGTGACCAAAATGGAGTACGCTGACCTGGCAGAAGGAATCAAAGATGTGTTGGAAAAGAACCAACCAAAAATCAGTTATCAAGAAGCTCAAACCGTATTAGGCAAGTTCTTCCAAGAATTAGAAGCTAAGATTGCCGGTGAGGCTAAAGCCGCCGGTGAGAAATTCCTTGAGGAGAATAAGAAGCGTGCCGAAGTGAAGGTGACGGCAAGTGGTTTACAATATGAAGTGATTGAGGCTACGTTAGGTCAGAAGCCGAAGGCAACGGATAAAGTGAAGGTACATTATGAGGGAACGCTCATTGATGGCACGGTTTTTGATAGTTCGTATCAGCGTGGCGAGCCGATTACGTTTGGGCTTAACCAAGTGATTGCCGGTTGGACGGAAGGTTTGCAGTTGATGTCAATTGGCAGTAAGTATAAACTCTATATTCCTTATAATTTAGGCTATGGAGCCCAAGGTGCCGGTGCATCGATTCCACCTTATGCAGCGCTCATCTTTACGGTAGAACTATTGGGGATTGAGTAATTAGAAAAACTAGACTAACTAGAAAAAACTATAATTTTATGAAAAAAACGCTTATTTTTGCACTGGTAGCGATGGCTACCATGAGTTGCGCGAAGAAGTACACAGCGCAAGATGTTAATTTAGTAAATCAGAACGACTCCGTTAACTACGCCCTTGGTTTAATGTGGGGACAAGATCTTAAAGGGAGTTATTTCGCTATGGATAGCACGGATGCTCCCATCACAACTTTTATGACGGCTTTAGAGAAGGCCTATAACGCAAAAGAGGTAAAAGAAAGTGAAGCTAAGATGTATGGTAAGAACCTCGGCATGAGCATTAAGATGTTTGAAAAAGACGGATTAGCCAATAATCCCGCTTGGGCAGTGAATGAGAAGATATTGCTGCAAGGTCTGGTTAATGGTCTTATGGGCGACTCCGCAATGTTGCAAGCCGATGCAGCTTATAGCATCATCTCGCAAGCATATCAGGCATCTTCTACCGACCCTGTTTCGACAGACCAAGTGGTAAAAGTGAAGAAAGCTCCCAAGAATGTTTTGGTTTTTGAATTGAAATCTAAGCTCGACACCCTTAACTACGCTTTAGGTGTAGCACAAGGATCGCGCGTGGGTTCGATTATTGCACAAGACACTACGGGTAATGACCTCAAAGATTTTATAAAAGGTCTCAATGAAGCACTGAAGAACGATTCCGAATATCCGATACTTACTATGACCGGCGAACAAATCAGTGCTACCCTCCATGCTTGGGAAGAAAGCGGTCTTATCAACGAACCGTCATTGGCCGTTGATGTAGAGTTGGTTAAGCAAGGTCTTATCAATGGTATGTATCAATATGGAGAGTGGAGTATTCAAGAGGCAGGTCAATACATCAATCAAGTACTGAACGATATTCGCTTTGGTGCCACTAAATTAGAAGGCGAAGAGTTCCTTGAGGCCAATAAAGCTAAAGAGGGTGTAAAAGTGACCGAAAGCGGTTTGCAATATGAGGTAATCAAGATGGGTAAGGGCAAGAAACCCGCTGCTACCGATCGCGTCAAAGTGCACTATCACGGAACCTTGATTGATGGTACGGTATTCGATAGTTCTGTTGAGCGTGGCGAACCGGTCACGTTTGGACTTAACCAAGTGATTGCCGGTTGGACGGAAGGTTTGCAACTCATGCCTGTAGGCAGTACGTTCCGCTTCTATATTCCTTCCGAACTCGGTTACGGTGAGCGTCAGGCAGGTTCTATTCCCCCTTACTCCGTTCTTATTTTCGAGGTAGAATTACTCAGCATTGAGAAGTAAGAAATAACATGGGAATTATAGCCAAGCAGAGTATTAAAGGCACGGTGGTGACGTATATAGGCGTCGCCATCGGTTTTATAACGACATTCTTTGTCATGACCCGCTTCCTCACCACAGAGGAAGTTGGTTTAGTTAGGGTCATGATTGATGCCGCCACTCTGTTCGTAGGACTGGCTCAATTAGGTACATCGTCCTCCCTCATCCGCTTTGCCCCAAGGTTTAAGACAAAGGAACAAGGAACAAGGACAAAGGATGCGCAACAGGCAACTTACCACGGTTTTTGGTTCTGGGCAGTAGTGGTGCCCCTTGTCGGGTTCTTGATTTTTGCCATTATCTATTGGGTATGTAAGGTTCCTATTACGCAGTGGTTTGAAGACAAATCCCCCCTTTTCGTAGATTATTACTATTTCGTCCTACCGATAGCTTTCTTCCTACTTTATCAGACCGTTTTTGAGACGTGTTCTAATGTGCTTATGCGCATTGTGGTACCGCGTGCCGTGAGGGAAATAGGTATTCGTGTAGGATTGTTGGCATTATACCTACTCTATGCTTTTCGGGTGGTATCAATGGACGGCTTCGTCGTCGCCTTATCGGGCGTGTATGCTCTTGCCACCCTTATCAACTTAGGGTATGTACTCGCAACCGAACATATCTGTTTCAAACCCGATTGGACTTTTCTTAAAGCCAATACCAAACTCGTTCGCGATTATAGTCTTTACACCGGTTTCCTCATTATCTCAGCAGTGACGTCTGTTTTGGCACCTTCGTTATCGTCTTTCTTTGTGACGGCACAGATGGGACTGAACTACACGGGTATCTTCGCTATTGCGACCTACATGGCGGTGATGGTGAGTATTCCCTATCGTTCGGTAACGGCCATTGCTGCTCCGCAATTGGCGGATGCTATTCAGAAAGGCAGGCTCTCCGAAGCCAACACGCTGACTAAGCAAGTGGTTAATAACACTTTTTTGGTGGGAGTCACTATCTTCCTTATTATTTGGATAAACATTGACCTTATCTATCTAATTCTTCCCAACGGCGACACCTATAGTGCGGCACGAACGGCAGTGTTTATCTTGATGCTCAGTCAACTCGTGATGGCAACTTTTAGTATTACCCTCAATACCATTAGTTACGGGCGTTATTACGCCTTATCCCTTGTGTTAAGTGCTATTCTGACAGCCGTTGCTATCATAGCCAATAACCTGCTTATTCCTTCTTTCGGCATGAACGGGGCGGCAATGAGCAACCTTATCAGTTACGGACTGTATATGGTCTTGGCGCTTATCGTCGTTATGGTGGGCATGAAGATTAATCCGCTCAGCCGTAAGATGCTCATTACCTTAGGGTTAACACTCGTTGTATTAGGACTGAATTATAGTCTATGGTCTATCTTCGAGGACTATCAAACCAATGTATGGCTTAGCAGTTTAGTTCGTGACTGTTTGCTGATTCCTTATCTTTTCGTGATTTATAAACTTCAAGTTTCCGACGAGATTAATGCGTTACTTCGTTCAATTTTCATACCTCGGCACTAATTACCACGGTTCGCAAACGCAGCCGAACGGTATCACCGTGCAAGAAACGATGGAGAAAGCTTTCTCCACCATTCTGCGTGAGCCTATCGCCCTCACTTTTGCCGGACGAACGGACGCCGGCGTGCACGCAAGGAAAATGGTGGCGCATTTTGACTTAGCGACTTCTTTCCATACAGCGACTTTGTCGCAGATCGTTCTCGGCTCCTGCCGAGATAAGCATACAGCGACTTTGTCGCAGATCGTTCTCGGCTCCTGCCGAGATAAGAACTTTAAACTTTCAACTTTCAACTCTCTACTGCCCGCCGACATAGCGGTGGAGCGTATTTGGCAAGTGAGCGACGAACTGCACGCCCGTTTTAGTGCCACGTCGCGCACGTACGAGTATCACATCACGACTGCCAAAGACCCCTTCCTTATTAATCGCGCGACTCGTGTAGCACCCGGATTGGACTTTGAGGCAATGAATAAGGCGGCTCAGTACCTGTTGGGCACACACGATTTCGCTTCGTTCTGCAAAGTGCACACCGATGTCAAAACGACTATCTGCACCGTCACACAAGCCGAATGGTCTATACTCCAAACACCAAACACCAAACACCAAACACCATTTGCTGTCTTTACGATTACGGCTGACCGCTTCCTTCGAAACATGGTTAGAGCGGTAGTGGGAACGTTGCTTGATATAGGTCGAGGCAAAAGAAAACCCGAGGATATGTTAGACATCCTTGAGCAAAAGAATCGCTGTTCCGCAGGTCAATCCGCTCCTGCAGAAGGTTTATATCTTGTGAACATCACTTATTAACTCCATTTCTAATGCTCCAGATACAAATCACAACAACGCCTACCCTGGCAAAGCAACTCGAACAGCAGTACCGCATTGTGAAGCGGTCGGTTGATGCTCGCCAACGCGATATCAAAGTGCTCCTCACAATCCTTTGTGACGACGAGGGACACTACCTTCCTATTGATTCACCTATTCCCCTCTATACCCCACCCATTTATCAAGACGTGCACCAAGCCCGGCGGCAAGTACACATCATCGGGGCCGGACCGGCAGGACTGTTTGCTGCCCTCACCTTACTTGAACAAGGTATCAAACCTATTATTTACGAGCGTGGCAAAGAGGTCTCCGAACGCAAGAAAGATATTGCTCTCCTCAACCGCAACGAGGGACTGAACGGCGAATCGAACTACTGCTTTGGCGAAGGCGGAGCCGGTACTTTCTCTGATGGCAAACTATTCTCCCGCAGCAAGAAACGCGGTAATATGCAACGTGTGATGGAAATTTTCCATTACTTTGGTGCCCCCGATACTATCCTCTACGAAGCGCACGCCCATATCGGTAGCGATAAACTACCCACTATCATCAAGCGCATGCGCGAGTGTATCATCGAACACGGGGGCGAGGTTCGTTTTGGCACTCGCGTAGATGAAAGCCTGTTCCAAGAACTACTCCAATCGGGCGAACCCGTTATCCTCGCTATCGGTCATTCGGCACACGATACCTATCGTATGCTTCATAAGAACGGTGTCGCGATGGAAGACAAAGGCTTCGCTATGGGCGTTCGTGTGGAGCACCCCCAAGCACTCATTAACGCTTTAATGTACCACCTGTCTATCAACTTTAAACTAGGCGGCTTCTTTCAACTTTCAACTATAAACTATAAACTAATCAAAGATTTAGGCAACGCCAGTTACGCTCTCGTCACCCAAGTCAATGGTCGAGGTGTTTATTCGTTCTGCATGTGCCCGGGCGGACATATAGTGCCGGCAGGCAGTACAGAAGACGGCTGTGTAGTCAACGGCATGAGTTCCAGTCTGCGCAATTCGCCTTACGCCAATTCGGGTATCGTGGTCGAATTGCACCCGGAGGACGTCTCTAAGTTTAGAGAGGAGAGTGTAGAGTGTAGAGTAGTTGAGAGTTTATTAAGTTTAGAGTTTCAGGAACATATAGAACGACTGGCTAAACGCCACGGCGGAGCGCACAACGAAGCTCCGGCACAGCGTTTGCGCGATTTCGTTGAGGGGCGTTTGAGCAAAGACTTACCTGCCACCTCTTACTTGCCGGGGGTAATATCGTCGCCTATGCACAAGTGGTTACCTGCCATTATCGGCAAACGCTTGCAACAAGGCTTCCGCGATTTTGACCGCAAGTACCCGGGTTTCCTCACCAACGATGCCGTTATCTTAGGTGTTGAGAGCCGCAGCAGCAGTGCCGTTCGTATTGTGCGCGATTCCGAAACACGGCAGTCTATCAGTCACCCCAATCTCTACCCTTGCGGAGAGGGAGCCGGTTATGCCGGAGGCATCACCTCCTCCGCCCTCGATGGCATCGAGACCGCGTTGCGGATTATCTCAACCTGCTAAACCCGCTAAACCTGCTAAACCTGCTAAACCTGCTAAACTTGTTAAATATGTACTACGACAGAACAATATCAATGATAGGTGAAGCCGCTTTTGAGCATTTGCAACAAACCAAGGTTATTCTCTTTGGTGTGGGTGGTGTAGGCGGTTGGTGCGCCGAAGCGTTGGTGCGTACCGGCATACAGCATCTCACTATCGTTGACTTTGACCTTGTGGCTGATACGAACATCAATCGCCAAGTGGTGGCTACGGCAGCGAACATAGGTCTTCCCAAAGTGGAACAGATGAAAGAGCGCTTGCTCTCTATCTGTCCCGAAGCGGATATTGTAGCTATCAACCAACGTTATACGGCAGATACGGCTGCTGAATTTGACCTCTCGCAATACGATATTATTATTGATGCTATCGACAGCGTTGATGACAAGATACTGCTTATTCATAACGCCACGGCTACCGAAGCCACGCTGTTCAGTAGTATGGGAGCCGGACGCAAACTCAATCCCCAACAGGTGCGTATAGCGGAGTTTTGGAAAGTAGAGGGTTGTCCCCTTGCTCGCGCCCTGCGAACGAAAATGAAGAAAACGGGCATTCTCCCTCACCGCAAGTTCCAATGCGTCTATTCCGCTGAAACATTCCACCATCCACAATCCACCATCCACCATAACGGCTCCCTCGCTCCCGTCGTTGGCACTTTCGGTTTCACCCTCGCCTCCTTAGCCATCAACACACTTGTCAACTCTAAACTAACCAACGAGACGGCTTCTATAAACTATAAACTTTCAACTATAAACTAATATATGATAGTATGCGTTGCCGAAAAACCGTCCGTAGGACAATATATAGCTCACGTGCTGGGTGCAAACACCAAGCGCGACGGGTATTATGAAGGAAACGGGTACTGCGTGACCTGGACTTTTGGTCACCTCTGTGCCCTACTCGACCCTCACGAATATACCGACCAATGGAAGGGCTGGAAAATGTCCTCTCTCCCGATGGTTCCGCCCCGTTTTGGCATCAAAGTGACCGCTGATTCGGGCGTGCAGAAGCAGTTCAATGTCATTAAGAACCTCATCGCCCAAGCCGACGAGGTCATCAACTGCGGTGATGCCGGACAAGAGGGAGAACTCATTCAGCGTTGGGTGTATCAGAAAGCCGGTTGCAAAGTGCCCGTCAAACGGTTATGGGTTAGTTCGCTTACCGAAGAGGCTATTGCCGAAGGTTTCCGCAAACTCAAAGATCAATCGCATTACCAATCGCTCTACGAGGCTGGTCTGATGCGTGCTATTGGCGACTGGTTACTCGGTATGAACGCCACACGCGCCTACACGCTTCGCTATGCTAAGGATAGACAGATACTCTCCATCGGTCGCGTTCAGACCCCCACCCTTGCCCTTATCGTTAAGCGGCAAGAGGAGATCGAACATTTCGTTCCTAAGACCTATTGGGAACTAAAGACCGTCTATCGCGATACCCTATTCAGTGCCCAACTCGAAGCCGAAGACGAGGACGATCACGCTATCATTTCCCTCGAACAGGGGCAAGCGCTCTTGGACGCTATACAGAATCAGCCCCTCACCATCACGAGTGTGGAGAAGAAAAAAGGAACGGAGTTTGCTCCTAAACTCTTTGACCTAACCTCCCTGCAAGTGGAGTGCAACAAGAAATATGCGTTCTCGGCAGACGAGACCCTCAAACTTATTCAGTCGCTCTACGAGAAGCGTATCACCACCTATCCGCGTGTCGATACCACTTATCTGAGCGAAGACATCTATCCCAAAGTGCCTGCCACGTTAGCCGGTATCAAAGACTATTTCGAAGCCGTGCAACCCCTCTTAGGACTCAAAGCCGACGGCAAGAAAGGTGCCGGCAGCCTGCCCAAAAGCAAGAAAGTGTTTGATAACTCAAAGGTCACCGACCACCATGCTATCATCCCTACCGGTCAGCGTCCCGATAACCTAACCGAGAACGAACGCAAGGTGTTCAACCTCGTCGCACTCCGTTTCATTGCGGCCTTCTATCCCGATTGCGAAGTGAGTAATACAACGGTTCTTGCTAAAGTGAAAGTGGAAAGTGAAAGTGAAAGGGAGAGTGTAGATTTCAAAGTAACCGGGCGGCAAGTGCTCTCGCCGGGTTGGCGCGTGGTTTTTGCCAAAGATAAAGAGGAAAGTGAAAGTGAGAGTGAAAGTCAAGAGGGAACAAAGACTTTACCTGCGTTTGTCAAAGGCGAGAGCGGACCTCATACGCCCCAACTGAACGAGAAGACCACCACCCCACCGAAGTGGTACACGGAGGCAACGCTCTTGCGCGCTATGGAGACAGCAGGCAAGACCGTTGAGAACGAAGAACTTCGAGACGCGATGAAAGAGAACGGTATCGGTCGTCCCTCTACGCGTGCCGCTATCATCGAGAAACTGTATCAACGTAAGTACATCGTCAAAGAGAAAAAGAACATCAAAGCTACGGAAGTGGGTATCAACCTAATACATACCATCATCTCGCCGCTCCTCAAGTCGGCAGAACTGACCGGTCTTTGGGAGAAGAAACTGCGCGAGATTGAGCGTGGCAGTTTTGAGGCAAAAGAGTTCTTAGACGAACTCAAGACCATGACATCGGATGTAATCTATCAGGTCAAGACCGACAAAGCGGGTATGCGTTGTCCCGTTTGTGGTAAGGCCTTTATCATTCGCGGCAACACGCGTTATGGCTGCTCCCGTTGGCGTGAAGGCTGCACCTTTGCCGAACCGTTCTGATATTCGTAACTATTAAAGAAGATTCTTCCCATAAACGTAGATTGATTATAGGGGCGGTCTAAAGCGGCTATATACCATAGCCACCAGCGTGCCAACGAATACGGGTTTTTGACGGGTTTTTGCTAAGCCCTGCAAGTAGGACTATTCTCCACAGTGTGTTTTAGTTAGCCTTCTGTATTGGGTACTTCTTGGGTTATTACTGGGTTATTGTTGGGTTATTCTTGGGTTCGCTCAAACCCCTGTTCGAGGCTCGCTCAAACCCAAACCTATGTTCGGAACTCCCCACTCTCAACTTATCAACTATACGGCTACTCTACACTCTACACTCTAAACTCCCACCTTTCAGGGGGGCTGTTTTATACCCTGTCCCTTCTCGGCAAAAGTCTTTTGCCGTTTTTGTTGTGGCGGACTTGGCGGAGCTACAAACAACCATCGCAGCCCCGAGAGGCTGCGATGGGAGAAAGAGTTTATATTCTTTACTTTAAAAGTTAATGATATAGGAATATGGATAACTAAAACTGCTAAACCAGCTAAACCTGTTAAACACTTAGGAAAGAAAAAGTCAATTTATAATTTCTCCCATGACTTAATAGACCTATAAACGAGACCGCAGAAGCATTGTAGCGTAATGTTGACCACTCACCAATCTGCCAATTTGTCAGTTTCCTCCATTTCTCCCCCTTTTAGCACGCTTTTTGTACCCTATCTTTTAGCCTTCAGCAACGGCAGTCGAACGGCAATGGAACGGCAGTCGAGCGGAAATGCGGCGAAAATTGGGCGAAAGTCAAACGGCAATCACATTGGCTTTTGTAGGCCTTTTGCTATTCTATCACCAACGTCTATCTCCCAAGCAACGTTGGCTTTCGGAGGCTTTCCGTTCTGTGCCGCGAGCGTTCGCGAGCGACTAAAAACAACCATCGCAACCCCGAGAGGCTGCGATGGAAGAGAGAAGACAAAAGCAACCGCCTCTCTCGAAGCGGTTGCCCTGTAACGGTTGCCCAATGAGGGAAAAACACAGACGGGCCTATAGGGTCTGTTACTCGCACACCGGACGTACGGATAGTCCATAGCAGCGACTGTAGTAGTCCACCTCAATCACATTGCCCGAAGAGAAGCTGAAGTAACACGCGAAGGTCGAGCTGTCCTCGCGGCGCAAAGAAGACCAGTAGGCGCCGACGGAACCGAAAACGCTGAGCGACTTGCCGGAGTAGAAGCCGGAAGCGGGCAAAAAGATAGTGTTGTTATTCGTACCTTTCACCTCATAACCATTAATACCATTTAGGGATTTCCAAGCACAAGTGCAGTTCGTTTTCAGTTCATTCCATTCATCTTTGGTCGCCATGCGCCAAGTACCTTCCCAATTAACAGCAGCGGCATCATGGTCGGGTTTTAGAATCTTGTTATCATCATAAGGATCAGGAATCCATTCAGTAAAAGCGCTTTGACCACAATAGGACAGCCAAGCATAGCCGTTTCCTTTGTCGCTTTTCCAAGAAATAGAATAGGTGATAGGCGTGTCATAATAAGGACTTGTCTCTCCCCAAGCGAAGTAGTCTCCGTAACATTCGGGAGCGGTGGCACCGACATTGATGGTTGCCCATTTAAGACCGCTTGGCAAACCAAGATCAACATATTCGTAAGCCTTATGGAAAGTCAATTCGGGGAAAGTGGTAACCTTGTTAGCCTCCGGAACATTGGTT
>JAZLMS010000049.1:0-8974 GCA_045598805.1 Paludibacteraceae bacterium | reverse complement strand
TTCCGATGATCCTCTAAGCAGTAAGTGTGAGGAGGGTTCTACCGTGTGGACGAAAGCTATTGCCACTACTTTAGCCCAAGCACCCGAAACGAATGATTATACTGGCGAGGATGTCGTTCTCGAACAAACGATGAAGGATGTGCGCTGGGTTATCTTCCTCTGCGTGTCTAACTACGGAGGTGGTGCCGGCTACTGCGGTCTGTCCGAAGTGCAGTTCTACGAGGAAAGCAACGAACCCTTGAAGTATGTTCAAGACACCGTTAACTATGTTGCCGGTAACTTCACGAACTGGGCAGACGGAAAGGTGGCTCTGCCAACTACTATTAACTTCCCGAAGGACTCGATACTGGAGTTCAAACAAGTACAAGTCATTAGCAAAAAAACTCTTGACAACTTCTTAGTCGAAGAGCCTAAGACGCTTTGGTTTGGTGCACAAGGTGAGGGCGCTTACATGACTCGAGATAACAGCACGTGGAAACTGGACGGCGAGAAGAACGTATTTGCTTATACTGACTTCGAAGGAGATTACACCTTCAGCCTTAACGAGAACGACGAGTTTGTGCTTACTTGGCCAGAGATTACCGATTGCAAACCCGCTTACGAACTCGTGGTTAATAATGAACATCACTTACTCGCGCTTAATGAAGCACAAACCGAGTATAAAGAGTATATGATTGACAGCGTACAACTCTCGGCAGGCGACCTCATCGCTCTATATGACACTTGCGGTGCTACAACCTTTAACCCTACCGTAACCGGTTATACCGGCTTCGAACCAACGGAAGGCGACTCTTTGAAGGTAACTGAGGACGCTTATTACGCTTTCTACTTTAAGCCCCAATTCGGAGCGGACGAACTCTACGTAGTTAAGTATGCTGAACCTTCGCCTATCAAACTGATGCCCACTACCAACGTAGCCGGTGCTTGGTCGTCCGGTGCTAGTCCTGCTAACCGCGCTCCGATTTATGCCTTTGACGGTTCCGGCTTGACCGATAATGGTGACGGTACCTACAAACATGGTACGGCTTCCAATAATGTTGCTTGGACCACGGCAAATGAAACCGATAACACCAAGCAGGACTGCAAACAGTGGATTGCCGTTCAGTTCAAGGAACCCATCGACCTTGCCAAAATGAACATTTGGAACTTGAACTGGAACGGATATACCATACGTGGCCTTAAGGATGTGGAGGTTTATGTATCTGCTTCCACTGCAAATGACTTATACAACACCAAGTATAACGATCCTTCGGGCGTGTGGACTTTGGCTGCTACATTAGACTTGCCACAAGCTCCTGCCAAGGCTGATTATACGGGCAATGAATACATTTTGACTCAAACGCAGGCAAATGTAATGTGGGTTATGTTCCGTATTCTAACTAACTATAACGAAACCGCTGCTACCGGTGCTCACTATTGCGGCTTGTCTGAAGTACAGTTCTATGACGATACGGAGTTCGTGACTGAGGAACGCAAACCGTTCTTCTTCGTGGCCGGCGAGGTGGCTAAGGATAACCCCGCGATGTTCGCAGCCACTTGGAGCAAAGACGGTACGGCGGAAACCCTCAAGATGAATGCTCAAAAGAACGGTGAAGAGATATGGTATCAGACTTCCGTTCTGACGAAAATGGACAGTGTTGTACTCTTGCGCTGCGCTACAGGAGCAACCGAAGTGGGAGAAAATATCTGGAACCAAACAACTAACTACGAATTATGCGATACCATGTACTTCGATGGTTGGGATAATAACTTGTTCAAGATCACTTGCGAGAAACCTTTGCCAAATCAGTTCTATATCAAGAACAACTGGTCTAATAGCGAAGACTGGACTTGGGTAGAGATGACTGCCGGTGAACAAAATCAGGAGTGGAAATATACCGGTGTTGTCGGTTCTTTGGCGGTGAATATCTCCTCTTCCAAACAGGATAAAGATCCTGCTTACTACTCCGTAGAAGCAGAAACATTAGTTCCGCTTGCAGGTTCTGTTGCAATAGGTGCTTTGGATACCGTTACCTTCTTCTTTGATGCCACCAAAACGGACGTGGTTATGTATAGCGTAATCGGCAAATATGTAGCTCCGCCTGCTCCTAAATACTATATCACCGGTAATGCCGCATTAGTAGGCGAAGAAATGGCTTGGAACGCGCAAGCTATCGAGATGACCGATAGCACCTACACCTTTACTTCTCTGTCCGCAGGCGAATACGAGATGAAGGTGACCAATGGCGCTTGGGAACCCGAAGGACAAAGTTGGGGCTCTGCTGCACTGAGTGACGATTGTTCAGAAGGGGTAGATGATAAGGAGGGTAATATCCACTTTATCGTCGAGACCGCTAACGATGTGACGGTTGCGCTCGCCGAAGGTGAAGTAACCGTAACGGGTACTTTTAAGACCGTTCAGCCCGGTATTGTGGTGAACGTAACCGTTCCTGCCGGCACGCCTGCTTGTTATTTCTACGGTGATATGTCGGCTAATTCCTTTGTACAAATGACGAAAGTGGACGACACACATTATACGAAGGAGTTCCCCGAGGCTACCTCTATCGGATGGGGATACTTATTCGTTTGGGATCCCAACGACTGGGATACGAAGAATATCGAAGGAGACTTCACTACTGAACCGGTGAACGGAGTTATTGACGTCACCGTCTCTGCTTGGAGCAAGAATCCTCCTGCAACTAATCTCAATAAAGTGAAGATTCAGCAGGGGCAACGCTATAATATTTTAGGTCAGAAAGTAGGGGCATCGTACCACGGTTTTGTGATTATTGATGGTCAAACTTATTTAGCAAAATAAGGATTGTCTTTATTTTGAACTCTCACTACTCATCTTCACGGATGGGTAGTGTTTTTTATTTAAACATCGAAAGTAGGAGACATGGGGATTTGTTCAAAGCGCAAGTTTGCCGATAGGCTCTCCGGCGTGGCGATAGTTCGGTCATGACAGGGTGACCACGCTGTGATGACATAGCAAAGACGGCTACAGTTACCGAGCAGTTACCGAGCAGAAACCGAGCAGAAACCGAGTAGAAACCGAGCAGAAACCGAGCAGATACGGAGAGGTGGCTCGCGGGGAGAGGCAGGGGAGAGGCAGGGGAGACGCAAGGGAGAGAGGTGGGGAGAGGCAGGGAAGAGGCAGGGAAATGTAGGAGAGAAGCAGGGAGAGGCAGGGGAGAGGTAGGGAGTGCAGGGGCAGCCGTGAGTGGTGGGGAGGCAGGGAGAAGCAAGGAGTGGTGGGGAGAAACGACCGATTTTGTACCAAAAAAACGACAAAATGTAAATTTATTTGCATAAATCATTTTTTTTTTGTACCTTTGCGCGCTGTTTCGTAATTTCGTGCGCTTATGCGCGAACGCGAATAAAAATAAAGAACAGCAAATCAATGCGCGAGTAAATGATAATGAACAGCAAATCAATGCGCGGATAATATGATTAATCAATAAAATTTAGATATATGAAAAAATCATTTTGGATGTTAGTTTTACTCTTTTTGAGTATTAGTCTTAATGCACAGAATTATGGTATTTTAGTTAACGGTAAGCACTATTTTGCAGGGACACAGAACCCCAGTCCCGGAGACCCGTCTTTCAGCGAATATATGTGTTTGGGTGTGCCGCTGAAGAATGGAGATGCCCTCACCCTTTACGATAAGGATCAGAAGGCGGGCTGGGTAGTGGCACTGGATGGCGCTTCCACGAAGAATATCAGCAAGGGAGCCAGTACGTATTCGTGCTCGCAGGATGGCTGCTATGATTTCTATATCAAGCTCAAATACGGCGCAGACCAACTCTATATAGGTGCTGCCGGTACCGGCTGTTCCGATTGGGGCGAGGATATAGAAGGCGGTGGCGACGACGGTCAGTGCCAAGATGGTCCTTACGGGATAGAAGTTAAGCGTGGAGACAGTATCTCTATTTTCCCTGCTACCGCTACGGGTGAACCCGACACGGAAGGTCGTGTGCAGTATATGGCGCAAGTGAAGTTGATGATGGGTGACACATGCAAACTGGCTAACCTCAGTTGTGACTCGCGTTGGATGGTGGATATAGACCCTTACGACGCTTATGTGGAGTTCAAAGGCGGAAAGGCAGATGGGTATATAGTTGCTATCACGTCCGGCTGTTACGATTTCTATATCAAGATGAAGAGCGGTGACGATGTGCTTTATATCGGTTACGGCGAGGGTTGTGCTGATCCTAAACCGATAGAGCCTTGTCCTGAGGAGCGTACGACATATGCCACGAGTGCTCCTGCCGAGTGCCCGGATGTGATGTTGCAAGGGTTCTACTGGGATAGTTATCATATTGATGGTACTTATGCTCCGGATACAAAGAAATACGGTGATACCAAGTGGGCAACCTTATTGCCCAATGCCAGTGAGATAGGTGCTTATTTCGATATGGTTTGGTTGCCGCCTTCGGCTAAGTCGGACGGTGGTGTAGGCTACGGTCCCGCTCAATATTCCAACCAGACCTCCGCTTGGGGTTCACGTTCGGACCTTATCAAACTGATTGATGCCCTTCATGCGCAGAACACCAAGGTGATAGCGGATGTCGTTGTCAATCACACGGCGAATAAGACCTCGTGGTGCAACTTCTATGAGAACGATTTTGGCTGTTACGGTAAGTTCTCGCCTACGGCAGCTTGGATCTGCAAGACGGACGAGATGAACTACGATCCTCAAGCCAAAGACTGTTTAGGTGCGGCTACGGGTGCTAATGATGACGGTTATGGCGATGAGGCCAATTACGCCGCTGCCCGTGACTGGGATCACCAGAACCAAGCCGTGCGTAATATGTTCAAGGCGTACCTCAAATACCTCAAGAACTATGTAGGTTACGACGGCTGGCGTTACGACTACTGCAAAGGTTTCCATAACTCGCATATCAATGATTATAACAATGCCGCCGGCAATTATTTCTCCGTTATGGAGTATTGGGACGGTAATGTGGAGACGCTCAAGTCGCATTTGGGTGACGCTAATTGGAATACGACTACCTTTGATTTTGCTACTAAGTACGAGGCTCTCAATCGCGGTATAGCCGCAGGCAACTACAACGGTTGTAAGGGTTGCGGACTGCTCGGTGCAGGTAAGAGCCGTTATGCCGTTACGTTTGTGGACAGTCACGACAGTTTCGGTCGTGACGATAACGAGTTCTTGGGCAAAGGTAACTCGATGAAGAATAACGACAATAAGAACAAAGTGCTGCAAGCCAATGCTTTTATTCTGAGTATGCCGGGTGTGCCTTGCGTGTTCTATCCTCACTGGAAAGACAGTTATACGGGTCCGTTCATCAGACAGATGATTGATGCTCGTCATCTGACGGGAGTGCATAGTGAGAGTGCCGTTTCGGACGAGGCATCCAATGGCGGTTATAAAGCCACGGTAACGGGAAAGAAAGGTAGTTTGGTACTGTTGCTTGGCGACAAGGCTTCGCAAACGATTGATGGTTATACTAAGTACATAGATGGTGTGAGCAAGGGTTTTGCTATTTGGATTAAGGTGAACAACGAAGAGGCTCCGAACGTGTTTATTCAACCGGGCAGTCAACGCTTCACCGATAACATGAACGGTATCCAAGTGACCTTGGCGGCTACGGGTAGTCTGAGTGCCGTGGATATCTATTACACGCTGGATGGTTCAACGCCGACCAAGTCGTCGTTGCATTATACGGAGCCTTTCACTATCAAACAGACCACCACCGTCAAAGCGATTGCTTATGTTGGAGCGAAGGCTTCCTCGGTGCAAGAAGCTACTTTTACGTATAAGGAGGCTAAGACACCGATCACCGTTCGTATGGCTCAACCTGACGAGTGGAAAGATGTTTATCTGTTTGCTTGGACGGCAGACGGTAAGGGTACGAATATCTTAGGCGGTTGGCCGGGTACGCCTCTGACGTTGGGTGCTGACGGCTGGTATGCTTACACGTTTGACCCAACGGTGAAGGAGATTAACTTCATCTTCAATAACGGCGGTAAGGGCGAGCAAACGGCAGACCTGTACACCACGTATGATGTTTGCTATCTTTGGACGGGTGAGTGCGAAGTGGAGGACGAAGAGTGCTCTGCTCCCGTGCTGGACTTTAAGGTTATTCTTGCTCCGGGTAGTAAGGTCTTTAAGGACGCTCAAGCGGGAGTAGATGTAACGATGACGGTTATCGGTTCGGATGAGGATAGTCCCACTATCTATTATACCTTGGACGGTAGTGAACCCTCCGCCCTCTCGACCAAGAGCACCGTTAACCCGACCGTGATTAACATCAAGCAAACGACGACCGTTAAGGCTTTGGCTATTGCCGGAGACAAGCAGAGTGAGGTAGTGACGGAGACTTATACCTATAAAGCTCCGCAAGAAGACCCCATCACGGTAACGTTTGATAATGCCGATAACTGGAAAGTGGTTAACCTCTATTCGTGGGGCACGGATGCAGCGCAAACCAAGTTCACGGGAGAGTGGCCCGGTACGCCGCTGACGGCAGATAAGGACGGCATTTATCGCTATACGTTTGACAAGTCTATAAAAGAAGTGAACTTTATCTTCAATGACGGTTCGACCCAGTCTTCCGACCTTTATACGGACGAGAATGCTTGCTATTCGTGGGGTGACGACAGTGAGAAAGGCGGTAAGAACGCTATTTTGGTGGAGTGTGCCGATCCCGATGACCTTGAGCAGGTAAGTGGAAACAACGTTCACCACCACACCTTCATGAAGGATGGTTCGATCTATATTCAATATAATACGCACCTTTATAATATGATGGGTGTGCAACTACAGTAAACGAAAAGTTCTACAGTGAACTGGTAAATAAAATTATTAACTCAAAAATTAATGCTTATGAAAAAATTCTTTTCATTAATCACGGCGTTGGTGCTATGCACAACGATGTGGGGAGCAGTGGAAAACCTGCCGGAGGGTACGTGTTCCGGTTCGTTTAGGTTCAATGCAATCTTTCCAACCTCTGACACTGAATCTACTTACGACAACATTACCATTGCTAATAGTGAAGATGGTAAAACTCAAACCATTGTTATTCACGATTGGAAATCGCCGAAGTCCTCTAATTTTACTTCCGCAAGTAAAATCGACTTGACGATGACGTTGACGAAGTCATCCAATCAAATTAAAATTTCTTCTCAAAGTTCAGGTATAGTGCATAAGACGTATGGTGCATTGAACATTCAAACGAGTGGTGCCACCTCCTATTATCATCCGGAGAGTCAATCTTTTGAATTAACGATTGCTTATACATATAGAGATGAGAATAACGATCTAAAGAGTGCTTATTCCGGAACGGAATACGTTTATTTGAACACTAACGATTGGACTGCTTGGGAGGCATTTAATCCTGGTGGAAAGGATTCTGCGATGTGGACGATGAATAATGTATGGAGTAAGAAGGCGGTTCATGTGAAGACCTTGGTTCGCACAAGTAAGAGTGATGCTAAGGTTAAGCAAATTATGATGAAAAATTTTAACTTAAGTGGTGTTTCTACCAAGAAAGTAGATTTAATTCTTAATTGGGATACCGGAACCAATGTGATTGTTTCTCCTTATTCGAGTGGACAGTATGTCGGACATTATACCAATTACGAGAAAAAGGCTTCTGCCACTGCTACTACTACAACAAAAACCAACTATGGTGTAATGGGTAAAACCTCTGCCAATTCGCAGAGTACATATAATCCTGCGACAGGTAAGTTTAACTTAAAGTTTGGTTATACATATCCTAAAAGTGATCAGACGGGGACAGCACTTCAAATTGCTACTGAGACTATTCAAGCAGATGGCGAGTTCTCTAGAACTCTTTATCTCAACACGGGTGGAAGCAAACTGTGGAATCAAGCTAATGCTAAGTTTTCTGCTTATTATTTTGTAAGTGGCAAAGATGGTACATTTACGAATTTCTTGAGCGCGACAGCGGAAGATGCAGATGTCTTTGTAGCAACTATTCCTGCGGACATGGAGAAAGTAATCTTTGTTCGTCATGATAATACAGCAACTGAACCGACATGGAAAAACAAGTGGAATCAAACGGAAGATTTAACTCTTTATGCAGATAAGGATATGTACACCATTACCGACTGGGGAGAAGAAAAGAGCCCAGGTACTTGGAGCAAATATACCAAACCCGCTGTTATCACTTACAAAGACTCTGTTTACTATGTAGCCGGTAACTTCACCAAATGGGCAGCCGAGATGAAGAAACTCCCTGCCTCGGTTGAGCTCCCTGCCGACTCTGCTTTAGAGTTTAAGGAAGTGTTGCTCCGTACCGTCTTGGCTGATGGCGATTCCGTTCGTCAAGACACCACTTGGTTTGGTCAAGCCAACGAGGGTAATAAGATGACTCGCGAAAGCAGTGCTTGGACGCTGGATGGTGGATTCAACGTACTGGCAAAGACCGACATCGCCGGTACTTACACCTTCAGTTTGAACGAGAAGGGTGAGTTTGTCCTTGGTTGGCCGGAGAAACCTCAACCCGAAGTTAAGTACTTCGCTAAGAATAACTGGAATGGTGGCGAATGGTCTTGGCTCGAGATGGTTTCATCAACCGTAGATAATGTTTATATGTTGGACACCATAGTCTTTGGTGGCACGGGTGTGAACGTCAACGACAAAGCGGACGATGCCGATGCTCTTTACTTTGCCGCGGATGAGATTGTCGTGTTGAATGGTCTTGTTGGTTCACCCATTCCCTATATCCCAGAGCCTCGCAAACTCGATACTATGCCTTATGCTCCTCGTCATTCGGGTATAGTGCTGGAAGCACCGACACTGCTTGCCGGTGATACCATCAAACTATACTTCGATGCATCGGATAGTACGTTAAGTGCGTTCATTATCGGTAGTCCTGCTCCTGTTGAGACCAAGTACTACATCACCGGTAATGCTGCCTTGGTTGGTGAAGATAAGGAATGGAATGCTGCGGCTATTGAGATGGAGAAAGGTACTTATACCTTTGAAGACCTGCCGAAA
>JAZLMS010000048.1:0-28230 GCA_045598805.1 Paludibacteraceae bacterium | reverse complement strand
GCGCGAAGCTAGCTCCAAGATTAGATTTCCATTGAGGGTCGTTGTAGACTACGACGTTGATAGGCTGCAGGTGTATAATGGTGACATAAAGCCGAGCAGTACTAATTGCCCGAGATCTTTTTCTAGAGGCATTTCGCGACTTCGGTCGCAGAATTGCTATAATTTATTAGAGGTATAATACCTCGAAAATGAGCTTAAAAGGCATTTCGCGACTTTGGTCGCAGAATTGCGTTTTGTTTTTCTAAGGAAAAACGAATAGTTGCTCTGCTTTTACGTCAATCGTCAACCCCATAATTTAGGTGGTTATAGCGCTGAGGTCCCACCCCTTCCCATTCCGAACAGGGTCGTTAAGCTCAGCAACGCCGATGGTACTGCGTTTGTGGGAGAGTAGGTAGCCGCCATTTTCAGGAGCTCGAGATTATCTCGGGCTCCTTTGTTTTTTATAGAGAATAGAGTTTCTTAAAGTATATTCGGTACTGCTCTAACCAACGGTTGAACCCTTCTACATCTTCTGCTGTAGGTTCAACCAAACAGCCTTGCGTACCATTAAACACTTGTTCGTTAAGGAACTGAGGCAATGTCATTTCGTTACTCTTTAGCGTATAAGCAGCCAACAGACCTATACCCCACGCTCCGCCTTCGCCGGCTGTTTGCATCGTGTAAATAGGCGTGTTCAATGCAGCAGCAACCATCGTTTGACCTACCTTAGGCGTGGTGAAATAGCCGCCATGACCCGTGATACGGTCAATATGCACATGCTCCTTATGCAGCAATATCTCGTTACCAATCCTCAATACCGCAATAGCGCTATAGAGGTGTGCTCGCATCAGATTGGCTAAACTGAAGCGACTACCACCGGGTCTTGCCATTAACGGTAAACCATCGGCTAATCCCATTATTGGTTCGCCTGAGATATAGTTATAGGGCAATAAACCTCCGGCATCGGGTTCGCCCGCTAAAGCGGCATTGAAAAGGCGTGTGTATAGTTCGCCCGTATCGGGAGTCAATCCAAATAAGTGCAGGTTTTCCCCCATTAGCCTAACCCAATCGTTGATGTCTGAGGTGCAGTTATTGCAATGCACCATCGCTACCTCCTTGGCATCGGGGGTGGTGACTATATCAATAGCTTCGTACGGACGCGAAAGGGGTTGCTCCAAAACGACCATCGAGAAGGAGGACGTACCTGCCGATAGGTTGGCGGTACGAGGTGCAATCGAATTAGTGGCAACCATACCCGTTCCGGCATCGCCTTCCGGAGGACAGAACGGTACTCCTGCTTGTAATGCTCCCGACGGGTCTAATAAACGTGCTCCTACCTCCGTCAAACAACCGGCTTCTTGCCCTGCCATCAGAGCTTTAGGAAGAATATCGAGTAAACGCCAAGAGTAATGCTTATCGGCAATGAGATGATCAAAAGCCGTTACCATTGTGGCATTATACGTCTGCGTTGCCGGATTAACGGGAATCATACCTGAGGCATCGCCTACTCCTAACACTTTTTCACCTGTCAAACGCCAATGAACATACCCCGCCAAGGTGGTGAGGAAGTCTATATGCTGAACATGCTCCTCTTTATTGAGAATACACTGATAGAGGTGCGATATACTCCAGCGAAGGGGGATATTGAAATCAAAGAGTTCGGACAACTGCTTTGCGGCCTCCCCCGTGTTCGTATTGCGCCACGTGAGGAAGGGATAAAGAAGTTTCTCTCCCTCAAACGCCATATATCCGTGCATCATAGCACTGATACCGATGGCTGCTAACCGATTAAGAGTGCAGCCGTACAGCTTCTGCACATTCGTCTTGAGGTCTTGATAGGCATCTTGCAGTCCTGCCCAAATAGCCTCTTCGCTATAGGTCCAAAGGCCGTTCACTAATTGGTTCTCCCACATGTGGGAACCGCTTGCCAACGGACGATAATCGGGACCAATAAGCATGGCTTTGATGCGCGTTGAACCCAGTTCAATACCCAGCACCGCCTGTCCCGAAACGATAAGTTCTTTGTTTTTCATAGTTTATCGAGTTATCGAATCATCGAATTATCGATGAAGAATCTAACCTCACATCTGCACCGCCCTGTTCAGCATGTAATAGACCTCATTGAATCGCAGTTCCTTCTTGAACTCCGCAATCGTCGTCTGCCTGTTGATATGCAGCATCTCGATACCGGCTATCTCGGCATAGTCTTCCCAATATTCGGGGGTGATGGCGTACGACATACAACTATGGTGTGTCCCTCCGGCTAATATCCATGCTTCGGTACCAATCTCGAAATTAGGTTGCGGAATCCACAACGCATTAGCCACTGGCAGTTTGGGTAGCGGTTGAGGTTTAATGCACTCCACATCACCTACGATAAGGCGGAAGCGGTTGCCCAAATCAATGACCGTTGCCGTTACGCCCGAACCGATCTTGGAGTCAAACACCAAACGAGCCGTTTGCTCTTTACGAATACCGATACCTAAGAAATGCACCTCCAAACGCGGTTTATTGGCAGCGATGAGAGGGCATATCTCTAACATATGCGATTGCAGAATAGCCGAACGGGCACCGTCGAAATGGAGGGTGTAGTCCTCAAGGAACGAACAACCACCATCTAATCCTTGCGTCATGTACCAAACGGTGCGATAGAGAGCGGCACTCTTCCAGTCGCCTTCAGCTCCAAAACCATAACCCTCTGCCATGAGGCGTTGACTGGCAAGACCCGGAATCTGGTCTAAGCCAAGGAAATGCGGGTCATTAACATCCACTTGACCTAAATCGTCAAAGTTAGTAGTGAAGCCTTTGGCGCCTTCATCTTTGAGGACGCGACGGATAGCAATCTCCGCACGAGCAGCGTTGCGCACTTTCTCCCAATAAACGGTCTCGCCGCACTCGTCAATCTTAATCGTATATAATTTTTTATAAGTTTCAACGAGTTCATCTACCTCTTGGTCCGTTACTTTCTTGTAATACTCCATCAGGTTGCTCACAGGGTAATAATCTACGTGATAACCCATTCTCACTTCGGCTTCTACTTTGTCACCATCGGTAACGGCTACGTTATTCATTTGGTCGCCAAAGCGTAATATACGCATGTCTTGAGCATCTGCCCAAGCGGCAGCTACGCGTGCCCAAACGGCTATGTGCTGTTGAGCAACGGGGTCTTTCCAATAACCGCTCACCACTTTGCGGGGTTTGCGTAAGTGGGCACATATATGTCCAAACTCGCGGTCGCCATGAGCACTCTGGTTGAGGTTCATGAAGTCCATATCCATCGTTGCCCACGGAATCTCGGCATTGTATTGCGTATGGAAATGGAGCAGCGGTTTCTGAAGAGCTTGCAGTCCTTTAATCCACATCTTAGCGGGTGAGAACGTGTGCATCCACGTGATAACGCCTACGCATTGCGGGCTGTTATTCGCCTCTTTCATTACGGCTTTCACCTCTTTGGAGGAATTGGCTGTTCCTTTATAGACAATCGGGATGGGAATAACGCCGCCTGCGTTGAGACCGGCAACCATCTCTTTTGAGTGTTTATCGACTTGTACAACGGCATCGCCTCCATACAGTAACTGGGCACCTGTGACCCACCATAATTCAAGATTCTTCATAGTATTTTATTTTTGTCCATAGTAAGCGTTCTTACCATGTTTACGTTGATAATGTTTTTCTATTAGGTTATTGTCCATCTGAGATTGTGGATTGATAGCCAAACTCAGATACGCCATCTTGGCGCACTGCTCCATGACCACGGCATGATAGACGGCCTCTTCGGGCGTTGTTCCCCAAGCGAAAGGACCATGGTGCCTTACTAATGCCCCCGGAATAGCGGCAGCGTCCAATCCGCGTTGGGCAAAGGTATCAACTATCACTTCCCCTGTTTGCGCTTCATAATCGGAGCAGATTTCCGCCTTCGTCATCGCGCGTGTACAAGGTATATCTCCGTAGAAATAGTCCGCTTGCGTAGTGCCTAAATTAGGTATGTCCTTCCCTGCCTGTGCAAAAGCGGTTGCATAAGTGGAGTGGGTATGTACCACGCCCCCAATGGAGGGGAAGGCGCGATAGAGCGCCAAGTGCGTGGGCGTGTCGCTGGAGGGTTTATAACGCCCTTCTACCACAGCGCCATCGCTAACCCGAACGACGACCATATCGTCCGCCGTCATGCCCTCATACTCAACTCCACTGGGTTTGATAACTACGTATTGTCGCGTAGGGTCTATTCCCGACACATTACCCCATGTAAAGAGGACTAATCCGTGCTTAACCAAGTCTATATTGGCTTGCAGCACGCGTTGTTTAAGTTCGTCAAGCATATTACCAGAAATAATAGTAGAAGGCAACCGTGATGCCTAAGATGATACAGGTATGAATGATATCCCACTTATTCCAACTGGCACGAGTAGCGGCTTTCTGTTCGCTCGTTGCCGTACCGAAGACGAGTCCTTGTATCTGTTGGGGATCGGGCGCTTTGGTGAACAAGCTGACGATTACTACCACAAGGCAGCAAACGATGAGCATTGTACCACAGAAGTAGAGCCAGTTATAATCGTAGAACACCGCCTTAAACCAACTGTCTGCTGCCAGCGGATGATTGCTGAAATAAATGGTGGAACCGAGGCGAGTTAGACCAATCACAATTCCGCTAATCAGTCCCCACATACCGCCTTTGGCGGAAGCGCGTTTCCAACATATACCGAGCAGGAAGGCGGCTGCAATACCCGGAGCTAAAACGGACTGAACATCTTGCAAGTAGTTGTACAGTACACTACCTATGCTGCGCATGATCGGAATCCAAAGGATACCGAGGATAACGATAACCACCGTTGCTATCTGACCAATACGAACCAGTTTCTTCTCGGGTGTTTGGGGTTTAATACGCTTATAGAAATCAATAGTAAAGAGCATGGCGGACGAGTTAAACAGGGATGCAAGCGAACTCATCAAGGCGGCTAAGATACCGCAAACAACAAGACCCTTCACACCGGCAGGAAGCAGTTTGGCTACCAGTACGGGGAAGGCGGCATCGGGTATGTCGAGGTGGAAGACCTCTCCGTTAACTACTACTCCGTCTTTACTGAGCGCAAAAGCAATCATACCCGGGATAAGGAAGATAAACACCGGCAGCAGTTTGAGGTATGCGCCAAAGATAGTACCGCGGCGCGACTCTTTCTCGCTCTTACCCGAGAGCACACGTTGCACGATGTACTGGTCTGTGCACCAGTACCAAAAACCGATAACTGCGGAACCGATGAGGGCTCCGAGCCATGGGAAATCGGGGTCTCTAAGGTCGCGCATAAGGTCGGTCATATGGTCGCCGTATTGGTTCACTTCCACAGCGGAACACGAAGCCATAAGGGCGTCCCAACCGCCTACGGCTTTCAGTCCAAGCACTAAGATAATAGCCGAACCGAGCAGTAGGATAGGGGTCTGTAGAACGGAGGTGTAAAGCACCGATTTCATACCACCAAGCACGGTATAGAGGGCAGTGATAAGAACCAGTCCGATAGCAGCAATCCAGAAGAAATCAATACCCCAGAGTTCCTCAATACCGAACACTTGTTGGAAGACCAATCCTCCGGCATAAACGGTAACGGCTACTTTGGTGAGCACATAACTGATGAGCGAGATGACCGACAGAATAGTGCGGCACTGCTTGTTATAACGGCGTTCCAAGAACTCGGGCATGGTGTAAACCATACTGCGGGTATAGAACGGAACGAAGACCCAACCGAGTAGCAGGATCATCCAGCCCTGTATCTCCCAATGCGCCATCGCCATACCGGACGAGGCTCCGGCTCCGGCAAGACCGATAAGGTGCTCCGAACCGATATTGGACGCAAAGATAGAGGCGCCGATAGCGAGCCAAGTAGCATCACGTCCGCCTAAGAAATAGTCGGCGGAGTTATTGTTTTTCTGACGAATGACATGCACTACGATACCTATGAGTGCACAAACGAATACGGCTATCACAAGCCAATCAAGAGTTCCCATAATCTTAAATTTATTTGACGCTACAAAAGTACAAAAAATATTTGAATTGCACAAATTTATTTATAAATTGTAACGAAAAAACGCGTTTTTGGTAACGTTGATGTGCCCTCTCCCCTATAGAAACTCGTCTATCTTCGCCGATAGGTGAGTTTTTTTCTTGCAATCCGCAAATAAATTTGCATATATCAAAAAATTATTGTATCTTTGCAGCGTGAATTAAATCTAATGCTCATGAGAAAGTTCTGTTTAGTGCTATTATCGTGTTTTTCGGTATATGCCTTTTCTCAACAAATGACCATCTCCGGAACCATCATCGACCAAGGAGAGCAGGAGCCTATTATTGGTGCCAATGTGGTTGTTCAGGGTTCAAGTAACGGTACTATCACCGATTATGACGGTCAGTTTACACTCTCGGTTAATAAAGGTGATGTGATTGTGTTTTCATACATTGGTTATAAACCCATGTCGAAGACCGTCACCTCCGATGCTCCGCTTCAGATTACCTTGCAGCCGGACAATGTGATGTTGGACGAAGTCGTAGCCGTGGGTTATGGTACTATGAAAAAGAGTGACCTGACCGGTGCCGTAACCACAGTCAAAGCAGAGGAGCTGTTAAAAGCTCCTGTAGCCGGTGTGGACCAAGCCCTACAAGGGCGTGCCGCCGGCGTAACGGTGGTGACGAACAGCGGTCAACCCGGTGAAGCCGCCACCATCCGCATTCGCGGTATCGGTTCAGCGATGAGTGGCAATGACCCCCTTTATGTGGTGGATGGTGTGATAACGAGCGATATTTCGTTTTTGGCAGCACAGGACATCCAATCGATGGAAGTGCTCAAAGATGCCTCTTCCGCCGCTATCTATGGTAGTCGAGGTGCTAATGGTGTTATTCTGATTTCCACCAAGACGGGACGCGATTCGGGTTCCAAACCCACCATTTCGTTTGACGCTTATTGGGGATTCCAGAACCGCTGGAAGAAATTAGACCTAATCACGGATAATAAGACGCACACCGAAACGATGCTCGGTCTTCTTGCTATGCAGGATGGTGCAGAACAAATAGGCGCTTATTATAACAACGACTTTACCTATTGGCTGAAGAACTACAAGTTAGGTAAATCGGAATACTACCCCGTTAATTTTGACTATGCAGCCCAAAACACCGATTGGCAAGACGAGGTGTTTGTTAAAAACGCCTTTATGCACAACTATAATCTCTCCATTGACGGGGGAAGCGACAAAGGGCATTATGCTTTCTCGGCAGGTTATTTCGGTCAGAACGGCACCATCATCGGCAGTAATTACGAGCGCGTGACCCTTCGCCTGAACACCGATTTTACCGTTCGCAAATGGTGGGTCATCGGAGAGCACCTGAGTTTCAAATACTCAACGGGTCGTTTTGCGATGAACAACTCCTCGTCTGCGGGTGCGAGTATCTTGTCGGGTGCCTTAGCGATGGCTCCTTGGGATCCTGTCTATTACCCCCAAGGCAGCGTGAATATCAACGGCAAGGATATATCGGGTAATTACTCTGCCGGTTCTAACTTTAAGAATGTGACCAACCCCTTCCAGATGGCGTACAACACCGAACCGAACAACAAGTCGGAGCGCGTAGTGGGAGACTTGTATATGGAGTTCAAACCTATCAAAGGGTTAGTGATTCGTCCTTCTATCTCGGCGGACTATACGTTAGCGCGTGACCGCTCGTTCACCTATCCGAACACTTACACTTCGTACAACTACAGCGAAAACAACTATGTAGGCTCAAATATGGGTCGTTACTGTTCCCTCTTGGAGGAGACAACCGCCACCTATGGTCGCGAAATCAAAAAGCATAAATTCTCGGTGATGGTAGGTCAGACTTGGCAGGAGTATAACACCTATTCGTTAGGCGGTTCGGGTGCGAATATCCTCGATACCGACCCCAGTAACTGGTATTTGAGCAACACAACAACGGACAAGACCGAGTCCTCGGATGCGGTGAGCCGTATTCGCCGGTTGTCTTTCTTAGGGCGTGCTTTCTATAGTTACGACAACCGCTATATGGTAACGGTCAATTTCCGTGCAGACGCCTCTTCGCGCTTCACCAAGAACCCGTGGGGTTTCTTCCCCTCCGCCGCTTTGGCGTGGCGTATCAGTGAAGAGCCGTGGGTCAAAGGTCAAACGACATGGTTGGACAACCTGAAGATCCGTGCCGGTTGGGGACAAGTAGGTAATGACGGTGTGGGCAGTAATGCCTTCCAACAAACGATGACTACGGGTACCCTCGTCTTTACCGATTATCCGTTAGGTCTTTATCCGCAAGAAGTTATCCCGGGTGCTGCCGTACTGACCTTAGTAAATATGGATGGTAAGTGGGAGACGAACGAACAGTGGGATGCCGGTGTGGATTTCAGTTTCTGGAACGCTAAGTTGAATGGTACCATCGACTATTTCCGCAGGAACACGTTGGACGCACTGATGAACGTCATCGCCCCCGCACAGGTAGGCAATATGTATCCGCTGGTAAAGAACGTAGGCAACATACGCAACGAGGGTGTTGAAATAACGCTTAACCACGAGAATTCCGTGGGCAAAGTGCATTACAATATAGGCGGAAACATCAGTTACATCACCAATTCATTAACCGATAACAACGGCGGTTCGCCGCTTTGGGGCGACCGCACCAAGACGGATATAGGTATGCCGGTAGGTTCCTTCTGGGGATACAAGTACGAAGGGGTCTATCAATCAGACGAAGAGGCTTTGCAACAACTGACCGCCTATACGAAAGAGACGATTGGTGTTCATGCCGGTGATGCCCGCTATACCGACCTCAATGGTGATGGTAAGATAAACGAGGACGACCAGACCTATATCGGCAATCCGTTTCCGAAACTGACCTATGGTATCAATGCCGGTGCTGATTTTTACGGAGTGGATATACAACTCTTCTTCCAAGGTGTATATGGCAACCATATCTACAATGCTCTGCGTGAGCGTACGGAAAGTACGGGAGCAACCAACCTCATGGCTTCCTACATGAAAGACCAAGCTTGGATAGGGTACAATAGCGATGTACAGGTGGCTCTGATGATGAAAGGTTTAGATGTGGATAAACTTGAAAACCGCAAGGGCACGATACCTAATCCGTGCGGCGCTTCTACCAACAATGCCAACAGTTCACGATTTGTGGAAGACGGCAGTTATTTCCGTTTGAAGAACGTGCAGATAGGTTACACCTTCCCGAAAGCGTGGACGAATAAACTCCGTTGTTCGCGCCTGAGAGTGTATATGACTGCCGGTAACTTATTCACCATCACCCGATATAGCGGCTATGACCCCGAAGTGGGTTCGGGTGTGGATTATGGCAACTATCCGCAAAGCCGTACATTCACCTTTGGCTTAAATGCTAATTTTTGAACAAGGACAAAGGAATAAAGAAAATGGACTATTTTGAAAAGATGGAGGACAAATATATGAAAAATGATAAAATACAAAATACACAATGGAATAAGCATAAGGCATTTTTGTCTTTTGTTCTTATTCCTTGTTCTTTACTCTTGACAAGTTGCAAGGACTATATCACCGAGAAAGAGCCGGGTTCGGCAATGCTCAACACGTTCTTCACCTCCGTGGAGGCGGCGAATCAGGATATCATTGGTTGTTATGTGCCCCTTATGTGGGAATACAACGGCACCTACTGTTCCGAGTGGTTTATAGGCGATATAGCTTCCGACGACGCTCTGAAAGGAGGCGGCAGTACAGGCGATATGGCAGATGCCTATGACTTTGAGAACTGGAAGACCGAATCGACCAACTCCCTTTTGCTTTGTATCTACCGTGGTAATTATCAGGGTATCGGACGCTGCAACCTTGCGCTCAAGTATATAGCAGAGATGGATGTGAATAAAGTGAAGGACTTTGACCGGACGACCAAAGACCGCCTATTGGGTGAAGCCTATTTCTTGCGAGCATACTATTATTTCCGCTTGGTACGTATCTTCGGCGGCGTACCTCTGACGACAACGGTGATTGACAACTCGTCCGATTGGGCTTGTCCGCGTTCTTCTGCCAAAGTGATATACGGACAGATTTTAGCGGACTTGGACAGTGCACAGAACAAGTTATGGACAGTGAGCGAAGTGCCCGTGGAGCAACTGGGTAGGGCTACCAAAGGGGCTGCTCAAGCGATGCTGATGAAAGTGCACCTCTATTTAGCATCTCCCTACTGGGCTTCTGCTCGTCAAGACGGAGTGGATCATGCCGCTCAAGCCAAAGCGTGGGGGGATAAGATTATTGCCTCCGGAGATTATACGCTTTGTACCAATTATTGGGAGAACTTCTCGCTGGAAGGCGAGAACGGTCCCGAATCGGTGTTTGAGATTCAGTACAAAGAAGTGCCTTGGGGCGATTATGGAGAAGGTTTTGGTTATACCGCCGGTTCTTATACACAGATCTTGACCCGCTCGCGTTCCTCTCTCATCGGCGGTGGTTGGGGTTTCAATCATCCCACACAGAACCTCTATGACGAGTTTGAAGAGAATGATGCCCGTAGGGAACTGACTATCCTTGTTCCCGAAAAAGAGCAAATGGAGAACATGGCAGAGGAGGTTTATTTGGGTAATAAGAACCTCAGTTTCAAATACGGAATGTACTTGGAAGACCCCTCTACGGGTGGAGGATACGGCAAGTGGGGAGTCCACGCAACCCGCGGTCCGCTGAACAACAAACAGATTCGCTATGCCGATGTACTGCTTATGCACGCCGAAGCGTGTCTGTTAACAGGCAATGACGGAGAAGCCATCAACGATATTAACCAAGTGCGCGAACGCGCCTTAATGCCCGCCGTAGGAACGGATTACATTTTCTACGTGAACGGAGAGAAGCACAGTTCTACACAAGACTTGGCTGTCACCTTGCGTCACGAACGCAGAATGGAACTCGCCATGGAGGGACACCGCTGGTTTGACCTCGTCCGCTGGGGTAACACCAAGGCGCATATGGAGGCGTACCAAAAACAAGAGACTCCCGAAGCACAAGCCCATTTGGCAACGTTCATAGAAGGGAAGCATGAACTATTCCCTATTCCGAGTGAAGAGATCATCCTCAATGAAGGTCTGAAAGCATCAGACCAAAATCCGGGATATTAAGATCCGCTTGGTCGGTGTAGTTCCCGCTCGCGGACAGTGGTCCGCTATTGCGCTACATTACGCGGAATTATAGCTCTCGCAGAAAGCGGGGAAGTATAAGCTCTCACAGATTTGCACAGATTGACACAGATTATATAATTTATTATTCCTTTTGGTTTTTCTATTGTCTGACCGAGTAAACTCTCTCATCCAATAACAAAACACAAAAGGAAAAGGAAGATTCCTTCGGCAAAGCCGACATCATCTTCCACGCTGTACTACCGTACATCGTCATAATAAATTATGGTGCAAAATTCCGCAGATGCAAGGGGGAAGATGTACTGCTAATAATAAAATTATTGGATAGAAATTCCACAGATGCGAGAGAAAAGCACGAATTACTAATTACACCCTGCGCGTGTACGGCAAAGGCTACGCACCGCTTCGCGGAAGATTTTAATATTACATGACAGATAATGAGTTGACATATGCAATACGAGGAGCGGCATTTAAGGTGCACTCCGTATTAGGTCCCGGACTATTGGAGAGCCTATACCATAAGGCATTGTATTACGAATTGAAGGATGCCGGACTTGATGTAAGGAGTGAGGTTGGTGTGCCGGTCTTATATAATGGACACGAGATTGCCGATGGTTTGAAGATAGACCTCTTGGTAGAGGATAGGGTTATTATAGAGTTAAAGTCGGTCGATAAACTAACGGACATCCATAAGAAGCAGTTATTGACATATCTTCGCTTGACGGATAAGCGTTTAGGTTTATTGATAAATTTCAATGCCCCATCATTAGACGAAGCCAACGTAATAAGAATAATAAATTAATCGCCGAAGGCGTGCGAAGCCTTTACCCGCACGCTCGGAGGGCGTAAAATGTCGCGGGGAGCGACCTCGCTATCATTTGTGGAATTAAGGAGAAACAGCCGAAACATATCTCATCTGTGGAATAGGTCTTTGAATAATTTATTATTGTGTTGCACTAAGCAACACGAGGTACGACGAAGGAGTACCGCTTTTTTAGTTCTTTCTTTTTGGAAGTGGAAGTTTACTTACGACTGACAAAAAAAAGAAATAAAAAAATAATAAATAGACATAATCTGAGAAAATCTGTGAAATCTGTGAGAGATAAAAAACAAGTGAGAGATAAAAATTAACACACATAAGTACTAATTTACCATTTTATTTACAATTAACTATTTATTAATCATTTAACCATTTACTATTATGAAAAAAATTATGATTCTGGCTGTGGCAGCTCTGGCTGTTATAGCCTGCAAACCGAAAAACGACCCCGAACCGGGACCAATCCCCACTACCGAATTATCCCTAACGCCGAAGACTGCCGAACTGGAAGTGGGTCAATCGGTGGATCTGACCGCCAATATGGCTTGCACTTTCACTGTAGGTCAAGAAGGCATTGTAACCCTCACCCCTGCCAATGACAGCATGAGCGTTAAAGTGACCGCCATTGCCGTAGGTAATGCTATTATCACGGCTACAGCCGGTGAACAAACAGCCAAAGCAGCTATCTCCGTCAAAGCACCTACGCTACAAGTCGATTATAGCGAAGTATGGCCTATTATCCTTGATGAAACGCAGTTTACCGAGTGGAAAGACCTTATTAAAGCCGATTTCCGTCCGGACGATGTTACTAAGTTCCTTTATGTTTGGGCATCCGGCGAGACCTATGCTCAAGGCGATGGTTTAGGACTGAACTATTATGGTCATGACGGATACACCTCGCTTGTTGTCGTTGCTCCTGAAGACTGGTCTGGCTGCGGTTTCTGCATGGTGGACTCTGCCGCTGCTGCTCCGATGACAGATTTGGTAGCCGCTATCAAAGCTGAGCCGGATAAGTATTTCCTGCACTTGGGAATGAAAGCCACGAGGGCTGGTAATCACCAATTCTATATCTTCAACGATGCCGCTACTTCGTTTGCTATCGGAACGGCAACGATTGAGGCTGGCGAGGTCTTTGGCGATTTCACTCGCGATGGCAGTTGGGCAGGTTTTGATATCCCGATGACGATGTTCACTACCTATCTGAGCACCTATGAACCCGCTGCAGGTCATAATATATTCTGCGTTTTGTCGGGTAACAATAGAGGCTCGCAACTGAATATGGATGCCGTCTTCTTCTACAAGAAGAAATAAAGATGAATAAGTTGATTGCTCATTTGCTCTTATTGTCTGCCGTTCTTTGTTCGTGTGATCCCAACAAACAACACTCTTCGGATCCGCAGCCGAATCCGACGGAGCAGACAACCATCGCCGACAGGATGCACAAGTCCAATAAACGCGGTGTGGCGTTTAACTTCGCTTCCGCAGCGGATATGGATACTATGTTTCCCTATCTGAGTTGGGATTATAACTGGGCTAACACGCCCGGCGAGACAGCGGGCAACTATATGGAGGTCTATGGTGTGGAGTTCTGTCCGATGTGCTGGAGTCGCAATTACTCTGCAAGTAAGATTCGCGCTTATGTACAAAACGCCCCATCTACCAAGTATCTATTAGGGTATAATGAACCCAACCTCACCGACCAAGCCAATATGACTCCTGCTAAAGCGGCGGAAGGGTGGCAGGAAGTGGTGAGTTTGGCAAAAGAGTTGAATCTCAAACTCGTATCGCCGGCACTCAATTACGGTACCTTAGATGGCTATTCCGACCCCGTCAAATGGTTAGACGAGTTTATAGGGTTAGTCGGCAAAGACGATATATCTGCACTTGCGCTGCACTGCTATATGCCGTCAGCAAGCGGAGTAAGAGGTTTTATTGACCGCTTTGATAAATACAACAAACCTATCTGGCTGACGGAGTTCTGCGCGTGGGAGCAGAATATCTCCTCTGTTGACGCGCAAGCACGCTATTTATGCGAGATGCTCAATTATTTAGAGCAGACAAAGAAGATTGAACGCTATTCGTGGTTTATCCCGCGCTATCAAACGGAGGACGCGTATCCGTATATGCAACTGCTCAAAGACGGCTTTGGCAACGGACTGACCGATTTGGGTAAGATCTACTGTTGGTTCTCGTCGTTTGACAAGTCGGTTTATCTCAACCGCGACGGCTATATCTACGGCGGCGAGTACGTGGCGGTAGGTCAGAATAGTCTCAACGTCCGCCCTTGTAACGATAAGCAAGTCGGTTTGGAAGGATTGATGCTTTATGACTGGAGCACCGGCAATGCAGTAACTTATCAGATGGCGAACACGACAGCTGATACCGCCCTTACAATCCGTTATGCTGCCCTATATGAGGGAATGTTAAATGTGCGCATTGACGGCAAGGACGATTATCTTATTCTGCCTAAGACCGGTTCTACTTTGGCTAATTTTGGTTCTGCCGTTTTACCCGTTTCTATTCCGGCAGGTAAACACGATATTGTGCTTGAGATGGTTAAGGGAAATATCAATGTCAGCGGACTTAAGTTCGGTGGCGAAACGCCTAAAAAGCCCGGTGAGTATCAATTGGTTTGGAGTGAGGAGTTCAACGATGCCGCGCTCAATACCGCTGTTTGGAATATCGAAGTGAACGGAAACGGGGGTGGTAACAACGAACTGCAATACTATTGCGAGAAAGCCGTTACTTTAGGAAATGAACCCACCACCGGAGCGCATTGTCTTATTCTCACCGCCACCAAAGAGGAGTACAAGGGTAAGACTTGTACTTCGGGGCGTATCAATTCCAAGGGAAAGTATTATTTCACTTACGGCAAAGTGGAAGCCCGTATCAAGTTCCCCAATACTGCCAACGGCTTATGGCCGGCTTTCTGGATGATGGGTAATAACTATTCGCAGGTAGGTTGGCCCCGATGTGGTGAATTGGATATTATCGAACTCGGTAATGGCGGTGCCTTCCATAGCGGCACACAAGACCGCTATTTCAACGGAGCCATGCACGTAGGTGCTTCGTGGGATAGAGTGTGGAGTGATGCCCAAGCCAAGACGTGGTCCTATTCGGTGGAGGACACCTTTCATATCATCACTTGCGAGTGGACTCCCGATTCGGTGAAGATATATATGGACAAGGATAGTCACCCTGAAAACGGACCCTATTTTGCTACCCGTTTAGAGAATAACGAAGACCCGGCGTATGACCGCAAAGAGGTGTGGAGCAAACCGAGTTTCCTTATTCTTAATCTCGCCGTAGGGGGCAATTTCCCGGGTATTCATGACATCGATGGGATAACCGCCTTAGCCAATGGTCCGGCACATATGTACGTGGATTGGATACGGGTGTATCAGATTGAACGCCCGGAGAGCTATTGAAGATTGAAGAATGAAGATTTTTTGAGAAAAATAAAAATAAATTTGGTAGAATCAAAAAAAAATAGTATCTTTGCGCACTATTTGACAAATAGGTACAAGACAGGCTTAAGCCGTAAGTCTTGCCTTAATTAAATATTAACTCTTTAAAAACACAACAATCATGAAAAAGATTTTTCTTTTTGCAAGTGCACTCTTGCTGAGTGCCACACTCTTCGCACAAGAAGAGACCGAATTGTTCAATCCGGCTAATGCTTCTTTTAACGAGGAGAAGACCTTCGGACAATTCGTAAAACCCGAGGCTACTTGGGATGCTACTACGGGCACTTTTACCGTTGTAATTAAACAACAAAGCGAATGGCAATGGGGTAACCAAGTGTTCCTCAACACCGGTATCTCCACGTTAGGTACTAACAAGGAGTATCAAGTTAGTTTTGATATCGTAGCTTCTACCCCTGACTGCGGTGGCGTTACCTTCAAGGCTTTTGATGACAACCAAATCGCTTTCGCTAACCAAAACATCAATGTTACCGACCAAGTGCAAACTTGGACTTCCGAGTGGACTGTACCCGGTGCGGAGGCTGCTAATGGTTTGATCGTTTGGGACTTTGGATGGGATCCTGTACAGACGATCACTATTACCAACATCTCCATCAAGGAGAGAGAGTCTCAAGCTCCTCCCGTTCCCGAGGTACTTGCTCCGAATGTTCCGACCGTAGCTGCTGAGAACGTAAAAGCTATTATGTGCGACGTTTATGAGAATAACCTCGGTTGGTGGCCTCAAGGTTGGGGTGGCTGCAACTGGGTAGATACCTGTTTAGCCGGAGCTAACTTCTTCTATGCCAATACGATGGCTTGGGACTGCTTCGCCGGTGATTGGAACGATGCCTTTGTGGGTGATTATAAAAATCTCCACTTCGACATTTGGTTTGCTGAAGACGGCAATGCTCCTATCGTTAAATTAGAGTTCAATGACGAGCTGCCTACGGAAGAGATTACTATCCCGGGCGAATATACAGCCGGTTGGAACAGTGTAAACATCAATGTTGAGGAGATCTTTGGTGAGCAACAGATGAATTCTCTCAAGTGCCTCACCGTTAAGGTTACCAAAGAAGGCGGTCCTGTGGCTTGGGCAAACTTCTTGTTCTTCAATGGCGAATATTCCGCCATGGCTGCTGACGGCATCTGCGACAATACCCCCGGTCTTCCTACCGAAGCTCCCACTACTCCTACCGTTACCGACGCTACCAGTGTTCTGGGTGTAGCAATGGAGAAAGACCTCGCCTTCGCCTTCATTGATTGGGCTGCAATTCCAAAGAAGGTTATGTATGGCGACGTTCCTGTTGATTTCTTCTCGAATATGACGTGGACTATCTATACCAACTGGGCAGAGGACTACTACGATATGAGCGAATATAATATGCTTCACTTTGACCTCTATCCTACCGTAGATTCTAAGATTAAGATTACCTTAGAGAACCTCTCTGTAGATGATGGCGGTAATGGTTATAAAAACGGTGTCGTAAAAGAGATGAAAGCAAACGTTTGGAACGCTCTCGACATCAATGTGAAAGATTTCCCGGATGTTAACGAAGAGGTTAATCCGTTTGAATACTTCAAGTACTTCATCCTCGAAGGCTTCATGAAATCAGACGACACTTCCGCAGAAGGCACTCCGTTGTCTATCGGTAATGTTTATTTCTACACTTCGGGCACGGGTCTGGAGAATATTGAGAACGTGAAAGCTCCTGTTAAGAGCATTCGTAATGGTCAAATCGTTATCGAGCGCAACGACATTCGTTACAACATGATGGGTGCTATCGTAAAATAAAATAGCCCCCTCTTTGCCTCCCCCTAAAGGGGGCGGTGTAAAATAGAAGCAGGGGGCTGATTACCCCCTGTTTTTACACTAATAGCTCTCACAGATTTGCACAGATTTGCACGGAATTAAAATCTCTCACAGATTTGCACAGATTGACACAGATTATATAATTTATTATTCCTTTTGGTTTTTCTATTGTCTGACCGAGTAAACTCTCTCATCCAATAACAAAACACAAAAGGAAAAGGAAGGTTCCCTCGGCAGAGCCGACATCACCTTCCGCACCGTGCCAAAGCACGTTGCCATAATAAATTATGTGGTAAAAATTCCGCAGATGCGAGAGGAAAGGTGCAGACGAAACATATATTATCTGTGGAATAAACCTATAAATAATTTTTATTATTAAGTGTGCACCAAAGCACACACCGCAGTGAAACAAAGTGGAACTGCGCCTACTATTGATTTATTTATTGGACATGGAAGTTTACTTACAGGGACAAAAATAAATCAATAGGAGGAATAATAAAAGTCGCTCCGGCGACACCGATATATCTGAGAAAATCTGTGATAATCTGTGAGAGATAAAAGAATACGAGAAACAAGAAATATGATAGATACCATGAGAAAAGTAACCTTTATTCTGTTGCTCTTGCCTGTAGTGCTCCTACAGGCGCAAGTGAGCGGAACGGTAGTAGACGAGACGGGACAACCCCTTATCGGTGCCGCCGTCCGCGTAGTAGGTTCCGACCAAGGAACAATAACCGATTATGACGGCGCCTTTGTCCTGCCCGATGTCCCCGAGAACGCCACCCTCGAGGTATCTTACATGGGCTATGTCACCCAATGTCTCCAAACACCAAACACCGTACACCAAACACCATTCATCATTCAACTCAAACCCGATGTGCAGAACCTCGAAGAGGTGATTGTGGTGGGTTATGGTGCGGCTAAGATTAAAGACCTCACCTCTCCTATCGAAGTGGTGAAGGGAGACCGAATCAGTGCTATCCCTACTTCCTCCGCGATGGGTGCCCTTCAAGGACAAGTGGCAGGTGTACACATCGTTAACTCGGGTGTGCCCGGTTCGGGTGCTTCCGTCACGATCCGCGGTTTGGGTTCGTTCTCGAATAACGCTCCGCTTTACGTGGTGGATGGGATGTTCTACGACAATATCAATTTCCTTAATAATAACGACATTGAGGAGATCTCCGTCATGAAAGACGCTTCCGCCGCCGCTATCTATGGTGTACGCGCCGCGAACGGCGTTATTATCGTAACAACGAAACACGGTAAGAAGAACCAACGCCCCGACGTGACCTATGAGGGTTATGTGGGATTACAGACGGTTAGCAATATACTGCCCATGTGCTCGTCCAACGAGTACGCACAAATGCTGATGGAAGCCGACCCTACCGCTTATACCGCTTCGCTCGATGCTTCGATGAATGCTTATGGCGGTTCGTTCGATGCTGAGACGGGGACTTATAACCTCGCGCAAAACACCAATTGGTACAACCAACTGCTTCGCCCGGCAATGATAACCAATCATAGCCTCAGTATCAACGGCGGTAGCGAGAAAGCCTCCTACGGTGTGGGGATATCCTACCTCTACCAAAACGGTATCATGAACACCACCAACGACTATAACCGCATGACCATACGCGGTAATGTCGATTATACGCCTATTAAATGGCTCACGGTAGGAATGAACGCCGTCTTCTCCAACTCAACCCAACGGCTGCCTAATAATGCTGCTTGGCAACAGGCGTTTAATATGCCCGGACTTTTCCCAACCTTTGACGGTACTACCAAAGACCTCTACACCGACGGTTACGCTTCGCCCGAGACGATAGGACTGGCACAGAACTTCTACAACCCCGTGGCTACCGCCAACCTCTATAATGCCACGAATCGCTCGGCACAGATATTGGCGAATATATACGCGCAGTTCAATCTATGGCAGGATAAGATTGCCCTCCGTACCTCTTATAATTATGACCACACGGGTATGCGCGCGAACACGTATCTGCCGCAGTACTATATCGGTCCTTTCCAGCAGAACACAACCTCTACCCTCTATAAGAGCCAGACGCAGTTCAATAACTGGATTTGGGATAACACCCTCACCTACAGCGACGAATGGGGCAAGCACGCCTTCAAAGCCATGTTGGGTCTAAGCCTTCGTGAAGAAAGAATGGATTTTCTGCAAGGTACCGTGCAAGAGATTCTGCCGGAGGAGAGTTACCAATATATATCTTTAGGTAATAAAGAGACCCAAGAAGTGAGCGATAACGGCTCCCGCTACCGCGGTTTCTCCTATTTCGGTCGTGTGAGTTACAGTTATGATGAGCGTTATATGATCATGGCAACCCTCCGCCGCGACGGCAGCAGTAAATACAATGTCAAGTGGGGCACTTTCCCCTCCGTCGGTCTTGCTTGGACCATCAGCAACGAACCGTGGGCGAAAGGACATAAGAACTTCGACTACCTCAAACTGCGTGCTTCGTGGGGTTTGCTCGGTAACGACAAAGTGGCAGCCAGTGTGGGTGAATTGACCGTTACACCGGCACAGGCCGTCTATGGCGGTATGAACGTGATAGACGGATTTATCAACGCCACCACTTTCTCTTGGCTCACGTGGGAGAAAGTGAACGAGACCAATGTGGGAACCTCCTTCGGTTTCTTTGGCAATCGCCTCACGGGAGATATTGACTGGTATTACCGTCTCACGCAGAACGCTGTTTGTTCTGCCCGCTTGCCTATGCAAGATGCTGACGCTACCGGTAACTGGGCAAACATACTCAATATGGGTGTAGATATTAACCTTCATTGGGAACATAAGGTCAACAAAGACTGGACCTATTTCATTGGCGGTAATGTGAGTTGGTTGCAGAATAGTGTGAAGAGTCTCTTTGGTACCCAACAAATACTCAAGGGCGGCAAGACCGTTCAAATGGTAGGCGAGAAGATGAATAGTTATTACGGTTATCAGGTGATAGGCGTTTATCAGAACGAAGAAGAGATAGCCGCCGACCCTATTGCCATTACCAATAACCTCCAACCCGGTGACTTCAAGTACCTCGATGTCAACGAGGACGGCGTGATGGACGATAAGGACAAGCAGATTCTGGGTTCTTATATCCCCGATTGGACATATGGTATCAACCTTGGTTTCCGTTACCGCGGACTGGACTTGACGGTCGGTTTGAGCGGTCAGGCAGGAGGCGAGATATGGAACCGTAAACGCGCACTGCGCTATGCTTGCAACACCTATAACTTTGATAAGAACCAGTTCGACAACCGTTGGCACGGAGAAGGCACTTCCACCATGAATCCCTCTGCCGGAGCGTTGATGAAGTCTTGGAATATCGGTGAGACGGCTAATGCCAGTTACTTCGTTGAACCGTCAGATTATTTCCGTATCCAAAATATAACGTTAGGTTACACGTTCACCAATATAGGTGCAGGCGCATATAAGATGCCCTCTCTTCGCCTTAGTCTCACGGCAGATAAGCCCTACACGTATTTCAAAGCCAACTCAATGACCCCCGAACTGAGCGACGCACAGGGATGGGATACCGAGGTTTATCCGCTCACCGCTACTTGGTCTTTTGCTGTTCAACTCAAATTCTAACGCCTTATGAAAAAGCATACATCACACATCATACATCATACATTAGTAATAGCAGGCTTGCTATTGCTCAGTTCATGCTCCTTCCTTGAGATTAACGTAGAGAACCAACTCCCCGCAGCGGCTGTAGATTATACAAATACAGCCGATATGTACTCCCCCGTTGTGGGTGTATATGCCAAACTCCGTTTCCCGGGTTGTCACTGGGTCAATCAGATTCTGTGGACGGGACGGGATGAGGATATGACCTCCGGTCGGTCCGACGACCAAGCCGAGGCACTCCTTTATGGTTATCGCGGCGGGTATCAGAACCCTAACTCGTTCTGGGGACTGCGTAACGTTTGGGTGACCCTATACGATATTATTCGCACCTCCAACTCTGCGATGCAGTCGTTAGACGAATATGCCAAGTATATCACCGACACCAACTCCCAAGACTATGCCAATTACCTCCAGTACCAAGGCGAGATTAAGTGTATGCGTGCTTGGGCATACTTCATGATGGTAACCTCTTTTGGTCCTTGTCCCCTTCTTTTGGACAACGACCAACAAGACTACACCCGCTCCACGGTGGAGCATGTGTGCGATTACGTCATAGCAGACTTGGAAGCCTCTCTTCCGTATATGGCTACCGCTTATCCGGGCGAAATGCCGCATCCGGGTGCTTTCACCAAATACACAGCAGAGGCTTTAGTGGCTCGCTTTGCTATGCTCAAAGGCGATTGGCAGAAGATGCAAGACATGACGGCCGATATCATAAGCAGTGGTAAGTTCGACTTAGCATCCTCTACCAACGACGACTACTATAACCTCTTTAAGATTCCGGGCAAACTCTGCCGCGAAAGCTTAATGGAGGTACAAGTGACCGACTACGGACAACAGTCCGGCGACTATGTCGGCGTCGATCAGTGGTTTGTTTGCCAAGGGGGAGAAGTACGCAATGCCGATAAGACACTGAATATCGCCGGTTGGAAATTCTGCCGCTTCAATCCCGATTTCGTTGCGTGGGCAGATGAACGGGGTGAAAAAGCACGTCGGGAAGTGAGTTTCTTAGTGGGTGGCGAAACACTACGCAATGGCTGGAAGGTGGCACTGACAAAGAAAGTGATCTTTAATGGCAAGGCGTATATCCCTTACGAACAAATGACCGGTTCGGCAACGGAATTCGGACGGAACAATAACGTGCGCCTACTCCGTTATGCCGAGGTACTGCTCATGAACGCGGAAGCCTCTTTCCGTTTAGGCAATACGGATGCCACCTTCCTCAATCAAGTGCGCACCCGTGCCGGATTGGCTCCTGTGGCTGCCCTAACCGAGGATATTATCTTGGACGAGCGTCGTATGGAACTCTGTGCCGAGTGGGGATTGCATTATGTCGATCTTGTCCGTACCGGACGCGCTGCCGAAGTACTCAATCAGGCTTCCCTCGCGCGAGACTACGCACCCGGCGAATGGACAGAAGATAAGCAATACTGGCCTATACCCGGTGAGGTACTTGCCGAATTACCCGAACTGGCTAACGAACCCAAGTAATGACCTGTCATACATCATACATCATACATTATACATTGGTAACAATAAACTTATTGTTACTCATAGGTTGCAAGCCGGAGCCGGAGACGAATAACTCCCGCTCACGCGAGGTGGTACAAGATAGTGTTCTGCTTAACACCGTCCAACGCGCCTCTATGGACTATATGTGGACGGGTGCAGACCCCGTTTCGGGATTGGCTTATGAACGTATCCATTTGGACAATAACTACGGCTATAACGACCCTAAGGTGATTACGATAGGCGGTTCGGGGTTTGGTATTGCCGGACTGGTTGTTGCGATGGAACGCGGATTCATAACCCGTGAACGTGGGGTAGAACGACTGCAACGTATCGTTGATTTCTTAGGTAAAGCAGACCGCTTTCACGGCGTGTGGCCGCATTGGCTCAAAGCCGATGGCAAGGTTGTTCCGTTCTCCGCTAATGATAATGGGGGCGATCTTGTGGAGAGTTCGTTCCTCATGGAAGGACTGCTCATTGCGCGGCAGTATTTAGACAGTTCTCGTCCCCAAGAGAAAGCCGTTATTGATGCTATTAACCAACTCTACCGAACGATGGAGTTCGATTGGTATCGTAATAATCAGAACTGCCTTTATTGGCACTGGTCGCCCGATAAAGGATGGGTGATGAATATGCCTATTCGCGGCTGGAACGAAGCCCTTATTGTTTATGTCTTAGCCGCTGCCTCACCTACACACACGATCTCTAAAGAGGTCTATGAGCAAGGTTGGGGAGTGAACAATAAACCGATGGCGAGTTTCAATCAACCCCTTTTCTGGACACATTATTCGTTTATAGGACTCAATCCAATGACCCTTAAGGACCGGTATGCCACCTATAAGGATGTCGTGGCAGGTCACGCTATGGCGCAGTACGATTATTGTGTGCTCAATCCTAAGGGCTATGCCGGTTATGGTTCGCAGTGTTGGGGTCTGACTGCCGGTTATTCGCCTTCGGGGTATGCGGCTCACAGTATCAATAACGACTTAGGCGTTATTACCCCCACTGCCGCGCTGTCGTCGATGCCTTATACGCCTGTTCAGTCGATGGCTGCCTTGCGTTATTTCGATTCGCGCAAAGCGCAGTTGTGGGGGGATTATGGTTTCTACGATGGTTTTAGCGATACTCAGAACTGGTATCCGCCTCATTATTTGGCAATAGACCAATTAACGATAGCTCCGATGATTGAGAACTACCGTTCGGGCCTACTTTGGAAACTCTTTATGTCCTGCCCTGAGATACAATCGGGCTTGACTAAACTCGGATTCACTTATTAACACAGAAAACAAGTATGTCACTCTTATTAATCATCTTTGCTTGTTGCACAGGGTCGCTGATGGCGGCACTCGTGGGACTGATAGGTGCTCGTAGGAAGATCGGCTTTGGATGGACGTTCTTTCTTAGCTTAGTGTTTACGCCGTTCATCGGTTTAATCTTTGCGCTGCTCAGTGACCGTCTTCCCGATGGTGAACGCAAATGGGGCTGTCTCGGCGTAATACTCGGAATACTTTCCTTGATAGTCGCTATCGGAATGATATGCGTTGCATTAGGGGCTGTAACGATATAACAGCAGGGAGGAGATTATGATGGTCATTGGGAAGTGGTGAAGAAGAAATAGAGAATATGATACCGAATATAGAGAAAGACCTGAATGTTGCCATCAATACACGTGATAGGCTTATTCCTCCCGATGTCGTGAAATGGGTGTGCGAGAAGTATTGTATTGAGGTGTAAAAAGATGAGATAAAACTGATTTCTTGATAAGAAACGAGGAAAAAATCAGTTTTTTTACATTTTCTTTCATGATTATTTGCATATTTGCTGAAAAAAGTGTAATTTTGCACAAATTTTCTATCGCATGAATAGTTGCATTTTGAGTGAATATGAAAAATGTTAAGCAAATAGAAATATATTTGAAGGAATCGCTTCAAATGGCAATCCACTTGTCTCGTCCGTCTAAAGCGCAAGTTGAAAATCTTCCGATGATTATCACCGATGCATTTGATTTGATGGTCGCAGATATGTATGGGCAACAGGTTATGTTTGTACAGGATAAAACGGAACATTATAGTCCGATGCAATTGCGTAAGATGGCTGCCCTTATTGCAGAGAAGACCGGCTTACGTTGCATTTATGTTTTTGACACTATCACAGGCTATAATCAGTCGCGCATGATAAAACAAGGGATAAATTTTATTATTCCTGACAAGTTGATGTTCATGCCGGAACTGCTGATAGACATCCGTCCTATACGTAATAGTTTTGACATAGAGAGTAAAATGCCGGCTACTGCGCAGGTGATAGTGTTGTATCATCTGGAGTGCCAAACCATTGTCAATAAAACAATAGTTGATATAGCAGATGTGTTAGGTGTTTCGTATGCCACTTGTAATAAAGCACTGACATGGCTTCGTGGGCACGACTTGGCCGCTGAGACAAAGGTGGGAAAGCAAAAACTCATCTCTTTGGATACAGATAAGTGGACAGTATGGAACAAGGCGTTACCTTACATGTACACGCCGGTAGAGCGTGTTCTCTATCACGATAGTGAGGTGCATTATTTGAGTGGTTATAATGCTCTTGCAGAGTACTCGCACTTGGCTCATACGGATGAGAAAGTACGCGAATGGGATGGTCCTGTGCCTCCGTTCTTTACTAAAGAAGAAAACGATGTTAAAATTGAAATTTGGCGTTATAGCCCTGAGGTGTTAAGCGATACGGGTGTAGTGGATCCTCTTTCTCTTTACTTGATTTTGAAAGACGATGAGGATGAACGCGTAAGTATGGAACTTGATTATATGTTACATCAAATATTAAACAATAATGGACGGACTGAATAAATTTAAAGAGTATTTTGCAGACTACACCGATAACTATGTTGTTATTGGTGGTGTGGCATGCGGTCTATATGCAGATATGTTCGCACAAAATCCCCGCGTCACGCACGATATAGATACGGTATTGGTGGTAGAGGCGCTGACACATGATTTTGTTGTGCAGTTCTGGCAATTCGTTAAGGATGCCGGCTATAAAGCCCAAGAAACCAGTACAGGTAAACATGAGCATTTCCGTTTCCGTTTTCCTTCGTCGGAAGATTTTCCTGAGCAGATTGAGTTATTCTCTCGTGACATTGGTTTGCTCACAGTTCCTGAGGATGCACGCTTGACACCTATTCCCATAGATGAAGATTTGTCAAGTCTGTCCGCTATCCTGATGAATGATGCATATTACCACTATACTATCTCCCATTGTGAATTGGTGGATGGCGTGCATGTAGCAAAGCCCGAAAGCTTGATTTGTCTAAAATGTCGTGCGTATGTTGATTTGGCAACTCGTCGTGCTGAAGGCGAATCAATAGATAGTCGCAAGGTTAATAAGCATAAGCGTGATGTTTTTCGCCTAATTGCAATGTTGGCTGCATCCCAACATTTTGCCGTTCCTCATAATCTTTACCAAGACATCCTTTTCTTTGCAGAGATGGTTCGTTCAGATATGCCCAATGTTGATATGTTAAAGGCAATCGGCATCCAGAACACTACTGCCGAAGATGTGCTACAACGCCTTCTCAATGCTTTCGCAAAAGAATAATGCTTAATACATTCACATATCCCAACGCCTCATCGGTAGTCGTCTGTGGCGACATTCATGGTAAGTTTGAACAGCTTGTCTTTTCGATATGCGTTATATGCCGATATGGGGATAGGTTAACTTGCTTGTAACTTGATTTAGGAGGCGATTAATTAGGGATGTTCCGCGTAAGTGCTTGAAAACAAGAAGTATGTGAAATAAATTTAACTTGCTTGTAACTTGATTGCAACTTGGTTTAGTATGGCGTAAAAGAAGGCTATTGGGAAGTGGTGGAGAGGTAAGGAAGAGAGAGAAAAAAAAGAAAAGAGTGCCCTTGTGGGTGAGAAGTAATCGTGCCCTTTGGCTAAGAAATAGAGAAAAATGTTTTATACACAGATTACAAAGAAACGTAATGAATGGTTAGCGTCGGAGGGTTGCACCATTGGATCGTTGCTTGAATATATTGAGTGGGGTTTTATAGGCAAAACCCTCGCTTTTGAGGGAAAATACAACTTTTTTACTAAAAAAGTGTTCGCAAATTTGTGAATATCAAAAAAAAAGTATTACCTTTGCAGCGGATTTCGATAATACACCTATTTATGGACGTCGTTTTTAAACAGACATACTTAAAAGAACTCTATACGGATGGCAAATGTAGCGACAAACAACATCGCTATCAACCACAAATAGTGAAGAAGTATATTCGCGTTATCGACCTAATGAAAGTGTCACCAAATTATTGCAACTTACAAAATATGGTTCGTTACATTATGAACACCTACAAGGGAATAAAGAGGGGATTTCTTCAGTCCGAGTAAACGACCAATATCGTATAGAGTTTATAGAGGAAAGGCGTTCTGAAGAACTAATCGCTACGATTGTAAACATTACAGATTTATCAAACCACTATAATTGATATTATTATGATTCAACTTCCTAACATTGATTCAAGTATGATTGCAAATAATTTGCAATCATTTATGCCCACTCATCCGGGAGAAATCCTAAAAGAGGAGATAGATTATCGTGGTATTTCTCAACGCCAATTAGCGCAAGCAATAGGAGTTGCATATTCGCAATTGAATGAAATCCTCAATGCAAAGCGCCCCCTAACTACCGATATCGCTCTATTAGTGTGCCAAGCTCTTGATTTAGAGGCAGAACCATTACTTAAGTTACAAATGGAGTACAATGTGCGTACCACTCGTGAAAACCCAACTTTTATCCAACGTCTCCGCTCTATTCCAAGAGTTGCATCAATAGCGTTACTATAATCTATTTCGCAAAGTCCTCTATTACCCATAAGAAACATAATCTTCCCTTTGCCCTATTCCTCGTGAGTAGGGCAGAGGTGTTTATAAGGGTATAGGGCAGGGGTGTTTTATAGGCAAACCCCTCGCTTTTGAGGGAAAATACAAAATATTTTGCATTTTTTTGAAGAAAAATTTGGTAGATTGCAAAAAATGCAGTAACTTTGCACCCATAAATCCTAACGAAAGGAGATTTGCTATGACAACTTTTGTAGAATCATCATCTAAGAAACTAGAAGTTCTTGTCGCTAAGTTACGTCAGCGCAAGGCAGACCAGCAAAAGGAGTTATTGTCTCAGCGTGATATTTTCTTTGCTGTGAGATGAAGGTAAAATATCCAATAGCGGATGGTAAGAACGAATATCTGTTGTCCGTTGATTCTTTTGGTACACAATACTTGAGTGATGTGGGAATCGTGGCTCCTACAGAGTTGTGTGAAGTAGTGTTAGAACGAGTTGCTGGTGCAGATATTTCTTCGGCACGTGTTTTATCCATCGTAGCGACTTATCTTAAAGTGTATCTAAGCGACAATCCCAATGCTATCTTGTATTTCTATTGCGATGATATGCATGATATTTGTCGCCGTAAAGAACATCAAAAATATTCTCCACAGGAGTATCGTAGCTTGTTATTCTCAAAAATGTTTGCTAATGAGAAAACACGAGCCGGTGCGAATTTTCCATACCTAAACAACCAAATTATCATCAAAACGATGAATGGTACAGCCTATGTTCATCTTATCAATCATGAGCATAATCAAGGTGCGTCAAATATTATTTGTGATCAAATCAAGGCTCAAGGTAAAGATGATACATCTGTTACCACTAGTGTCTACTAAAAAAAATAACAATTAAAAATCATCAAATAATAACGGTTCATTAAGAGCCAAATGGTCTTTGTCATCTTGAAAATTAGATTTACAGAATAGGTCAACTAGTGGAGTTGTATCAGTAAGTGAGATGTTTAGAATCTGTAGAATCTCGTA
>JAZLMS010000047.1:0-63007 GCA_045598805.1 Paludibacteraceae bacterium | reverse complement strand
AATTAGTTTAACCTTCTTTCTGGTAGAGGTTCTTTATACAACAAAGTCAACTCTCTACCTTTCTTCTCTAAATCTTAAAAATTGTACTCTTTCAAATTCGACTGCAAAGTTAAAGGGGGAATTGCAAAAGCAATCGTGCCCTTGTGGCTAAGAATTGCTTTTGGCAAGGCGGCGTCCGAATATCAATATTTCAAAGATCGTTTTACAAACGACGAGAAACGGATAGGACACGAAAAAAGCCATCACCCTTCACTTCTGAAGAGTAATGACTAATTTAACGGATGGTACACAAAAAAGTGCGATTCCATAAGCTGTAGTGTGTCTTAACGGTTTACTGTCTTATGTTTTATTTTCTACGATTTCTAACGGTCTCTATAGACCCCTTCCGAAATCGAGTGCAAAATTACAACATTTTTTTTACATATGCAAATTTATTTTGCTTTTTCTGCATTTTTTAAAGAAAAACATTTATTGACCCCACTTTTCTACTATCTCATCCATGATAGAGAAGACTTCGTCCTTGGTTTCGGCACGAAGAAGCGCAATACGCGTTTGCTTAAAGTCATATAAGCCCTTGAAAACAGGCGAATTGGCAAAATGACGACGACTATGCACTATACCCTTACGCTCATCCCCTATCCACTCTATAGAACGCTCCACATGCTCCTTGAGGATGGAGACACACCATTGCATAGACCGCTGCGCTGAAAGACCGCCTTCCGCTGAAAGATAGTTTTTGATGTCCTCAAAAATCCAAGGGCAACCGAAGGTGGCACGACCAATCATGATAGCATCTACCCCATAACGATCGAAACACTCTCTCGCGCGCTCGGGCGTGCACACGTCTCCGTTCCCTATAATAGGTATGCGCATGCGCGAGTTGTTCTTCACCTCACCTATCAAGGTCCAATCGGCTTGACCGGTGTACATCTGCGCCCGCGTACGACCGTGAATAGCCAATTCGGCAATACCACAGTCTTGCAACTGTTCGGCTAAGTCCACGATGATCTTCTGCTCATCGTTCCAACCTAAACGTGTCTTGACCGTAACAGGAGTATGAACGGCATTGACCACCGCCCGCGTGATAGACAGTAACTTAGGCACATCCTGCAACAAACCGGCACCGGCACCCTTACCCGCTACTTTCTTCACGGGACAACCGAAATTGATGTCTATAAAATCCGGATGCGCACTCTCCACTATCTGCGCGGCGTCCGCCATAGAGACAGGGTCACGTCCGTAAATCTGTATCGCCACCGGTCGCTCCGCATCACAAATGGTCAGTTTGCGCGTAGTAGCCTCCACATCGCGCACCAAAGCGTCCGCATTGACGAACTCCGTATAGACACGATCCGCACCAAAACGCTTACAAAGTAAGCGAAAAGCGGGGTCGGTAACGTCCTCCATAGGGGCGAGGTAGAGTAATGACTTCGTCATTTTAGTTGAAAGTTTATAGTAGGATACTTGATGCGGTGGTGATAGATAGAGATAAGGCGCTCCTTGAAGACAAGGCGTATATCCTCTAAGTCTTTGAAGGATAGCGGCGTATCGGTAAACTGCTTGTCCTTAATCTGCTGATTGGTCATATCCACAATCATATCCCAAATAGACTCCTCCGTATAAGCGGAGAGCGAACGGGAACGCGCTTCGATAGCGTCCGCCATCATGAGGATAGCGCCCTCCTTGGTGGTAGGTTTGGGTCCTGCATAACGGAAAAGCGAGTCATCTACCGCCACCCCGGGATGGGCATTGACATAGGTGTTATAGAAATAGCGCGTAAGCGAAGTGCCATGATGAGAACGAATAAACTGAGTGATAATCGCAGGCAAGTGCGCTTTTTGCGCCAGTTTAACACCATCCGTCACATGCTGAAGAACGATACGAGCCGCCTCTTTGGCATCTAAGTCCAGGAGAGGGTTGGTTCCGCCCGTTTGGTTCTCAATGAAATACTCGGGATGGAGCATTTTACCTATATCGTGATAGAGTGCTCCTGTACGAACGAGCAAGGCATTAGCACCAATCTTCTTAGCCGCCTCAGAGGCTAAGTTGCCCACTTGCAACGAGTGCTGGAACGACCCCGGAGCCTTCTGGGCAAAATCCTGTAAGAGAGTGGAATTGACGTTGGTCAATTCGATAAGGGTGGTCGCCGAGATAAGGCGGAAGAGATGTTCAAAAGCGATAATGAGTCCGTACGAACCACAAATAACCAAGATTCCGTTAAGAATGATATAGATGTATATATGCCAATCAATAGCAGCAATATTTGCCGGAGAGATAAAGCAAAAAGCAGTATAACTAAACGCATACGTAAGCACAATCCAACCCGTTGTTTCAACCACTTGGGCGCGACGGGACATATCCTGCATGCTCACGATAGCCACCGCTCCCACAATGAGTTGAATACACAAGAACTCTAAAGGAACAGGAACGGCAAGAGCACAAATAAGAACGGTAATAACATGCATGATCATTGCCATGCGAGCATCATAGAAAGAGCGAACAACCAAAGGCACCCAAGCAAAAGGAATAATGTAAAGCGACAGCGAGGTAAATCGCATAGAAAGGAACGTGAGAGCAATCAGCAAAAGAGGCAGTAAGCAAAAGAAAATGACATTAGACCACTTCTCCATCCACGTTGAACAGAAGATAAACAAATAAGCAGCAAAGACCGCTATTAAGAAACAGATAAGAACCGATATACCCACCATAGACAAGGTCTTTTGGAGGTCAGAACGGTCGGACTGCTCGTACATCTTCCTCAAAGACATCAGAATCTGATAATCACGTTCGGAAACAAGTTCACCGGTATCAATAATCTTCTCGCCTGCCTGTACTATTCCTTGCGTTGGAGAGACAACGGAAAGAAGCGACTCCTTCAGTTGCTCCGTCTTAAGTGAATCGAGCACGATATTCGGACCCATCGTAATGTCATAATGTTCATAAGCCGTCTTGGGCGTAAAGACTTGCCGAATAGGATAGCGGCGTGCCACTTGGTTGTCAAGCACACTAATAAAATGGTAGTTCTGGTTCACCAATTCCTCGCGGTCCTCATAAGAAAGCACCAACGGAGAAGTGATGGTATCACAAAAGACATAACAAGGGGCGAAATCTGCCAACAGTTCTTGCTTCTCCGCAGCCAGTTGTTCCTGAGTCTTATAAATAGGGAAATCCGAAGGGGCTGTCAAGCGCTCATACCCCCAAGGTTTGCCGACCTCAAAATAATACGAGAAGTTATTGTCATAATGCGGGAACAGGTAAAGGACGATACCCGCAAAAGCGATGAAAGGAATAAGTTTGAGATAGCGTTTCATATTGGTGGATTGTGGATAGTGGATGGTGGATGGTTATCTTAATTTTTTAAAGAACGTTTCCATTAAGGTTTGACATTCGTGCTCAAGGACACCAGAGGTGACTTGTGTCTTGGGGTGCAACGCCTTGGGCGCATAAACGGTATAACCCCTTTTAGGGTCGGAGGCACCATAGACGAGTCTGCCCATTTGTGCCCAACCGATAGCTCCGGCGCACATGACGCAAGGTTCGACGGTGACATACAACGTGCAGTCATTGAGGTACTTGCCTCCGAGTGTTTGGGACGCAGCGGTGATGGCTTGTATCTCGGCATGGGCAGTGACATCAGAGAGGGTCTGGGTGAGGTTATGTCCTCGTCCCACAACGCGATTGCCTGCCACAATAATACAGCCAACGGGCACCTCGTCCGCGTCAAAAGCGTGCTGCGCTTCGGCTAAAGCTATTTGCATATAATCGTTGTCGGTCATGTTGTGGATTGTAGATTGTGGATGGTGGATGGTTATTGTTCGAGGGCAGTACCAATGACAACAATGTCGGCACCGGCGGCAAAAGCGTCCTCAATCGCTTGACGGGAGCGCAAGCCTCCGCCAACAATCAAGGTGGCATTAATCTCTTTTCTTACAGCGGCGATTACCTTCAGCGGCACAGGATGTAATGCCCCCGAACCGGCTTCCAGATAGATAGCTTGCTGTCCCAATAGTTCCCCTGCGATAGCGGTAGAAACAATCGTTTCTATATCCTCAGGCAACAGAGGTTCGGTTTCACTCACTCTCTGTACAGAAGGGATTTTGCCTCCGTCTATTAAGATATACCCCATCGGCATGACGGGTATATCCAATGCTCGTATCTTACGCGCTGCCTCTACGTGCTTACCTATAAGCAGTTGAGGATTGCGACCAGAGATGAGCACGGGCAAGAGCAGGTGCTCGGCACGAGGCGAGAGTTGGTTCTCATTGCCGGGGAAGAGCCAAACGGGCAGACCCAAGTCGCGGGCTTGGTCAAAGACGGATTCCGAATCGATTACACCAGTACTGCCTCCCAACAAAACGAGGTTGGGAGAAAGCCCTAAGGCACTCAGCTTGGTCAGTCGTTCGGAGAGCGAAGGACGCTGTTTGTCAGGATCAATAAGAATAGCTATTTTACCCATTGCCATGATTCAATAAGACGTCTTATATCTTGTTCTAAATAGTCATAAACAGGGGCAAGTGAGTCCGCATTAGGACGGCACTCACAATAAGCGGAAGCCCGAAAGAAATGGTGCACCGAATCGGTCAAGAAGAACTGGTATGGCGAAGCCGTATTCCCTTGCAGGTGGAAGAAGACTCCATAAACACGATTCTGCTCATTAACGAACGCTTGCTCGGGAATAGAGGTGGCTTGTGCGGTATGCTTATAGACGAACTTAATCGCCTCATCGGTCAAGAGGTCTAAGTCCTGACGGATAGGGTAATACGTGCCATGCATAGTAATGTTCAATGCCGGATAATGAATATCCATCCATAAGGAGCCGTCTGAAGCAGACTTGGATTGCACCTTAGCGTTTTGGCTAAGCGCAAAACGGAAAGGCTCAACTCCCGCATAATCGGTATAAGCAGTATCGGGCATAGACAAACGGACGTAACCGTAGGGTTTGGGTACGGACGCACGGTGACAGGAAGTGCCGATTAACAGCATTAAACAGAAAAGAAGTACGATTTTTATATTATTTTTACCAATCACGCTGCAAAATTACAAATAAATTTGCAAATATGCAAATATTTCCTTATCTTTGCACGCTAATTTATAAAAACATGCTTTCTTTTTGTTCAGTTATACTCACTATTTCTTTGCTCACGGGCAGTTCAGTGACCAAAGAAGCGAATATCAGTGTCCAAATAAAAGATTTGGATAGTCATGAAATTATTGAAGAACATCGTTCGCAGAACGTAGTGCCTCCGGCATCGGTAATGAAGACCCTTACGACAGCAGCGATGTTAGAGTTATACGGTCCTGATTTTCAGTTCACGACCACCCTTGAATATACGGGTAAGATAGAGGACAACGTGCTACATGGCGACCTTATCATACGAGGTGGTTGCGATCCGTCGTTAGGCGATTTGAAGAAAGGGCAAGGGTTCTTCACCAAGTGGATACAGGCGGTGCGCAAGGCAGGTATTAAGAAGATAGACGGCGATATCATTGCGGATATGACGCTATTGGACGCGGAGGCACAGAACTCCGGTTGGCTCATGGAGGATGCCGCTAATTACTATGCCCCCGGTGTATTCTCGCTCAATTACTTGAGCAACACGCTCAATATCGTTCTCAAGAGTGGCCCGATAGGTTCGGTGGCAGACGTCATTCGCACAGAACCGTTATATGAAGACTTGCAAGTGATTAATCACGTGCGCTGCACGGAGATAACGTACGACGGAGCTTATGTCTATGGTCTGCCCTACAGTAACGAGCGATACATCATGGGCAGTGTACCCAGTAATCAGGGACAGTTCGGCGTAAAGAGTGACATACCCAATCCGGGATTGCTGTTAGCCAAACACCTCAAGAGTCGATTAGAGAGTAGCGGCATTGAGGTTGAGGGCTATGCCAATTATAAAGCCGAGAACTTCAGTAAGAACGGTCGCACGCTGCTTTATGAGCATTATTCTGAACCACTGCGGGACTTGATTGCCCACACAAATATTTACAGTGACAACCTCTATGCGGAAGCTATGTTCCGCTATATGGGTTTAGCGTATGGTATGCCGGGAACGGTACATAACAGTTGCGAGTTCCTCAGAGCCTATTGGCAACGCAAGAAAGTGGATTTGAAGAGCGCTATCATCAAAGACGGTTGCGGACTGGCACCCCAAGACGCTATCAGTGCGGAGATGTTTGTGCAGTTGCTGGAGTATATGAGTAAGAGCAAGTATTACGACGACTGGCTCAATTCGCTACCCATTTGCGGTAAGACGGGAACAGTAAGCGGACTATTCAGAGGTACGGCTTTAGAGGGACGCGTTTGGGCTAAGAGCGGAACGATTGCCGGAACGAAGAACTACGCCGGATATATCTTCCTGCCGGACGGAAGGAAATGGGCTTTTGCTATTTTAGTCAATAGCGCTAATGGTAAAGCTCGTAATATCCAACGGGTGATACAAGACTATTTGCTCGATGTATATAAGACAAGCCGATAGTACGAACCGCTTACTGAAGGACATGATAGCATCCGCCGATACGCCAGCAGAGGCTCTCTGCAATGGTTTTTATATCGTGACGGACTATCAAACGGCAGGACGCGGTCAGGTAGGTAATCACTGGGAGAGCAAGGATGGGGAGAACTTGTTGGTGTCCATTCTTATTCGTCCGCAAAGATTGGAGGTGAGTAAACAGTTTAGGCTGAGTATGATAGCGAGTCTGAGCGTAGTAGAAGCATTAAACAACACCCTACTCCCCAACACCTCGACTCCCCGCCCCCTTACCATTAAGTGGCCGAATGATATATATTATAAGGAAAAGAAGTTAGGGGGAATTTTGATAGAGAATCGGTTGAGGGGGAAAGAGGTAAGCGATTGTATTTTCGGCTTAGGACTGAATATCAACCAAACCGTTTTTGAGAGTGATGCGCCCAATCCTATATCCATCAAGCAAATAACGGGCAAAGAAGCGGATAGGCAGGCGGTGCTGGAGGCTATCTTGACGCGCCTTAACGAACGCAAAGCATGGCTCAGCGATGAACATTACGAGGAACTGAAGGCCGCCTATGTTAATCACCTTTATCGGCGAGAGGGAGTATTTGAGTACGAGGATGAAGGCGGACGGTTTGAGGCTCGATTCAAAGACATAGACGAGATGGGGAGGTTGGTGTTAGAGAGGCAGAAAGGCGGAAAGGCGGAGAGGAAGGAATACCTGTTTAAGCAGATAAAATATGTGATAGAATAGAAACGAGAAACAAGATAAAAATAAGTATATGAAATCTATTATCATCACCGGAGGAGCCGGGTTTATAGGCAGTCATGTAGTTAGGTTATTTGTGAACAAGTATCCTCAGTACCGCATTATCAATGTAGATAAATTGACGTATGCCGGAAACTTGGCCAATCTAAAGGACATTGAGAACAAACCCAATTATCGGTTTGTGAAGGCAGACATCTGCGACTTTGACACCATTTATGCGCTTATGCAAGAGGAAAAAGTAGATGGTGTTATTCATTTAGCAGCGGAGAGTCATGTGGATCGTTCAATTAAAGATCCGTTCACTTTTGCCCGTACGAACGTGATGGGCACGTTGTCCCTGTTACAAGCCGCCAAGTTGTATTGGGAGAGCCTGCCGGAGAAGTTTGATGGCAAACGTTTCTACCACATCTCGACGGACGAGGTATATGGTGCTTTGGAGTTGACGCACCCAGAAGGCATAGAACCGCCGTTCACGACGAAAGCCAGTTCGGAGGAACACCATATGGCCTATGGAGACACGTTCTTCACGGAAGACTTGAAGTACATGCCCCATAGTCCCTACTCTGCTTCGAAAGCCGGTTCGGACCATTTCGTACGCGCTTTCCACGACACGTACGGTATGCCCACGATAGTGACTAACTGCTCGAATAACTATGGTCCGTATCAATTCCCGGAGAAACTGATTCCGCTATTCATCAATAATATCCGTCATCGCAAGCCTTTGCCCGTTTATGGTAAGGGTGAGAACGTGAGGGACTGGTTGTATGTGGAAGATCATGCCCGCGCTATTGACCTCATTTTCCACCAAGGGACGGTGGCTGACACATATAATATCGGCGGTTTCAACGAGTGGAAGAACATAGATATTATTAAGGTGTTGATTAAGACGGTAGATCGGTTATTAGGTCGCAAAGAGGGAGAGGACCTTGATTTGATAACGTACGTAACGGATCGTGCCGGTCACGATATGCGATATGCCATTGACTCGCGTAAGTTACAGCGTGAGTTAGGTTGGGAACCGAGTTTGCAGTTTGAAGAAGGGATAGAAAAAACAGTCCGCTGGTACTTAGATAATCAAGCATGGCTTGATAACATTACCAGCGGAGAGTATGAGAAGTACTACGAATCGATGTACGCCAACCGATAAGCGTCAGTCATTCGTATTACGATAGACTTTAGGCGTGAAGCCGATATGCTGTTTGAAGAATCGGTTGAAGAACGCCACATTATCAAAGCCCAATGAGAGCGCTATTTCCTTGATAGGAAGAGATGTCAGCTTGAGTTGGGCTTTGGCGTCGGTAAGGATAGCCTCCTCGATGATATCACCGGCAGTACGTCCACTCGCCTGACGGATGGTGGAGCACAGGTGCGGCAAGGTGATGTGCATCAACTCAGCATATTGCCCAACATGGTGCAGGCGTTGATAGTTCTTCATGACGAGTTGGCAGAAGCTTTGATAAATCTCGGTCTTTCGGTCTCTTGCCAAATAAGCGGTGTCTTCCTCGCTGCGAGCCAATTCGGTATAAGCCGTTCTAAAGAGGTTGTAAACATGAATCATTTTCTCTGTAGATAGTGCAGAGGGCTTACAATTAGAAGCCTTCAGAAGCACATTGTACAGACTGCGGATAAGGTCTCCTCTATCCTCATTTAGGTGCATGAGGAATTGATTAGGTTGCCCCGGTATAAAATTAAGTCGGTTATTGACAAAGGTGTGTTTGTCCAAGAACGAAGCGGAGAAAAGCACGTAATAGACCAAGGCGTCTTCCGAGAACTCGTGTATGAGCAGGAAACTGCCGGGCTCAAGGAAGAGCAGATCGTTCTCGTGGAACTCAACATGCGAGATGTTGATAGTAGCTTTGGCAGTACCTTTCACCATAAAAGCATAAACGCCGCAGGCAATCTTGCAAGGGAAGCGTCCATACTCGTTCATGATTTTGCCACTTGCGTCACCAATTAAGAAATCGACGGGACAATCTAACAATGGAATGTTTTTTTCTTGCATAAGCGTGTGTTTTTACAATTCGGGCACAAAGATACTACTTTTTTTTGACATAAACAAATTATTTCTTAAAAATAATACCTTTTTTCATCTTTTTCGATGGTACAATTAAACAATTTTTGGCATTTTTTTGCCCTCTTATTTGCATATATGAAAAAAATATTGTAACTTTGCACGAAAAATAAAAAATGAAGAAACGGCTGCTACTTATAGGAAGTATTTGCTTCGTTTGGATGGGCTCCTTATACGGTCAATCGATAGAGAAACTGATGCCCGTTCCTAAGTCTCTTCGATACGATGCGCCCCTACCGGTGGAGAAGCAGCGTAAGTTAAATCGAATTATTCAAGAGCGTAACGAAAAGCAAATTCGTTGGGGAGAGGAGTTGTCTTGCAAAAGTGCGTATTTACAAAACTGTTTTTCGCGCTACGTGCAGCGTAACGACTCCGCTTTTTACTTAAACGACGCACCCTATCAGTACCATTATTCGTACGCACGACCAAAGATGGTTATTACCAATTCTTCGTACGGACATGAACTTATACAGCGGAAGGGGGTAACGTTTAAAGCTAAAAAAGACCGATTGAGTGCCGTTTATTTAGATGATAATCAGCGGTTGTATATTGTTAACCGCAAGAACGAACTCTGCGATCCGGCGCAATTTCGGTTCGTAGCAGAGAAAGAGGGCATTCACATGGAGGGCAACCGCATCGTAATGGATATGAACCCTCGTGAGATAGCGGAAGGTAAATATGACGCTGTACAGCCCATTGTGGTGACGCACTTGGGTTCCAACGCAACCTATCGTTACGACTTGCAGTTCGTTTTTGAGGACAGTTTATCGTTTCGAGGACAAAAGAAAGCGTTGGCATTAATGGCTTACCCTACTCCCGCTTTTCCGCAGTTAGGAGCGGTGCTTAACTTAACCGACCAAACGATGTGTTTTGTTCAGTTACCGCTCACCATTCACGGAGAGGGAACTGACGGAATAAAAGGACATAGAGGATATAACGGAGCCAATGGTACACATGAGTATTGGTGGACAGACAAAGAGGGAAAGAAACATTACGTTGCCGGTACTTGTGCACAGGAGGGAGGAGACGGACAAGATGGGGGTAATGGTACGGACGGTGGTCAGTATTTGCTTTTCTTAGACACCGATTTGGTTAATAGTCAAGGTGCAGAATGTGTTACAGTTTGGATTGATCCGGGAGTAGGCGGAGAGGGAGGAAAAGGAGGCGAAGGCGGTATTCACGGGCGCGGAAGCAAGTGTAAGGGTTATGCTGCCAACGGAAGAAACGGGAACCATGGTAAGGATGGTCAAAGGGGCGATTTTCTCTACGTGATAGGAGATGTACAAACATGGTTTAGGAAGGCACTAAAATGAGACGTATTTGGGGAATTGGGATATTGCTATTAGTGTCTTTATCGTTGATGGCTAAAGAGGATATCAAGCCACGGCGTTATTACCGCAGCGCACTCACCTCGATGATGGTATATCATCCGGAAGATGAGTTTGGATATGATGTTTATCAAATCTTTAAGGACTTGCCCATATCCGATAAGTTTGATGAGCACGAGATTGGTTATCGGGTCATCGACCGCTCATACGTAGAAGGACAGATTAATGGAGAGACTATTTTGAATGAATTGGAAAAGGGACAAGTGGCAAAACGAATTGTGGCTCGGTGGTATGACTGGAGAGGAGATAGTATTCAGAACGCGTTCTTTGGAACAAAAACAATAGAGGAAAGGTCGGACTATAACGTGAGTTTCATGGATGCCGAGAAAGTCCGATATACGATAGAGGGGAGTTCGTCGCTACGTGATGTGGGTGTACAACTGATGCAGAACTCGTTTGTGTTGGTTAGTAATATATCGTACATCACGGTAGAGGATAAAGCTAAGAGCACCAAGGAGACCTTGAGTATTATCGGCGGAATAGCCGATATATTGACAGGAGGAAATGAAGGCAGACGTTTTGCTCAAGCGGTAGGCGAGATAGCCGATTTATACACCGGCTTTAAGGTGATAACGACCACCTATCTATACCAATTGGAGTGGAATAGGGAAAAGATGAACGACTTCTTTGTGCATTACTATACCGAGGAGCCTAACGAGGCTAAGATGCGCGCTTTTATAGCAGATACTACGTTATTCCACCTACGCTATTTAGGGACAGAAAGCAGCATGTACGAGCAGAGGGAAAGAAAGAGGAAATACGACCGAACAGAGTTATTACAACTCATCACGGCGCGGAGCATTGATATAAACATTGCCTCCCTTCAAACGAAGTATGAAGCGTTCCGTATTAAGTCTCCCATCACCTCTATTGAGTACAATAACCGAGGGAAGGTGGTAGGATATAGAGCTTTGATTGGGGAGAAAGAGGACGTGAAGAACTCATCCGAGTTTGAGATTTTAGAGGCGGTGTTTGAACAAGGAAGATTGAAGTTTAACAAAGTGGGGACCGCCAAAGTAGTCAATAACCGAGTTTGGGATAATCGATTTAATGCACTTAAGGAAAACAACGTTGATGTGAGTGTTGAGGGTACACTATTTAAGTCCAAGGGCAGACCGTCCAAGACGATTGTTCCCGGCATGTTACTGAGACTAAAAAAACAATAATATGAAAAAGATTCTTATTCTTTTAACTATTTTACTAACGAACACCCTAATAGCGTCGCCCTGCAAAAAAGCGGACAAAGAGACCGCTCAGATGCGTTACGAATTACAAGCCGCTGTCGGTCAGGCTCCGGAGGGCAGTGCGATGGTGCGCGTATGGACGTATTCAAGGAAAGCGCAGATTGCTAAAGAGCAAGCCGGTAAGAACGCCGTTCACGGAATACTATTCAAGGGTTATCCGTCCCTTAACCATGGCAATACACGCATTGTCGGTCGAGAAGCGCTGATTAGCGATGCTTCTATTTGGGACACACAAGCAGCATATTGGCAAGCGTTCTTCAAGGACGGCGGAGGTTATCAACGTTTCGTTAGTTATATCGCCAATGGGACACCTGATTTTCGAACCAAAGTCAATAAGGAGTATAAGATTGGCATTGTGGTTCTCGTTCAGGTGGACGCTCTACGCAAGCAGTTACAGGAGGATGGTATCATCGCCAAGGACGAGGTGAAGGGCAAGATGCCTATCCTTATGGTTGTTCCTTCTTCTACGTGGTGTAGCGCGAACGGGTACATGAAAGCGGGTCTGCCCGATTACGAGCAAGCGTTATTGCATAATCAGAACCTAAACCAAGCCATCACCACCTTGTCCGTTCGCCTCAACCAACGCGGCTTTGAGGTCAAGGACTTAAATAGTGCGCTGCGAACGATGTACAACGACGCGGCAGAAGAAGCCGTAACGATTAGTCAGTTAGAGGATAAAATCAACGAGACTCCCGTGGACAGGCTGCGCCGTACGGCAAAAGCGGATATATGGGTAGAAGTGGATTGGTATATCAACGAACTGAAGAGCGGTAGTCAACAGTCATTAACGTGGTCTATGTCAGCAATAGATGCTTATACGGACATCGTTATTGGCGGTGTGAGTCCGACCACAACAGGAGCCTCTTACACCTCCTCTTTCCAATTGCCTATTAAGATAGAGAGTGCCATACAGGGTCAATTTGAACCCTTCTGCAAGACACTCATTGACTACTTCCGCACGTTAGAGCAGAAAGGACGTGCCGTTAAGTTAACTATTCTCACTTGGGAGATACTAAGAGAGGGGTTGCAAACGGAAATAGATGATCTGGAGTTGAGTGAGATTATTACGAATTGGTTAGATCAGAACACCGTAAACGGTAAATACGGAACCATAGACTTAAGTCCCTCTGGCAACCGAATGACCATTGAACAAGTACGAATACCGATAGTAGATGAAAAGGGACGTGATGTATCCACCTTGAGTTGGATTAAGGGGCTGCAAAAATGGCTCATGGATGAATATGATATGGAAAGTAATATCAGCACCAAAGGATTGGGGCAAATACAAATCATTTTAGGAGGTAAATAATGCGTTATTATTCGTTTTATATCGGTTTGGCATTATTCTTGTTTACATGCTTTTGTTCAGGATGCGCTACTGTTAAAGTAACCGAATCATCAGCTCGTCGTGCCCCTCAATGGGCGTACGGAACGGAGCACAATTTCCTTATCGTTTCCGCAGAGGCAGAGGATATAGAAACGGCTAAGAACAAGGCGCTTAATGAGGTAAAGAAGCAGATTGTTAATGCCATCTCGGAGAATGTCCGTTCCGCGTCCTATACCGCTGTGGAAGAGGCAGGAGTGAATAATTTTTATTCTACCATGGAGTTATACCGCGACGAATTGGCAACAGAAAGTGGTAACGTACCATTTCTCAATCAAGTGACGCTCGCCAATGTGACGGATTATTATTGGGAGAAGAGGTTTAATAAAAAGACGCAGGCAGAGTGGTATGTGTACCACTTGAAGTACCCTTTCACACGTTTGGACCAAGACGAGTTGATTGAGAAGTTTGAGCAACAAGAGGCAACCATTAATCATCAGTTAGAAGCGTTTGAGCAAGCGGATTTCAGCACCTATACTTCAGTAGAACAGATGGTAGCCCAGTCCGTGGCGGTAAGGACTTTCCAATCTACACTTATGGAGAACGATGCCCGCCGCAAGACCTGTGACCGTGTTTTGAGAGGATACAAAACTAACATAGAGCAGTTATCCATTCAAGCGGTAAGTGTGGATCGTGAACAGACGCTCTACGAGGTATATTACGGAGAGAAAAAGGTAAGTTGCAATATCAAACCCTACCTGCGCTCTAAGTGTTTGGATAAGATGGATTGGCAAGTCAAAGACGGAGTAAACGCGATAACTTACGATTACACTTCGTGCTTTGAAGACGAACAAAATTACATAGACATCACGATAACCGTGATGGGAAAGAAAATCAACCATAGATATTTTATTTTATAATTAACCCTTACTCGTGTTGCGATAAATTTTCGCACAGTGCTTTTAACTTAGTATCTCCCGCTCGCGGACAGTGGTCCGCTATTACGCTAAATTACGCGGAATTGAAATCTCTCACAGATTTGCACAGATTGACACAGATGATTATATAATTTATTATTCCTTTTGGTTTTTCTATTGTCTGATTGAGTAAACTCTCTCATCCAATAACAAAACACAAAAGGAAAGGGAAGATTCCTTCGGCAGAGCCGACATCATCTTCCACGCTGTACTACCGTACATCGTCATAATAAATTATGGGATAGAAATTCCGCAGATTGGCGAGAGCAGGGGGTGCAGACAAAACATATATCATCTGTGGAATAGATCTTTGAATGATTTATTATTGTGTTGTGTAAACAACACGAGGTACGACGAAGGAGTACCGCTTTTTTAGTTCTTTCTTTTTGGAAGTGGAAGTTTACTTACGACTGACAAAAAAAAGAAATAAAAAAATAATAAAGTCGCTCCGGCGACACCGGTATATCTGAGAAAATCTGTGATAATCTGTGAGAGATAAAAACCAAACGGAAGAGAAATAAAAATATAAAATAACACAACAGTACTAATTAACCCTAATGTTTCACTAACTAAATTTTTTGTATTATGAAAAAAGTAGTTTTATTAACTCTCGCAACGGTTGCTCTGTTGGCTACCGGTTGCAAATCGAAGAAAGCCATTACCCCGGTAAAAGGCGAACAAGAAGTGACCGTTCTCTGCAGTGAGTACAAAACGGACAAGACTGCTATTCGCGCCACCGCTACGGCTGTATCTCCCAACATGCAGAACGCTAAAGACAAAGCTTTAGCCGCAGCTCGTCGTGAATTGGCTACCAGCGTTAGCACGCACCTCAACCGCGTTGTTGAGACCTTCTCTTCCTCTTACGATCAAGCCGAAGCTGCATCGTTTGAGGCTCGCACAAAAGACCTTGCACAACAAGTTACCTCGCAAACGATCAATGGTAGTTTTGTTGAGTGCGACAGGACCACTACGACCACGAATAAGGATGGTTCGATTGTTTATCACGCCTATGTTGCTATTGCTTTAGGTAATGACAATATAATGGAAATCGTTGAGAGACAATTCAAGACCAACGTTACCGAGGAAGAAAAACTGCACACTGACTTTGAGTACGAACAATTCAAGGAGACGTACTACAAAGCTTTAGAGGACTTCAAGAAATAAGCACTATTACTTATTTTTTCACAGCGGTAATCCCCATCGGGTTACCGCTTTTTCATATTCCCTCGTGGCTGTTTTTGAGAAAATATGCATTTTTATTTGGTGGTTTCAATTTTTTTTTGTATCTTTGCACTCGATTTTGGTGTAAGACATTTTTATGCTAGAATCATAGCAAGTTCACGCCGGGATGTCTGCGATGTCAAAAGCATTTCGTTAGCATTCGTCGGGTGGGGTTTGCAGACATAATAAAAGGCGTCTTTGAGCGCGTTGTTTTGGTCAATCGAAATCTGGTAAATTTCACATCACATCCAAGACACTGCGACATTAGATGTCCCGAGGATATGCATTTTTTGTGTACACCTTATTATTCGTGTGCGCGCATAATCATATCGGCGTGGGCTTCGGTGTTGCTTGTTCGGATGTAAAGGCAATACCAGAGCCTCGATTGGCGGAACAGCAGCAGTGCAGTCCCGCTTTTTTGTTTATGTATATTTTTAAAAACTATATTAAAACGGAGTAAGCCGAAAGCCGAATAATAAAGTGGAGGCAATTTAAATTAACTTTATTCTTATGTGTAAAAACAATCTTTTACTTGCTGTCGTACTTATGACAAGTACATTTATGATGACATCATGCGTAGCAACTCAACAAAAAATGACACAACGCATAGTGCCACAAGCGGTCAGCACAATTAATTCGGTAGGTTTATCTGAACTTAATCTCAAACATGGAACAGATTACACTGTTATGAACACCGTTTCGTCTGAAGCGACAGTTCTTTATTCTGAACAACGAAAAGGCCAACAAATTACCCTTAGAGAAGAAAGGGGAGAGTTCAAACTTGTCTACACATTCGATAATGAGCAAGAGAAATGGTATCTCACGGATTTTGAAGGAATAGCTCGTTTCGGATTCCTTAGTAATGATGAAGGAAGAATTTCATTAAGAGAAGCAAATCCTGAATATGTGGCTCGTAATTTTGCCATCTATCAATTAATCAACGCATCCAAAGTTCGTGGTGCAGATGGTGTTATTGAACCTATTATTTCGACAAACGTTGAGCAACGTGGTAAAGAAATTGCATTCAAGACTACCGTTTCCGCGAAACTTATCAAACTCGTAATAGATGCGAAATAATAACATTGTAAACAAATAAAATTATGAAAAAGTCATTAATTGCCGTTATGGCTATGGCGATGTTTATCACCTCTTGTTCTTTTACGCGTAACGTTACAACAACTACTACACCAGTGCAACCGCAAGTACAAACCATCAATCTTGCACTTACAGAACAACCACAAGCAGATAAATATGCAAATCTTGAATACGGAATTCGTCTAAACATTCAAGATGGACGTTCTGACAAACGACTAATCCAAATATATGATGCCTCTGCGACTAGTTTGCCAACGGTTAATGTCAACCCTGGTATTGGCTCGTTCGTACCGGAAAGCATGCGTCAATATATGCGTACTATGGGCTTCAACATGGACGCAGATGTTGCAACAGATTACTTAATGCAAGTCACCATCAAAGAGTTTCATACCGATTGGTTGTCTGGTATCGGATGGAATGGTACCGTTATAATGGAAGTAAAGATTTTTGACCATAATCGCACCATTGTTTACCCTGCAACAGAGGTTGCTGGTCGTGCTAGTATTTATGGTAGTGCTACATCCGTTTCCTACGCACAACAAGCCATTAATAAAGCATATGCAACGGCACTTGCTGATATTGATTGGGATAGAGTTGCCTTCTTCTTACACCGCGCAGACTCTCCTAAACAAGAAGCTAACAAACAAGTGACAGGAGATGGGAACACGGCATTAGAACATTTGGTTATCCACTGGAATGTTAACTCTCGCCCGCAAGGAGCAGATGTATTTTGGCGCGTTATCTCTAAGACACCAGACGTTAAAAACCAGAACTTTAAATATTTAGAGACAACACCCTATGAAGGATCTGAAACGCTTGATATTAAAGGATTGACCTATAACAACGCAGGTCTTGTACAAATCGAAGTTAAATGCGAAAAGACAGGATACTATTCTCAAACCAAGAAATATGATGTTTTGTCGCTCATTGACGATAACGATGTTAGTTACTTATTTAGATTAGTTAAAGAAGAAGAGTAATAATTTCAGAACGATATAGACTAAAGGAAACTTTGCCTATATCGTTCTATAAACACAAATACAAATTATGAAAAATGTAATTGTTTTTTTTCTCTTTTTCGTCTTTCCTTTAAATCTATCAGCTGGAATTATTGTTTTAGCAAATGGTGATAATATTGAAGACGCAAGCAACATCTCAATTCAAGACCAATTTGTTCTATATAAGCAACAAGGAAAGAATATATCTGTTCCTATAGAAGAGGTTACTGCTATCTTGTATGATAATGGAAATTACGAAGAAATACAGCATACACAGTCGGTTTCTCAGGAGACTTATTCTCCAATAGTGGAAGAACCATATAACGAGATTAGTGAAAACCCAACCGTTGATAATACTGTACAATATCAACGTGAAAAGAAACAAAAGAAGACACGAGATAAAACGGATTCCAAAGAAACAATGCAAGCATGGGGAAATTGGATAAAGTCTGCTTTTAAAGGAGATAAAGATGGTTGGAATCCTATTAAAAACCCATTATGGAACAAAGAGTCTCGAGCCAAGTATTCAAATGTTGATAATACCACAGAACAACAATCTCCAGCACCTTCCTATCCCGACACTCAAGTTCAGCCGAACGATAATAATTGGTAATAACGGTTATATTCATGTAAGTTGATTTATCTTGACTAATATTTCAGGCGGTTTCCGAACTTCAATCGGGAGCCGCTTGGTGTATAACCTAACTTTCCTACATAAGGTAGATAATTTTTTATTGTGACTTTTTCCGCATAAGGTAGCAGTGCTCCAGTTTGTCTGTTAACGTAGCACTAACATAGCATAATAGGCTCTACGTATCCTATATGGCGGCTGGATTTTGCGGCACAAACAACCCATTTTTTGACTTAAACGCTGATTAAAGACAACGAAAACACTGGTCACAGTGTGTCTCCGGTGTATCAATAATGTTAGCAGCCCGAAACGTCACGGAAGGGTTACCGAACGGTCTTGGGAGGATAACCTTCCTCGCGACCTCCGAGCAGGGGTTTGAGCGAACCCAAGAATAACCCAAGAATAACCCAACAACAACCCAAGAAGAACCCGTAACCTCTACTGCGGGGGCATTACTTACGAATGATAGTAATTTACTCTTTTACCTGCGGTTACGTGCCCGAAGGGCGTAATCGTAAGCCTCAAGATAAGCTTGAAAGAATTGTTTCCACTCCCCTTTCTGAGCAATGGCTGCTGCCTCGTCACGAGCGGCAGTCATTTCTTTGGGTGTTGCATCAAGGAAACACTTAACCGTATCCACCACCTGCTCAACCACCTCATTATAGTTAGAGTCCGTACGGTTGATAACCGTCACTCCTCGTGGTGTTTGGTGTTTGGTGGTTGGTGTTTGGTGGTTGGTGGTTGCTGCCCAATCGCCAAAGCCGGACAAAGAGGTAGTGACTGTCGGCACATGGAAAGCTACCGACTCATGAGGCGTATATCCCCATGGTTCATAATAAGAAGGAAAGAGAGTGAGATCCAAACCAATAAGCAAGTCATAATAGGTTTTCTTAAAGACAGGGTCGTGTCCGTCCAAATAGTAAGGAACAAAGAACACAGTCACTCCATTGAGGAACATAGGTTCATGCTCCAAATAAGGTATCATTACAAACGCTATTACTTGCCTATTGCCTATTCCCTGTTGTCCATCGCCTAACCTGTTCATAGCATCCAAAAAAACGTCAATACCCTTGTTCTTCCACTCTTGTCTTCCGGCAATACCGATGAGCAAAGCGTCCTTCTGCTCCTGTACTCCGCGAGCGTGCGCGTAATTTAATAAGGATTTGCGCGCCCGTGTACGCGCGAGGGCAAAAGCTCTACCTTGGGGAACGAAATCGGGTTCAAAGCCGTTAGGAGTAACGACGGCAGGTGCTTTGTCAAGCAGTTGTTGGCACTCGCGTGCCGTTATATTACTGACCGTAGTGAAGCAGTCTGCCCAATGGGCAGCCATCTTCTCAACCGAGTGCTTGGAGACCATATTGAGTTCGTCTGCCATTTGGTCACCATGATAGCCTGCGAAATAGTCATATAGCGGTTTCCCGTTGCCGGCAATAGAACGACCAATACCGGTAGCGTGGGTGGTAAAGAGCGTACCGATCTTCGGGCAATGTTTGCGCAGATAGAAGATAGCAAAAGCCGTTTGCCACTCGTTAGCGTGAGCCACAAATAATTTTCCGCTTTCCTCTTTTGTTTTCCATTTATAGATGGACTCCATCACCATTCCTGCGGCAAAGCCGAAGAGCGAAGAAGCATCATAGTCACCATAGGCAGCATGACTCTTAACGCCAAAATGCTGCCAAGCCCAACCATAAATCTCGTTCTTCTGTAACCACAAACTATCGTAGTTAATGAGGACGGCTATCGGATTCCCGGGCACGTTCCATCTGCCTACTCTACATGCCAAGCAATGGTTATTGGTCCTTTCTCCCTTAAACGCTTTCCACCCTTTGAGGACAGACGAGTCTTCGGTAAAGAACTTATCGGACTGCTCCTTCAAATCGGGTCCAAAGAAGATTACCCTATCCGGGCATAACTGCTGCATCGAACGAGCCTTCGTAGAGAGAACGGCGTAGATACCGCCTACTTTATTGCACACTTCCCAAGAGGTTTCAAAAATATAATCGGGTTGTAACATGAGTGGTTAGTTAGCGTAAACGAGCAATGGTATCAACGGCTAAGCGGATGATATCCGATTGTTTATTGAGTAGTTTAATCTTTGTATTATCAAACCGGTTATTCGGTTGTTCCACCAAAGGCATATAATAGACACCGGTAGCCGTTGCCCAATAGAGACGGTTGATACCCGTATAAGTATCCGAATAAATAGCCGAAATGGGACGAGGGTCAATGAGATTGATATTATTACCCTTCATGTCCGATACATATAGACCATCGATAGTACGATAATAAATCTTGCCATTGGCAATGCGGAAACCCGTCATCTCGGGTAAGATGGTTTTCAGTTCACTGAGGCGGAAGGTATATCCATTTGCCGTTTGAAGGGTATCTTGTGTAGCAGCAAGGATAGACTGTCCGTCCGTATAGGTAAGCGGCAGCACCTCTTCGTTGCGAGCAGGATTAACGAAGACACGTTGGCGCAACATACTGCCTGTTTCGCTCATCATAAGAACGGCGGTAGCCGGTTTATCCTCCACAGTATAGGTACGTTGTTCCGTAGTAGAGAGACCATTGATAGTGAGGTTCATGGTGATAGTCACCTGTCCGGGCCGGGTGAAATATACGTTCCACTTCCCGTTGTTGCCTTGATTATTGATCTGCACTAACTCCGCCACAGACGGTTCGGCAGTCCAGACGCAAGTAAGGCTATCCGAATTGGGATTAAAGACCTTTGCGGAGAAAACCACATTTTCGAACACGCGGATAGGTAGTGAGTCGTGGTCCGAAACGAAAGTCGGAATAGAATCCACAATGGTAATCATGTGGGTACAGGTCTGACTCTCCTTATTATCTACCATTAAAAGAACTTGGTAGGTTCCCGGCGCATCATACGTGTGGGTAGGGCTTTTGGAAGTGGAGACTTTTCGGTCTCCAAAACGCCACAGCCACTCCTCTCCCGTGGAGGAAGAATTGACAAAAGTAACTTTCTCACCAGCTTTTGGTTGAGCGGGCGAATACGTAAAATCAATCGTTGCTTTCTTGCAACTGACGCACATAATCAGCGATAGCGTCAGCAGAATGTGTTGTATCTTCATTTTCAAACCAATGTATTTCCGTATCTCTATTCCACCACGTCATTTGCCGTTTAGCATAATGGCGGGTGTTTTGTTTAATGGTGTCTGGTGTTTGGTGTTTGGTGTCTGGTGTTTGGTGTTCATCCCACTCTCTATACCCAACGGTCTGCAATCCATTCGGTTTATTGGGGTATTGTGCAAAAGCGGCACGCGCTTCCTGCTCCAATCCGGCGGCAATCATCTCGTCCACCCGTTTATTGATACGCTCGTATAGTTCGGCGCGAGGACGGGTCAGTCCCACTTTGACGATACGCCATGGGCGTTCCTTAACCGTCTTCTTGCGGAGCGACGAATAAGGTTGACCTATCGTTTGCGACACCTCCACGCAGTGCATCAGTCGCTGAGGATTAGACTGATCCACGATGCTCCAATAATCGGGGTCGAGCCGTTGAACCTCCTGTTGTAGCCATATCAGCCCTTGCGTTCGATAGTTATCCTGCACCGTTTTGCGTATATCCTCGGGCACAGCAGGTATCTCGTCCAAACCGTTGCAAACAGCATCAATATACATCATACTCCCACCCGTCAGTATCGCCAATACCTGGGTGTCTGGTGTTTGGTGTTTGGTGTTTAGTAGTTCCACCACATCCCGTTCGAATTGTCCGGCATTATAGTCCTCATCGAGTTTATGGGTGCCGACGAAATAGTGTTGAACACGCTGGAGTTGTTCCTTAGTGGGCGCAGCGGTACCGATAGGTATTTCGTGGTATATCTGACGCGAGTCGGCATTGAGGATAGGGCAATGAAAACGTTCAGCGAGCGTCACTGCCACCTCGCTTTTGCCCACACCGGTAGGACCAACCAGTACCAGCAATATGGGTTTAGAACATCGTTCCATCCTCGAAACTGAGGTCTTGGAAACCTTCGCTGTCCAAGTCGTCAATATCGTACTGGCTATCGCCGTAGAAGTCTTCGTCGTTAAAACCTAAATCGCCCTTACCATCCTTACCTAAGATAGCGTCTAAATTATCTACGGACTTGAGTTGGTCGGGGGCTGTACCTTTTTTCTCCACGCACTCAACGCCGTTCATAACGCCGGACTTAATCTCTTTGAGCGAGCCGAAGAAATAGCGTTCGAACATAGGATCGAAGATATAAATGAGGCGTTGACCCGTTTCTTCGAGAAGGTCGCTCAAGCGAGTTTCGTTCATGACCATATTGTCGTACTCAAAACTCGAATCCATCTCAACGAGCGTCACTTCTTGTCCTTTCTCCCAGCGGTCGTTACACATAAAGAAAGAGGTCATTTGGTCATCGGGATAACCCACCGATTGGAGGATGGCGTTATGCAGGTCTAAGAACGTAGCATCGCTATCTGCTTCAAACACGCGGCGGAAGCCGTCACCCTCATCACACGAAAATGCAATTTTGTAAATCATATTTATTTTTTATATGTAGTTGATTTTGCGTTTGCGACGCAAAAGTACAAAAAAGTTTTGACATATGCAAATAAATTTGCATATTTACACAAAAAAAGCACACAAATCAGAGATTGTGTGCTTTTTGGTAGCGGGGCCCGGGATTGAACCGGGGACCTCATGATTATGAATCATGCGCTCTAACCAGCTGAGCTACCCCGCCTTCGTCGCCGCACGGTATGCGGTTTTTCCACGAAAGCGAGTGCAAAAGTACTGCTTTTTTTTCATATACGCAAATTTTTTCGCGTTTTTTCTCAAAAAAACAGTACTTTTCCCTATTTTTAACCTACTTGAGCCCCATTTTGAACGGGTGCAGAGACGGTTGTTACCACTAATTTACCATCGGCATTGACGGCAGACAAGATCATTCCTTGACTCTCTATACCCATCATCTTACGCGGTGGGAAATTGGCGATAAACAGGACCTGCTTACCCACCAACACACTTGGGTCGGGATAGGACTGAGCGATGCCACTGAGGATAGTGCGACCACCCATGCCGTCGTCTAACTTAAACTGCAACAGACGCTCCGACTTCTTCACGTTCGTGCACTCTAAGACAGTGGCAACACGAATATCCGTCTTATCAAACTCGTCGATATTGGTGTCCGGCTTCACCTCTGCCGGTTTCCAGTTCTTGAGTTCTTCCTCTTTAGCTTTGGCTTCGTTCTCGGCTTTGATACGAGCCAAGCGGTCGAGTTGTTTTTGGATAACATCGTCCTCCATTTTCTCGAACAAAAGACTGACTTGCCCCAGTTCGTGTCCCTCTGCCAATAGATTAGTTGAGCCAAGGTGTTCCCAATTAACTTCGGGCATATGGAGCATCTCGCGCAGTTTAGCGGACGAGAAAGGCAGGAAAGGTTCAAAAGCAATGCTAAGGTTGGCGGCAATCTGAAGTGCCAGATTAAGGATGGTCGCCGTGCGATCCATATCCGTCTTAGCCAGTTTCCAAGGTTCGGTGTCAGCGAGGTACTTATTTCCGATACGGGCGAGGTTCATCGCCTCCTTCTGGGCATCACGGAAGCGGAAGTTATCAAGCAGCTCCTCAAGGTTCTTCTGCACGTCCTTAAACTCAGCAACGGTAGCCTCATCGTACTCGTTAAGTCCATGACAAGCGGGCACCTTACCACCGAAATACTTATTGGTCAGAACCAACGCGCGGTTAACGAAGTTGCCGTAGATAGCCACTAACTCATTATTATTACGCGCTTGAAAGTCCGCCCACGTGAAGTCGTTATCCTTTGTCTCCGGAGCATTGGCAGTTAGTACGTAACGCAGTACGTCCTGCTTACCGGGGAAATCGACGAGGTACTCGTTGAGCCAAACAGCCCAGTTACGAGAGGTAGAAATCTTGTCGCCCTCAAGGTTGAGGAATTCGTTGGACGGCACATTATCGGGCAGGACATACGAACCTTCGGCTTTCAGCATAGACGGAAAGACGATGCAGTGGAAGACGATATTGTCCTTGCCGATGAAGTGAATGAGGCGTGTCTCAGGGTCTTTCCACCATGTCTCCCATTTGCCATATTTTTCGGGTTGAGCATCGCATAGTTCTTTGGTATTGGATATGTATCCGATGGGGGCATCAAACCACACATATAGCACCTTGCCTTCGGCCCCCTCTACGGGCACGGGAATACCCCAATCGAGGTCACGGGTCACGGCACGGGGTTTGAGTCCACCGTCCAGCCATGACTTACATTGACCATAGACGTTAGGACGCCACTCCTTGTGGTTTTCGAGAATCCAATTCTCGAGCCATTGTTGGTACTGATCCAACGGCAGATACCAGTGAGAGGTGGCTTTCTTGGTCAGTGGGTTACCGTTGACAGCGTTATAGGGATTGATTAGTTCATCGGGAGAGAGGGTGGCACCGCATTTCTCGCACTGGTCTCCATAAGCACCTTGGGCATGACAACGAGGGCATTCGCCCTTGATATTGCGATCGGTGAGGAACTCCTGCGTCTCGGGATCAAAGAACTGTTCGGTCGTTTGCTCAATGAACTTACCATTATCATAGAGTTTGCGGAAATAGTCGGACGCAAACTGATGATGGATAGCAGAGGTAGTACGCGAATAGACATCAAAGGAGATACCAAACTCCTTAAACGAATCGCGAATAAGAGTGTGATAACGATCCACCACTTCTTGGGTGGTGATACCTTCTTTACGAGCGCGAATGGTAACGGGCACACCGTGCTCATCGCTACCGCCAACAAAAAGAACTTCTTGGCCTTTAAGGCGAAGATAACGTGAATAAATATCCGCAGGAATATACACACCTGCCAAGTGTCCGATATGAACGGGACCATTGGCGTACGGCAGAGCGGATGTAACTAATGTACGTTTGAACATATGATATTTAGTTAATTGTTAATTCAAGTTATTTTCAATAATGGATTTGAGTTCGAAGAGAGGGATAGTACGGATTGAACCGGATTGCGTCACAGCAACCTTACCCGTTTCCTCTGATACCACGATACAGGTCACATCTGACACTTCGCTCAACCCCAAAGCAGCACGGTGACGAAGACCATAATGCTTGGGTATATCCATATTTTTAGAGACAGGTAGGATACATCCCGCACTTTGGATTTTACCTTTTGCTATAAACAGTGCACCATCATGAAGAGGACTATTCTTAAAGAACAAGTTCTCTATCAAGCGGGTAGATATCTTAGCGTCCACCGTTTCTCCTGTATCGGTAAAAGCACTGAGTTCCTGCTTATTGCGCAATACAATAAGGGCACCCACCTTACCTTCGGACATACGGATACAAGCCTCGTAAATCTGATTAACCAATATCTCGCGCTCCTCCGCGCGCGATACCTTATTATTTAATTTGAACGCACTAAAGCGCGCTCCAAAATGATAGAAGAACGAGCGTATCTCCTCTTGGAAGATAACGATAAGGGCAATAGCACCTACAGAAATAATGCGGTCAAACAACGCCCCTGTGAGTTCGAGTTGGAAAACAAAGCACACCAGCACCCAAATGATAAGGAAAGCAAATATTCCCCAGAAGAGGTTGAGCGCCCCCGAACGACGCAGTAAGACGAAACCGTAATACAACATCCCTGCTACAAGCAGGATATCAATTACATCTTTAATTCCAAAATGAAGTCCTAACATAATTCTATTGTTTGTTTAACATCATGCACTCTCAGATACGCTGCCCCTTGATGGATAGCCACCTTAGCCGCCTCTATACTCCCTCGTAAAGCCTCTTCCGAGGAGGGAAGCACGTGAAGAGGTTCATAAATCATCCGCTTGCGCGACACACCTACCATGATGGGGGTTTCCAAGCAATGGAGGTAACGCAAATGTTGCAACAAGTACAAGTTTTGTTCCACCGACTTAGAGAACCCGAACCCCGGGTCTATAATGAGGTGACTCGCCCCTGCGCGATGCAGTATATCTAATCGACGCACAAAATAGTCTATCATGTCCGCCATCATATTGCCGTACACTCCGCCGGCAGTTGGGTTATCCACCGTTCCTTGCGTATGGCCGATGATATAACCTACTTTTGTTTGGGCTACAACATCCATCATTCGCTCGTCCCATTGTCCACCGGACACATCGTTAATCACTTCCACTCCGAACTCCCCAATCACGCGCTCGGCAATAGTGGCACGATACGTATCTACCGAGAACGGGGCATTCGGTAACATACGACGGGCGACAGGTAGGACGGCGCTCAATCTTCTCCACTCTTCTTCCTCGCTCACCATAGCCGCTCCAGGGTGGGTGGCTACCGCACCAAAATCCAACCCATAAGCCCCCTCTTGTACCATGCGAACGGAGGTATCAATCCGTTCCGTTTCCGACCGGATATTTTGTTCTAAAAAGAAGCTATCCGGGGTTAAATTTATCACTCCAATGACCTTACAAACGGACATATTTCTATTTTTGGCTGCAAAAATACAAAAAAATTTGCATATATCCAAAAAAAAGTGTATCTTTGCGGGCTGAAATTAAAATATTGACATATGAAGTACTCGAAAATCTTTCTTTTCATGGCGCTTATCGCCTTTTATGGATGCGGTAACGGGCGCGATTTAAACACTAAAATTTCGAACACAACCGGTTGGAATTACAACGACAAACATTCGTTTAATTTCTTTGCTGCAGAAGGCTTAAGTACCACTCCGGTAGGTATGGTGCCCATTGAAGGCGGAACGTTTACCATTGGTGAGACGGATGAGTTTATCACCGCCCCGCGTAATAATGCTCATCGTACCATTTCTGTTGGTTCGTTCTATATGGACAAGTACGAAATCACGAACCTCAACTGGCAAGAGTATGTTGCTTGGGTGGAAAGTGTCTTTGGTAAAGTAGCGCCTAATCTGGTTAACCGCGTTAAGCCGGATCCTCGCGTTTGGGAGGATGATATGGCATATAATGACCCCTATATCCAGAACTATTTTGAGAGCACTATGTTCTCCTTCTACCCCGTAGTAGGTATCTCGTGGGAGCAAGCCATGCAGTACTGCCAATGGCGTACCGACCGCGTTAATGAGATGTTGCTCATCAAAGCCGGATTGATTAATTATCCGGACTATAAGTCTTTAGACCGAACCTACGACGAGAGTGAAAAAGACTCATGGGAAGAAGAGCACGCTCCTTATTCGCTCATTCCGGTTGAAGCTCCCAGTACAGAAAACGGGGATAGTTTAGTAATGATGTTCCGTATCGGTTACGAATATATTCGTGATAAGTTTGTCTTCAATACGGACAAATATTACAACGATGGTTCATACTCTCCCGAAGCCGGAAGAAAGTCCCTTTATGACAACTATGGCAACGAGCGCAAGGCTAATCTGAGAGATGGTATGATGGTTATTGATTACCGCCTCCCAACCGAAGCTGAGTGGGAATTTGCCGCTTATGCTCCTATTGCCGGTGAAGACGGACTGACAACGGAAGGTAAGATTTATCCTTGGTCGGGTTATCATCCTCGCGACTTGGGTGAGACCAAGACGAAAGGTATTCTGCAAGCCAATTTCGTTCGCGGTCGTGGTGACCTAATGGGTGTCAGCGGAGCGCTCAATGACGCTTACATCACCACCGCTCCGGTAGATGCTTATTTGCCGAACGACTTTGGATTGTATAACATGGCAGGTAACGTTAACGAATGGGTTTTAGATGTATATCGTGAGACAACGAACCAAGAGTTCACTGAGTACCACTCGTTCCGCGGAAACATCTTCACTCGCCCCTTGTACATCAATGGGCACTTAGTAACCGACTCATTAGGTTGCTCTAAACGCGAAGTGGTTGAGAACGGCGACAAACGTGATGCACGCGATGGCGATATCGCCTCTCGCATCAAGACAGACTTCCCTCTGTTGCATGCCGGCATCCCGTCTCAACCGCAGAAAGCAGATCCAAATGTTGATGCAAGTAATGACTCAACCGACACGGATGTTGACGCCATCGCTCAAGAAACCATCAAGTACGACCCAACGGATATCCTGACTCCTCATATAACGTCTAACTCGCGCGTATATAAGGGTGGTTCATGGAATGACCGCGTTTATTGGCTCAATCCTTCTACTCGCCGCTACTTAGAGCAAGACCAATGCTCGAATACGATTGGTTTCCGCTGCGCTATGTCGGCTTTGGGTGACCAAATATCTCCGGAGAAGATGATTTTTGAACAAAAGAAACAAAAGAAATAGTATATGAATTTCCCCAGTAATGTAAAGTACACCAAAGAACACGAATGGATTCGTGTAGAGGGTGATGAGGCATTCGTTGGTATTACCGACTATGCTCAAAGCGAATTAGGTGAGATTGTTTTCGTTGACGTTGATACCGTTGGCGAGACCATCAACCAAGGAGAAGTCTTCGGTTCAATAGAGGCCGTTAAAACCGTTTCTGACCTCAACATGCCGGCAACGGGTGAAGTGTTAGAGTTCAATGAGGCTTTGAACGATGCTCCGGAGAAAGTGAATAACGATCCTTATGGAGAAGGTTGGATGATAAAAATCCGCCTCAGTGATAAGGCGGAGTTGGATTCCTTGATGGACGCAGACGCTTATCAGGCAATGCTTTGATTAGTAGTCCTTAAAGAACAAGGAACTTACAACCTGCAGTGTAGTTTGCGCTGCAGGATTTTTTGTACTATATAGTTGCGTTATCGAAATCGTTTGCGCTTCCTTTAAGGAGACTATATAGGTGGCGCCATTAGAACTGGTGGACATGATTGTGCTTACCGGAACAAGCGCCATACGTAGCGTTGATTCATCATCAAGAACAGTCTGAGGATCCGTATGTAAGATATTGGTCAGTAAGGACGATATATCGAAAAGATAATAATATATCGTATTTCCGTCCACATCCACACCGGTGGTTAGAGTACCTAAGACAGCCACCGTATCGGACGGCAGTTCCTTATTCTCAAAGAAAGAGTGCAAACGAGTGTTATTGGCTCCGCACTTAACAAGCAGTACCTGATTGGCTACGGGCGAAGAAGCATCCTCTTTATTTACCATCACCTTGAGTTGAGCCAGATTAACATAAGCACTATGAGTGGCATAATACTCCTCGCCTAAGATGGTGTCATACATCTGACGCATAGGCAAGTCTATATACGTGTATACGCCCGCGGGCGCAACGAGATAATTATATAAGGAGTCTTGTTGCAATGTCCGAAGTAATGAGGCTCTATCCTCATAGATATAGCGATTGAGTTGCTTCACTTCCGAGTTGGAGTAGAATCCCTTTTCGCCTGTTTCTGTTACCGTCTCACCATCAAAACGCTCATAGGTGAAGTGGTAGTTCACAATCATACCGATATTGGAAACATTAAGCACAGTAGAGGAACCAAAGTCGGTGGTGATATAAAAACCCTTCAACACATGCTCGTTAAATTCCTCTTGTGACCCATAAGCAGTAACCGATGTGAAGCGCTTAAAGAATGCGCTATTCGGATCAACACTAAAGGAGACAACGGGCAAGTATGTATCTAACGAAGCGAAATAAGCAGAGTCGTTATAATGCTCCGCAATAACGATACGTTCCCGTGTTAGAATACGAGTAGAGTCTTCCAAACTGCAAAAGCGATTAACGTCCTCGTTCGTTTTGTATTTAGGAGACGGGTTATACGCTAACGTCTCTTTGTCCATTTCATAAACATTGAGGGATAAGGGGCTGAGGTCACTGCCCACACAAGAAGTGTAGTAAATATAAATACGAATAGAATCGAAGACCACATTTTCCGGATACGTATAACCTACCGGACAAGCCATCTGGGTAAGAATATCCGCCTTGATGATGCCATACTCCGTTTGACGCTCTCCTAACAAGAAAGAGTCTGGAGAAGAGATAACATAATCACATGTATCAATTCGTGTTAGCAGAGGAAAAGTATCCTCGCGAACGGTAATCTTATCGGTAGGTTCTAATACGGCAGTACCGGCCATTGACGAGTCGTTTTTACAACCCATAACAAAAAGGGCAATGAGACTCAAAAATATAACTACACTCTTTTTCACTTTATTTTACACTAACAAACTATTGTAGAACTTAATATAGTCCTCATTGTTTTCACTATATTCAAGGATGGGTTTACCACTGGTTTGAGCATAATTCATAACGCGTTGGTTAATCTCCGGAGCGGCACAAATGATAGCGTCAGAGTTATCAATCGCCAAGCGAAGCAGTTCCTCGTACCCAACAGGGAAACCGGCAATACTACGCAAGTGATAGGGCTGAATACCTTCAATCCGAACCTTATCTGCAAAATTCGTTCCAAACGGAGTGGTATAAACATTATTATCTATCGACAGTACTACTTTGGAATCCGCAAAGAAAGGCGTATCGGCATACACATGCTTGAGGTAGAGGGGTGCCAAGGCTGCCATCCACCCAGAGCAATGGATAATAGTCGGTGTCCAACGCAGTTTCTTAACTGTCTCTAACACACCACGCACAAAGAAGATGCAACGCTCATCGTTGTCGGGGAAGTCTTGTCCGTTCTCTCCTGCTATTCCCTTACGGTGGTGGAAATAATCGTCATTATCAATGAAGTACACTTGCACACGAGAACCGGGCATCGTTGCCACTTTGATGAGCAACGGGTGATCGGCATCTGCGATAATCAGATTTGCACCGGACAAACGAATCACATCATGCAACTGAGCACGACGTTCGTTCACATCTCCGAACTTAGGCATGAAGGTGCGAGTCTCAAAACCCGCTTCTTGACACCAGCCCGGTAATTGTTGATTGAGAACACGTATTGGCGTTACTTCTTCCAAGTAAGGATGTATCTCCTGGGAGATAAAGAGAATACGATTTGTGTCAGTCATAAGGCGTACTTTTAGCGTTTATATATAATTTCGCATTGCAAAGATACAAAAAATATTTGACATTTGCATTATTTTTTTTCATTTTTTTTGTTTTTTTCACAAAAAAGCACTATCTTTGCACGTTTTTTTGAATAATATAGGTTCTAAATACGTTGCTTTATGCAAATTATCACTACTAAAAAAGAACTTCAAGCCACTGTGGCTGCTTGTAAGCAAGTTAAAAAAACAATAGGGTTAGTGCCTACTATGGGAGCGCTTCATGATGGACACGCTTCCCTTGTCAAACGATGTGTCGCCGAGAACGATGTATGCTTTGTCAGCGTCTTCGTTAATCCGACTCAGTTTAACAACAAAGAGGACTTGGCTAAGTACCCTCGTAATTTAGAGAGAGACGCACAGTTCCTCTGCGATTTAGGCGCCAGTTTCGTTTTCGCACCTACACCGGAGGAGATGTACTCGGAAGAGGAAATGAACACCACTTTCTCGTTCGACTTTGCCGGATTAGACCAAGTGATGGAGGGTAAGATGAGACCCGGTCACTTCAACGGTGTCGTTCAAGTCGTTTCCCGTCTCTTCTACCTCGTTCAGCCCGATCGCGCTTATTTCGGTGAGAAAGACTTCCAACAACTCGCCATCATTCACCATATGGTGGAGCGTTCCAGCCTAAAGGATACGTTCGGAGACCTCCGAATCATAGGTTGCCCTATTGTGCGCGAAGCCTCTGGTTTGGCTCTCTCTTCTCGTAACGAGAGATTGAGTGAGGACGAGAAAAAGACTGCCATCCATATCTCCCGCATCCTTAAGGAGAGTGTGACTTGGCAGCGAACCAGCGTCAAAGAAGTAGAACAACGAGTAGTGGACGAAATCAATCAAGTGCCAGGATTAGAAGTGGAGTATTACTCGATTGTAGATGGCACAACACTACAAGAGACCAATACGTTTGACAATGCCGTCGGGTGCATCACCGTCTATTGCGGACCCGTGAGACTGATAGACAATATCAAATATTGATCGCTGCGCTGAAAGACAGCCTGCGGCTGAAAGACCGTTGCACTGAATGAAAATAGTTATTGATAAATATATCCCTTGTTTAGAGGAACTGCTGCGCGAAGCCGGGCATGAGGTGGTGGCACTTGAACCTGAGGCTATCACTGCAGCAACCGTAGCAAGCGCTCATGCGCTTTTCGTGCGTACGCGTACGCGAATAAATAAGGAACTATTGCAGGATTCAACGATAACGTTTGTGGCAACCGCCACTATTGGCACGGATCATATCGACTTTGACTACTGCCGACAACGCAACATCAAGGTTGCTTCTGCTCCGGGTTGTAATGCCCAAGCCGTTGGTGATTACATAGAGGAGGTTATCCGGGAGGCGGGCGGTCAGTCTATCGGTATTGTGGGTTACGGACATGTGGGTAAGAAAGTAGCTGCCATGGCGAAAGCACGCGGGTTGGAGGTGGTTATCAACGACCCTCCCCTCGGCCTTTGGGGCGATGTCTGTTCTTGCGATATCATCACCTTTCATACGCCCTTGACCAAGGACGGACCCCACCCCACTTTTCATCTTTGCGATGCGGCGTTTTTACAATCTTGTAAAGACGATGCGCTGATTACCAATGCCGCTCGAGGGGGAGTGGTGGACGAGCAAGCTTTGATCCAAAGCGGTCATCCTTTTGTCATCGATTGTTGGGAAGGTGAACCTAACATCAGCCAAGAAGTAGTTCTTCATCCAAAGGCTCTTTTGGTGTCAATGCACATTGCCGGTTACTCGTTAGAGGGAAAAATCAACGCTTCACAGCAGTGTTTGGACGCTTTTTGTCAACATTTTTCACTTCCCGCTTTGAAAATTGATAAAAAAGTTGTATCTTTGCAGTCCGAAATGGGAGATAGTGCTCCGGGCTGGCTCCGAAGGGTAAGTGAACAACTCAAAGCACACCCGCAATCGTTCGAAGAACTGAGAAAAACATATTCGCTACGATAAATCGTCCCATCGAATAAATCGTAAATCGTTAAATCGTCCCATCGAATAAATAGTAAATAGTAAATCGTAAATCGTAAATAATAATGGCAAGTTTTCAAAGATTGACTCCTCGTAGTGAGGATTATTCAAAATGGTACAATGAGTTAGTAGTTAAAGCGGATCTGGCTGAGCAATCGGCTGTTCGTGGTTGTATGGTCATCAAACCTTATGGTTACGCCATTTGGGAGACTATTCAGCAAGAGTTAGACCGTCGTTTCAAACAGCAAGGCGTGAAGAACGCCTATTTCCCGCTGCTCATTCCTAAGTCGTTCCTCAGTCGTGAGGCGGAGCATGTAGAGGGTTTTGCTAAAGAGTGCGCTGTGGTAACCCACCACCGTCTCATGAACGACCCCAACGGCAAGGGTGTCGTTGTTGATCCCAATGCCCGTTTAGAGGAAGAACTCATTATCCGCCCTACTTCGGAGACGATTATTTGGTCCACGTATAAGAACTGGATCTCGTCCTATCGTGACCTGCCTATCCTTTGCAACCAATGGTGCAACGTTATGCGTTGGGAGATGCGTACGCGTCTTTTCTTGCGTACGGCAGAGTTCTTGTGGCAAGAGGGTCATACGGCTCATGCTACCAAAGAGGAGGCGGAGGATTATGCCCGTACCATGCTCGATGTCTATGCTGACTTTGCCGAGAACGTGATGGCTATTCCGGTTATCAAGGGAGTCAAGTCGCCTAATGAGCGTTTTGCAGGAGCACTCAACACGTACTGCATTGAGGCTATGATGCAAGACGGTAAGGCTCTGCAAGCCGGTACATCGCATTTCTTAGGTCAGAATTTCGCCAAGAGTTTTGACGTGCAGTTCCTCAGTAAGGAGAATAAATACGAATATGTTTGGGCAACGTCTTGGGGTGTCTCGACCCGCCTAATGGGTGCACTCATCATGACCCACTCGGACGATAACGGACTCGTTCTGCCGCCGCATTTGGCTCCTATCCAAGTGGTCTTTGTGCCTATCTTCAAGGAGCAAACGCAGTTGGACGCTATCTTGGCTGAGTTGCAACCGATTGTAGATGAGTTACAGACTAAGGATATTCGCGTCAAAGTGGATACATCGGACAAATCGACTCCGGGATATAAGTTCGCCGACTATGAACTCAAGGGTGTACCCGTACGTTTGGCTATGGGTGGACGCGACTTGGAGAACGGAACGATTGAGGTAGCTCGTCGTGACACCTTGACCAAAGAGACCGTTTCGATGGAGGGTATCGTAGAGCGCATTGAGAAACTGCTGGAGGATATTCAGACTAATGTCTATAAGAAAGCACTCGATTTCCGCATTGCCAATACGCGTGAGGTTAACTCTTACGAGGAGTTCAAGGAGGAGATACAGAAAGGTGGTTTCTTGCTGTGTCATTGGGACGGAACGCCCGAGACGGAGGAGAAGATCAAGGAGGAAACGAAGGCTACTATCCGTTGTATTCCGTTGGCAGACCTACCGGGTCATAAGAACGAACCGGGCACTTGTATGGTAACGGGCAAACCCTCTGCCGGCCGCGTTGTCTTCGCTATTGCGTACTAACGCCCACTCACAAGATGTAATAAGTTTGTTGTTTTCGTTGGCAAATGGGCAGAAGATAAAGAGGAGGAATTAACTGATTTGTTAGAAAAGGAGTTTGCCCTTCCATATGTTGAGTTACGTTACGATGAGCACTGTGACTTTTCCTAAATTTGTTGACACTTTCGCGAACAACTATTTCTGTCCGTGAAAAGTCAGAGGGCTTCCAAAGTCACAACATTGTCCCAACATAGTCACAACATTGTCCCAACTTTTAAGACCTATGCAAGAATGTCGACCGGAGGATGACCCTCCTCGCATCCTACTCGCAAAGTTCGAGCAGGGGTTTGGGCGAACCCAAGAATAACCCAATACTGAAAGGAAGAAGGATGAAGGATGAAGGATGAAGGATGAAGACTAATCAAAAAGTGTGGGGGTATCCCGATCAAAACGTTTGAGGATATTCTGCATAAGCGTCTGACGAATCAATTTACTGCGGTTCTTCACCGTGTATTTATCGCAATACTTATCCAACGCACGCATTTCACTATCGTTGAGCATAATACTCACCCTATGCGTGCGGGGTTGCTTCTTACTATGTACCGATTTACTTTTCATTCTTCTGCTTATGTCGGCGGAGGCTCTCCGCTCACTAAAACAATATTCCTACTTTAGCTCCAATGCCGATAAAACCTTTGCCGGAGAGTTCGGAGGAAGTATAAGTATGTCCGTCAATGGTCTCCATCGCCTCAATACTTGCCTGTTGGAATAGCACATTAACACCCAATATCACCGCTGATTTCTCATTCATCTGATAGCGATAGCACACATCTACGGCAGCATGCAGACCGCCCTTGTAGTTTTTCGAAGCCGCTATACCATAACCTATCGAGAAATTAACTTGCGGAGCACGCTGCGTATTCATCAACGGCACACGCGCCACGAACTGAAGGGGAATAAACGAATAGGTCGTTTCCTTGAAGAATCCGCCTAAATAACCCACCGCACCGCCTAAGAGGATGTTCTTATCCTTAATCCGGCGCGAACCAATAATGAAATTAGCATCTACATAACCACCCCACTGTTCTCGCGGAAGAGCGATAGCACCTCCCACAGCCTCAATAGATAACGACACACGCTTGGTCGGAACCATAATCTCACTATTCGCCAATTGCGTTACCATCTCGGTCTGCTCCATCGGAGCGGAACCTACCGAAAGCACGTCCTTTTTGGGGCATTGGAAACGCGTTCCCGAAGCGTCCTTGATGATAATCACTTCCTCGTTTTGGAACACTATCTCACCCGAATAACGCTTACCAGACTTCATTACAATAACCTCAGCAGACAAGGTCTGCAATGCCAAAAGCGCAACTAAAATGATTCCTATTCTTTTCATAAATCCTTTGTCCTTCTTCCTTTGTCCTTATTCCTTATATCCTACCATACCGGCAAAAAGTCTATTTGTGATTTCTCTACATCCACTCTCACCACTTGCACCCGCATAGGGTCACCGATAGTGAAAAAGCGACCGCTATCCATGGATACGAGACGGTAGTTCTTTTCGTCATACTCCATATACTCGCCGGGAAGGACCTCGTAGATACGAACCAAGCCATTACAGCGGCTCTCATTCAATTCCACATATAGTCCAAACTCCGTCACACCCGATATGGTTCCATCAAAGATTTCTCCTTGGTGGTCACTCATCCACATCGTTTGGTATAGTTTGGCAGACGCACGCTCCGTCTCTTGCGCCACCAATTCCATCTCCGAACAGTGCTTACATGCTTGCTCCAGAGCCTCCGTATCCGCCTTCGGGTTATGTGATTTCTTACCACGAAGGAGATAGTAATCCACGAGCCTATGCACCATCAAATCCGGATAGCGACGGATAGGAGAGGTGAAATGTGTATAGTGCGTAAAACGCAAACCGTAGTGACCTATGTTGCGGGTTGAATACTCCGCCTTGGCTTGGGCACGGATAGTGAGTATATCTATCACCTCTTGACGCACTCGGTCTTTCATTTTCTTTTGGAAGAGCGCCACCTTGCGCAGTTTCTCCTTATCAGGCAAGTCGTGTACACGATAGACGAAAGGAAGCGAACCTACGGCAGTAGCCACCGTCTTATTGGCAAGCAGCATAAACTCCTCAATGAGGTGGTGCGCGGGCGTGGGGTGCTCAAAATAAATCTCGGTCGGGTGTCCGTCCTTATCCAAACGGAAACGCATCTCGTCTTTCTCAATAGCCAACGCTCCGGCAGCAAGTCTCCGCTGTCTTAGACAATTCGCCATAAGATTCAACTCCTTGAGAGCTTCTATTAACTTCTCACTGGCGACTTGCGAACTTCTTTCAACTTTACACTTTACACTTTCATCTTTACCCTTCAGGATAGCTTGTGCCTCGTCGTAATTGAGACGGACATCGGAGCGGATAACGGTGCGACAGATCTTGTACTTGAGAACCTTAGCGTCCGCTGTCATCGTGAAAATGACGGACATCGTCAGTTTGTCCTCATTGGGGCGCAACGAGCATAAGTCGTTGCATAGTTCCTCTGGCAGCATAGGGGTCACGCGATTGACTTCGTAGATAGTGCAGCCTCGACGATACGCCTCTTGGTCCACCGCCGATTCGCCCTCCACAAAGAAGGACACGTCGGCAATATGAACGCCCACTTGATAGAGCCCGTCCTCTAAAGGCATGAAGGAAAGAGCATCATCAAAGTCCTTGGCATCCGCCGGATCAATGGTGAAAGTGAAAACGTCTCGCATGTCGCGACGACGGAGCATTTCAGCCTCTATATCTACTTTTTTTGTTCGCATAAATGCCCAAACAACCAATATCGGCTACAAAATTACAAATTATTTTGCATATATGCAAAAATTTAATTACTTTTGCAGCGCAATTCGATTGAAAACGCTATTATGCGAGCGAAAAGTGATGTACATATTAAGAATCGTAGGGCCTATTTCGATTATTTGGTCTTAGATAAGTACGTAGCCGGTATCCAACTCTTCGGTACCGAGATTAAGTCTATTCGTGAGTCCAAAGCGTCCCTTGCTGACACGTACTGCGTTTTCCAAGACAACGAGTTATGGGTCAAGCAGATGAACATATCCGAATACACTTTTGGATCCTACGCCAACCATGCCGTTCGGCGTGACCGCAAACTGCTGCTCACCCGTAAGGAACTCAATAAACTGAATAGGCAAACGAAAGAGAGCGGTAAGACGATTATTCCCCTCGCCCTTTTCATCAACGAACGGGGGTTTGCCAAGATGGAAATCGGGCTATGCCAAGGTAAGCACGAGTATGACAAGCGGCAAGCCATCAAGCAGCGCGAGTCCGAACGTCAACTCCAAGACCTCCGCAGACATTAAACACCAAACACTATACACCAAACACTATACACCAAACACTATACACCAAACACAAAAAAAGCAAGCATCATGCTTGCTTTTTTTGTGGTCCCTCTAGGGCTTGAACCTAGGACCCCCTGATTATGAGTCAGGTGCTACTAACCAACTGAGCTAAGAGACCAGCGTCCACAGAGGACGACTTATTTATTGTTTAACCGCTGCATTGCGGTTTTTAAGGAACTCTTTCTGAGCTTCAATATCCTCGCGATATTGGAAGGAAATATCATCAAAAGCAGAACTATTGACCAAACGAATCTCCACACGACGGTTCGGAGCATATTGAGCGCTACTACGCCTACCCACTACGATACCCTTACCAATGGCGAACATACGGTCTTTATCCACACCGTGCTCGTAGAGCAACTCCTCCATCACGTTCTGTGAACGGTTTTGACCCAAACGTTTGTTATAATCCACACTACCTACGTTATCGCAATAACCGATGATGGCTGCACGTAAGTTAGGATTCTCGTTCATACGATCTGCCACCTGCTGGATGATAACCAATGCATCGTCAGAGAGATTGTATTTATCGTTTTCAAAGTAAACGTAGTAATAGTTGGGTTTGTCAGATTCGGGATTGGTGATATAGGTAGCGTTATTGTAAATATTCGTTGTATCACCATTTCTTACAGAAAGACCGGCAGAAGTGGTATCACGATAATACAGAACCACCGTATCACGAGGAGTAACTTCGCTCTTGGCACCTAAACCAACCTTAGACAGAACCTCTTTATTCACGTAGTTATCCACGTGAGATTTCTTCTGAGCCTCAAACTTCCAACGCAAGAGCAACTCGGTATCGAACACACCATCGTTGTTATTACTGAGCAGACGCCCATCTACGGCATCCGTTACGAAATACGAATAGAGAGCACGCAGACCTAAAGCGATGTCACGCGATACGTTGAACTCAAAGTCCAAACCAGCCTCCAAAGCACCCACCACTTTGTACTTATCCATCTTCTCCGGATCACGGTTAGCGGTATGGTACTTATTGTATTCCGACTCCCAAACCTTAATGCGCTCACCGTCCGTATTCGTGGTATAGGTGAAACGACCGGTAGGATACTGAATCGTATTACGCCAGAACATAGCACCACCACCACCGATGATATTCAGAGCAAATAACTTAGTGGTAGCCTTCGGGAAGAAAGCGTTAAAGATATCGAAACTCAAATAAGCCACCGCTTGGTGTTGGAAACCGCGGAGCAGTTTGGCTGCATTATCCGCGCCGTCCTTCGTATTACCGGCAACACCCACCTGACGGAACGTGTAATCCAAACCCATTCCCCACGTAGGGTTGAACTTATAGTCCACACCTATACCTACGGAAGGAGCCATGACGCCATGCTTTTTCTCCGAAGCAAAGTCACCATCAAACACATTAAAACCACCATGCAAGAAGAGCGACCAATCGGCATCTTCTTGAGCCACATAGTGACGTGCATTCTCTGCTACTCTATAAGGGTGAATACCTTTCACGGAATCCGACGGAGCTTCCGAATCCGTCTGCGCCATAACTAACGTTGAACAAACAAGTGCTACTGCTATGTAAATAAAGCGTTTTTTCATACAAAAACCATCTACAAAAGGGTTATTTATTCGTACAAAAACCGAGCACACCCGATTTCGACGTGCAAAGGTACGACTTTTTTTTGATATACGCAACTTTTTTGTGAAAAAAAAACTTTTTTTTTAATTTCTTGTTTTGAAATTTGCATATATGAGCATTTTTTTGTATCTTTGCAACGTGAAAAAAAATAAAAACCATGGATATTCTAAATCAAATGCTCGCGCGTGCGAAAGCAAACCCGCAGCGCATCGTGCTTCCTGAAGGCGATGAACCTCGTACCCTGGAAGCTGCTAACATTATCTTAAAAGACCAAATAGCCAAACTCATTCTGATTGGTAACCCCGATACCATCCATCAGATGGCGCAAGAGAAAGGTTATGCTTACATTGACCAAGCCACCATCGTGGATCCCGAGACCGACCCTCGCATGCCCGTGTACGCAAACCTCTTATACGAATTGCGCAAAGCCAAAGGTATGACCGAAGAAGAGGCTGCCGCTAAAGCCAAGAACCCGCTCTACTTAGGTTGTCTTATGATTAAGAACGGCGATGCCGACGGCGAACTTGCCGGTGCGCGTGGCACCACCGCCGATACTATTCGTCCCGCTTTCCAGATACTCAAGACCAAACCCAGTGTAAGCGTAGTGAGTGGTGCTTTCCTTATGTTCACTCCAGCCAAGAACTTAGGCGAAGACGGCTTCCTCGTCTTTGCCGACTGTGCCGTTAATCCGTGCCCCAATGCACAGGAATTAGCCCAGATAGCCATCTCTACCGCAGAGACGGCTCGCGCTATTGCCGGTATCGAACCGCGTGTAGCTATGCTCAGTTTCTCGACCAAAGGCAGTGCAAAGCACGAACTGGTAGATAAAGTGACGGAAGCTACTAAGTTGGCGAAAGAGCAAGCTCCCGACCTCATGCTTGACGGCGAACTGCAGGCCGATGCAGCACTGATTGAGAAAGTGGCAGCCACCAAGGCTCCTAATAGTCCCGTTGCCGGTAAAGCCAACGTACTCGTCTTCCCCGACCTGCAAGCCGGTAATATCGGTTATAAACTCGTGGAGCGTTTCAGCGGTGCCGACGCCGTAGGTCCTATCCTTCAAGGCATAGCCGCTCCGGTAAACGACCTTAGTCGCGGATGCAAAGTGCAAGACATTGTTCAAATGGTTATCATCACCGCCTGCCAGGCGATTCATTAGTTGAAAGTTGAAAGTTGAAAGTTATGAAGATATTAGTATTAAATTGTGGTAGTTCGTCCATCAAGTACGCATTGTACGACATGGATAGTAAAGAAGTGATTGCCTCGGGTGGAGCCGAGCGAGTAGGAATGCCGGAAGCCTTTGTGAAGGTTAAACTTCCCAACGGAGAGAAACGTAAGATTATGCACGATATACCCGAGCATACCGAAGGTGTTAAGTTTATTCTCAGTTTGCTCACCGATCCGGAGATTGGCGCTATCAAGAGTCTCAAAGAGATTGATGCCGTTGGTCACCGTATGGTGCATGGAGGAGAGAAATTTGCCAAATCGGTTCTTATCACGGACGAGGTCATCGAGACCTTCGAAGCTTGCTCTGATTTGGCTCCGCTGCATAACCCCGCTAACCTCAAAGGTATTCGCGCCGTGAGTGAACTTATGCCGGGTCTGCCCCAAGTAGGTGTGTTTGATACCGCTTTCCATCAGACCATGCCCGATTATGCATATCTCTATGCCCTACCCTACGAGGTTTATGAGAAATACGGTGTACGCCGTTACGGTTTCCACGGAACATCTCACCGCTATGTATCCAAACGCGTATGCGACTTCTTAGGGGTTGAATACGAGAAGCAACGTATCATTACCTGCCACATCGGCAACGGAGGTTCGTTGGCTGCCGTTAAGAACGGCAAGTGCATTGACACCACGATGGGACTCACCCCATTGGAGGGTATTATGATGGGCACCCGTTCGGGCGATGTAGATGGTGGAGCCATCACTTACTTGGAGAAGAAACTCAATCTCACACCCGATGAGATGTCTAATTACCTCAATAAGAAAAGTGGCGTATTAGGTATCTTTGGCGTTAGTTCCGACATGCGCGAACTGGAAGCCGCTTGCGAGGCAGGAGAGAAACGTGCTCAGTTGGCTCTCCAAATGTATAACTACAAGATCAAGAAATACATCGGTGCCTTCGCCGCCGCTATGGGTGGTGTAGATATCATCGTGTTCACCGCCGGTGTAGGTGAGAATCAGCCGAGTATGCGTGCCGGAGTAGTAGAAGGATTAGAGTTCTTAGGCGTTAAGATTGACCCCGAAATAAACAATAACCTCCGCGGCGAAGAGAAAGTGATTTCCACTCCCGATAGTAAAGTCAAAGTGGTAGTTATCCCCACCGATGAAGAGTTGATGATTGCCAGCGACACGATGGCACTTATATAATGAGGAATTGAACCGCCCTAACGGGCTAAATGATGAATTGATGAAACCAATTATCTATCAATTATTACCTCGTACGTTTACTAATTACAACGAAACGAGAAAACCGAACGGCACGAAAGAGGAGAACGGCTGTGGTACTTTTGCCGGTATTACGCCTAAGGCTTTACGAGCCATCTCCGATTTAGGAGCCACGCATGTCTGGTACACCGGTGTGATACGGCATGCTACCGCAGAGTTTAACACCCCGTCCATTGTGAAGGGTAAAGCCGGTAGTCCATATGCCATCACCGACTACTACGATGTTGACCCCGACCTCAGTGTGGACCCCACCAAACGTATGGCGGAGTTTGAGGCTCTTGTGCGTCGCACCCATAAAGAGGGACTGAAAGTTGTAATCGATTTTGTGCCCAACCACGTAGCTCGCGAATATAAGTCGCAGTGCAAACCGAGAGGAATAAAAGACCTTGGTCAAACGGACCATCCCGAATGGGCATTCTCTCCACTCAATAACTTCTACTATATCCCTGACCAGCGTTTTGCTCCCAATTTTGATATAGCAGGTTATGAGGAATATCCTGCCAAGGTGACGGGAAACGACTGTTTCTCTCCAAATCCCAATAAGGACGACTGGTACGAAACCGTCAAACTGAACTACGGCGTCTATTATCAAGGCGGTGGAGAGAAGCAATTCAATCCCATTCCTGACACATGGAAGAAGATGTTAGATATTCTCCGTTTCTGGTCGCGCAAGGGCATTGACGCTTTCCGCGTGGATATGGCAGAGATGGTGCCCGTGGAGTTCTGGCGTTGGGTGATTCAACAAGTTCACACGTACTATCCGGATGTGGAGTTTATAGCCGAATGTTATAATCCCAACCTCTATCGCGATTATCTCAATGCCGGATTCCAATATCTATACGACAAGGTGGGCATGTACGAATACCTTCGTGGTGTTACCAGTAAGAACTGGGCCGTGGAAGGCATAACGCAGCATTGGCAAAGTGTAGAAGACATGCAAGAACATATGCTCTATTTCTTAGAGAACCACGACGAGCAACGTATTGCCAGCGGATTTTTCTGCGGTAGAGGTATGTGCGCTGAACCCGCTATGATCGTAGCTGCCACCTTGGGCAAGAACCCTCTGCTCATCTATGCCGGACAAGAATTAGGCGAGAAGGGTATGGACTATGAAGGTTTCTCCGGCATTAACGGCCGTACAACCATCTTCGACTATTGGGGAGTAAAGAGCCTGCAAGCATGGGCGAACAAGGGTAAGTTCGACGGTAAGAACTTAGACGATGAGCAAAAAGAGTTAAGAACATTCTATCAAAAACTGCTCACCACCGCTCGCGATGAGAAAGCGATTAACGACGGTTTGATGTACGACTTGGAATATGCCCAAACGGAGAACTTCAATAAACATGAGCAGTTCGCTTTCTTACGCAAGAAAGATAATGACCTGTTACTCATTGTCACCAATTTTGACGACAAGCAAGTAGATATTGAAGTCCGTCTGCCTTTAGACGCTTTTGTTTACCTCAATCAAGAGGAGTGGAAGAAGGCTTCCGCTGTCGATTTGTTGACCGGTAAAAAGATAAAGAAGATGAGTCTGACGGCAACGGATCCTATTGGTTTAACATTACCCGCGTGGAAGGGTGTTATATTAAAAATTAGCAAATCAAAATAATGCGAGACGCCTTGAAACTTATTCGTTGGTCCAACCTCATTTTTATCGGCATCCTCTTATGGGTGATGGAACAATGGGTTGCCACTCCTGTATTAAATAGTATTCGGTTTGACCAAACCATATTACCATGGTGGTTATTGGCGCTTATCATTGCAGCCACAGTGCTTATTGCCGCCGGAGGATATGTCATCAACGACTATTTTGATGTCAAGATTGACCGCATCAATCGGCCGGACGCCGTCATTATTACCCGAACTTGGGAGAAACAAAAGGCTTTTCGGTTAAGTCTTATCCTAAGCATCATCGGAATAGTGCTTGGTATTGCCGTTGCTTTTATCTGCCGCAGTTGGACATTGGGTATTATCTTTATCATGACCCCGGGTGTACTATGGTTCTACTCCTCGGGCTATAAACGCCAGTTCATCATAGGCAATCTCATTATCGCCCTCGTTTCGGCTCTTACTCCGCTGCTGATTGCTTTTGCTAATATCGGTTATGCTCATGTCCGTTGGGGAGAGATTATCAGCGAAACGCCCCTATCCCACGAACTCTATGTTTGGCTCGGAGGGTTTGCTGTTTTTGCCTTCCTGACTACTTGGATTCGTGAGGTTATCAAGGACATGCAAGACGTAGAGGGTGATGCCGAGATGGAGTGTCATACCTTCCCCGTTGTGCTCGGTGAACAATGGTCAAAGATTATCGTCACCCTCCTAACGCTTATCACGATGGGATTACTCGTTTATTGCAACTACTATGCGCTTCCTTTTGATACCGCTTTTAGAAGTCCTAATACACGATTCCTATACTTCGGACTGTTGACTCCGCTCGTTTGTATGCTGGTTCTGCTTTGGAACGCCAAGATACCTTCCGACTATAAAGCCGTACAGTTGACCATGAAGTTCGTTATGTTTATGGGAACGATGTTCGGGTTTGTTATTTTTAGAATGATGTATTGAACCGCCTAACGGCTAAATGATGGAATGATGAATATAATCTTGGGATCCCAATCGCCGCGAAGGAGAGAATTAATGAAGGGGATAGATATTCCCTTTACGGCAGTCAATATAGATGCCGACGAAACCTTCCCTTCCAATCTCATTGAGGGTGACATACCTATTTATATATCGCGCGCGAAAGCACGCGCGTACGCGAGTCACTTGACCGACGAGGACTTACTCATCACCGCTGACACCATTGTGTGGATAGGAGGTGCCATGCTTGGCAAACCCCATAACGAGGAACAAGCCAAACAGATGTTACGCCAACTGAGCGGCAAAACACATCAGGTTTATACAGGAGTGACCTTCCTACACAAAGGACACGCGGAGAGTTTGGTAGATAAAACGGATGTGACTTTCAAGTCCCTCAGCGAGGAAGAAATAGACTATTACGTCCGCACCTATCAGCCTTTCGATAAAGCAGGGGCTTACGGAGTACAGGAATATATCGGCTATATCGGCGTGACGAAGATGGAAGGATCGTATTTTAATGTCATGGGATTCCCCATCAGTCGCGTGTACGAGAAGATTAAACAATACCTATCTAAATAACATATGCAGTTATCATCAATGCTCATAAAACTGTTTTTGATCATGCTTGGTCAAACGGCAGTACAAGCGCTCAGTCAAGTGACCCTCAAGATGGGAATGCAAGCCATCAATGGTTTTACCTGGACATGGAGTTGCATCTACCACCAGATTTTCCTTAATGGCTGGTTACAACTCGCCATTCTGCTCATCATTGTAGCCAATGTCGTTTGGTTCTTGGTGCTCAAATATTTCCCTCTCACCTATGCCTACCCCTTAACCGCTTTAGGATTCGTATTTGGTATGATTGCCGGAATCTTTATTCTTCACGAGACCGTTGTTTGGACTCAGTGGGTGGGTGTAGCGATGATTGTAGGTGGCTGTTTCTTCTTACTTCGATAAAAGACGATTATGACCGATAAACAAAAGAATTATCTCGTTTTTGCCATCTTTGCGCTCTTTTTCTTTGCAAAGAATATCGTTTTTCACTGGTTCTGTTTTTACGACTGGCTACCTGCCGACGAGACAGGTTTCTTAGCCACTGTCGGTTGGTTATTGCCTAAGATTGGTTCTTCCCTTTTCTTTGCCGGTTTGACTTTTCTGGTCAAGGATAAGCGTTGGCTTGTGATACCCGCTTTTGTCATTGATATCTGGTGCATCGCCAACTGGATATACATGCGTAACAATAATTTCCTTCTGGACTCCTTTGCCTTCAATATCGCCGGCAACTTAAACGGCTATTGGTGGAGTTGCCTTGTCTTTGTGGAATTGTTTCTCGATGCCGGAATACTGCTTTCCTCCATCCTTGTTTGCGCCTTCACTTTCCACTTCATTCATAAGACCCAACGGCAATGGGGTGTCGCAGCCATTGTTCTTCTTTTGTCTATTGGCTGCCACTATGCCTCGGAGGGCTTGTATATCCTAAGTAAGGAACAGAACCAACGTCCCGCTTTCTGTTGGGACATTGCCACACGCGAAGGACGCGAACGGGTGTATGGTATAGACTATGAATACCTTGTGAGTGAGACCTCGCTCTTATCCATGCCAATCTACCTACTCCCCGACCATTTGGAAATAAAAGCAGGGAAAGTGTATAACCGTCCCATGACGGAACAAGACAAAGCCATCGCCTCGGCACGAACGCAAGAAAAAACAAATGTCAACCATTCCGACAAACTGATTATCGTTATCTGCGAGAGTTTGGAGAATTGGGTCGTTCGTCCTGACATCATGCCCCACTTGAGTGCCATTACCCAACTTGACCACGTTCTTTATGCCGACCATGTGAAGACACAGATTGTGGGAGCACCTTCTGCTGATGGGCAAATGATTATCAACACAGGATTACTTCCCCTTACGGAGGGTTACACATGTTTCCGCTACCCCCATCATCGCTATCCGGGACTAATGAACCTGACATCGGATAGTACCGTCTTGCTCCTCCCCCACGATACCAGCGTTTGGAACCAAACGATGATGAGTAAAGCCTATGGCTACGACACCACAATTATCTACTGTGACATCGACGCTATCCTCTTTGACAAACTCAATGAGATACAACTCAACGGCATTGACCATATCCAATGTATCACCCAATCGACCCATGCCCCGTTTGTAACCTGTTCGCAATCGTCATGGGAAACACCCAAAAACATGCCTTTCTTTATGCACCGTTTTATCCGTGCTTTTAATGTACTCGACGAGGGATTAGGCCGTTTCGTTGACCGTATAGCAACCGACTCAACATTACGCGATTATACCATCGTTATCACGGGTGACCACCATATTCTCTATCGCGAAAAGAGGAATAAGTATCAACGTTACTGTGACAAGAACGGATTAGATTATACTCCTCTCTCCCCCGCCCTACCGCTCATTATCTATTCGCCGAAGATAGAAGGCAATATCCATCTCACGGAGCCGGTCTATCAAATGGATATCTATCCTACCGTACTACACTTATTAGGAGGCGATGATTACGAATGGCAAGGCTTTGGTATTAACCTTCTCGACTCCGCAGCCTTAGCGCAACCTCGTACTCTGGACGAGGCTACGGCACTGAGAACAAGCGACCTTATGATTCGCAATAACTGGTTTGCTGAGTGATTAGAAGGTAAAACGAACCGTTACCTTCACTCCGTTGCGCCCCCAACCGGGTAACTTACGGGTAATACCGGAAGGCAATTGATATTCGTTATAGGTCAACCGACGGACATAGTCAATACGAACAAACTTGAAAATATTCTCTAATCCTGCGGTGAGTTCCATATAAGGCATATGATAATCTATGGGCGAACCGGTACGACCGGCAATCATACGCCCTTGGTCATCGTACGAAGCACGAGACAGGTCTTCAGGGAAATAATACAAACCCTCATTGCCTGCCACAAAAGGATTATTCTTATCGCTCAAGTAACCTGCTATTCCGGAGAAAGAGAATACCCCTCTCAGTTTGAGGCGATTGATTCCCGGAATACGATTCAGTATCCAGCCCTTAAAGTAATACGTCATATACCAACTCACGTATCTGTCCATCATAAACTCCATTGGGAACATAGCATTAAAACCGTTTTGGTTTAGGAAGAGAGAAGTAGATGTCTCCGGTGAGTATAGTTTCATAAAGGGTACTTGGTTCCACACATATCCCAGTTCTACACGACCATCTATATGTCCAAACGAAGAGAGCCAAAAACGCTTCGAGGCGGAGAATTGGGTGGTATTATACACAAATCCCTTCCCTCCCGAACCACGGTCATCAAGGTATCCTACATGATGGATAAGACGCAAGACAGGTGCCTCATGATCGGCAGCAAAAGGCGACTCATTGCCTCCCCTATCCACGTATGTCTTAGACCAAGCCGGAGTATAACGGAACTCCAAACCCAAATCGTAATTATAGTATCCCATTACCTCTTGAACCGCATTGGTATTGATAGAACCGTCTTCGTTAAACACCCAATCATTGGCATTCTTAACCCGATAATAATGCAACGCACTGACCGAGCCGTTCGTCGGCTGAACCGATGTATGACTGAAATCAAACGTTGAACGAACTAAGAAATGCGCCTTCCATTCCTTCACATAATCTAATTTCGTATGGAAAACATATTGGTCAAAAGGCATCGTAGGTTTCGATGTTGGAATAGACATTAGGATATTATCCCGTCGCATAATACCTTGCGATTGGAAAGGTTCTTCCACATCGTATTGCACGCCTAAGGATAAATAATGTCTATCCCACTCAAAGGGATGATACTTTTTGGCATTAAACGAATAGATAGCCGTGGCGTTATATTTAGGTCGCAGATCCTTCGTTCCAAAAGCGACATACCCTTGGAAGAACCAATGCGGATTGACATTGGCTGTCGTTAAACCGCCTAAACGCAAGCGAACGCCCTCTAACATATTCCACGACAAGAAGTTATAAATCGGTCCAAAATCCCACTTGCTATCCCACATATGGTCTCCTCTGGCAGTGGGCACATACTCGGTGGTAACGGCATTAACCAACATCGTGAGACTATTGAAGAGCGGATTGGCTTCAAACTCTTCTACCATGTCGTAAATAGATGTCTCATATTTAGTTAGTGGCTCTGGGCGAATCGTATCCCACGCTAAGGCTCCTAAGCGAACCGCCATGGAGTCTTGCGAAGCGTCCGTTTCCGGTCCCACAAACTCGGTGGGCGTGAAAGCAGAGAAGGTCTTAGGACTAATCGGTGTTTCAAAGTCCCAATCGGTATAGATCTTCGTTTGACGGGCAATCAGTTGATGTTTCTCCCGATACAAATAGAACCGAACGGAGGTATTCGTTCTTTCCGGAGCCCACAATCCGTTAGGCAGACGCTTATTCTTATGATGAACGGAGAAATTACTAATAAAATTGAGATTGATATTACGCGGTACATCCATCTTATATTCCTTTACTTGATAGGTGCTATCATCCAATATATACAGGTGTCCCGTAAACGAATAACTCTCTGAGTTAACGGGTACAAACGCCACGTCTATACAACGCTCACCATCTAACACAAGCGTATCTTGGATATAATACTGATAGTAACTAATAGCCAATGCAGAAGATAGAGGCGAAACGAATCGGTTATAGAGCAGATTCATATTATTATCATTTATCTCCACATCTTTGAAGGCGTTATCAATCGTTTTTTGGAATGCTCCGGAACCAATAATATCCTCTACCCCGAAGATACGCTTCTTCATCAATATATGTTTCTCTCGCCTCGGCTTCTTGGAATAGTATTCGTTCTTTAATTGCTCACGTATGTCTATTGTCATGGAGTGTTGCTCCGTTGTCGTATCAATGTATTTCTCTGCGAAAGCAAACTGCTTCCAGAAACGTTTCGTAAAATCCGGATGGAAATTATTCAACGCAAACGATATACGCGTATAGGACTGAGCAGTATAGAAATCTTCCGACTTGACCGTATTCTTGTCCTTATTGGCAATCACATTCTTCATCAACTCAACAGCAGGATTACCCCTGCGTTTATAGCGCCCCTTCTCATTCGTCGGCTTTACAATAACCTCCTCCAAACCAATGGCATTGGTGCGCATCTTGAGCACCATATTCTGCTCCGTCTTACCTAAACGAAGATTCTGTACACCGGTCTTATAACCCATATACGAATAATTGATGGTTGTATATCCTTGCGTATTGGAAAGAGAGAAATTACCATCTAAGTCGGACGTCGTACCCACCGCAGTAGGTTTGTTCTTCTGTGCTCCCGTAACGAAATAAATCTGTACTCCCGGAAGCGTCTCTCCCGTTTCGGCATCCACCACAACACCCGTTATGCCCGTGCGCGTTTGTCCCCATATAGGGAAAACATACAGACACATCAATAGAACAACTATATAATACCTTGCAAAGCGCACTTACAATCCTCTTTCTTTTTTGTACTTAGCCTCTATATCTTTATACCTTTCCAACACTTCGGTCACTATATCATCCCAAGAGCGAGTGAGCGTAACAGACGCCTTTTCGCCCACCCGCTTAACCTCCTGAGGATGGTTAACGAGATAGGTTAATAATTGAGCGAATGTATCATTATCATTGGCGCAAAGAAAACCATTATACTGATCTTGTATCACTTCCGCTGCCGTAGAACCGACCAACATAACCGATGGCGTATGCATGGCTGCCGCCTCGCGAACAACCAACGGTGCATTGTCATATAACGAGGGGAAGAGGAATAAATCCGCAGCGGCATAATAGCCTTTCAATATATTCCTATCATACACAGAACCCAACAACGTGGCCTTATCCTCTAATCCATATTCGGCAATCTTATGACGTATCTGCGCTTCCGCATACCCCTTTCCTATCGTAAAGAACTTAAAGGGCAAGTCTTTAATCTTCGCTAAAGCCTCCAATACAAAACCAATGTTCTTTTCCCATATATGTTGCCCCACAAAGAGAAACATCATCTCCCCCTCTTTCAAACCCAACGCCTCACGCGTCTTTTCTCTTAGGCGTTCCACCTCTTCTTTAGGAGAAACAAAATCGTTACCATTCTCCACCACCGTCACTTCGCCCTTATAGCCATACTCGCGTAGCACCGGTTCCACCGAAGCTTGAGGAACCCAAACGGCGTCCGCTTGCTCAAAGAACTTAACCACATAATTGACCGCAAAATCAACAAAAGGAGCAAACGGTATCGCCCGCTCAAAGTCTTGCTTGAACTTAGAGTGGAAAGTTGCCACCATCGGTATGTTCTGTTTGCGAGCAATCTGCATCGCCAAATGTCCCGACGAGAAAGGAGCATGAGCATGCACAATCTCAAATGGGATGTGCTTGAGTAAGGACACAATCTTAGCCCCCGGCATACCGAAACGATAAGGCTTGCGCATCGGAACGGGGATAGAAGAATAATAATAAATCGGATAGGGCACACGCACATGTTCACCCGGAGCAAAAGGAGTAATGACTGTCACCTCTTTGCCCTTGGCATAGATATTATCCGCATAGTTCTTAACCGTCAGCGACACCCCGTCCATAATGGGGGGAAAAACATCATTAAATAGTCCAATCATAGGCTCCATTCAAAACCGTCTTTGGTATCCTTAATCGTGAACCCTAAAGCGGTCAATTCATTTCTTATTTTATCACTCGTTGCCCAATCCTTATTCTGCTTAGCCTCTAAACGCATTTGTAACAATAAGTCAATGGCTTTCTTATATGCCTCTTGCTGCCCCTCACCTGCTGCCTGTAACCCATCACTTGTCGCCTGTAATCTCAACCCCAACACATCAATGGCAAAGGTCTTCCAAACGGCCTTGAGTTCCTCTAAGTCCGCTGCATTAATCGTTCCCTTGCCGTCTGCCACCGTATTAATCGCTTTCGCGCTGTCAAAGAGGTGTTGCAACACAATCGGCGTATTGAGGTCGTCGTCCATCGCTTCCTTGCATTGCTCCCTCAATCCCTTAACTTCTACACTTGTTGCCGCAGCAGGAGTAAGTTTAAGCAAGCGGGCATACGCTTCTTGCAAGCGGGCAAATCCTTTCTCCGCCGCCTCTAAGGCTGCCGAAGAGAAATCTACCGTCGAGCGATAATGCGCCATAAGGATGAAGAAACGTATCGTCATCGGACCAAAGGGTTTCGTTAGCAGCTCATGTTCTCCCTTGAAGAACTGCTCCAAGGTGATGAAGTTATGATAACTCTTACCCATCTTCTTGCCGGCGATAGTGATCATGTTATTATGCATCCAATAGCGAACCGAGTCATGTCCCAAGGCGGCACACGACTGGGCTATCTCAGCCTCATGGTGGGGGAACATAAGGTCCATACCGCCACCATGAATATCAAACTCCTCACCTAAGTATTTCGTTCCCATCGTGGAGCACTCCATGTGCCAACCCGGAAAACCTTCCGACCACGGACTGGGCCAATGCATAATATGTTCGGGAGCGGCTTTCTTCCATAACGCGAAATCATAACTATGTTTCTTCTCCGCCTGACCGTCCAGTTCGCGCGTCTCCGTCACAATCTGCTCAAGATTACGTCCACTCAATTTACCGTACGGAAAATCTTTAGCATACTTTTCCACGTCCATATACACGCTGCCGTTAACCACATAAGCATAGCCCTTGTCTAATATCTTTTGAACAAAAGCAATCTGCTCAATGATATGTCCGCTGGCGTGCGGTTCAATACTGGGAGACAGCACATTCAGAGCCTCCATATCTTTATGATAGCGGTTGGTGTAATACTGCACCACCTCCATCGGTTCGAGTTGTTCCAAACGGGCTTTCTTGGCAATCTTATCCTCACCCTCGTCCGCATCGTGCTCCAAGTGACCCACATCCGTTATGTTGCGGACATAGCGCACCTTGTAACCCAACTCTTGCAGATAGCGGAAAAGCACATCGAACGTGATGGCGGGACGGGCATGACCCAAATGGGCATCACCATAGACCGTCGGACCGCAAACGTACATGCCCACATGCCCCTCATGCAACGGACGAAAATACTCCTTCTGTCTTGTTAATGTATTATAAATCTGTAACATTATAACAAATTATTCTTCTCAATGTCCTTGAAATACTTATATGTCCCTACTTTGAGTTCATCGCAAGCGGCTTCGTCACAAACGATAATACCGTGTTGGTGCATCTGTAGCGCACTAATCGTCCACATGTGCGAAATCGGTTCTTCGATAGCGTGTTGCAATGCGCGGGCTTTGTTGTGCCCATTCACCATGATTAGCACCTCTTCGGCATCCATCACGGTTCCAACACCCACTGTCAAAGCCGTCTTTGGCACTTTATTCACGTCGTTATCAAAGAAACGCGAATTGGCAATGATGGTGTCGGTTGTCAGTTCTTTCTTGCGGGTACGTGAAGTGAGGGACGAACCGGGTTCATTGAAGGCTATATGTCCGTCAGGACCGATACCGCCTAAGAAGAGGTTAATGCCACCGAACTGCTTAATCTTAGCCTCATAACGAGCGCACTCGGCTTCGAGGTCAGCGGCATTGCCGTTGAGGATATTCACATTCTCCTTGCGGATATCGATATGATTAAAGAAGTTATTCCACATGAAACTATGATAACTCTCCGGATGGTCTTCGGCTAAACCGACATATTCGTCCATATTAAAGGTTACCACATTGCGGAAACTAACCTTTCCCATTTGATTGAGTTTAATCAAGTGCTTATACATACCTAAGGGACTACTACCGGTCGGTAATCCTAATACAAAAGGACGACTCTCCTTAGGACCAAACGCATTAATCTTGTTGGCTACATAATTGGCTGCCCACTCGGACAACAAATCATAATTGGGTTCAATAATTACTCGCATAATGCTTATTTTTTAATTGTTTGTTTCTTTTTTACCCTACTCCTCTACTCCCCTACTCCCATTTCCCCTTTAGGGGGTTAGGGGGCTCTCTAAACTAGCTCCAGGACCACCGCGGAGCGGGCGGGCAGATACAGTTTAAGCCACCCTTTATGCTCTTTCTTATACAATTTGTCTGGCTGCGTAAAATGCTCTATACTGTCGTCACTTAAACCAAATCCGGCAAACTCTTTCGCGTCCGTATTGAGCACCACCTTGTACTTACCCTCAGGCACGAGCATACCGTAATCAGAGAACGACTTCTGTCCGTTCCAATTAAAGACGAAAATCAGGTTGCCTCTACGATAAGCCACCACTTGGTCGCCTTCGTTGTCCCACACATTATATACCCACGGCAAATGGTAGCCGTTCTTGTCTTTCTCTATTGTCAGTTTCTCCTGCAACAATTGTACCATTTTAGCATCAAAGCGGTCAAGGTCGGCGAAATAGTAGTTCTCATTATCCACCAAACTCCACTGACGGCGGGCGTACTTATGGCTCCAACCATTGCCTTGGCGTGGGAAGTCTATCCATTCGGGATGACCAAACTCATTTCCCATAAAATTGAGGTAACCGCCATTGATGGTCGAAGCCGTGATAAGACGTATCATCTTATGCAACGCTATTCCTCTATCCACCATATAAGTCGAATGTCCGTGCTCAAAATGCCAGTACATATCGGCATCAATGAGGCGGAAGATAATCGTCTTATCACCTACTAAGGCTTGGTCATGGCTCTCGGCATAGGAGATCGTTTTCTCGTCTTGACGACGATTGGTCATCTCGTACAGTATATGTCCACCCTTCCAATCTTCGTCCTTTTGTTCCTTGATGTACTTAATCCAGAAATCGGGTATGCCCATTGCCAAGCGGTAGTCAAAACCCATACCTCCATCTTTGATAGGGCAAGCCAAGCCCGGCATACCGGACATGTCTTCGGCTATCGTGATAGCGTTCTTCTTAACCTCGTGTATCAGTTTATTAGCGAGCGTGAGATAGCATATAGCATCGCCATCGGCATTGGGCGTGTAGTAACTGTCATATCCGTTGAAGTCCTCGCCTAAGCCGTGACTGAGGTACATCATTGAGGTCACACCGTCAAAGCGGAAGCCGTCAAATCCGTACTCGTCCAACCAGAACTTACAGTTCGATAGCAAGAAATGCATCACCTGCGGTTTGGCGTAATCAAAGCACAGACTATCCCATGCCGGATGTTCACGACGCCAACCGGCGTGGAAATACTGATACGGCGTACCATCAAAATTACCCAATCCCTCCCGTTCGTTCTTCACTGCGTGGGAATGTACTATATCCATGATAACGGCTATATCACGACTATGCGCGTCATCAATAAGGGCTTTCAGTTCTTCGGGTGTACCAAAACGGGACGAAGCCGCAAAGAAATTACTTACATGATACCCAAAACTGCCATAGTACGGGTGCTCCTGAACCGCCATAATCTGAATACAGTTATAACCTAACTTCTCTACACGCGGCAAGACCTCGCGGCGGAACTGCTCATACGAACTGACTTTCTCCTCCTCACTCGACATACCGATATGGCACTCGTAAATGAACAACGCCTTATCCTTCCCTGCCTGCCACCTAATCTGCGGACGTTTATTGCGTCCTTTGTCCTTTGTCCTTTGTCCTTTGTCCTCTATATACCACACTTGCGCCGAAAAGATCTTCGTGCTCTCGTCTTGCACTACGCGGGTAGCGTAGGATGGTATCCGTTCTCCCCAACCGCCCTGCCATTCAACAAGCAGTTTATAGAGCTGCTCATGGCGCAGCGCTTCCGCCGGCCACTCTTTCTCCCAAACACCGTTGCCTATCGGTTGCAGGCGATAATACTCGTCTTTGTTCCAACCGTTCATATCGCCTTTGAGGTAGATGGCGGTGGCGTTAGGTGCCCACTCGCGCAGTACCCATCCGGTAGCCGTGCGGTGAAGACCAAAATACATATATCCGTTTGCCCAATCTTTAAGAGGAGCGCCTCCGGTTAGTTCTTGCTCCTTGCGGAGCGCATAATCATATCGCCCTTGAATAGCAGACTCAAACGGCTGCAAATAGGGATCATTAGCTACAATCTTTAGCATATAACTCGGGTTTTAACAATCAGTTTACGATAATTGGTTTTAGGGTCGGCAATGCCGGGTTGGTGTCCGTCTTCGGGGAAGAAGACGACGAACTCACCTACTTGTACCTCGGTCATACTTGTAGCTTGTTCGCGATAAAGTGCCATGTCGATAGAAGCATCGTACGGCTTATCGACATTAAGACAAGCCTGTTTGGCTTTCCAGCCCATCGACTCTGCACCCGTGACGGGGATTTGGATATCGATAAAATCGTTATGGGTCTCAAAAAGGCAATCCTCTGCGCGTTTACCACATACATCGTTGACTTTAACAAGCAGGTTGTTTTCTTCCAATACTACCGTCCCTGCGGGAAGGGAAGTAATGTCCGTTTTTGCAAGCCAATTCATCACTTGGTCAAAACGAGGAACCACCTCAAAATAACGGCTTGCGTTCTCTAATCTGTCTAATATCATAATGCAATAATTTTACTACGTAGCGCATGCGCACACCCTCACATGTACGTATCGGGCTGCAAAGGTACAACAAAAATTTGGCATAAGCAAGTTTTTTGGGCACAAAATTGATTTTTTAATCAATTAATAGTACTTTTGAGATATATTTGGGGAGCTTGCTCACAAAAATATAGAACAATAGGAGTATTAGGCGGCGGTAGCCGTTGTGCCTAGTACTTGCTCATATTGATAAACGCGCGACTGTACATTTTTCCAATGTTTATCCTCCTATGACCGTTCGATGATCCTTCTGTGACCCTTCGATGAGGTTTCGGTGTTGAAACACTAGTGATACACTACAAGTGGTGTTTTTGTTGTCTTTTAACTCTCTTTTTTGCCTCTCGCGAGGCCGACACTCGACCGACACTCTCTCGACACTCTCTCGAGGGTCTCTAACCCCTCTTTTCAACTTTAACTTTCAAACTTTCCACTCTTCTACTAGTCGGCTTCTTTAAACTTTAAACTTTCCACTTTAAACTTTAAGACTTTAAGCCTCTCTACTATTTTGATTACGACCTTTTCCAAAAAAGGGGTTACATTTTTTGCAAAAAAGTGAAAAATATTTGCATTTGTTATTTTTTTTCCGTACCTTTGCACCCGATTTTGAATTAATACTTTTATGGAAACGAAAGACAATCAAGTAAGAGAGTCGCAAGTTTGGAGAGCTTCGAGAGAAACGCAAGGAACAATCATTATTCACGACCCAAAGTACATGTAATATGCGATACATGTTAGACACATGTACATTTTTGTACTTTGCCCGAGATTTTGATTGCTGAGATTCACTATCTACATGATTTTGGTATTCAGATATTGCCCATAGATAGGAAAGTGATTGATACCTATTCTCATTTGGAGATTAACATGGAGACCATAAGGATCCTTTTGACCACATTATTATCGCTCATGCAATGACGGCTCGAATACCCCTCATTAGTTCAGATACTAAATTTAAGTTTTATTGTTCTCAAGGTTTAGACCTCGTATTCAACACAAAATAAATAGATTAAATTTAACTCCGCCTATGATTGACCGGCATCGTAAAGGTTTCTCCCAAACGAGCGCACAGGGAAGCGAGTGGGCGCAACAATACAAGAAATATGCTTTTTTGGAGACAATATGCATATTTTTTTATTTTTTCTTGCATATTTGAGAAAAAAGTTGTAATTTTGCAGCCGAAACCACAAAAGAAAGGATTTGCATATGCCATTAATGATTCCTATTCCTGTAAATATCCCAGCAACTCGTGTTATCAATTATGACGCCCTACAACAAGAACTAACTCGTTATGCTCAGGACTTTATCAATTCGAGCGATGATGAATTGGAAATAATGTCATCTGCTGAATTAGCAGGACATACTATGACGATTGATGAGCTCCGTACCGATTTGCATGATTTTGTTTCTAAGCAAACGCAACAAAGAGTAGTATGAGAGTGATTGTTGATGTAAAAGTCCGCCAAACTTTGCATGTGTTTTATGCAAACGCGATTGCGCTTCATCCTACATTGGATGAGGTAACCATTCACGCAAAGATTGATAGATTGCTTAATGTTATGAATAAATTGGGCGACTTCCCCGAAAAATATCCCTTGGCAAAATACAATCACTTATGGAAGAAAAAGCATTATCGTGATTTTGTTTCCGAGAACATTCACATTGCTTATAAAGTAGTTAAACTTGATACAGGTGAAAAGGTTGTGTATGTTGCAGATGCTGAGCATAGCCTATTACACCATAATTAACACTCGCCTATGATTGACCGGCATCGTAAAGGCGATGCATGACATATAAAATATAGCGTTGTAAGCCCAACTTGACATTTTGAAACCTGAACAACTTCAAATGTTAGTTACACTTCAAGTACGGTTTATGCACGCTCACGTTATCCGCGTGAGTTTTTGTGCGTACATTTGAAGTGTAAAAGGTAGTTCAGGACCTCAAAATGTCAAATGAAGCGAGCGAAAGCCCACGCTTTTTGTATGCTTATAAGCGAACCAAATAATATATATACGGAGCACGCCGAAAATCCGATGAAGAGTAGGCAAAATTAAAAACAAAAAACTTTATGAAAAAACTATTTACATTTATCCTTTCGCTGACCTTTGCAAGTGCGTTGTGGGCAGGAAACACCATTACCTACACAGCAACATCCAAATTGAGTGGTTACTATGGTTCTTTGGATGTCAACAAAACGACCTTTGGATCTGCTATCAAATCGCACACCTTCAGTAGTGGCACAGGTACAATTATTTGCAACGGAGAAATCACAACGATTGGAGAGACGGCTTTCTATGGTTGCTCCGGGTTAACTTCTATCACTATTCCCAATTCCGTCACAACGATTGGACGTTCTGCCTTCTATGGTTGCTCTGGCTTGACCTCAGTCACCATTCCCAATTCCGTCACAACGATTGGAGTTTGGGCTTTCTTTGACTGCAGCGGTTTGACCTCGGTAACCATCCCCAATTCCGTCACAACGATTGGAGGGTATGCTTTCGAAGGTTGCATCGGTTTGACCTCTCCTCTTTATAATACTACTATATTTGCATATATGCCAAAATCGTATAATGGTGCATATACCATTCCTGACGGAATCGAACAAATTATAGGTTATGCATTCTCTGATTGCCGCGGTTTGACCTCGATAACCATTCCTAATTCTATCACAACAATTGGAAGTGGGGCTTTTAAAAATAGTGGGCTAGAATCGGTACATATTCCTTCGTCCGTTACCTCATTAGGACAATCAATATTCGAAGGGTGTCAAAATTTGCATACTATTTATATGGAAGATGGTCCAACTTCCATTTATTTTATATGTGGGGGATGTCCCTCATTGAAAAATGTCAGACTTCCCAATACACTTCAAACTATTGACTATGGCTCTTTTTCTGGATGTAATAGTTTGCAAAATATAATTATTCCCAATTCTGTCACATATATAGGGATGAGCGCATTCTCAGGATGCAAAAAATTGGAAGTTGTCATTCCAAATTCCGTTACAGAAATTGCTACGAATGCTTTTTGCGATTGTTTAGGATTGAACTCTATTGATATTCCTTCTTCTGTTATTGAAATAGGAGAAGACGCGTTTAGAAATATCATTAATATTAATTATACAGGAATCGCAACAGGAGCACCTTGGGGGGCTAAATGTATTAATGGTTATTTCGATGGTTGTCTTATTTATAGTGATGCCACTAAAACAAATCTATGTGCTTGCTTACCAACAGCAATAGGGAATATTCAATTACCTAATTCCGTCATAACGATTGGAGATTATGCCTTTAACGAATGCAACATACAATCTATTACTATACCAGAAAACGTCACTTTAATTGGATCGAGGGCATTTTATCAGTGTAATAATTTGACAACGGTTTATTGGAATGCCAAAAATTGCACAATTCCTAATAGTTATGGTATTTTCGATGGCATTCAAGAAAATATAACTACTTTTATATTAGGTAATAAAGTAGAAGTTATTCCAGATAGACTATGTAGTGGCATGAGTAAAGTGAAAGAGATGATTGTTCCATTTTCCGTCACAACAATTGGAGATAGGGCTTTTGGTAGCGTTAGTACCATCACTATTCCGAATTGGATTAACTCACTTGATAATGAATGGCTTGGTTGGCATCCTGGCAAAGAAAAAACTGTTTATGTAGCAATCTCTCCATTTGAATACAATAATAATCCTGAAAGTTTGGATGCTATCAATCCTATTATCAAGAATGCTTCATATCAAGCAACACTTATACCTCAATGTGCGAATGTAGCCACATACAAAGCATCCTCTACCACCATCGAAATGGATATTGACTTAACGAATATCCCAACAACGGCTCTTTACGACAGTATTTCCATTGATTATTTCGGAGAAGAGAATGATATTGAAAAAATATTGACTCCGTCTACTAAAAACCACGTTATCTTTACAGGTCTTACCCCTAATCAAAAAGCCAACATCTACTATACAAGCAAAAAAATAGGAGAAAACGATTGGAAGGAAAGTGCAAAATTGGAAATTCAACTCCCCAAACTTAATCTTACAACTCTCGTTCCTAAAGTTGTTTCCGCAGGAACGGCAGTGGTAGCAGCAGAGACGAATATCAGTGATTACGAGACCAACGTCGGTTTCGAGTGGCGCAAATACGATGCTCCGGAATCTATGCCGTCTAAGAGTGGAGCGGCAATACTTTTCAACGGAATAATGGAGGGCAAACTGCTTAACCTCAGCACCGATGCTTATTGGAATGTGCGCCCTTACTACGAGGCAGCCGATGGAACACGTTACTATGGCGAATGGATAACTTTTGATCCCAGCGACTTTTCGTACTTTGAGCCTACTGTTCACACTTACGCTTTAGCGACCTCACCGACTGCCAACAAAGTACAAGTACGTGGATACGTGATGACCGGTACTGACGATGTAACCGAACAAGGTTTTGAATATTGGTTCCATGGAGGTCAAAAAGTTCCTCATCGTGTTCCGACAGCAACTGCTGACAGTGTTTATCGCGTAACCGCTTCAGGACAAGTGATGACCGCTGTACTTGAAGGTCTTGCCTATGGTTCAACCTACACCTGCCGTGCTTATGCAATAGCAGGAGGAAAAACGTACTACGGCGAAGAAGTACAGTTCCTAACCCCCGAAGATCCACGTCCAATCTATACGTTGACCGTTCTTGCAGGAGAGAATGGTAGTGTAAATGCAGAAGTTTCCGGACAATATCGCGAGGGCGAGCAAGTTACTTTGACCGCAACACCTAATGCAGGCTATCAGTTTGAGCAATGGAGCGACGGTTCAACCGATAATCCATATATCTTCACTCTATTGCAAGATACGGAGATAACAGCCTCCTTTAAGGTCGTCCTATCCGGTTGGCAAGAAATCCATAGTAGAGTAGAGGCTTCTAAGTACTTCCACAACGGCAACCTCATCATCGAGCAGAATGGTATCAAGTACACCCCTGCTGGGCAAAAGGTAAAGTAATAATTCCTATATCCTTTACTTTTAATACAAACTCTCTTCCATCGCAGCCTCTTGGGTTGCGATGGTTGTTTTGTTTGTTCGTTTAGAGGTAAAACTTACCGTTTAGTGCAGTTTGTTGCATTTTTATTTGCATATATCATTTATTTTTAGTAATTTTGCAGCCGAAAACTACAAATTGTATGTTACAAATTGCAGCAAATTTTAACGATACGGTATAAGTAACTAAAAATCAGTTTGCTATGTTGGATAATCCATTTGTGTTATATGGCTATGAGGGTGCCGATAGCTTTTGCGATCGTAAAAATGAATCGCAAATAATCAAAGACAATCTTTATAATGGGAGTCATATGTGTATTATGAGTCCACGCCGTATGGGTAAGACAGGGCTTGTGCATCATGTGTTTCAGCAGATAACGAAAGAGCGTCCGAAAGCTCATTGTTTTTACATAGATATTTATTCGACCAAGGATTTATCGGATTTTGTAAAGCAATTTGCCAAAGCTGTTATTGGACAATTAGACACTCCTTTGCAAAAAGCGGAAACGTTTGCAACCCAATTTTTTCGTGGTACACAGTTGACGGTGAGTACGGATGTCTTTACCGGACTTCCCAAGTGGGGGATTAGTTTTCAGCCTCAAGAAACCGAATATACGTTGGATCAATTATTCGCTTATCTTGCTCAATCCAATCGAGAATGTTTTATCGCAGTGGATGAATTTCAACAAATTTTGGAGTATCCGGAGAAAAACGTAGAAGCCCTACTTCGCACGTATATACAGAATATGCACAATATTCATTTTATCTTTTTAGGAAGTAAACTTCACATGATGAGTGAGATGTTTAATTCGCCTAAACATCCTTTCTTCAAAAGTACAGCGCAGCTGTCGTTACAGCCATTGGATGAGGATGTATATTATGACTTTGCGCAAGAGCGTTTATCAAAAAAACAGATTCAGATTAGTCGTTCCGCTTTTGGTTGGTTGTATCGTCAAGTGGATGGGGGCACTTGGTATATCCAAGCGGTCTTGAATATGCTTTATCGTCGTTCTAATGTGGATGCAGACGAGGCGGTATTGCGTGATTGTATCTATCAAGTTGTTTTAACGCAAGAGGGTGGCTATCGGCAGCAATATGATGTTTTAACGCAAGGACAAGCCAAATTACTTACTGCGGTTGCTCAAGAAGGGTGTGTCAAAGCCTTGCGGGCAAGCTCATTTCTTAATCGCCATCATCTTAAATCGGGTAGTATAGATAGAACACTTACTTATTTGCTTGAAAACGAATACCTTTATAAAACAGATTCTGGCTATATTATTTATGACCGCTTCTTTGGTTTGTGGCTACAGTGAAGTGAACCTCTTATCTATTATCCTAAACAACTAAGTAAACATTAAACATCAAAACATATGCGTAAACTAACTATTTTATTCTCCCTTCTGCTGACCATGGGACTGTGGGCAGAGATTATAAAGTTTAGAGTGTAGAGTAGTTAAAAAGTTTAAGAGATATGAAAAAACAATTTTCCAGAACGGAAGCATACGATAAAGTGCATTTTGCAGTGATGGCTATTGAAAATGGCGCACAGAAAATGAATATCCCGGCTCAAAGTATGGAGCAGCGATTGAAAGAGACAGACTTGATACATAAGCGTCTTTTTCGGCACTATGATATGCTACATACCCAAAGTTTGGAATATGTTACAGACGATATAATAGAAACGTTACAAAACAGGGAGGCAAAGTTATGATAGATTTGTTTCATGGTTCTTATGTGCAAGTTGACAAACCGCTTGTCAATGTAGGACGGCGCAATTTGGATTTTGGACGAGGTTTTTATCTCACCAATCTTCAATC
>JAZLMS010000046.1:0-9520 GCA_045598805.1 Paludibacteraceae bacterium | reverse complement strand
TATGATGATAATCAACTCGAAATAGAGTTTGACTAAAATATACGATTATTAATGTTTAATTTTTAACGTCCAGTTAAGTGGACATTAGTGATGACGAATAACAAACCCAAAATATCTGTAGCGGTTATTACCTACAATCAGCAAGAGGTGCTGCGTGAGGCATTGGATAGTGTCTTGATGCAAAAAGGTGATTTTGATCTGGAGGTCATCATCGGAGAAGATGGCAGTAAGGATAATACTTATGCCGTTTGTTTGGATTATCAAAAACGGTATCAGGATATTATCAAGATACTCCATAATTCTCAAAACATAGGGATTACTGCCAACTTCTTTCAGGTTCTTAAAGCCTGTACAGGAGACTTTATAGCCGATTTAGATGGGGATGATTACTACTGCGATCCGCAAGCATTCCAAAAGCAATTAAACTATTTTGAGCAGCATCCCGAAGTGGGGGTACTTGCCCCGAATGGGTATCGTTATTATGTCAAGAGAGATATCAAAGTCTTAGGACTAAATGAAGGCGTTGCCAAGATAGATGCAAAGCAGTTTTTCTTTAATCCGAATTATTCGGGAGGCGTTATCTTCCGAGGAGGCGGACCGATGTGGCGCAGTGAGTTGCTTCAGTATTTAGATTATGATGAAATGCTCCGTCGCCAATTGCCGGTAGAAGATTATCCGATTCAAGCCATCTGGTCGCAACATACCAAGTTCGCGTGGTTGCCAGACCCCATCGTGGTATATCGTGTATATGGCTCTTCTTCGACTTTTGTGCCTGTAACACATCCAAAATACTTGAGTTACCATAAAGGCTTGATGGATACGCGTCGCTATCTCAATGAACTCTTCCCTCAAGACGCTTGCTTTACCGAGGAATGGATGCAAGATTATGAATTCTATAAAGAATATTTGCTCTATTTGCATAAATGGCAGTATAAGAAGGCAATGGAACTGCTTGCGCATGCCTCGCAGACGAAGGCGGTCGGACAGTCTCATTATCTACAAGCCAAACGAATGACGAGCAATTGGTTCCGCTTTGTGGCATTTGCGATATATAAAGAATTGTCGTATAAAAAAGATCTCAAAAATAGAACGTGATATGAAATATACAGTTAGTGATTGTCATTTGATTGAACTGGATAAGCACACCTCTACGAAAGGAAACTTATCTGTTGTGGAAAATCAAAAGGATATACCCTTTGATATTAAGCGTGTTTATTATCTCTATGATGTTCCCGGAGGCGCATCTCGTGGAGCCCATGCTCATCGTGAGTTATGGCAACTCATGATTGCCGCCAGCGGTTCATTCCGCGTGACCTTGGATGATGGTAAGGCGCGGAAGTCCTTCTATCTTAATCGTCCCTATCAAGGATTGCTTGTTAAACCCGGTATTTGGCGTGACTTGGACGAGTTTTCCTCCGGTGCCTGCTGCTTTGTTCTTGCATCGGAATTCTATAACGAGGATGATTATATTTTTAATTACAGAGAATTTCTAAAGTTCCGTAAAGCGTAGTATAATAATATGCAAGTTCCGTTTTTATCATTAAAAGATATTACTGCCAAATATGCAGACGAGATACATGAAGCCGCGCTGCGTGTGATTGATAGCGGCTGGTACCTCCAAGGCGAGGAGAATGCTCGCTTTGAGCAAGACTATGCCAATTATATCGGTACGAAGTATTGCATCGGTTGCGCTAATGGACTAGAAGCCCTCATATGGATATGGCGCGCCTATATCGAACTCGGTGTTATGCTGCCGGGTGACGAAGTCATCGTTCCTGCCAATACCTATATCGCTACCCACCTCGGCCTTACCGAGAATGGACTTGTGCCCGTGTGCGTGGAACCCAATCCCGAAACGTTGGAAATCGACGACAATCTGATAGAAGCACACATCACACATAAGACAAAAGCCATCTGCATCGTGCACCTTTATGGACGTAACGCTTGCACACAAAAAATTCTCGATTTGTGTAAACGCTATAACCTGCGCCTTGTTGAAGATAATGCCCAAGCCCACGGATGCTTAGCCCAATTGACGGTTGACAATGCACAATGCATAGTTAGAACCGGTTCCATCGGCGATGCAGCAGGGCATAGCTTTTATCCGGGAAAGAACTTGGGTGCTTTGGGCGATGCCGGAGCGGTGACCACCAACGATCCAGAGTTGGCGGCGGCGGTTCGCGCTTTGGCAAATTACGGCAGTCAGAAGAAGTACGTGTTTAAATATACAGGACGTAATAGTCGTTTGGACGAGATACAGGCAGCTATTCTAGATGTGAAGTTAAAACACCTTGATGAAGATATTGCTTTGCGTCAAAAGGTAGCTGATTATTATTACGACCATATCACTAATCCGCTTATTACGTTGCCTAAGCGCTTGCCGCATAAGGAAAATGTGTATCACCTATTCCCAATCCTCGTTGCGCAAGGCAAACGGGATGCGCTGCACGATTACTTACAGGAGAACGGGGTAGGGACGGTGATACATTATCCCATTCCACCACATATGCAAGAGTGTTATGCGAAAGAAACTTGGAATAATCCGCAGTTGCAGTTGCCTATTACTGAACAGATAGCTAATGAGGAATTGAGTTTGCCTATGAGTCCGTGCTTGACCGAGACAGAAGTGAAAGAGGTGGTGAGACTAATCAATGAGATGCGAGCTTGACTATCTCACGATAGAGCGTCGCCCGATTTTGGAGCGGGAAGTGCCGCGGATGATTCTGGCGGATTATGATAAGTATGCGGGAGATATGCGGATGATGGATCGAATCCGCAAGCATCATATGTATAAACTCGTCTATTTCCTCGAGCGGGTGCTCTTCAAGCTCGAGAAGTGGCACCTAATTAGGTAGCACCTGCAGTGCAACTAAGCATACACCCTACACCGTACACCCTACACCCCCTTTGGGGGCTTGGGGGCTTCTCCTAACCTCATCAATCAGCATCTGCGCAAAGATTTGCGCAGTGCGCTTCGTATAGGTATTCGCCAAGGAGTGGATGCAGCCTTCCATCTCGAAGGGTGATCCCGTATCCTGTGACCTGGTTTGCAGGGCGTCGCCGGTATCCTCTTCTAACGGAATGGTCACCAGCCCCCGCCGATGGCGGCAGGTCTCTTCGCTGAGGATGCCGACAAGCAGGTTGCTATCGTCCAGCAAATCCATAATGAAATTGGCATCATTGAGTTCGATACGCTTACGCAAGTGATTGACCTCGCCCTCGCTCTCCCAATAGCGGTCCAGCATCTCCCGCGCCTGCATCTGCTGCGAGGGCAGGGCAATACCCCAGTTATCCCGTTCCAGTTCCGCCAGCGTGATGCTCTTGCGTCCCGCCAACAGATGGTCCTTCCGCACAACCGCGCATAAGCGGTCGTGGAAGAGTATATGACTGTCAAAATCGTTTCCCGCGCGGTCTGATTTATACGCCAGCGCAAGGTCGATAGTGTGATTGCGCAGCATCTGCATCAGGTGCAGACTGTCCGCGTAATAGATATGTAGTTTCACATCCCGATAGGTATGCAGAAAATCGGCCAGCGGCTTGGTCAGTAAGGTAGAGAAAGAGTGCGTCACGCCTATGTTCAGTTCGCCGCCCACTTGCTCGCTCAGGTCGCTCACCTGCGTCTTACATTCCTCGGCGGTGCGGAGGGTCTCCAAAGCCAAGGGTAGTAAGCGGTCTCCCGCCTCGGTGAGGGCCACCCGGTGGCTTGAACGGGTAAAGAGACGCGTGCCCAGTTCGTCCTCCAGGGCTTGAATCTGTTGGGAGAGGGTGGACTGGGTGATGAATAGTTTCCGTGCTGCCGCGGAGAAGCTCAGCGTCTTGGCGGTAGCGACAAAGTAGCGTAGTTGACGAAGTTCCATGCTTTTTAGTCTTTAGTTTTTAGGAAAGAGTGCAAAAATCGTGCCAACTATCGTTTTTTTCGATAGCAGAGAGCACTAACCTAAAAAAAGCCGCATCCCTGCGGCTTTTTTTACTCCTCCCACACGATATTGTAGGACTGATCGACCCAAACCAACTTATTGGTGTCATAGCCTCTCCTTTGGGCTTCCTTCAGTACGGCATCCACCACAACGCCATCCAGTTGCGGCTCGCGGGCTAAGATCCAGAGGTACTTGTCGTTACTGCCTCCCACCAGCGCTACCGAATAATCCTCGGCTAACATCAGTACACGATAATCGCTGAAGAACGGTCCGAAGAACGATACGCGCAGGATAGCGGGGTGGTCGGTGGTCTTGGCGCGCCCCTCCGAGCTCTGCCAGTCCTCTCCGTTCCAGCCGGTATTGATAACGCTCACCATACCGTCATCGCGGTAGGCATACATGGCCGTGCAGTTATCCAGCCCTTTCTCAAAGCGGTGGTCATACCGGGCAATCTCGTACCACTTGCCTAAGTACTTGTCCAAATCCAGGTTTGAAATAGGTGTATTGTCCACTGTTAGGGCATTCGTGCAGGCAGCAAACGGGAAGAGCATCGCGAAGAACGCCATCAGTTTGCCGCACCCCTTTCCCTGCTTAACTCTGCACTCTGAACTTTGCTTTTTGCATTCCTTGGCATCCGAGAACCACAAACCATGCAGATTGCAGTACGCATAGGCGCCGACAACGGGGTCGTAGCAGCCGTTAAAATCGGCTTCGGCGGGACGGCCGGGACCTAAGTATCGGAGTTGGCCGCCATGTTCGGTTTGGAGGTAGATGAAGTTGATGTGGTGTTCGTCGGTTACGGGATGGGGCTCGGCACCAATGGTAACGCGGTAAGTGCCTTTCCCTAAACGGGTGATGACGGGTACATGTTTCTCTTTGGAGGTGTCCACGGAATTGGGTTGCAGCAGTTTCATGGGTTGGTTGCAACATACGGGGGTGACACCGGAGTTAACGACGCGGAGGATGATGTTTCCGCATACGGGGCAAATAAAGAATTCAGTTTTCATTGTTGTTTAAGTTTTTAGGTTAATGATTTGGTTTTATCGCAAAGAGGGTGGTCGGATCCTTGCCACACTCAGCGTTTGCCCTATAAAAAACAAGACCCGTGCCAAAACACGAGTCCTATTTGCATTTTATTAATGTTATTTTCGATAGCGCTATCGTTTTTTTCGATACGGCCAAATCACACCGTATCCGCAAAGGTCCTCTGCGCGCGGTTGAAGACCACGACGCCCAACATCAGGAAGACCACCATCAATACGAACGAATACCCCAACATCCACCATTCGTGACTGCCTTCCCCCAAGAACCCGTATTTCCACCACTCCAAGATACCCGACAAGGGATTGACCAGCACCGCCTTGCGAATGAGCGGATTCGTAATCGTGGACATCGGATAGATCACCGGCGTGGCGTACATCACGAGCTTCATAAACCAACCGATGCAAATGGCCAAATCGCGGTACTTGGTGGAAACAGAACTGCACAGCAAACCTAAACCGACTCCCAATCCGGCTAACAGCACCATCAGCACAGGGAACATCAGAATAGCCCATGTGAAATGCGCCGAACTGCCGGACCAGGCGAAGTAACCGTAAAAGCAAAAGAAAATAAGCAACTCAATGGCAAAGGGCACAAGGCTGCTGATGATCGCCGCCAAGGGCGGGATGAGGCGGGGGAAATAGACCTTAGTATATAGATGCGCGTATCCGCTGAACGCGCTCGCGCACACATTGAAGCACACCACGAAGAAGTTCCAACAGGTGGTACCCGCCAAGTAAAAGAGCGGCTTGGGGACACCGTCCGTCGGGATGCCGGCGATGTTACCGAAGACGAGGGTCATCATCATCGTGGTGAGGATAGGACCGATAAAGAACCAAGCGTAGCCCAGGACGGTCTGCTTATAGGAGGCCTGCAGATTACGCTTGGCCATGATCCACAGCAGATCGCGGTATCGCCCAATCTCTTTGAGGTTGACATCAAAGAGGTTGGATTGGGGCTTTATTTCTAATGTCCAGGACATTTCTTGCTAAAAACAAATGGAAGAATTGCCGTTCACTTTGTCATCCTTGTGAGAGGTATATTTCTATAATTAAATAATCTAATATCTCCTGCTCCATTCTCGTATTCACCTGTATATATTACATTCTTGCTACGAATTGGAGTATGTATCCAAGTATCTATGGCGAGCAAGGTCTTGGCAAACGATGTATTGTATGTCATGGCAGATTTAACCTCAATGGCTGTCAATTCGCCATTCTCTTTAAGGAGGATATCTACTTCATGTTGCTTGGCATCGCGATAAAAAAACACACCGTCATCCAATCCCTTGTTATAGCGATATTTAAGGATTTCAGACACTATTAAGTTCTCAAATAATGCACCCCGCATTTTATCTCGTTCTAATTGCGAAGCGGACTCTATGTTTAATAAATAGCACGCAAGCCCGGTATCATAAAAAAACAATTTTGGGCTTTTAACCAAACGCTTGGATATGTTCTCATAATACGGAGGAAGTAAGGCAATAATATAAGAAGCTTGTAGCACGCTCAACCAATGCGTAATCGTTTTGCTATCAACACCTACTTCTGTAGCCAATTCGGATGCATTAAACAGCGAACCTATTCGAGCCGCGCAAAGTTTGATAAAACGCATAAATTGCATCTGGTCTTTCACATGCAGCAAATCGCGTACATCTTTTTCCAAATAGGTTTTCACATACGAAGGATAGAAAAACTTCGCTTTATTTTTCTCCGCACAAATGGCGGGATATAGTCCCTCAAAAAGGAGATTATCCACCCCCATCTTCTGTACCATTGAGGGAACTTCAGCCATGGACATCGGTAATAATTCGAAGACACCTGCACGACCTGCCAATGACTCACTCATTGTGCGGAGCAACTCAAAATTGGCAGAACCTGTAAGAGCAAATTTTCTATTAGAATCATTATCCACAATCACTTGGATATGTTCCAATAAACGAGGAGCTTTCTGTACTTCATCAATAATCATACCGCCAGATGTCTGCGATAGAAATGCGACCGGATCTGATTGGGCAAATTCCAATGCATTCAAGTCTTTAAGGCTTACCCATTGGTAGGTTGGGAAGAGATGCCTTAATAAAGTGCTTTTTCCTGATTGCCGAGGTCCGGTAATAGAAATGACAGGGAAATAAGATGCGGCTTCTTGAATGGTAGATTCAATAGCACGAGGTATATAATTTTTCTCCATAACTTAGTACAAATTCGGAATTCAACTCCTAATTTGCGCTGCAAAGGTACGACTTTTTTTTGAGATTACCAAATTATTTTTATATTTTGCGGTGAAAAAAAGGGAAAACCCTGCATCCTACCATCTTTCACCTCTCAACACCCACTCGGTTTCTGGTCAGTTTCTAATCAGCTTTTAACGAACTATTGCTAGTTTAGTTCTTTATTATCGTTTTTACCGATAGCCCTATCGAAAATAACCTTAAAAAAATGTATGCAAGCTTCGTGGTTTGGCACGGGGCTTGCAGGTATTAAAGCAACGAGAGCTAATAGCAGACAAGGATCCGGTCACTATCGCTCCCCGTTGCCAAACAACCTAAACATTAACGGCTAAAACCAAACAAAAAACCATTACAACTATGACAACAAAACTTTACAACGCAATGAATGCGCAAATCAATGCCGAATTATGGTCCGCGTACCTCTACCTCAGTATGTCCCTATACGCCGATAAGATCGGCCGTAACGGCATCGCCCGTTGGTTCTTTCTGCAGAGCCAAGAAGAACAGGAACATGCCCGTCGTTTCCAGAAGTTTATGCTTGACCGCGACGCCAACATTTCCCTCCAACCCATCGGAGCCGTTCCTACCGCTTGGAATACCCTTAAGGATATGTTCGACCAAACGCTGCAACACGAGATGGATGTAACGCGGATGATTCATCATCTCCTATCCCTCGCCCGTGAGGAAAAAGACTACGCCGCCGAGGAGAGACTCTGGTGGTTCGTGAATGAACAAGTGGAAGAGGAGGCTACGGCGAAAGGTATCCTTATGGATCTGCAACTCGCAGGAAACGAACCCGGCGCGTTAATGGCGCTCGATGCCCGCTTGGGAGAAAGGAAGGTGGGCTAAAAAAGATATAGATCCGATGCCAACAGAGGTGAAGGTATTACTTATCTACTGCACCATCACCTTTATCATTGCGATAGCGATGGCGATTTTCTTTCCGGGATAAGCTTTATTTCCTGCCTTGCTAATTTTCCAATCAGAAGCTGCAACCCTTTTGTGGCTTCTGTTTTTTTTTGTTATTTGTTGGCAAATCTTTTGATTTTCTATGCAAATTATGGAAATAATTTGTGCATATCGAAATTTTTTCGTACCTTTGCCCGCGATTTTGAATAAGTATGAAAGTATCTGTCATCATACCTCTTTATAACAAGCGCGACTATGTCCGCAAGGCAATCGAATCCGTATGGGCACAAACCTATACGGACTATGAGTTGATTGTGGTTGATGACGGTTCCACCGATGGTTCTGCTCAAGTGGTTGAAGACCTTTTCTCCCAACATAAAGCAAACATTACACATAGCCGGAACGGCGAAACATCAAACATGCGTGTTATTCATCAAGCCAATGTCGGAGTGGCGGCAGCGAGGAATAAAGGGGTAGCCGCGTCGCAAGGGGAGTATATCGCCTTCTTGGATGCCGATGACTGGTGGGCATCGACGTACTTGGAGAAGATGGCGGAACTGATAGATGCCTATCCCGATGCCGGCATATATGCTTGTAACTATTGGTACGTTAAGACGGGTAAGACGCATATCGCGCTGGATATTCCTACTGGTTATTTTAATTACCCCAAAACTTATGTGGAGCAGAAATCAATGCCGGTGACATCTATTTCGGTGATGATGCCGCGAAAAGTGTTTGATGAAATGGGTGGTTTTCCGGTTGGAATTAAATTAGGGGAAGATTTTCTGCTATGGAGTCAAATAGCGTTGCGATATAAGGTGGCGTTCTTGAATGAAGCGCTTGCTTATTACAATAATGATATCCCCGCTAAACTGCGGGCTACGCGGAATCTGCATGCGCCTGAGACACATATGCTGTTTCGGATGGAGCACCTCGCAGAAGCGGAGAAGACGAGTGAGGACTGGAAGCGGTTGTGCGATTGGTTGAGGGTAGGGGGATTATTGGATTATTGGATGGACAAGCGTTATCATAATGTAGCGGCAGAGGAACTGCAACATGTGGATTGGAGTCATCAGTCGGCAAAGGTGAAGAGGGTGTATAAGACACCGATTTGGGTGCTAAAAACAAAGAGGAGATTGATGCAAGTGGGGAGTTGGTGTAAGCAGAAGGTGGTTAGATGTATGACGTCTAATGTGTGATGTGTGCCTTATGATGTGTAATGTGTGATTGATAAAAAAAATCACAATAAAGTGTGAATTTATTTGCATATATCAAAAAAAAGTTGTAATTTTGCAGCCAGTTTTTCGAAGTGTCGAAAACAAAATAGAGAAATAACATGCGCATCGTAAGTGTAAAGGCATAGGTATCTTCAGCAAAAAAAGACGGAAATTTGTTTATTTGAAAAAATGTGATTAACTTTGTG
>JAZLMS010000045.1:0-23049 GCA_045598805.1 Paludibacteraceae bacterium | reverse complement strand
GTTCTGCGCTTCCTTGACCTCGAAATCTTCCCATTCGATGTCTTTTATACGTGCTATTAGTTCGTCTTTGGTCATATTAATTCAAATTTCGCTTGCAAAATTACAAAACTTTTCTCACATCTGCAAATTTTGCGATATTTTATTTTCTTTGTGTCGTATAGCGGACTCGTAATAATCGTGCGAGCTGATACCCCTTTCTCATTTCCGCTTGCAAAGATACAAAAAAAATCTCAATTGACCAAATAAATTCTACTAAAAGTAGATTTTATTTTTATTTTTAACGGAAAAATCAAATTCGAAAGAAAGCCCGCACACACAAGAAACTGATGAAAATGGTGGATGAGAAGATGAAGAAAGAAACGTTATAAAAGTAGTTATTTTTGCATTTTGTTTAGGGAAAACCTTGTCCAGAGGCTATTTTGTTCAAACAAAAAGCAGCATTTTTGCATTTTAGCGCGCGCACTCATCAAGAATCTGGAACAATTTATACATCTGTGTGTATGAATTTATATCTTGTTCATTATGCATATCAGTCAGTTTCTTGGATAGATTGATAGCATTCTTTAGATCTCCATGCGTTTCCAAATAGGTAAATATCTTGACTTTCTGAAGATATTTTTCCGTTTTGGTATAATTTGGAATATATTTTCTTAATTCAGCAATCACCGCATCGCCCGTACTGTATTTTTTAGATGTTAGTTGTTGAATGAAGTGTAATAGGAACCAAAACTCAGTGCAAGGGTCGGATTCGATGAACACAACCTTTCTATATGTGGTCTGATGTTTTGCTTTTAAATATAGTTGTTTTTCAGACGGGCATGCGTTGAGACGATCCATGTCAAGTAGGCAAATGACTTGATCAAAGCCTTCGTTAATGCATTTCTTAGCTTGTGCTAACATGTGTCTCATATCAGAATGCTGAGGGACGGAAGGCTTAAGCATTAAAGAGGAATAACGCTTGGCGACCCGAAGGCTATTGGCGTATTGCCATTCAGTAGGTCCTTCTCCAAATATGGCGATACTTTTGCTCATGCTTTATCCTCCTCTGTTAAGAAAATATCTCCGGTAAATGGAAGTTTGACCAATTTACCTTGGCGATATGCGTTATATGGAGATAGGTTTTTATGTAGTCCGAAAGAGGAAAGCCGGATTATCTGCGTTTCTGCATTCTCGTCTTTGTCCGTAAACCATATTGTATCACGACGAACAAAATCCTCATCCAATAAATTGATATCGTGGGTCGTAAATAGTAATTGAGAGGTACCCGTTTGGTTGACTAAGAAGGTTCGATAGAAAAAAGTGAGTAATTCGTAATGAAGGCTTGTTTCTATCTCATCTATCATAATAAATTGGTTATCCTTTACCAAATATTTAAGCAAAGCAGCCATCGCCATGAACCGAAGCGTACCATTAGATTCGACCTCTTCCGGTAAGGTTCCTATACCGATTGCAGTCTCGTGCGAGAAGATAATGGACGATGCATCCGATGACATTTTAAAATCCTTAATATTGAAGTCCGATTCTTGTAGATACTTCAAAATGAATTTACTCATTTCTCCAGATGTATCACGTTTAAGTTCTTCATGTAAGAAATAAATCAAAGGATGTGCTGGAGTAATCGTTTGTGAAAAACTATCATCTAACCAATGGAATACCGTATTTAATCGGGATTTTTCCACATTGGATTTGCTAAAGGCTGCAAGTACAGGGCAATTATTCAAAGTATTGCCCATGATAATATCTTGATCCTTTTTGCCTAATCCCAATTGCTTGCCGAATTCCACACGAGTACTATCATTTCCTCGGACATATGTACGCTCATATAGAACGGCAGGACGAGAGGATGCATATACTGTTAATGATTCGCTCAAAATGACACGATTAGTGAAAGACGCATCTAAGATGTAGCGTTCGCCATTCACATAGAATGTCATGGACATGCGAGTCGGCTCGTCATTGCTATGGTCGTTGAGTAAGAAAGGTATTCTATCCGTATCGCTCGTCTTACTTTGAGGGTAGGTTATCATGAAACGAACGAAGAACTCTAGAGCGTTCAATACCTTTGATTTACCAGAAGCATTCGCACCATAGATAATACCCGACTTTAGTAATTTAATTCCGGGTTTAACTTCGACCAAATAATAGTCTTCCAAATGTTTATCCGTTGTAGGGATGAAACTTAGGGTTTGTTTTGAGCAGATAGAGTAGAAATTCTCTACAGTAAATTCGGCAATCATAGGTGGGTGTTTTGAATTTTGCTGCAAAGATACAAATAAAAAATGAATAATGCAAATTATAAATGAAAATTTTGTAATATTTTTACGAATTTAATGGTTAAAAGCGTAAAATGATACATTTTGATGTGTTTTTGGTGCCAGTGTATGGAGGAGAGGAGTAGGGAGCGCTTACGGAAAGAGAGTAGGGACTAAAATGTGTACTTTGCCAAAGCTCGACATTTTGACAAAATCAAAAAAAATTCATTAAAATGCGATAAAATTTGCATATATCATAAAAAAGCAGTACCTTTGCATTCGAATTTAGGACGAATAAAAATGAACAAAATCGTGCCAAATCGTCCTAATATGGCACGATTTGCAAAATTATAATCAACTGGTTATCAAGTATTTGTGAGAGCCATTGGCTTTTGAGGGTTCGAGTCCATCGGGGGACACAAAAAAGGATGCACGATATTGCATCCTTTTTTTGTGTGCTATACTTTATGTTCAACTATAGGCGATATTGGACGAAGGCTTCGATGGCTTCGTAGCTAGCTAAACCGAGGCGTTCGTAGAGTTGTGCCGTAGCGTGATTACGGTCTTCGGCACGTTGCCAGAAGAGACGTTCATCATCGCCCATAAAAGGAGCAGACTCCATCTGCGACTGGTGCTTGAGAATCGTATTCCGCTTGAACCTCAACTCCTCCGGTGACATTGGTACAGCCATCTCGATAAGGTCAATCGACCACTCCATCCATGCTCCACGGTACATCCATATACGGCAGTCTTTCAACCATACCTCTGTGTCTTTGAGTTCGTCTATCGCTGCCAAAACAGCATCTAAGCAGACTTTGTGCGTACCATGCGGGTCTGCCAAGTCACCTGCCACAAACATCTCCTGCGGTTTGAGTTCAAGAAGCAGTTTCTTCACAATATCGACATCCGCTTGACTAAGATCCTTCTTCTTGATTGTTCCCGTCTCATAGAAAGGCAGATTGAGGAAGTGTATATGATCCTCCTGTAGCCCCATAAAGCGGTCTGCTGCCGTGGCTTCGCCTCTGCGAATGAGGGCTTTCAAGTCGAGAATCTCTCGACTATTGAAAGATTGAACGCCCGAAGGGCTATTGACTATTGAAGATTGAAGATTAACAGCGGGAAGACCATTGAGGAAGTCGAGAAAGTATTGCAGGTTCGTATCATCGACGGCGATACAGCCGGACGTCTCGTAAGCCACGTGCACGTTATGTCCCTGTTTGATTAGACGCGCAAACGTGCCGCCCATAGAAATAACGTCGTCGTCGGGGTGTGGGCTGAAGATAAGTACGTCTTTGGGATACGGATTAGCGCGTTCGGGACGATTACTATCATCGGCATTGGGTTTACCGCCGGGCCAACCGGTGATGGTGTGTTGGATATCGTTAAAGACCTTGATATTACAGTTATAGGCAGAGCCATAAAGTGCTATGAGTTCGCTTAAACTATTGTCATTATAGTCCTTGTTGGTGAGTTTGAGAATCGGTTTGCCCGTTTTCTCGCATAGCCAAACCAAGGCCCGCCGTGTGAGATGGTCGTTCCAATCACACATAGTGACCAACCATGGATATTGGATACGCGTGAGTAGTTGGGAGGCGTTGAGATCACAAATGAGTTGAGCGCGGTCATGGAACTGTAGTTTAGAAGCAGGACAGGCATCGCTCACTTCCCCTTCAACGGTATCGCGGACAGCTCCTGCCTTGTGTTCGCCCCAAGCGACGAGTACGACCTCTTTAGCGCGAAGCATGGTGCGGATACCTTGACCGCCGACCTCTCCGACACGACCTAATCCAAGAACAAGCAGGTCGATGGGCGTTTCCTCGGGAATGACACCATCGTCACGCCAATCAAGGAACGTAACTTGCGAGCGCATCGGTTCCACCATTGGTCGAACGTCCACAAGTGTGCGTCCGGTAGAGAGGACGACCGTAAAAGTCGGCGAATCGGCTTTAAGGATACGGTCTTTAATGATAGCGGCTACGAGGGAGCTGCCTTCGGTAGCGTTTTCGACGATGGTGGTTTTGATTTTCTCGCGACGAGTAAGACGGGCGAGTTCTAACGCATCCGTCGTTTGATAGAGTTTAGACGGAACCCGCGAAAGGGTTATCTGAGATGAAAGATTATTGCGCATATTTCATTTGTTTATTTAGCAATAACAGCCTCCATAGCCTCCGCTGCCTTCTCTTGCTCTTCAAGCAGGCGCAGTTGGGCATAGGCACGAACGAGGTTATGCTCAGGATACTGAATCTTATAATAGGTATCGCCATTGAGGTAATCGGTGAAGAAACGCACGGTCTGCATATACGAGAGCAGACGGCAACCATAAGGCAATAATGATTTCTCCAAGTCCGTTAGGAAAGTGGCACGAGTCAAGTAACCGCGCGTATAAGCCTCAAAGACCTCCATGTTGACATGTATATTATCGAGGTTCTTATCGTCCTCCTCACCCGTATTGGCAGCAGTACGCATAAAGTCTCCAAAGTCGGAGAGTACATAGCCGGGCATGACGGTATCCAAGTCCACGATACACATGGGTTTGCCGTCCTCATCAAAGAGCATATTATTGACCTTCGTATCACAGTGATTGATATGCTTTGGCAGTTTACCCTCACGGTGCAAGCGTTCTGCCAAGCACATAGCGTCACGACGCGCGTTGATAGCGTCAATGATATCCTTCGTTTGGGCTACGCGTCCTGCTTTGTCGTCACGGATAGCGTCATCGAGTTGCTGCAAGCGGAACTCTATATTGTGGAAATTAGGGATAGACTCCACCAGTTCCCCTTCGGGTATATCGGCTAACTGACATTGGAACTCGCCGAAGGCCTGTCCTGCTAAATATGCCGATTCGGGTGTCACTTTCTCCTGCGAGGAAGCGTTCTCGATGAGCACATACACGCGCCAATAGTCGCCCTCGGGGGTTTTGTAGTATAGTTTGCCGTCCTTGGTAGGCACGAGTTCGAGCACGCGGCGCTCCACGTCCTGCACACCGGAAGCAAGGAGTTTAGCTCGGATATGATTAGTCACTTTCAGTATGTTATCCTGCAAGGCATCCACATTAGTGAAGATGTGGTGGTTGATACGTTGCAAGAAATACGACTTACCGCCTGCTTGAGCAGCAGGAAGAATAAAGGAGTCATTGATAAAGCCAACCTTGACGGGTTTGGGGTCAAGAACAGCGTTGGCTAAAGCGAATTGGGAGATGATTGTTTGCATAATTATAGATTTTGTTGAATAAAGTTTTGTAATAGTGTCAGTACTTGTTCCGCTTGTGGCATATCGTCACTAAACCCCCATCCATGACCTCCATAAGGCAAGATGTGCAATTCAGAGGGAATGCCTTTTTGTTGCAACGCCTCATAGAAACATTGGCTATTGCGAACGGGCACCAAGTCGTCATCCTCACATGCCACGATCAAGGTAGGCGGCATATTGGCATGAACGAGAGACTGGGCAGAATAGGTATGCTCTTGCTCCCTCGAAGCCTGCGGCGAAAGGAGCCAATCGTGCGTTTCTAGGTGGGTTAGCACCCTATCCATAGATATAACGGGATAGAAGAGGATTGCACAACGAACGGGCAATTGACGTGTAAGCGATAACGCCACGGCATGACCTCCGGCAGAGAAGCCCATGATTCCAATACGTTGAGAATCGATATGGAAGCTATCTGCCTTCTCCTTCAGTTCTTTCACGGTGGAGACGATATCCTCTTGAGGCCATTCAGGGTGATGATTAGGCATGCGATAATGGAGAACGGCAGCAGCAATGCCATGTAGGTTCAACCAACGAGCGACTTCACTACCCTCATAGCGAGTAGAGAGTTTGTAGTATGCACCACCGGGAAGAATGATGAGAACAGGCATAGGTTGAGAGCCTTGCCCATCCGGAAGAAAAAGTTTAACCTCCCGTTGATTATTGTAATACACTATTCCGTCATCCATTTATTTGGTAAGTTGTTCAATAAGCCAATCTCTGCGTTGATTCCAAAGTTCAGGATATAACCAATGAGCAGCATCTTGTTCAATAACCAATTGTTTGGGACAAGTGAGCACATTATATACCGACATTGTGGTCGTAGGAGGACAAACTTTATCGTTATATCCTTGCATAAATAGCATAGGAGCTTTCACTAAACGAGCAAAATTAACCGCATCGTAATATTCTGATACTTTGATTTTTTCTTCTAAAGCAGGTATGTCTTTTTTGCCATTAAACAGTCGAGGCCACCCATCAATACGTCCGCGCATACTTCCTGCTATTTCGCTCATTGCTGGGTAAGCAGTGCTTACGCATTGTATTTTGTCTGCCGCTAAAGCGGCTACAACCAAACTGAGTAATCCACCTTGAGAACCGCCATAAACGGCAATATGCTCGGAATCCACATAAGGAAGAGAGCAGAGAAAATCCACAGCCTTAACACAGCCCGTATATACGCGCTTATAGTAATATTGATCGCGATCATCGCAACGAATAGAGTTATAATTGATTAGAGCGCCATTTGCCAAATCTGTATAAACATTGTCAGGCAGATTAACTGGAATGCCATGGATACCGATTTGGAGAGAAACGATACCCTTTTTGGCATAGTCATCATTGAGCCCTTTGTAACTACGAATACCGGCACCAGGGACCTCAAGAATAGCAGGGTATTTCTTATTTCCATGCTCTATGCCTTTGGGGAGTTTTAAAATGCCATACATATTAGCTCCGTATTTCTGATTATGGAAACTAATCATATATGTATCCGACAGGGGGGTACATAATTCAGGAAGAAGTGTATAGACCGGATTGAGAGGAATTTTGCGAACATCTTCTAACGCTTTTGTCCAAAACTCAACAAAGTCTTCCGGCATAGGTGTAGTAGGTTCAATCTTGTCGGGTTCAAAACCAACTGTGATATAATTCCAATACTTCTTTCCGTCCACGATGGCAGTAGCGGCACAAGTCTTAAATCCCGGAACATCGCTGCCTTTGAGGCGAAGTGTAGCATTACCATTAGCGTCGGTTGATATTTTGTAAGTTTGTTCGGTAGCACTCATCTCCATTCCCCATGTGAGGGTAAGAGGTTGATTAGGTAAGTTGATATTATACTTACGCACTTGAATATTGAGTTCCACCGAGTCTCCAATGGCATACACCCAGTCTGCGTGATTGGGGGTGAAAGTGACAGTACAAAGGTCTTTGGCGTTCTTCGTTTGGGCTTGAAGGGTTAAACAAACGAAGAAGAAGAGAATAAACGAATCAAACTTTTTCATATCATTGTTTATCTATAATTTGACGAATCTGAGCCTCCAAAGCGTCCTCGCGGGAACTATCAATAAGGTTATCATAAGGTTTACCGGCACCTAAATTCTCAGGCCACAAACGTGCTTTAGCAACCGCATCGAGAGCAGCTTGGTATTTGCCCTTTGCCAATAATTGCTCGGCGTAACCTAAATAAGCATCACGGTAGATATCGTGTCCTTCCGTGCTCCCCTCGTAAGGTAACATATGAATATTTTCCATCAAATGGAAACACTCTTGGTAGCGCTCCGATTTGCACAAAGCCTTGGCATAGAGAGTACCCACATAATAGTTATCGGGATAGAGTTTATGATACGTTTTACCTACGCTCAACGCCTTATCGTACTGTTCCTTCTCGAGGTAGTATTTCAGAAGGGCATGTCCACAGCGCCACGACTTATCCAGTTTTTGCGACATGAGTAGGCTATTGAGTTGCGCCTCTCCTGCTTGCATTGTAGCCCGCGTCAAGAATAGTGGTGCGTAAGTAGCATCATCACAGGTATTCAACAAATCAAGAGCTTTATCTTGTTGCTGTGTACCCAAATAAATAAGTGCTAAATAGTAGCGGTTTTGCCAAGCAGGAAGTATAGATTCAGCCCACTGTAAAACAGGAATAGATGCTGTTCGGAAGGGGAATACGCAGAACGGAGAGCATTGTTGAGCCACCTTGAGTTGGGCTAATGCCTGGTCTTCTTTGTTTTGCAGATGCAGGGCATAAGCACGGCAGTATGCAGCAATAGGATGTTGGGGTGCAAAAGAGTATAATTCTTCAGCCTCATCGTAAGCACCGATAGCGGCATACGAATTTCCTAATTCGATAAAGACCTCAGCGGGTTGTTCGCAACGAACAGACTGAAGGAAGTCGGTCAGTTCAATATCGCCTAAACGATAGAGTTCATATCGTGCTTGAGGGTAGAGGGGTACTTGATGAAGGAACGCCTTTACCAAACGCTCCGCATCATCTACACGTCCCTGTTGACGCAGGATATAGGCTTGTAACATTCGTGTACCCAAGTTTAGGCTGTTGGTATGCAGCGAAACTTGGGCATACTCTTTGGCGAGTGTCAGGTTGCCCTCACGAATAGCCAATTGAGCCAAGTATTGGTTGGCGGCGGAAGATAGAGCCGCATCACGTGCAGCGAGAGAGAAACCATCCTTCGCATGCGTAAGATGATTGAGAGCAAGTGAAGCAAGAGCATATTCGTAGTTGCACTCCGTGTCATATGTAGAAACGGACAGACCGGTATGACAGAGCTGAATAGCTTCCTCGTAACGTCCCATTTGGTTATACACACGAGCTAAGACGTTGATAGCGGGCAAGAAATAAGGATTGATTTCCAAAGAGCGGGTGATGTGCTCAATCGCTTCGGTTAGGCGCTTTTGATTGGCAAAGTTCTCACCTAAGATAAATTGGCCATAAGCGTCCTCCCAATCAAAATCCTTCGGCATTTCAAGAGGTCGATTGGTTTCTACTTCTTGCTTTATCTCCGAATAAACGAGATCATTATCGCCAATCACTACACGCAGAGAGCCCTCCGTCATCAGCGAAGCAGGAACGGATAAACTTTGTTCCCAAGATTTTAGCACCATGGTATTCAGTGGAAGTGTAGTAATAAGTTGATCTTTGTCGTACACTTTGAGCGTTGTTTTGAGTTTGGTTAAGGGTGAGAATAGCAGATGCAGTTGTCCGTTCTCACGCTCCACATTGAGAGAACCAATACGAGCCGTTTGCTTAACGCCTTTAATATCCTTAATAGGGAACCAATACTCTGTCCACGTATCCGTTACTCCGGGTTGGAGAGCGGTATGTTTGAAGGGGGTTTTAGCCGTTTTATAGGAAGGTTGGCAGAACATTCGTCCGGACTGTTGTTCGATATACTGTCCGTCCTCGTCGGTGAGTAGGTTCTCCCATATAGCGCCACTACGAGCTTTACTCCAGATAAAGTATTTGGCACCTAATTTATCCTCATGTTTGGCAAGGTGAGCGGAGCCGAAGTTCCAATCGTGCCAATAAATACCATAAAAATCGCTATAGTGACCTAACACATGAACAGACACATCGCCACCAAAGTTCACATCTTTATACCACGATATATCCTTACCCTCTTTGGTAACAGGATAACTGTCCCAATCGCCATCATGACTGATAGAGGCATTACCCGGATAGACAAACTCGGCATTACCGCGAATGGTATAAGCGGCATTCATCCATTGGTAACAAGATTGATAATTAGAGGACGTGTTATACCATGTAACGGAAGTGGTAAAATAGGCCTTATCTTTAGGCAGATTAACCTCCACTTGCCACCATGTTTGGGTAATCCACTCGTAGGAGGCAACATAGCAAGAAGCCGACCCGTCCTTTTTCTGAACGGTAGTATAATCAATCGGCGTAGCGGTAGTAGGCACGTGACCTAAGATACCGAAGTTAAATTCTATACCACCGGATGTCCATGCTCCGCGCATAGCAATGTCACGGAACTTCATGACATGGTTTTGGTAGATAAACTCGCGTCCGCTTTCTTTCTCAATGGCGCCCCATATCTTACCACCCATTTGCGGTAACATGGTAACTTGGATATAGGGGTTCTCGAGGGTAACTACGGTCCAATCTTGCATCTGTCCTTTCTCGGTATAACCATCAAAGTGATTATAAGGATAGCAGGGTCGCTTAGCTTGCGGGGCCAAGATTGCCACCGGCGTTGGATCAGAGAATGGATAGGAGAGCACCGATTGGGTAGATTCGGTAACGGTAGTTTGAGCAAAAGCACTAATTACAGCCAATTGTAAGGCTAAAATAGATAATATGGTGTGTTTCATAAATATATTTTTATCGATAATCGTCTTTTTCCAACAAACGGACATAGAAGCCTTCGGAAGCATGAGGGGCTTGACATTGTAGGATGACATAACTAAGTCCCAAAGAAGATGCCGAGCGCAAAGGATAAGTTTGGTATGAGATACCATCGATGAGTAATTCCACCTTTTGAGTAGTAGTAGAAAAACGCGCTTCCAAGGTATGATATTGGTTTTTAGTCAGTTGTGAGCAATCTAGATCTACGCACCATTGTGCGCGAGCACTAAGCGTAGGATCGGAGGGGTTATACCACGCATCGGCGAGGCATAAACGGAGTGTATCTTGTGCCAAATAAACCTCTGTCATCACCCTTCCATCATGAGATGCAGGGAAATTCCACGTAATTCCTTGTACGGGCGAATAGAGGCGAGGATCGTCTTGACGAGACACATGAACAACATCGCGAGGTTCGCCGGTTGGGTCAGGAGCCATGACGGCACCTTGAATACGGTTCCATTGACAGTGACCATTGCCTGCCGCAGCGAGAGTACAACCGCTAAGGCTTTTAAGGTAGGTTTGTGCGGAGATATTCTCCATTCCATTCATAAAATCTTCATGACGATAGATTTCGTAAAGCCAATTGACATCAAAAATCATCATTTGACGAGACACTTCGTTTTGTCCCACATGCACAAGCACTTTGTTATAGGGGAGTTCTATGGCTTGAAACTGGTGAACCGATTTGTCATGACTACTCTCCATTGAACCAAAGTAGCGGAAATCGGAGCGGTTACGAATGGGACTAAGTACCAGTTCGCGTGCGCCCACCCATGTCTGTCCGTTGTCCTCGGAGATAGCCACATGAGCGGCATCGCGATTGGTAAACGTGTCCTCCCAGCGTCCGCTGACCGCATCCTCATCCAATTCAGGCGCGGAATGGTCGTTTTCGGGCAGAGGTATCGTATTATTCCAGAAGCAGAGCAAACGTCCGTCTTGTAAACGCAGTAGAAATGGTGTTGTTGCGTCTCCATGGAAGGGCGAAGGCGAGCAATCGGTCCATGTCAGTCCTCCGTCCTGAGAAAAAGCCCAATAAAACCAATCGGAAGCATTGCGCAGGAGCGCCATCATTTGATTGGGGGCAAATTCGCACACCACGTTTTCCGTTCCGCAATAATTCCATCGGGGACTGAGATCCGGTGCTGTTTGGGGATAAACCGGAGGATTAGGGATGGCAGAAAAAGACCAGGTTTCCCCCCAATCGTCCGAATACCAGAAGATAGGTTCACGTAAGCGTTCATCTTGCTCATTTATCTGTGCTCCGGTCGTATATATACGATGAGAGAAAGGCGATTGCTGAATCGCATAATAGTCCCACTGGATGTGATTGGAGATTTTAATGCGTTCGGGATTATTGTCATCGGGACCGATGGTTGAGCGAAGAACCCAAGTTCCCTTATCCGGTCCTGCACAAACGGTATCGAAACGAACATAGAGTTGAGGAATAGGTAGATAAGTACAAGCCTCCATGGTTCCTTGTGCTTTCTTCAGTTTCCAACTTAGTCCGCAATCCGTACTGCTTAAGTAAGCCCGTTCTCCTTGCGGAAAGGTAGGGGAATAGTTTATTTTGCCATAAGCACGTATCTCGCCCGAGGGAGTCACCATCACATGATGGCGTGCATCGTCAATAGGTTTAGCGACCGAAACGGGGGCATAAACAGATTGCAAAAAAGACTTATCCTCTTCGGTGAGGCTCTCTCTCAAGGTTTTGATTAGCGTCGTTATTGACGCTTGTTCAAAAGGGCGCGTTTGAGATGTTTGGGTCTTGACAAGTACTATTTGTTGGGTCATTCCCAAGCGATACAGCGTTGAAATAACCAGTTGCGTTTGGTTACCTTGCGCGGTGAGCGTTACTTTCTTTTCGGGCATAGCGCTTACCAAACGATAAGTACCGTCTAAGGTAAGAGTGACTGCCGTATGTTCCCAAGTAGGGTCGCTAACGTTAAGATAGAGTGTATCGCCCGCTGAACGATACATGACCGCAGCCACACCATCACTCGATATATGATTAAAGGTAGCGGATGCCCAGAAGTTGATAGCCGTTATGCCTAACGATTTCTCCATAACAGCTTGAACTTGAGAAGTATTGGCCAATACTTGAATATCGGGTTTACGCTGATAAGCCTTGACCTTGGATTGAGTCATTTGAGGAAGAAGGACATATTGATAGTCCGCACCTTGTGGTGCGTGACCATGGGATAGCCAGAACTCATTAAAACCGTTCTCGGACACATTAGCGTGAAGCGTGACGGGTTGCGGGAAGAAGTAGCCTCCCGTTCCTTCGAGATAAGCGGTTTTGACTTTATCGTAGGTTTGTTCTTGAGGGGTACCGATATTCTTACCATTCACATACATAGGTCGTGTAAACTGGCGGTTCTCCACGGTTGTGATAACTTCGCGGTCGGTATCCAAGTCAATATCCGCTCCTAAACAAACGACTTCGTTATCAAAGCAGAACCACGATTTCTTTGCCATTAGGTCGGAACGTGAGGCGAGTAGTTGCATCATGGCGGAGCTATATAATCCATCCATCATCACGCCGCCGGCACGGGCTATATCTGCTGCTTTAGGTTGATGATCAAACAGGATCATGCCGCTTCCGCAGAACTCACGCTCAATAAGATCAACCGTAGTACCGGGTACGCGGTAGTGATTCATACGGGGGATATACTGCCAATACTGACGCGGGTCATTCGGAGTGTAGAGATAGGTCATTCCATCACCGGTGTACCAAGCGTAGTTATTCTCGCTTTTATCGGTACGGATGAAAGCCTCGTACTTACCAATGCGGTTAGAGGACATAGCCAGACCAAAGCGGAAAGTGGGTGTTTGGTGTATCACACGGTCTCCAGCAGCCAGGACAATACTGAACGAGCTATCCTCTGCTTGACCATCAGCCATGGCAAGCGCTCTTTCCAAATGAGGTTTATACACGGGCAAGGGATTCATATCCGTATAGATGGTTGGATAATGCTTATCCGATGCTATTATATCGGCAAAAGCCAGACGAAAGCGCTCCCGCTCCGTTTCATCCTTAATCAGGGCTAAGGAGGACAAGACATTGAGAGCCGTATAACGCGCTGACATATAGGGATTACGGGCATTACCGCGTCCCATGAACATAAGCATAATCTCACCCTTATAGAGTTCGGGCAAGTAGGTCTTGCTAATCCACGTGGGTAGGACATCAACTATCTCTTGAGGAACCTCAAAATCGGTTCCGTCAAGGACATGAACCATGGTGGCGCAGAAGTTGATAATCTGCCCTCCATACGTTCCGATATAAGGGATAGCAATATGCTGAATGAAAGTGCCGTCCTCATATAGTCCTTCTTTTTTCCAAACAAGTGTATTGTGCTGATAGGCAGATTGATCTCGTATGATTTGGTCGTGAGCGGCATTGGCTGCAACGCGAGTAAAAGGCGTCGTATTATCCACAAAAGCAGGGATACTCTGCTGAATAGCGGTGCGTATATCCTCCTCATTGTCCGTCAGAATACCAATAAGCAGGAGATTGCGGCACACATCAGCAAGATTAGCATAGGTCATATTGCCTTTTTTGACAAAGTCACGGATATGCCGTGAGCCGCCCAAATCGAATTGGTGTATTTCTTCCGGAGTCAGTTGTTCATAGAGTATGGAAACGATATTAGCGTAGTTCTCCGTATTGCCAATACGCCACTCCCACCAGTTACCGCACATGGGGGTATTCTCATTATAGGCATACTTATAGAGCAACCCTAAACCGAAGCGAATATCCGACAATAAGGCATCGTTATGATATAGGTTCGTGCCCGGATATGCCCAAGCACGAGTCATGGTTTCCAGACGTTGATAGGAATAATGTACATGAAAGGGTGTATAAGAGGGCACTCCCGTCCATAGGCTCATTTCATCCCAAAGGAAACAAGTGTCGTGCCGCATGGTTTGCCAATAAGCCAGAGCATCCGTAGTTAGCCTATCGAGGTAAGCCCGCATATCGGGTTGATCGGGATCATAATCGGTAGGTCCCAGGGAGCACTGCTCCCTAAAATTAGTACGCATACGCTCAAACACGGACGCATCTACCGCGGCGTGAGTAAGGGTACAGATAAAAGTTAGAGGAAGCAGTAGGACGATAATGCGTTTCATAGAATTGAATATTTAGTTCCGTTACGATAGATGTATATTTGCCCTCCTTCAATGACTTTGTAGGTATTATTTGAATTGGTTTCCATCAAGTCCAAGTCAGAGGTTATCTCGGGCGTAGGCATGGGAGAGATGATAGTAAGAACGAGTTGTTCGCCCTGTCCCATGCGGTCGGTACAATCAATGGTGATGGTTGTTTTGGTATCCGTATGAGAAACTTGTGCTTTGTCGCTCGGAATAGCGGAATCCAAGGTAAAGACGCCATCTAAGATAAAGGTTTGTGAGGTTCTTTTCCACGTAGGATCCGAAGCTGAGAAGTATAGTTTACCCTCTTTCTGCTGATACATAACCGAAGCTTCTCCGTCCGAATGAACGTAGGCTTGCTTTCCTGCATGCCAGTAGTTGATACCAACGATGCCAAGGTTCTTATGGTGTACCGCTTGAATGATGGTATCGTTTTGCAATACTTCGGTCGCGGGTTGATTGGCATAGGTTGCCACCTCGTCTTTGCTCATTTGGGGCAGTAAGACGTAGTTGTACGAAGCATTATCGGGGGCTTTACCATGGTCAATATAGAAAGAGTATAGTTTGTTTTGCTCAATATAGGAGATTAGCGTCATGGGTTGAGGAAAATAATACCCACCCACTTCGTTGATATAGGCGTATTTAGGATTAGCATAGGTATATTCCCAACATTTCTTGGTACCACCATCCACGCCATCAATCGAATAGCCGGCGTAGATATAGCGGGACTCGATGATCGTTTCCACATTGCGGTTCTCGCTCATCGTAATGCCGGCACCGAGACAATGTATCTCGTCATCAAACATAAACCACGATTTTTTGGCAACGAGGTCGCTCTTGGCTCCCACATGGCTCATTCCCGCTGTGCCATAACGTCCCAAAAGGGAGATACCGCCTACCCATGATTGGGCATTGACGGGATTGTCAAAGAGGGCAATGTTCGCTCCATCGGCAGTGCGCGAGATACGATCCACTGTTGTACCGGGAAGGCGGTAATTATTGCAATAGGTAAAATATTTCAGCCAATGTTCGCGGTGGTTAGGTGTATAGATATAGGTCATTCCGTCGCCTTGATACCAACCGCTCATGTTGTTATTGGAGAAACCTTCGAACTTACCGATACGGTTAGAGGACATACTGAGTCCAAAGCGGTATTTAGCCGTTTCGTGAATGACGCGGTCACCGGCTGCGAGGACGAGGTTAAACACATCCGCGGGAGCGTCCGCCTGGGCGTCTGCTATCATTTGGTCTATATGAGGTTTGTCAATGATAGGATTCATACCATCGTAAGGGGTAGCATAATAGGCATTGTCGGTGTACCAAGTCTTGCACACATTGGTGATACGTTGGCGCATATCCGGATCAGAGAGTAAGTTTCGGCTCAGGTACATGTTCAAACCTACGGCGCGAGCAGCCTCATGCGAACTATGATTAGCATTGACATTACGTCCCATGAACATACGCATCATCTCACCTTTATAGATAGCAGGGATATAGGCTTTTTCGAGCCAGATAGGCAGAATCTGAGCAAAATAAGACGGTATCTCAATGGATGTGCCTTGTAAGCACATAGCCATTTCGGCAGAGAAGAGAATCATACTTGTTCCATAGGAACCGATATAGGGGATAGCCGTATGCTGAATAAAGGTACCATCTTCGTATAGGCCTTCTTTTTTAGTGACATAATTATAACTATGATAATCGCCTTGGTCTTTAATCATTTGCTCAAACTGCTCTTGTGCCTTCTTGCGTACCTCTAAGGTTGTTTCATCTACAAAGGCTTTTTTAGCGAGTGAGATAGCATCCTTCACATCCTGTTTTTTTCCGGTAAGAATACCCATGTACAAGAGGTTGCGGCACACGTCTGCTTGGTTGGCATAGGTCATGTTTCCGTTCTTAGCAAAAGAGCGGACAAAGTTATCGAAACTCTTGTCGTAGTGTAATAATTGTACATCGCTCAGCTCTTCGTAAAGAATAGACACAATAGCGGCATACTCTTGAGGTGAACCGATGCGCCACTCCCACCAATTACCGATAAGAGTTGTTTTCTCATTTAGGGCATAGGAATATAGGAAATCGAGACTATTCTTGATAGCAGTCAGATAGTCATCGTTGTGATAAAGTTCGGAGGTTGGGTATGCCCACGCAAGCGCCATGGTGCGCAGGCGCATGAGCGAGTATTCAATATGTTTACATGTGTTTGTGTTATCGTTCTTGAGTTTATTATAGTCACTCCATAGATAGGTTACGGGGTTTTTCTCCAAGTTGCCATAATAGGTTTTAGCATCCTTTACCAAGGTATTGATATAGGCTTGGATGGTGGCATCATTACGATCGTAATTAAGGTCACCTAACATTATTTCCTTGCGTAAGTTCTCACGCATGATGTCCATCTCTGAAGCAGAAAGGATAAAGGACAAAGGACAAAAGACGAAGGACAAAAATAGAATAAAAGAGATACGCTTCATGTGAATTGTGTGCCACTTATGTAGCTATTATGGATAGTAAATAAGGAAAAATAAAAAATGGCGGGAGCATAATGCCCCCGCCAAAGGATAGATTAATGAGAAACAATCACTTTCGTATTATTAACAATATAAGCACCAACGGTCATAGGTACCATAACGTGTACGCCGGCTTTCACATGGATATTGTGAATTGGGGCACCGGAGAAGCTATAGATAGTAGCATCTACATCTTCCTTTGCGTTAAAGAGGATACCACCGGTAACGGGGCGAACCTCGTAACGGTCATCGCGAACGTTTTTAAGGTCTGTGCCCTCAAAGGGGATAACCTCAATCGAACCAATGAACCAATAGTCGGTGGAGTTACGGGATAGGCGCATATTATGTACCGACTCGTTTTGGTTATCAATGACGTACTCGTCCCACACTTTACCAAAGTCTAGGTAAGGAAGACCAGCCATGATAGCACTATCTTGTCCGTGTACATCGGGTTGATAAGCGGTGTAGCCAACACTCATTGAGCGAGCGTTATTGTGACTCACACCCGTGATGCGAACTTGCTTAATACCATTCTCATAATAAGGCAAGTAGATAGCAGGACGTTTGCATTGCGGAACAGCACCGGCGCCTACTTTTTCACCATCTAAATAGGTGTAACCACAGTTAAACAGCACATTGGAGACAGCCATGGGGGCTTGGTCGGACTCAAGGTTACGGTTCTCGTAAACCATCCATTGATAGAAACCGAGGTTATAACGTTGAGTGAGTTGGTCAGAGTGACCGCGAGCGGTTGTTGTAGTGAAGTCGGGCCAACTGGGATCGGGCAGAGAATCATATGTCCACTTAGTGAAATCAACGAAGATAGGCTCTGTCTGTGCTTCGCCATACCACTCGTAATAGTAGCAGTCTTTATAGTACTCTACGAGTTGGTAGTCGGTAGCCTCCGGCATGATCCATTCAACAGTAACCTTACATGTAGCGGTTTTCTCACCGGCTTTAGCCGTGATGGTTGCCGTTCCTTCAGCTACACCGTAGATGAGACCCGATTGGTCAACGGTAGCAACGGTCTCTTTATCGCTTGTCCACGTAACGGTGGGGTTGCTGGCATTAACGGGTAATACGGTAGCGGACAGTTGAATATACTTACCTTCACCAACGGTGATGGTTGTGTTATCTAACGTAATCGACTCAACCGGCACCTCGGCTTCCACATGGATGGAGCAGGTATCTTTCAAGCCGTCTATCTCAGCGACAACATAAGCGTCACCACCGCCAACAGCGGTCACTAAACCGGCAGCATCAACAGTCACAACAGCGTTGTTAGAGGATGTCCATACAATGGCATTGGAGGCATTGAAAGGACGAACCTTAGCGGTCATTTGTAGCGTTTGGCTGGCTTCTAACTCGGCGGTCTCGGGCAGAATCTCTAAACTCTTAGCAAGAACCACGTCTTGGTCATGTCCCATAGGAATGAGTTGTACATTAGTGAGGAAGAAGTAACCACCTCCATTACGGCTAATAGACAAGTCTTTAACATTGGCACTATTGATAATAATAGTATCGGAAAGGCATTTGGTCGTACTCAAGTTAACCGTTGCTTTTGTTGCTTCGGGAGCTACGGTAGTAAGGGTTTGCCATACGCCTTCAGCATCTTTTGCGCTAATAAACATTGAACTGGAGGAAGCTCCCCAACCGGAAACGATAAGGGAATAGACACCATTCTTGCAGGTCGGGAAATAAATCGTAGGACGATGAGATGCCGGAACGACATTGTTTTTACCATCTAAGGCATCGTTACTATTCCATAGCACAGGACCATAGGTCACGCCACCAACAGAGCGACTTTCGTAGTAGCAAAATTTATAGAGTCCGAGTTGTTGGAACTCTAAGATATTCAGTGTGTCATGCTTACTGGCAGCCGGATCATAGAGAACATCGGTAGGTTGGAGGTCGCTAAAATCGACAGCCAAGATGGCGTCAATAGCCTCGCCGGTGTAATCGAAATACTCTTGTGCATTGCGTGTGTAGTTACCGGCTTGTAATCCGCACGCGAGTGCTAAACCAAGGATACTAAAAAATAATTTTTTCATTGTTTCATATAATTAGTGTTGTTATTTAACTTCTGCACCCAAAACATTGTACATAGAATCGTTCTTGCGGATAACGATTTGACCATTACGCATTTCCTTCTTAGCAGGAGCGATAGCCTTTTGGTCAAACAAATTGGTACCTTGTTGTTCCTCCATAGGAACAATCGTAATCTTGTTGATGAACATATAGTCCGTTGAGTTACGCCATAAGCGGATGTTCTTAACGTCAGCAGAGTTGATATTCAGCGTATCAGCAGCCCAAACGTTCTTTTGTACATTGCAGTAGTATTTGTCACCCATTGCAGGAACGAGTTGGTTGATTTGTGTCCATTTGCCGTTAGCATCTTCACCATCGCACATAAGAGTACGAGCATTATTATTTGAGGCACCTTCTACAACGATATATTTCACACCATTCTTAATGGTTGGGAAGTAGATAGCAGGTAATTTCTCTGTATTGCCAGCCGTTTTAATAGCATTTGTACCGCCATTTTCGCAGTTACCATTACCCCACAAAAGAGGACCTTTGGCTACGCCATACGTACGAGAAGCGTAATAACCCCACTTGTAGAAACCTGCCATGCCGTCCATCCACTCGAGCATACGGTCAGCAAAGGTTGATGTGTTAGTATCGTAATAGAGAACGTCCGATGCTTGCAAGTCTTGCTCAAAATCAAGAATCAGCACTTCATCTTCGAACGGATCGCCTACATAATGGAAGAGAGAATCATTTCCTAAAGGATAATAGGTATAGGTCTCGCCGGTAATTTTGCAGCTGTCCTTTGCACCATCGATGGTTGCATAAATGAAAGCAGTACCTTTACCCGTACCTAAAACCTTACCGTCAACAACGGTAGCAACGGCTTCGTTGGAAGAAGCCCATGCAATCTGAGCATCCGAGGGGAAGGTCGTTGTTTTAAGAGCAACCTCTTTGCCGGGGTACAAAATGAGTTCATGCTTATCCAGTTCAATAGAAGCCGTTTGAGTAGCCTCCTTCAACTCAACGATAATATTGGTTATACCCATAAAGTCCGTACTCTTATACATTAAATAAATCTCGGTGGTATCCATCGTATTTAAATCCAACTTTAGTGTATCTTTCTTCCAACTTCCGGAGAACGAAACAGAAGACGAAGCAAACGCTTGTTCGCCAGCAGCACGATAGTTGACGAACAAACCGCGAGCCTTATTGTTTCCACCGATAATCGTAATGGATTTAACACCGCGAGCGGTAGTCGGCAAATAAATAGCTGGAGGAGTAGCGGTATTAGCATTCGTTTTTCCCTCTTCATTACCCGAGTTGTTGTTAAAGCAACTATTCATCTGTACACCATCAAAAGAACGAGCACTACTGAATAACCACTTCATAAAGCCCATGTTATGGGATTCATACAAAGGATCACCATTAGTCCAAGTAGCAGGAAGGTCTGATGCCGTCCATGTAGTAAAATCAATGCTGAGATTTTCCTCAATAGGTTGTCCTTGATACACATACACCTTGAGGGTTTCATCATACGTGTACAAAGCATCGCCTGCCAGTACACTCACGGTTGCAAATACGCAACCAACGAAAAGAAGAATTTTTTTCATGTTTGTTGTGTTTTTTAATTGGTTAATAAAACGTTAATTTATTTCACGTCCACCTAAACCTTCGTTTCCCCCTTTGAGGGTTCCACCAGAGACTTTAGAGAAAGCGCAAATAGTTATTATCGAATTTATATTTGTGACTTGAGTCATTGGATAAATATAGTGTTTCATGATATTGTTATTTTATGATTTGACCATCAATTGAATACTTCACCCCATTGCGGCGAATGATTAGTTGTCCGTTTTCGATATATTTATAGCACTGTTTATTATCCTTTATCGGCTCTATATCGGTAGGTGATGAGGGGGGAAAATTGCGCGCATCGGCATTTTATTCGCTTTAACCGCCCTCGCAGCCTCATTATAAAGTATGAAATAGCCACGCATACCCGGCATTGTAACCGTTTCATCTACAAAATAAAGCGTGTTATCACCACTGAGCACTAAACAATCCTCACTCGCACTTAACTCCGTAGGTGATAAAGTGCTAAAGAATTTCACCAACGCATTATCATTTGGTCTTGCAATATTACGTCCCGTAGTATATGTTATTTTAACATTTTCCAAACGGATAGGTTCGGTAATATCTTTCGTTGGTTTGATTAGATATGGAAAACCGGCTTGAATAGTGGAGGTTGTTGTAAAGGTTAAATTCAAACTATTTCCATCTATGGACGCATTACTAAACCAACGAGCTTCACAGTCAGGGTCATCAATAGCCGTTCTAAAATTAGCCAAACTAACTTCACCCGGCAAACAAAATGTGTTGTATATATTCGCTCTTAGGGTTCGATAAACGGTTAGATTAACGGTTTGGCCTTTGTATGTCTCTAATATAGTTTTATTATCCTCATTCTCGTCAATCACCACCTCAGGTAATGCTTCCATTGGGATGATGGTAATTTTGGTGATAAACTGATAAGGTGTATGTTGGCGGTAAAAAGCCACGTTTTTAATATTGTAATTATTAATGGTTAACGTATCTTTCGTATACTTATCTTCTTTTAGCATAAATGTGGTTTTTGTAATATTGCCATTCACTTTATCGATTGCTTTCCAAGTGCCATCTGCATCCTTTGCTATCACATATACATTTCCGCTCGTGTTGTTATTCGTCCAGCCTTCTACAATGATTTTGCTAATACCATTTTTCATCGTGGGTAAGTAAACGGTCGGTTTGAGCGAAACACTCAAACTTGATGCATTATTTGCAGTCTTTACTCCGTTAACATCGGAGTTTCCGTAGTTACTTAGCACATGAGTATAAGTTTTTCCCTCACACGAACGATCTTGCAGATTATGGCTCCATTTATATAGACCGACATGCTCAAATTCCAAACAAGTATCTGCATGCACATTCTCACCTAAAGTTGTGTTAAAGGCTTTCTTGTAAGATGGAAGTTGGGTAAAGTCAACCTCTAAAGTATCTTCTAAAGGTTCGCCAATATAGTCGTAACGTTGAGTGGTCTCGTTATAAGCATACTCCGGAGCCGGCATTGAAACCACTTTAATTTTCGTGATTACCATTTGTTCGTTATGTTTTCCACGAAAGAAGCAGACATCTTTTATTGTTGAATTTTTTATAAGTATCGTATCAGAAGTAAAGGTATTGTTTTTTAGAGTAAATGAAGCCTTACTAACTGATGCATATACCTTATCAATACTTTTATATTGTCCATTTTCCAAGGCCAAAACATCAAGCGTTTTGCTATTTTCCTTATGAACAGTCCAACCCTCAACAATTATAGTATCAATACCATATTTAATGGTAGGAAGATAGATACCTGGACGATCATATTGATTAGTAAGAGCGTTATTACGGATTCCTGTTGGTGTAGAATATGTACTATTCCATAAATAATTAGTGTAGGTGTGCCCTCCTATCGAACGCGAAGCAGTATTTACACACCATTTGTAGTATCCCACATGGTCCTTTTCAAATACAGAGTCAATGTGATAATTTTCCTCACTATAACACCCCTCAAAATCGGATGTATTTAAATCAGTTGTACAATCAATTACAAAATTACCAACAATGGAAGGTCCTTGATACCTGTAGTAATTATCGACATTTTTAATAAATTCTTGGGCGCAAACAAGTCCAAAAGTAAAAATTGTCAATGCTAGTAGTAGAATCTTTTTCATATTGTGTTTTTTAGGTTAAAGATAGTTAGTTAAGACCATAAATGAAGCGTTTTTCATTTGACGGTGCAAAATTACTACTTTATTTTCAATAAAGCAGAAATATTTACGCATTCTTTTTGCTCATTTTGGCAAATGAAGATTGCAATTAGAATAACTTCGCTGAAAGACCGCCTGCGGCGGAAAGGCGGAGAGGCGGAAAGGCGGAAAGGCGGAGGGGGATAGGAGGG
>JAZLMS010000044.1:0-54255 GCA_045598805.1 Paludibacteraceae bacterium | reverse complement strand
AGCACTTGAAAGACAGATTGCAAGTACAGAAGCAAAACTTGTGCGCTTAAAGAACGAGCAACTGAAGGAAGTTGCATGATAATTAAACAGCTAAAAATCAGCAACTTAACCATATACAGCTTTTTTAGTTATATAGAAGCGAAATCACAATATAATGTGAAAATGAGAGAAGGAAAAGTATATATTCAAAATCAGTTTGCCGGGGTGATAAGGGAACAGGATATTCATCATTATGTTTTTGATTATGATCCTCATTATGCAGCCGAACCGGATGCTAAAGCGGTTTGTTTAGCGATGCCGTTAACCCAACTGCACTATGAATCGGATAGTTTATTTCCATACTTTTCCAATTTGTTATCAGAAGGTGAAAATAGACAACTTCAAGCGCGGTATCATCACTTGGAGCAAGAAGATGATTTTGGCATCCTTTTGGCGACCGCATCCTACGACACAATAGGGTGTGTTACCGTTAAACCAATCATCTAAAAAATTTCTCACTCATTGAGAAACGGCCGAAGGATTATGTGCTCTCTCCTGCATACGACCTTATGAACACCAGTCTGCATTTGACCCAGCCTTCCATCTTTGCGCTAAAGAAAGGTTTATTCAAGGAGGGGATGACGGTGGATGATACGCATAGTATTACACGTGCCCTTTTTGTAGAATTTGGTTATCGCTTAGGGCTGAACGAGACGGTTATTAACAGAGAATTAGATAGGTTTTTAACTCAAACGGAGATGGCGAAACAAATGATACACGATAGCGAGTTGCCGGATATGTTGGCGGAACAATACTATAAAAGTTACCATTATCGTTGTTTAACATTAACTTTTTAATTATGGATACTGCTATATCACAGCGCATTAAAGAGCGTCGAAAAGAATTGGGAATAGACCAACAAACATTAGCCGACCTCAGTGGAATAGGTATTAATACATTAGTAGCTATTGAAAGAGGGGTGGGTAACCCGTCTCTTGATACGTTGCAAAAAGTGACAGAATGTTTGGGGTTGAAGATTGTGATTAGTGATTGATGCCTTATGATGTATGATGAATTATCGTGAATTGACATATTTACCCAAGTGGTTGACAAATAGGGGATTGATATTCTTTGGAATCTCTTTTGGTTTGTGTACGCTTATATTCTATAATTATCCAATGGAATTAAGGTACGCATTGATAAGCATATTATCTATTCTGCTTTTCTTTGGTTTAGGAGCTGTGCTTTCTAAACGATGGGTAGTATTGGGCGAACGCAAATTTACTCAAGCGGTATTCTTATGTGGATTCTTTGTTCGGTTGTGTTGGGTGATTTATGCTTACTATTTTAATATAGATTATTATGGAACACCCATAGGCGATACGGCAGATACGGAATGGTATATGTCTGTGGGAATGACATGTGCCGACGCTATTAAGGATGGAAATTGGAATATTTGGGAATTAATGAGAGGTCCTATTTGCGGTGCCGCAGTAGATGATACGGGTTATCCGTTATTTTTGATGATTGAATACCTGTTTATTGGTAACATAAGTGATGTATTTATTCCGTTTTTGATAAAATCTGCGTTATCAGCCTATTGCGCCGTCTTTATTTATCGTGTAGCTCGAGCACACTTTGGAGAAGGAGTGGGGCGTATTGCTGCTGTCTTTGTAATGCTCAATCCCAATATGATTTATTGGTGCGGAACTATGTTTAAGGAGCCGGAGATGGTATTCCTTGTTTGCTGGTTTATTTACTTAATGGATAGTGTATTAAGTTCGGAGAGAATTACAGTGGCACGAGTGCTTCCTGCTACTCTTGTGGGTATGAGTTTCTTCCTTTTCCGTTCGGCATTAGGGTTAGTTGCCTTTGCTTCGGTTATGCTTAGTGTCGTTTTTACTTCACAGCGAATATTAAGTTGGGGAAAGAAACTGTTTACAGGTATTGTGGTTGTTGCTTTGTTATTTGTAGGTATGGGAGATAATCTGCACACACAAACAGAACGCGTAACTCATAGCATTCAGACGAATGAACAAGATGTGAATATGAACTGGAGGGCTGGGCGTAAGGATGAAAATGGAAGACAAAATAAATTGATTACGAAATATGCTACAGCAACGATATTTGCTCCTCTGATTTTTACTATTCCGTTTCCCACGTTTAACCAAGCTAGTATAGGACAAATATTACAGCAAATGTTATCAGGAGGAAGTTATATTAAAAATGTACTTTCTTTCTTTATTATTTTAGTGATGTTCATCATGCTCTTTTCCGGTGAATGGCGACGGCATGTATTTATTATTGCTTTTACTTGTGGCTACTTAGCGGCATTAGTTCTCAGTAATTTTGCCCATTCGGGTCGTTTCCATATGCCGGTGATGCCGATGCTAATGCTGTTTGCTGCCTATGGCGTATCAATAGTAAATAAATCATCGACATATAAAAGGTGGTTTTTATATGTGTGTTTTATAGAAGTCGCAGTTTGTATATTTTGGAACTGGTTTAAACTCGCCGGACGAGGAATGATTTAAAATTAAAAGTATAATGAGAATATTAGAAGTCAGTCGGTATAAGAACAATTTTGCAACGCATATTGTGCCCTTTGTTGTAGAGCAAGGCGAATCGCTTCGTACGATTGGAAATGAAGTAGATTTCTTTCTTGTTAAGGGGAAAGGGCTAATTTCTTATTTTACCCAACGTAAGGCGCTTTTGCGTAAGATTGCAGAATTCAAACCGGATATTATCCATGCTCATTTTGGATTGAGCGGTATAACAGCAGTATTGCAGCATAAAGTGCCGGTAGCGATTACGTTCCATAATGGGGAAACGTTAAATTGGCATGTTAATTTGTTATCCTCAATCTTTTCTCTGCGAGCCAAGCACGTTATTTACGTGGCGCAACATATTTATGACCTCGTGTATAGCAAACATAAGCACTATACCATCTTACCATGCGGAGTGAATATGGAAGAATGTGTGATAACGCCCTATGCCGAAGCACGAAAACAATTAGGATGGAGTAATGATAAGAAATATATTCTCTTTGGTGGCACTTTTGATAATTTACGTAAAAACTATCCACTGCTTCGCGAGGCGATAGAACGCACAAAACGAAAGGATATTGAAGTAATCGAAATGCGAGGGCTTAATCGACAGGAGTGCACCTTGCGTATGTGCGCTTGCGATTGCTTTGCGTTACCAACCCATAGCGAAGGTTCTCCCCAAGCACTTAAAGAAGCAATGGCATGCAACTGCCCTATTGTAGCTACAGATACGGCGGATATTGCGCATCTATTGGGCAATATCCACGGCCATTATGTATTGCGTAATCCGCGCAAAACGAAAGAGCGTTGGGATGGCGATGAAAGCAGTGTGGATGAGTTAGCCGAACTATTGCAACAGGCGTTGTCTTTTAATGGACGTACGGAAGGGCGCAAGCGGATAGAGGAATTAGGTTTAACCAATGAATTGGTTGCTAAGCAACTCGTAGAGATTTATCAGAATGTGCTTAATGGTTAATGTCCTCCTGCCGTCCATCATCCGTCCATCGGTAATGGAACTCAACAATTAAAATCTACTAACAACAATGATAAAGAATATACTTTTTGACTTAGGCAATGTCCTCATTGATGTGGACATTAGGAGAACATTGAAGGCATATCAGACCCTTGTGCAGGTGCACGATGCACAATGCACGCCCAAAGGGCTAATGCACAATGTCATTACCGCAGGAGACTTGATTGGCGCAGGAGAGAGTGAACTGGTAGCCCAATATCAAGTGGGAGCCATTAGTACCGACGAGTTCATCAACGCAATCCTCCCCATCTGCAAACCCGGAACAACACGCCAAGACGTTATTGACGCTTGGATGGCGATGCTTGTTGGCATACCTGAAGCTCGATACCGGAAGTTGATGGACTTGCATAAACAGGGATATAAACTCTATGTCCTCTCTAATATCAACGAACTGCATGCCGAGTGGACGAGGGAGCAGCTAAAGGGTTTGCCGTTTGAGGCGGTGTATTTCTCCAACGAGATGGGACTGTCTAAACCGGATGCACGATGTTATGAGCAAGTGATACGTGAGACGGGGATTAAGCCGGAGGAAACACTGTATATCGACGACCTTCCGGAGAACATAAAGGCAGGACAAAAAGCAGGGTTTGAGTGCTTTCTCAACACCACGCCGGATGCGTGGGTGGAACATGTGTGATGTATCGCCGTTCCGGCTATGTGTGATGTATGCTTTTGGGGTGAAAAATTACAAAATAACGCATTAGGATTTGCATAAGTCATTTATTTTTAGTACTTTTGCACGAAAATATTTATAATGCCGCAGAATGGTTGAAAGGGTGACCGTCGGTACAAAAGGCAAGGATGGTGTACAGTGTATGATACGTGAATTATTTAGGCGAGAAATATGAAAAGAAAAAAGATAGAAAATCCGAAATCACAAACAATGTTGACTTTGGGAGACCAAAGTGACGTGATTATCTACACGAGCAAAGATGGTAGTGCTAATGTGGCGCTTATGACGCGTGAGGGTAGGGTGTGGCTAACTCAAAAGCAGATGGCAGAACTTTTTGGGACCTCAACTCAAAATATTGGTCAGCATATTAATAAGGTTCTATTTGATAGTGAGTTAGATGAGAATTCAGTTGTAAAGTATTTCTTTATAATTGCAGATGATGGAAAGTCGTATAATACATTGTGTTATTCGTTGGAGATGATTTTAGCTGTGGGTTATAAAGTGCACAGCGCACATGGAATACAGTTCCGTCAATGGGCAACAAGATGCGCGTAGAAAAGCCTTTGAAGCTCTGGAAGCAGAGAAGACGGACGAGTTAATACTAATGAATGATGAGGCTGATAATGAGATGATACTCGCATTGAGAGACATTGAAAAGGAGAGAAAATGAACATATTTACAAAATACGAACAGATAAATAAGACGCAGTGGGGGGAACTGGTGCAATGTTCCAATACGGCAACGTGGTTCCAAACGCAAGAGGCGTACGAGTTTTATGCATCGCTGCCGGAATTATTCTACCCATTTGTGGTGGCAATAGCCCCATCCGATACCCCAAAAGGGGGAGAGAAATTGAGAGGGGTAGTGGTCGGCTATGTTACGCGTGAGAAGAATGCACTTAAGCAATTCGCTACACGTAGGGCAATCATTATTGGCGGACCGCTATTAGCTGACGATGCCCAAGATGAAGAGGTGGTTGTACTACTCAACGGAGTGAAGAGGTTACTTTGTGCAAAGGAAAAAGGCATATTGGAAAGACCTATTTATATAGAGACCCGCAACTTCCATGACTACAGTCGATGGAGAAGGGCATTTGAACATTGCGGGTGGAAATATGAGGTGCATCTCAATTTTCAGGTGGATTGTACAAATTGGGAGAACGTAGAGGAAAATATAGGTAAGCATCGTAAGAAATATATTCGGTTGTCTTTGCGTGATGGGGCAACGATGGTAGAAAATGCGACGATAGAGCAAGTGAAGGAATATTATGAGTTGTTACAAGAACTATATGAGACAAAAGTGAAGATGCCGTTACAACCATGGGAGTTTTTTGAAAAACTATATACGATGTCTTCTTGCAAATTTCTGTTAATAGAGTTTGGAGGAAAGATTGTAGGCGGTAGTATTTGTATGCTTTTGCAGGATAAGGGAGTGTATGAATGGTTTGCTTGCGGAAACGATGGCACATATAAAAATATTCACCCATCATCTGTTACAAAATATGCGGGAATGAAATATGCCGCGGAGAATGGTTATCCAATCTTCGATATGATGGGTGCAGGTAAACCGAATGAACCTTATGGGGTAAGAGATTTTAAGGCAGAGTTTGGGGGAAAATTAGTGGAATTCGGGCGGTTTGTGAAATTATGCAAACCGATGTTATTTGTAATGGGTAAATTAGGTGTGAAAATATTAAAAAGGATATAGGTATGAATCAGTTTGCAAATACTATTATTCGCATTAAGAATGCTATTTTTTACAAACAAGGAGTGCATTTCCCATTTAGTAAAGTACGAGTTTGGGCTTTGCGTCAGTTAGGTCATAGGGTAGGGAAAGATGTATATTTTCCTGCCGACATAACGATTACGCAAAATTTTGTATATAATCGCGGCTCACTTGCGATAGGAGATCGGGTGTCAATTGCACCGGGAGTAATTCTAACTTTGGTGTCGCATGCGAATAGCTCCAATGTGCGAAGATTAGTCGGGGGGGGGGGCGTACATCCTCTATTCGCATTGGGAACGATGCGTGGATTGGTGCCGGAGCTATTATCATAAATGGCGTGAGTATTGGCGAAGGTGCTGTAGTTGGTGCAGGCAGCGTAGTGACAAAGGATGTGTCTCCATACACGATAGTGGCAGGCAATCCTGCGAAAGTGTTGAGAAAGATAGACATAGATACGAATTCATACAAATAGAACCCACTGATGAAGATTGGCGGCTTATTGAGGAATCAAATGATAGTGTTTGTTATACTTCAAAACAATGGTGTAAGTATTTAGCAACTATTCACTGCTCTGTGTATATTGTTAAAGTATGTGAAGATGGTAAGTTGTTGGGATATTTCATCGGAGAACGATTGTGGCGAGGCTTTTGGATATTGGCGGCACCATGGGATGGAGTAGGCTCGTATACGCAAGGATTAAAAACTATAAATGAAATTAGTGAGTTTAAACGACTTCAAGTATATAAAGAACTTGCCAATTGGGTATTCACAAAGAAGATAGCATCTCTATTACAAATAGATGATTGGCAGTTGCGTCGTGAAACTAAAGAGTGGATTCCATATGAAGAATTTAAGCAAGAAGAAATTGAGAGGGCAGATATCCAATATTCAGTAAGACCTACCTTAGTTTTGCCTATTTCAGGAAAAACGGAAGAAGAGTTATGGAACGGATTACATTATAAATCATGTAAATATTGTGTTAATAAGGCTAAGAAACTAGGGCTATATGTGCGTGAGATAATTGATTATAATGAAATAGATGCTTTTACGAAACAACATTATCAACATCTTGTCAATGTGTGTCATCGTCACGGAATGAGGCCAAAACCATCACAATCTCAAAAGCGAATGAACATTCTATGTAAATCGCTATATCCAGATAGGGTGATTATGTTAGAATGTCGTGGTAAAGATGAAAATGGAATCGAGCAATCTATGTCCACTGCAATCTATGGACTTGATAAAGGAGAATGTATTTATTGGACAGGGGCTTCTTATGAACGATATATGAAATACTGCCCTAATGAGTTGATGGTGTGGGAGGCTATTCGGATTTTACGGCAAAAAGGAGCAGGAACTCTGAATTACGGAGGAATGGCAACTTATAAATTAAAATTTGGAACAATATATGCTTATGTTCCTCGTATAATATTTACAAAGCATCAATGGCTATGGAAGGCAAAAGATTTCGCCAAGCGAACTTATCATTGTGTGCGTAAAACCATGGGAAGAATTTAAAAATATGACACCTCGTTTACAAATATCATTTCCATCTTCTATGCGCCGAGCCTATTGGCAAGGCGAGTCCTATAAACCGCAAGAGAACGAGTTCTTGCTCAATCACTCGCGGAGCGGAATATCGTTAGTATTGCGTTCATTGGATTTGCCAACACAAAGCAGGGTAGGAGTGATGGTGTATAATTGCCATACGGTGATGAATTCCGTTTATCAAGCCAATTTATTGCCCGTTTTTATTGACGTAACGAAGGAACTGAAACTAGATATGGAGGACTTGGCGCGAAAAATTGATGAAATGCAAGTATTGATAATAACGCATCTATTTGGAATACTCAATGATGTTGCAGAGATTCGAAAACGTTTTCCAAAACTCATCATCATTGAGGATTGCGCGCACGCTTATGGATTACCATCTATCGTTGGCGATTTTGCAACCTTTAGCATAGGTCAAGCCAAATTACCCAGTATCGGAGACGGAGGAATACTGGTTGTTCATGATCCTAAGTATTTAGAGGCAGTACAAGCGAACTATCCTGAGGCGATCGCCAAACGGTCGTGGAAGCGATTCTTCAAATTATGGATAATGGCGATATTGTATAAGCCTTGTATCTACACCTGCTTTACGAAACCCATCCTCAAGCGGGATAAAATCATCAATCCGATAGAACCGATGACGATTGCTCCTATGGATGCCGGAATAGCTGCGATTTATAAAACGCAAAAACCGCAGATTCCCGCGATGATTGCGGAACGACAAAGGAATGCAGAAAAACTCAAACGAATAGTACCGGTGATTATTGGTTGCAATGCGTTTATGGCGGTAAGTGTATGTGACGAACCGAAAAAGGTTGCAGCTTTATTCCCGAAGGTAGAAACGGCAACTCATTTTGCGCATTGTATAGATTGGGCTCGCTATTTTGGATATCAAATAGGCGATTGCCCAACGGCAGAATACTTAACGAAACATTTATTGGTAATTCCAACTTATACAAAATGAATATACTTTTTGTTAGCGGACATCCTGCGCAAGTCCATAATTTTAGATTAGTACGTGAAAGATTAGTTCGAAAAGGTCATCAAGTGTTTTGGCTGACCACGAAAAAGGATATTGCTACGAATCTATTAGATACATATGGAATTCCTTATGAGTTGCTTTATAAACCATCTAAATCAAAACTAGATCAGCTTAAGGCATTGCTTATTAATGTGCCGTATGTAATGCGCTTTTTGCGAAAGAATAAGATAAATATAGCCTTTTCACGTACTTGCCCCTATACAGCAGTTGCTGCTTTTTTATTGCGAGTGCCTCATATTATACTTGATGATACCGAGCATGCCGCGCAATCTGTATTTCAAAGGCCATTTGTTTGCATGACAAATGAAAAGTATGTCCCCTCTTGCTTCTGGTATCAAATGTCACGCAAGATGGAGTGTTTTAACGCCAATATTGAACTTTTCTATCTTCATCCGGAGAACTATACCCCACAAGCTCCGTATAATATACTTGGAATAGAACCTAACTCGCGATATGCTTTAGTAAGATTCGTAAAGTGGGACGCGTACCATGATACCAAATTGGTTGGAGGTTTTAGTCTTGAGCAGAAGATTGAACTTGTGAAAAGGCTCAACCAACATGTGCGCGTATTCATTACATCCGAGGTGGAACTGCCAACCGAACTAGAACCATATCGTATTCAGGTACCTATCGAGCGGATGCACGATGTACAAGCCTATGCAGATTTATTCATAGGCGAGTCGTCCACCATGGCCTCCGAGTCCGTTGTACTCGGTACTCCAGCTATCTATATAGACCAAATAGGGCGTGGATATACCGATGAGGAGGCTCGCGCACAGTTACTCTATATGTATCGTCCGTATTCGTGCCAAGTTATACCCCAAAATAATATTCCTGAATGTCCTCATCCAGAGGTGCCTATAGTACCCTTCAAGGATGCTGATGGAAATGAACCTTGGTGGGTCCGAGGAGGAATAGAGGAGGCGATAGCACAAGCGGAATATATTGTTAGTCCTGCTTTTGACCGCGCTGCATGGCAACAGCGACATCAAGCATGGCTCAAAAACAAGATTAATCCCACCAAGTGGCTGGTGGATTACATCTCGCACTATCCCCAATCCGCTCATTCCGCCAAGACTGCTAACGAAGACTTTTGGGAAAAGTTTAAATAGTAGAGGGATAAGCTGCTTGCTTGGGTTCCAAAATAACGTTAGATAGGAAAAATCAATAGATTTGACGAAAAATGCAAGAAAAATTTGCATAAATGAAATAAAAGTCGTACCTTTGCAGCATAAATTCGAAAGTTAAGTCAAATAAAAGCACTCGTTTTAGTTAGTAATATTGGATATTGTTCCATAAATATTAAGTAGCATGAACATAAATCGTGATTATTACCTCAATAAACTCATAAATGCGCGGGGGCTTGGAATGATAAAGATTCTTACAGGTGTGCGCAGATGTGGCAAATCCTATTTGCTATTCACCCTTTTTAAAGAATGGTTAATAGATAATGGGGTGAAAGAAGATCATATTATAGCTATCAATTTGGAGAATAGAGCTAATAAAGAATTGCGTGACCCTGATAATCTACTCGCATATATTGATGCAAGGATAATAGATAAGTCAACTTATTTCATCTTGTTAGACGAAGTGCAGTTGGTCTCTGAGTTTGTGGATGTTTTGAATTCCTTATTGCATATACCTAATGCGGAAACCTATGTAACGGGGTCTAACTCTAAATTCTTAAGCAAAGATGTGGTGACTGAATTTCGAGGTAGAGGCTGGGAAATTCGTCTATATCCGTTATCATTTAAGGAGTTTATGAGCGTATTTCCGGGAGATAAACAAACCGGATGGGAACAGTATATTCGCTATGGTGGATTACCACAAATTCTTAATTATCATACAGAGCAAGAAAAACAAGAGTTTCTACAGTCCATCTGGCAATCCGTTTATCTATCCGATGTTGTAGGACGCTATAAGTTACGCAATAAGCAACTATTAGACGAACTATTACAAGTTGTTGCCTCCCAAGTAGGTAGTTCTGTTAACCCAACGAATCTGAGTAACACGTTTCGTAGTTCGGCTGGCAAAAAAGTATCGGCTTTAACGATAGCCAAGTGGTTAGAATATTTAGAGGATTCGTTTTTGATAGAACGAGCGCAGAGATACGATATACGAGGAAAACACTATATCGGTACATTGCCTAAATATTTTTTTGTGGATCCGGGTATCCGTAATTCTATCTTGCAATTTAGACAAATAGATAAGGGGCATCTAATGGAAAACATTGTCTATACAGAACTTCGCCGCCGAGGAGGACAGGTGGATGTCGGACTAATAGAATATCGACAAAGGAGGCAAGACGGGTCTTTGCCGAGACAACAATTGGAGGTGGATTTTGTGGTGAACGAGGGTAGTCAAAGAACCTACTACCAATCCGCATACACCTTATATGATGAAGAACAAGTTGCTCGCGAGAAACGACCCATGCTTCAAATTCACGACTCTTTCCGTAAGGTTCTCTTGACCTCTGATATCTATATTCCTTGGAATGATGAAGATGGAATCCTCCACCTCGGTCTGTTTAATTTCCTTATGGAATAGAAATGCTAACGAAGACTTTTGAAAGCAGTTTAAATAGTAGAGGGGTAAGCTGCTTGCTTGGGTTCCAAAATAACGTTAGATAGGAAAAATCAATAGATTTGACGAAAAATGCAAGAAAAATTTGCATAAATGAAATAAATGTTGTAATTTTGCAGTTGAATTTATAAAATCGTTCATTATGGGAAGCGCTATTAATCAAGATGCAAGTCTCAAAGATAGAAATGTGGGAGACTCTAAAAACGTTGTATTTCAATTTAAACGTGTGACTTCTGCGGAACGTGAAAGTTATCGTGTTGGTTCGTATGGGTATATATTGTAAGATGAAACATTACCCATATAAATTTATAATGAGGGACACCACATCTGGTGATGTTTCTTTTTTATTATGACGGCGTAGCGAATTAGACACACAACCTCAGCTGTTGGAAGAACTGAATATGTATTTCACTCAACACTATTCTAATTTCGACTAATATTCGAATAATCTTGCCCTTATAAGGCCGCTTAAAAGGTTTATCTCGCACTATCCCCAATCCGCTCAATCCACCTATACCGCTAACGAAGACTTTTGGAAATGGTTTAAATAATGGCATATCACACGTATTGCAAGCTAACGATATTATGATAAAGTTACTAACCATCATCGGAGCAAGACCGCAAATAATAAAGGCGGCAGCTATATCCAGAGCCATACGAACAAAGTTCGCAGACCAAGTACAGGAGAAAATACTCCACACCGGACAACACTATGACGAAAATATGTCCGGCGTGTTCTTTAACGAACTCGGTATCCCTGAACCGGACTATAACCTACACGTAGGCTCCGGCAACCACGGAGAACAAACCGCCAAAATGATTAGCGGCATAGAAAAAGTACTCCTCTCCGAGCATTTCGATGGCATCATCGTCTATGGCGATACCAATTCTACCCTCGCAGCCGCCGTAGCCGCCGGCAAACTGCATGTTCCTATCTACCACGTAGAAGCCGGACTGAGATCCTTCAATATGGCAATGCCCGAAGAACAAAACCGAATCGTGTGCGACCACCTCAGTTCTATCCTCTTTGCTCCGACACAAACAGCCGTAGATAACCTCGCTAAAGAGGGGATGCCCAATAAGAACCATCGGGTGGTGCTGTCCGGAGACGTGATGTACGATAATGCATTGTACTTTTCGGAGATGGCAGAGGCGAGGGCAGAAGGGCAGATAGGCAAAGAGATAGAGAAGCCTTTTGTTTTGGCAACGATACATAGGGATAATAATACCGACGACCCCAAACGGCTTGAAGCTATCATACGCGCCTTACTAACCATCGCTGACGAGGGACGCGACATCGTGCTTCCCCTTCACCCCAGAACACGTAAGTTACTGCCGCAGAACCTATCCGCAGACCTATACGAGCGACTCACCACGCATGAGCGCATCCGTTTATTGCCTCCGGCATCGTTCTTTGATATACTTATGCTTGAGAAGTATGCCGAAGTAGTGATGACCGATTCGGGTGGGGTACAGAAAGAGGCGTTCTTCTTTGAGACGCCTTGCGTCATCTTACGACCCGAAACGGAGTGGGTAGAGATCGTGGAAGCCGGAGCAGGTATTCTTGCCGATGCCGACTACGACCGTATCCTCGCTGCTTATCGAGAATTGAGTGGACGCAAAGTGCCGTTCCCCAAACTCTTTGGAGACGGACACGCCGCAGAGAGAATAGTGAAGGAGCTTGTGGGGATTGAAGATTGACTAATGATATAAAAGATAGAGATATGAAAAAAGCAATTATTACCGGGATAACCGGTCAGGACGGAAGTTTCTTGGCAGAATTCCTATTAGAGAAAGGATATGAGGTGCATGGTATCCTACGCCGTAGTTCAACCTTTAACACTGGGCGCATTGAGCACCTATACCTTCAGGAATGGGTGCGCGACCAGAAGAACAAACGTGCTATTAACCTTCACTATGGTGATATGACCGATAGTTCCTCGCTTATCCGTATTATAGGTGAGGTGCAGCCTGATGAGATTTATAACCTCGCCGCACAAAGCCATGTCAAAGTCAGTTTCGATGTACCCGAATATACCGCTGATACGGACGCTACCGGCGTCTTGCGGTTGCTTGAAGCGGTACGCATATGCGGACTCGAACATAAGACCCGTATCTACCAAGCCTCTACGTCCGAGTTATTCGGATTGGTACAAGAAGTGCCTCAACGTGAGACCACTCCTTTCTATCCCCGTAGTCCTTATGGTGTAGCCAAACAGTATGGTTTTTGGATTACCAAGAACTACCGTGAGGCGTATGGTATGTTTGCCGTTAATGGTATTCTCTTTAATCACGAGTCTGAGCGCCGTGGCGAGAACTTCGTTACGCGTAAGATCACCCTTGCTGCGGCGGCTATTGCCCAAGGGCGGCAGGATAAACTGTATTTGGGTAACCTCTCTGCTCGTCGCGATTGGGGCTATGCTCGTGACTACGTTGAGTGCATGTGGCTCATCTTACAGCACGAGACGCCGGAAGACTTTGTTATTGCCACGGGGGAGATGCATACGGTACGTGAGTTCTGTACCTTGGCTTTTCATGAGGCTGGTATTGAGTTACGCTGGGAAGGAGAGGGTGTAGAGGAGAAAGGTATAGATACTAAGACCGGTCAAGTGCTTGTCGAAGTAGATCCTAAGTTCTTCCGTCCTACGGAGGTTGAACAACTCTGTGGTGATCCGAGTAAGGCGAAAAAACTGCTTGGTTGGAATCCGACGAAGACGACCTTCGAAGAACTCGTTAAGATAATGGTGCAACATGATTTGAAAGCGTGATGGAAAAGAACAGTAAGATCTATGTCGCGGGACACCGCGGTATGGTAGGAAGTGCAATCGTGCGCGAACTCAAAAGACAAGGCTACCTTAATATCGTCACGCGGACGCATAAGGAGTTGGACTTGACGCGTCAAGAGGCGGTAGAAGCTTTCTTTGAGGCGGAGAAACCCGAATATGTCTTTTTGGCTGCGGCTAAGGTGGGAGGTATTATGGCTAACCAAAACGCTTTGGCGGACTTTATGTACGAGAATATGATTCTGGAGATGAACGTTATTCACGCGGCTTGGAAGAACGGCTGTAAGAAACTGGAGTTCCTGGGTTCGTCGTGTATTTATCCGCGGTTGGCACCTCAACCGATGAAGGAAGACTGTTTGCTGACCGGTAGTTTAGAGAAGACGAATGAGGCGTATGCCTTGGCTAAGATTAGTGGACTTAAGTACTGTGAGTTTCTGAATAGGCAGTATGGTACGGACTTTATATCGGTGATGCCGACTAATCTGTATGGTCCTAATGATAATTATCACCCGGAGCATAGTCATGTCTTGCCGGCTCTTATCCGTCGTTTTCATGAAGCTAAGATGAACGGTGCTGCTTCGGTCGTTTGTTGGGGGGATGGTAGTCCGTTACGTGAGTTCTTGTATGTAGATGACTTAGCTAACTTATGTGTTTTTCTGATGAACACGTATTCAGGTAATGAGACGGTTAATGCCGGAACGGGTAAAGAACTGAGTATTAAAGAGCTGACGGAGTTAGTGGCTAAGGTAGTGGGTTATGAGGGTAGGATAGAGTGGGACACTACTCGTCCTAATGGTACGCCGCGCAAGTTATTGGATGTCAGCAAAGCCACTCAATTAGGTTGGATCTATAACACCGAATTAGAAGAAGGTATCCGTCTTGCTTACCAAGACTTCCTAACCAACCCCATCCGAGCTGAAAGATAAAAAACTCTTTGTATCAAACCCAATGAAAAGACATCTACTCGTATTCTTTCTTCTTTTGTCGCTATCCTCTTGGACTGCTACGGTAAGATTTCATGTTTTAGGAAATATAGTTGAGACTCAAACGACCGATACGGAGGGGCATGTTAAGGGTTTCACTCCTATAGACTCTTGTCCCGATAAGCGTTTTGTGGGTTAGAGTACTACGAATCAGACTAATCTCACGCAAACTCCGCCCGCGGATCGATTTACTTATTTTCCTGCTCAATCCTTCATTACCGATACGGACCTCTATGCTCTTTATGCTGTTGCTTACGGAGGTAAATGGGATGGCGTTTCTACTAAAACGCTAATAGAAAGTCCCGCTGATATGACTTTTGACGACGTGAATACCTATTACGGATCGTATGCTAATTATATTGTAGAGAATGTAATATATAAAAATCTATTCTTTATAACAGAAACGAACAATTCTCCTCAATACGCAACAATTACTACCGACCGTAAGATTAATAACCTAAAAGAAGTTTCCGTAGGATGGACGGGATATGGAGACAAGGTTACATTTTCTATTAGGATTTCAAAGGATGGTTTAGACTGGAATAAAGTAGGTGATAATTTTTCAACACCTTCCTCGGGATCGAGTACGAACGGCACATTAACAAGAAGTGTAGATACGATAGGTGATTACTACGTTCGTATATTTGCTAAGTCGGATGCAAAAAACAATTATAAGGCCGGTATTTCGTCTATCAAGTTTACGTGTGCGGAAAATAACCAATCATATTTCGATTATTCGACGGATTGTTCCGTATCCGAAGAGGTGAAGATTCCCATTGCCGAATGGTACATTGATAAGATGCTATTTGAGACGACTTTTGTATTGACGGACTTATCGGTTTTACTCGATGGCGAAAAGATAGATGAACAAATACACATTGTTCGAAAGACATATTCGGACAATTATAATCTTTATGAATTGAGCGGAATCAAATTCTCCCAAGCTGCAGGACAGACCCTTAAACTGATGATGACAACTCTTTCCGATAAGATGTATGTTAGTAATATACAGATTCCTTATTTTATTACAGAGAATCCATGTGTTGTTCCAACAGAAGGCGATGTGGTCGTACGCGATAAGGGAATGTTAAATATAACACAGAATACGGCTCTCGGGACGCTTATTATATACCCCAGTGGAGAAGTAACTATACCGGAAGGAGTATCGCTGACAACGGATAGTCTCGTTCTCTTCGGCGGCATCGATGAGGTGTGCGGAGAAGAAAGGAAATATAGCGTTCCGCAATTGGTTCTTGCAGGAACACTGAATAATACAGCTTCCAGTCTCCTTTATCGGATGCGTGTGGATGCTGAGCAGATGTACACCGTTGCCTTTCCATATTCGGTGCAGGTTGCAGACATCGTACGCTCGGACGGATTGAGTATCTTGGACGAGGAAGGACAATGGACGGGTAACCTATGGATGGAGACATACGATGGCGCCCATCGCGCAAAAGGAGGACGTAGAGAAGATATAGAAAATAACTCTTGGAAACAAGATGCAGCCATCGGCTCAACCCTGCAAGCAGGTATAGGTTATACCATTGCTGCTCCTCGATTGAGAGGCTCGTCCAATTATCCGTATAGTCTAATTGATTTCCCCATGGGGGTGACCTATCCGATTATAGCTGAACGGCATAAATCAAAAGGAGAGGTTGAGGTTTTGGCTTACACTAATAAGGAAACTAACACAACGGATTGGGGGTGGAACTTACTCGCTAACCCTTATATGTCTGCGGTGAATGGGGAACAATATGAACTAAAAGTGAATAACACCCGTTATGACGTCGTAACGATGTTAACCGATGATGGTGAGGGCTATTATCAGTTCGTTTATGATGATGAGGAAAGTATCTTACCGTTTAAACATTTCTTTTTGCAAATAGGGACAGATGGAACCTTTTGGTTTTGTCCAAGACTAACGCCTTCTGCGCCTCGATATCTATGTAATGTAGAAAAGGAAGATGTTACATTCTCTTTAGTCTTAAGTAATGATGGTGCTTTAGATCGGACTTATGTTCTGCTCTCTCCTCAATTCACCGAAGAATATGAGATTGGATTCGATGTGGTAAAGATGTGCTCCGCCGAAACGCAAGTGTACTCTATTAGCGATGGCGCAGAACTATTCCGTATGGCTGCTCATATAGAAGAGAATAAACTTATTCCTTTGGGCTATAAGGTTCCTACGAGCGGGGAATATAAACTTGCTATCCAAACAAAAGAAGCCCTAACCAACGTTGAGCATGTTTATTTGCTCGAAAAAGGTATTGTTGTGGCAGATCTAAAGCAAGAAAATTATCTATTTGAATCACTAGCAGGTATTACGAATGATCGTTTCACAGTTCAAATAGTGCAGCCTGGTATGCAAACCATGAATACCAACATAAATGCAACGGATAGCTGGGGTATGCCAAAGAAAATAATTCGAAATAGTTTTATGTATATTGTATTGCCGAATGGACACACATACGATTTTTCCGGTTTATTCATGCTCTCCCGCTGAAGGCAGCACCCAAAACATAGGTGAAAGCGAATGCTCCCCAATAGACTATCAATCGGCAGAGGATTATTACTTCACTACCGGTTATCGTGCTGGTCATGCTACACCCCATAGAGTGGGTATTATAGAAAGCGGAGAAACGAATGATAACGGAGATACTCGACCTCATTCTCAAATCAATCCGCTTCCTATAGGAGATGGTTTTCCACTACTATTATTGCTTTCCCTTGTGTATCTTCTGCGTTCAGTTGTTTGGGGGATTAGCGTTTTAGGGCGGAGAGGGAGGCTTTGATGGCTGAGATACGCGCTTCGGCATCGTGCTGCTTCTTGCGCTCTAACTCAACCACTTCGGGTTTGGCATTAGCTACGAAACGTTCGTTATTCAGTTTAGCCATAACTCCCTTAAGGAACCCCTCTTGGTGCGACAAATCAGCTTCTAACTTCTTTATCTCCTCGTCCTTGTCTATGAACTGATCCAACGGAACAAAGTACTCGTCCGTTCCAATAATAAACGACGAACCTGCACCTAACTTTTCACTCTCACTTTCGCTCTCACTCTCACTTTCACTCTCACTTTCACTTTCACTCTCACTTTCACTTTCCAAAATAGCAACGTTAGCTAACTTGCAAACAATATCACTCACCTCCTTGGAGGCAACAAGCGTCAACTCTTCCTTTGGACTGATGTTCTTAGCCGCGCGGATAGCACGGAGATTGACGATGATAGCCTTGGTTTCTTCCATCGCTGCAATCAACGGATTACTTTCAACTGTCGCCGCAGGCGTAGATGAATACATAATCGTCTCGCCGTCCTTACGCTCTGCTATATTATGCCACAACTCCTCCGTGATAAACGGCATGAAAGGATGAAGCAACTTAAGCATATACTCAAAGTAACCCAAGGTGAGGGCATACGTCGTCTGGTCAATAGGCTGACCATAAGCCGGCTTAATCATCTCCAAATACCACGAACTGAACTCGTCCCAGAACAACTTATAAATAGCCATCAACGCTTCACTCAAACGGTACTGCTTGAAGAGTTTACTTACTTCCTCGTCCGTCTTGGCAAGCATGGCTCCAAACCAGTCGGTGGCTTGCTTACAAATAGCGTCTTGAGGCTTATCGACAACCTCTAAACCCTTAACCATACGGAAGCAGTTCCATATCTTATTATTGAAATTACGTCCCTGTTCACAAAGCGAGTCATCAAACAAAATATCATTTCCCGCCGGCGCACAAAGCATCATTCCCATACGGACTCCGTCCGCACCATAACGCTCAATCAGATCCAATGGGTCAGGACTATTACCCAAACTCTTACTCATCTTACGACCTAACTTATCACGCACAATACCCGTGAAATAAACATGCTTGAACGGCATCTGACCCATATACTCATATCCCGCCATGATCATACGTGCTACCCAGAAGAAGATAATGTCCGGACCCGTTACAAGGTCGGCGGTGGGGTAGTAGTAACTCAATTGGGGATTAGTGTCCTGTGTCTGGTGTTTGGTGATGTCGTTGCCGTTTTGGAGGAACAGCGATATAGGCCACAGCCACGAACTGAACCACGTGTCCAAAGCTCCTTCGTCTTGGACGTAGTTGCCTTCGGGCTTCGTCTCGCTCACCACAATCTTATCGTTGGGGTAGTTCTCCAGTCCCGTCTGAGCAAGCAAGTCCGCCTCATAATAAGCAGGGATACGGTGACCCCACCATAATTGACGACTAATACACCAGTCTTTGATGTTCTCTAACCAAGTACGATAGGTGTTCTTATACTTAGCAGGATAAAAAACAATGTCGTCGTTCATTACCGGACCTAAAGCAATATCAGCAAAATGCTGCATTTTGATGAACCACTGCAACGATAAACGCGGTTCAATAGGCACGTTAGTGCGCTCCGAATAACCCACCTTATTATCATAGTCCTCAATCTTATCAACCAGTCCTAACGCTTGCAGTTCGTCCACAATGACCTTCCTGCATTCAAAGCGGTCCAAACCTTTGTACTTGTCCAAATCAAACTGCTTAAACGCCAAGTCCTCTTCCTTCAACGACGCTACATTAAGGTGCGCGTCGGCTGTGAAGATGTCAATCGTCTTGAGGTTATACTTCTGCCCAAGAGCATAGTCGTTCACATCATGCGCCGGTGTAACCTTGAGGCAACCCGTACCGAAACCAATCTCTACATAGCGGTCCTCAATAATAGGGATAACGCGTCCTACACCCGGCACAACCACGTGCTTGCCTTTGAGCCATTGGTTCTTCTCTTCCTTCGGGTTGATACATACGGCTATGTCACCGAAGATTGTTTCGGGACGAGTGGTAGCCACTACGGCGTACTTGCTCGGTTCTTCAACTACCTTATACTTGAGGTAATAGAACTGACTATGCTCCTCGTGGTAGATAACCTCCTCATCACTCAAAGCGGTCTGACGCTCCGGGTCCCAGTTGACCATACGCAAACCGCGGTAGATAAGACCCTTGCGGTAGAGGTCGCAGAAAACACTAATAACAGCTTGGGAACGTGTCTCGTCCATCGTGAACGATGTGCGGTCCCAGTCGCAAGAGCAACCCAGTTGGCGAAGCTGCTTGAGGATGATGCCGCCGTGCTCGTCTGTCCAGTCCCAAGCGTGCTTGAGGAACTGCTCACGAGTCAAGTCGGACTTATTGATGCCCTGCTCTTTGAGGCGTTTGATAACCTTAGCCTCCGTAGCAATAGAGGCGTGGTCCGTACCCGGTACCCAGCAGGCGTTCTTGCCCTCAAGACGAGCACGACGAACGAGAATGTCCTGTATCGTCTCGTTCAGTACATGTCCCATGTGAAGCACACCCGTCACATTAGGCGGCGGAATAACAACCGTAAACGGCTCACGACCGTCCGGCTCAGAATGGAAATGTTTGTTGTCTAACCAGTACTGGTACCACTTTTGTTCAATGTCTGTAGGATTGTATTTTGCTTCCATATTATCTTTACTTTTTTAACTCTAAACTCTTTATCTCTTTCTGCAACTTAGCCGGTATAACTTCACCATCTCGAAGTACGCACTCATGGCACTTCATCTCCTTCGTGTACATGCGCCCCACACAATAATTACTCCGCGAACAACCGGCATGGTAATGAACATCCTGCTCCACATGGTGTACGAACTCGGGATCCTTAATAAGCACGTGCGCAATCTGGAAGAGCTCAAAACCCTCGTCTATGATACGTTGGCAGTTATCTCCACTCTGCACACCACCCACATAAATGAGCGTCGTGTCTTGTATCGCTTCTTGGAATTTCTTGGCTTGCTCCATGAAGTATAACTCCTTAAAAGGAACGGTAGGAATCATCACCTTACCACCACCACACAGAAGGGCCGCTTTGAGCCACCACATCTTCATAGGCATGTAATAAGCCAACGTCTTAATAGGCATCGGACCACCTAAGATGGTCATAGGACTGGCACTCACCGTACCGCCACTCAACACAATACCATGCACCTTGTGCTTGGCTATCTCTTGGGCTACACGTATGCCTTCCTCTATATCCGAACCGCGCCAACAGTCGTCCCACATATTCGTCTTCACGATAACCGCCATATCATCTTTGGCATGCTTCATCACCTCGTCTAACACCTCATTGAGGAAACGAACGCGGTTCTCAAAGCAACCTCCATACTCGTCGTGACGGTGGTTAGTGCGGGGCGAGATGAACTGCGAGATAAGGTAAGCATGACCGGCGTGAATCTCAACGCAGTCAAAACCCGCCTTGCGGCAGAAATCGACTGCCTCTCCGAACTTCTTGACCAGTCGGTGTATCTCTTCTACTTTAAGACGACGATGCAGGGTAGGGGAGTAGAGGTTGAAACCATTACTGGCGCTAACGGGCATACAGTGGCACGTAGCACGGTGGGTCATGTTACCGCAGTGACCGAGTTGGATACTGGTTTTAGCACCTTGCGCATGCACGGCGTCGGTCAGTTTCTTAAGGTCGGGCAGTATCTCGTCATGGATATACAATTGCCCATCAAAACTAACGCCGCTCAGATCAACGGCGCAATAAGCTACCGTGGTCATACCCACACCGCCTTTGGCTACGGAGACGTGGTAGTCTTCTAACATCTGACTGGGTTTATTACCCGTGCACATGTTCTCAAACGCTGCCGAACGGATGAAACGGTTACGCAGCGTTATCGGTCCGAGTTGATACTCGGTAAATAATTTGCTCATATCAATAAATGAAAGGAATAATCCTCTTTAAGCGTTTGCGGTCAAACTCATCGGGAAACTCCGCCTCGTACTTATGGTAGATGGAGTTCGCCCGCGGAACGAGGTTGCAGCAACTGAACCAGAAGAACAGCAGCCCCGCAAACGACCACGTCAGTATAGCCCAACCAAGCCACTCGGTGATCTCACCTAAGTAATTGGCACTGGTTACAAATCGATACATACCCTTCTTAGGCAAGTAGTGGTTCGTATCCCCGGGTTGACGCAAATGACGTATCACATGGTCGGAGTGCATATTAATACACCAACCAAGGATGAAAATAGCCACACCAATAAGGAAACGGGGGTCGGTTAACCATGCCGTGGTGTACATCTCCGGACAATGACGAGGTGCTAAATGGAAGAGCCACCAACCCTGGGCGTAACCGTTAATCATATTCCAAGCTACACTGAGGAACATGATAACAATCGGCATCTTACCATTACCCTTCAACAAGAAGGGGAAGACGAACGAACGCTGGAAATAGTGAAACTCAAAAATAAGCAGGAAAAGGAAATAAGGCGCTTGACGCACTACCTGTAACTCGGGGTGCACGTTGCTATAAGCCGCTGTGAACCATAAGTAAAGGATAACAATAAAAACAGGCGCCTCCATAAGAAACCAGCCTATCTTGTTATTAATGGCAGGACCCCATTTCTCAGTACGCATCTTGCCGTAACCGGCATCTACAAAATAAAGGCTAACGAACACCACCAGACCGATAAGAGCCATGATGAACAAAAAGTTGTAAAAAGTGGTTATTTCCATAAGTATAGTTTGTTTATATGATACGCAAAATATCAAAAATTCGCGCAAAGTTACAAATAATATTTTGAATACGCAAATATTTTTGCATATTTCACAAAAAAAGCGTATCTTTGCAGCCTCAATTACAATTTTATGAAGAAACTACTACTATTTTTACTGCCGCTGTTGATGGCGTGTACGACAAAGGAAAATGTGCCCGACGCACCGGAAAAACCAACGTACATAGGTCTGCCGATTGTCTCCTATACGGTTATGTCCAAAAACGAACTGTTGCCCTCCGGAGAAGAACCAATAGGCAGCAAAGCAACGTACTTAAGTACCTATAATCGCCGTAACCAACTCATAGCCGGAACATCGGCTACTCTCACCCTAACAGGAATGAAAGGGGTCAAAGTGAGGTCGATAACGTTACACATGCACTCCAATAAGTCGTCGGGAGCAGGAAACCTCATCGTTCTCAACGATACAAGTACGGTTTGGACGATAGAACAAGCACCGTTCAGTAGCCCTTCGTGGGGAGGAACTTATACAACCGATACGGCTAAGGTGTTTCACCTCTTTACACCCTCGCTGGAGTGCAGCGAACAATGGCAGATAAAGATAACGGCATCCGTTAATTCGCTGTATATAATGCGTTATGACATAGAGTACGAACCCGCACCGAGCTGGGAAGAAACAAAGGACGAGGAGATGGTGTCGGGACTGAAGACAATACGATTCTGGGATAACTACCGATGGACAGGAGCCGTGCAAGGGAAGTATATACATGTCCTGAAAAATACAACGCCGATTGGGCAGGAAGACCTGTATGAGGTCACTTATATAGGCGATACCGCGGCTACCCTATTGCATTACAGCACGGGCACGTACATAGGCGTAGAGGGAGGTTCGCTGAGTAAGAAAGCTACGCATTGGACGGTGGAACAACGGCAGGATACGACGTTCGTAATCTACACCAAAATAAAAGGAAGGTATTATTCGTTGGTGCCCGATGCAGACTACGATCTGAACTGCAGGATCATGGCTCATGATACGCTCTTTGAGCAGAAGTGGGTGCTCAGTTCAGTAGTGAGGTGAAAGAATTTTGTGTGAGATAGGGGGAATTTGGGGCATTTTGGAAGAAAAATGCAAATATATTTGTGTATGTCGAAAATTATTTGTAATTTTGCGCGAAAAATGAATTTGATTATGAAACGAATACTGATAGTCATATTAATTATGGCATCCGTCATGCCCCTACGCGCGGACTTGATGATGGATATATTAAAGGGCGAATATAAAGCGGCTACGGTTAGTAAGAAAGTGAGGGATAGCGTACTGACTCCCGTTAAGACCACGGCACCGGCGTCCTATAAACGCGGCGTGTGGGGAACGGCTCTAACGACCCGTAAACTCAGTCCGAACGGTAAATATGAGGCCTACATAAAAGGAAATAACCTATATGTGTATAAACGCGACTTTAAGACCGACCTTGCCGTGACGCATGAAGAGGATAGCCTTATCCTAAACGGCTCTGCCGATTGGTTATATAACGAGGAGTTTAGGTGCGGGGCGATGTTCGAGTGGTCGCCGGACAGTAAGTTCATCGCTTTTGTGCGATTGGACACACGCGGTGTGGGCTCCTATGAGTGGCAGGAGATGTTAGGAGAAAACTATCCGGAAACGAAGACGATTCAGTATCCCCGAGTAGGTACGCCGAACTCAAAGGCGAGTCTGTGTATCTACGACATGCAGTATAAAGACATAAGGACAATCGAGATAGGAGAGACTGAGTATATACCTCGGTTGAAGTGGAAAGAAGACGGCGAGAGCGGTAAGTTATATGTAGAGAAACTGAATCGCGATCAGAATAAGTTAGAGGTGATGGAAATTAATCCTAAGTCCGGCGTGAATAAACTATGGTATCACGAGCAATGCGATGAGGGGTGGGTCGATTATAGCGTGTTTGACGAGTGGAAGTGGTTGAGTAACGGCAACGTGATAGTGGTGAGTGAGCGGTCGGGGTGGAGACAAGTGTACCTCTATGCCGCTAACGGTAAGAAAATAAGTCAGTTAACGCAAGACGGACACGACGTGACGAAGTGTTACGGCTACGATGAGGCAACGAAGACACTCTATTATCAAGTGGCTAATACACCGATGACGAGGCAGAACTATAGCAATAACACCCCCTTAGACGATGGTAAGGGTTGGGCTGAACTGACGTTTAATGAAGACTATACACGTTATCTGTTGGATTATCAGACAGAGGCGAACCCTAATCATTACACCCTCTATGCAAAGAAAGGTAAGCAGTGGAAAGAAGTCGCGGATAGTCGTATTGAGGCGGTGAATAAGAGGAACGAGGCTTTGTTGGCGAAGTGGCAACAGACGGAAGGGCTGAAAAGCGTAAGGAAGGAGTTCTTCTCGTTTGTGACGGAGCGTGAGGATACGATTTATGGCTGGTTCATAAGACCCGGAGAGGCAGAAGGGCAGAAGGCGGAAGGACTACAAGCAGATGGGCTACAGGCGTATCCGGTGGTGGTGCTGCAATACTCGGGTCCGGGAAGTCAGCGCGTGGTGGAGAAGTGGAATAAGAAATGGGAATACGGCTTGGCTGCGTTAGGTTACGTGGTTGTCTGTGTTGATGTGCGTGGCACGGATGCCCGAGGGCAACAGTGGCTACATAAGACATATATGAACCTTGGCGTGAAAGAGGCGGAGGATATAGTGTCGTTGGGTAAATGGCTGAAGGCGGAAGGCGGAGAGGCGGAGAGGCTGATGGGCGTGAAGATTGATCCGGAGAGATTGGCAATAGGCGGTTGGAGTTATGGCGGTTTTGAAACATTGATGACGATGAGTCAGGAGGATAGCCCGTTCCGATGCGGTTTTGCTATAGCGCCGGTCACCGATTACCGCTTATATGACAGCGGTTATACGGAGCGATTCATGCGCCGCTCACAAGTGAACGAGAGAGGTTATGAAGGATGTGCGTTGCCTTTGAAAGCGGATAAGTTGAAAGGCAGATTGCTGATTGTGCATGGGTTGGCGGACGATAATGTACACTGCCAACATACGTGGCAATACATAGACGCGTTAGTACAAGCTGGTAAGCAATTCGATATGCAGGTTTATCCGGATGACAACCACTCCCTCCGTAAACGCGCTAATTACGAGCACTTGCATCGCAAATTGATAGAGTTCTTACAACAAAATAACTAAACAACTAAACAAACTAAACAACTAAATTTATGGAAAAGAAGACACAAAACGGGAAGTTAGTCGCAATTATTACGATGATGTTCCTCTTTGCCATGATTTCGTTCGTAACGAACATGGCTGCGCCTTTTGGCACGATTTGGAAGTTCCAGTATGACTGGAGCGGTATGATGGGTAACATGATGAACTTTGCTGCCTATCTCTTTATGGGTATCCCCGCTGGACTAATGCTCAACAAAATCGGTTATCGTAAGACCGCGCTGGTTGCCTTAGTATTCGGATTTGTAGGTATTTGCGTACAGTTCCTATCCAGTCGCGTAGGCGCTCAAACACCCCTCTTCGGCGGTGTGCTGAACCTCAACTTCTTCATCTATCTGGTAGGTGCTTTCATTTGCGGTTTCAGCGTATGTATCCTCAACACCGTAGTGAACCCGATGCTGAACCTGCTTGGCGGCGGTGGTAACAAAGGTAACCAATACATTCAAATTGGTGGTAGTCTGAACTCACTGACGGGAACATTAACCCCGATGTTGGTAGGTGTGATGATCGGTGAGGTAACGGACAAGACATCGATGACCGACGTAGCTCCTCTCCTGTTCATCGCAATGGGCGTGTTTGCATTAGCTTTTATAGTGCTTCGCTTCTTGAATCTGGTTGAACCCGAACAAGAGAAAATGGTGCTGGGCGAAAGCCTAAAAGGTGCGTTAACCTTCAAGCGTTTGATCTTTGGTGTGATAGCTATTTTCTTCTATGTGGGTATCGAGATAGGTATCCCGGGTGAGATGATTTTCTACGTATCGAACATGGATATTCCTTCCGCTACGGCGGTTGCCGGTTCGTTGGCGGCTATCTATTGGTTGATGATGCTCGTAGGACGTTTCTCAAGTACGTTTATTAGCGGTAAGGTAACGCCTCGTACGCAGTTGATAGCCGTTTCGTCGGCAGCTATCTTGTTCTTGCTGATTGCTATCTTCCTTCCCGAGAGTATAACCATGAACGTTTATGGTGTAGTACCCGTCAAGTGCCTGTTCTTTATTCTCTGCGGTTTGTGCACGAGTATCATGTGGGGTGGTATCTTCAACCTCGCTACCGAAGGATTAGGTAAGTACACAGCTATCGCAAGCGGTATCTTCATGACGATGGTAGTAGGTGGTGGGGTGATGCCACTTATCCAGGACGCTATCGCCCGTGCAGCAGGTTATATGAGCTCGTACTGGCTCGTGATAGCGATGGTAGCATATATACTGTGGTTCGCTGCCAGCGGAAGCAAAAAGTAATAGATGAACTGATAAATTGATAAATTGATAATAGTTATGGAAAAACCGTATGTATTAGGCTTAGATATGGGAGGAACGAACTCCGTATTAGGCATTGTAGATGCACGTGGACACGTGTTGGCAAGAACGTCGATTAAGACGCAAGAGTACAAAGAAATCGATGAGTACATAGACGCTCTCTACACAGAGGCTATGAAGATTATTGATTCCGTTGGCGGCATCGACCTCATTCGTGGCATAGGTGCCGGAACTCCCAATGGTAACTACTATACCGGTTGGATTGACGGCGCAATGAACCTTCCTTGGCCGCGTGTTCCGTTTGCTGAACTGATGAGCAAGAAATTCGGTCTTCCTTGCAAGCTGACCAATGACGCTAATGCCGCTGCTATGGGTGAAATGACCTATGGCGCAGCTCGTGGTATGAAGAACTTCATCATGATAACCCTCGGTACGGGCGTTGGCTCGGGTATCGTTGTGGATGGTAAGATGGTTTATGGTCATGACGGTTTTGCGGGTGAGTTAGGTCATACTTGCGCTGACCGTAGTGCTGCTGCTCGCCAGTGTAATTGCGGTAAGAAAGGTTGTTTGGAGACCTACTGCTCGGCTAATGGTGTGGCTCGTACAGCGAAAGAGATTGTTAGTACGACAACGAAAGAGACACTACTCCGTAAGTTAGACGTAGATAAGATAACATCAAAGGACGTTTATGATGCTGCGGAAGCAGGTGACGAGGTAGCCAAGGAGATCTTCGACTACACGGGAACTATCTTGGGTCGGTCGTTGGCGGACTTCGTAGCCTTCTCTGCTCCCGAAGCTATCGTGCTCTTTGGTGGCTTGACTAAATCGGGTCATTGGATTATGGATCCCGTAGTGAAGGCGCTGAACGATAATGTGCTTGCGTTGTGGAAGAACAAAGTGAAAGTGATGTTCTCTGACCTCAAGGAGTCGGACGCTGCCGTATTAGGCGCCAGTGCCCTTGCATGGGAGTGAAACATATATATCTAACATTTGACGATGGGCCTGTACCCGAGGTGACGCCTGTAGTATTGGACATCCTTCGCGAGGAGGGTGTTCGTGCTACGTTTTTTATGGTTGGCGAGAACGCCATGCGTTATCCGAACTTAGTTGACCGCGTGCGTTACGCGGGACATCGTATAGGCTGTCATACCTTCCACCACCTCAAAGGGTGGGGGAGGTCTGTTGACGAATACATCCAAGATGTGGATATGTGCGACCCCTACTTAGGTGGAGCGCGTTTGTTTCGTCCACCGTATGGCAGGATACGTATAGGTCAGTGGTTACGCTTACGTAAGCGTGGGTATCGTATTGTGCTATGGAACGTACTGACGCACGATTATCATCCTCTGTCCACCACGGAAAGGATGATGGCTCGTGTGCGCAGTAGTCGTAACGGAGACATCATCGTCTTTCACGATTCAGTCAAAGCGGCACAAAGGATGTTAGACGTTCTGCCCCAAGCTATTCATTGGCTGAAGGAACAGGGATTCGAATTCCGCGTGCTTAGAGAATAGAAGTGAAGAGAATGTTAAGAAAAAGACATATCAGTGTTGGTCTGTGTGTATGGCTGTTGTTATCGGCATGTGCCAACAGAGGTGTAGGACCGCAAGGCGGACCTCGAGATTCGATTCCGCCCTCAGTGGTGATGATGATGCCCGAGGACGGAACAACGAGTTTTAACGCTAAGCGTATTGAGTTGCAATTTAACGAGTACTTGCAGTTAGATAACGTAGCAGAGAACGTCCTACTCTCACCGCCGACCAAGCAACCGCCGGAAGTGCGTGCCGTAGGCAAGAAAGTGTATGTCACTTTTTCGGACACGTTGCGCGACTCCACGACTTATACCATCGAGTTTGGTAATGCTATTTGCGACTTTACCGAAAAAATACCTATCAGCGGTTTTAGTTATTCCTTCTCCACGGGAGAGGTGTTAGACTCCTTAGAGATCTCGGGGCGCGTCATTAACAGCGCAGACCTCAATCCAATATCAGGTATAGTGGTAGGGTTACACCGTAACCTACACGATTCGGCATTGGCTGCAGAGCAGTTCGATAACATCGCCAAGACGGACACTAATGGTTGTTTTGCTATTCATAATATCCGTGAGGGCAGTTACCGAATTTATGCCTTAGGAGATATATCCCGCGACTATCGCTACCAACCCGGCGAGGGATTGGCTTTCAGTGACAGTATATGGCAAACGACGCTGGATATACAATCGATGAGTGATACGTTATGGTTAGACAGTTTGTCGGCGGACTCAACGCCTATCATAGATACAATTATTCAGCGAACGGTAGTGATGAAGGGACCCGGAGATGTAGAACTGTTTTATTTCAAAGAAAACAAGACTCGTCGCTATTTCCAACGTGCTTATCGCGAAGAGGCACATGCGTTGCGGTTCATCTTAGTGGGTAAGCAAGATAAGCAACCCTCTTTCCGTGCGCTGCGTCCCAGTGAGGTGGATAGTTCGTTTAGAGATAGTGCTTTCGTGGATTGGATACCGTATACGCGGTGGAGTTATAATAAGACCAACGACACAATCTTATGTTGGCTTACGGATAGTGTAGCGATAAAGCAAGACAGTCTCTTTGCCGAAATAACGTACGAGCGTACAGACTCGGTTTATAACCTTGAGACGGTAACGGATACGCTACGTTGTATCTACCGCGCTCCCAAACTGACGGAGAAGATGTTAGAGACCCAGGCGCGTCAAGCACGTAACCGTAAGGTAGAGATAAAAAGCAACGCGAGTGGTAAATTTGGCATAGATAAACCCGTTATTCTGACGATGTCGATGCCGTTAGATAGTCTTCATAAGGATAGTATATCCCTTTGGCAGAAAGTAGATACGGTATTCACCGAACTCAGTTTTGACCTTGTAGCCTTAGACTCGGCTCCGTTACGCTATCAGGTTATGTATCCATGGAAGAGTGAGGGGGCGTATGAGTTACGTATCGATTCGAACGCGGTGGTGGATATATACGGCAAGACGAATAAGAGTACGAAGGTTCAGTTCTCCATCCGCTCGGTGGAAGACTACGCTAACTTAGCCGTGACCTTGGAGCATTATGACCCACGCATGATCTTGCAGATACTCAACGAGAAAGGAGAACCTATTAACGATTATAAGGCGTGGAAGATAGAGACGGATAGTACTCAAGCAACCCTCCACTTCAAGAACCTCGAACCGAAGAGTTATTACCTTAATATGTTCATCGATTGGAATGGAGATAGTCTCTGGACAACCGGCGATTGGCTCAAACATGAGCAGCCGGAGCCGGTGTATTATTATCCAAAGAAACTGCAATTCAAGGCAAATTGGGATTTCGAAGAAACGTGGGATTACACTGCCATGCCTCAGTTAGAGAGTAAACCGGTGGAGCTAATCAAAGACGCAGGGAGCACGAAGAAGTAATATGACTAATAGTGAACAAATATACTTGCGCCTATTACGCAAAGCAATAGGACTGACAAAGGAGGATATAACAGTACCTCCAGAGCAGTGGGAGGCGATAGGCAAACTCTCCCATCGCCAAGGAACCGACATGTTCCTGACCACAGACAAGACGACGCTTGCCCGCACTATGATGCGGCAACAGCAACAGTTACTGACCTTAGATATTATTTGGCAAGCCCTTGAAAAAGCCGGTCTTCGTCCCGTTGTTCTTAAAGGATTCGGTTTGGCTCGTTTCTATCCCGAACCGTATAGGCGTTTCAGTTCCGATGTTGATTTATGGGTGGGTAAAGGTAATTATGACATCGTAACGTCCGCTATTAATAGTGTGATGAATGTTGAATGGCACCATGAGAACGAGGATGTGAACGAACGACATTATAATTTTGCCTCTCCTCAAGGACTGATTTTCGAGATTCACCCACAGACTATTCCTTTTATTTTACCGTCGGAGAAGAAGGCGTTGGAGGCGGTTGAACTGCCTGCTATGACCAATGCGGAGGAATTTGTTTTTGAGGGTCATCGATTGCGTATGCCCGCGCCGGAGTTCAATCTCCTTTTCGTTTTTATGCACGCTTGGGAGCACTTCACATCCACAGGGGCAGGTCTTAAGCATTTGGTTGATTTGGCGGTCTTAGTGAATGAAGTAGGCTTGAACCGTCAGAGTCTCAATGATACGTTGCCTGTGTTAAAGCAACTGCACTTATTAGAGCCTTGGCTCGTGATGGGTTACGTGGTGGTTAAGGCTTTTGGTTTGCGTGAAGAGCAGTGGCCGTTATATGAGGATAGGAAGCGTATCCGTAGGTTAGGTGAGCGTTTATATAGGCGGATTATGGACGAAGGACTGACTCGTCCGGAAACATCTTTAACAGAGGGTAAGAAGTCTTTCTTTGTGAGCAATAAGTGGATAGGTAAATTATGGACATTAAGCGAACGCATAAAGACGGCTCTTATGATAGCGCCTTATAGTCCTCGGTATGCCCATCATTTCCTCTACTCAGCTGTTTATAAGGGAATCAAGAGGTTAAGAAAATGAATGAGCAGTGGCATAGTTTAATGGCAAGTTCTCCTACTGCAACGTGGTTTCAAAGTGAGGAGGCTTATTCGTGTTTCGAGTCTTGCAAGAAGTGGCTTGATTGCTTCCTTGTACAAGTACACAGGGGGCAGTGTTTGGTAGGTTCGCTATTGGGTTATGTCACGAAAGAGAGATGCCGTTTCAAACAACGTTTTACGGCTCGTGCCATCATTTATGGAGGTCCTTTGTTGGCGGAGGATATAACGGAGGAGGAACTCCTGTTTTTATTGACAGAAGTGAAAAAAGAGTGCGAGAAAAGGCAAGTTATATATACGGAGATACGTAATTTCCGCGATTTATCGCGTTGGCGTCGTGTTTTTGAGCAAGTTGGTTTTACCTATGTTCCTCATTATGATATACATATAGACACCCGCGTCAAATCAGAGATGATGGCTCGTATTAGTGAGTCTAAACTGCGATCGGTGCACAAAGCCATTGTCGAGGGTCAGTCGTTAGTAGAAGCCACCTGTGAACAAGAGGTTCGCGCGTGGTATCAAGTGCTTCGCCGTCTGTATAAAACCAAAGTACACCGTCCTCTCTGGCCATGTGAGTTCTTCCTTCATCTTTGGCGAGAGAAGAAGGGGTGTCTCCTTGTTCTTCAGTCTTCAGTAAGTAGTCCTCTGCAAGGGGGTATTTTCTGTGTACAAGACGCAACGACGTTATATGAGTGGTACATCTGTGGACCGGCTTTGGTGACGTACGGTGCGTTGGCATATGCTGCGGATAAAGGGCTGCAACGCTTTGATTTGATGGGAGCAGGGGAACCCGGGGTTCCGTATGGTGTACGTGATTTTAAGATGCAGTTTGGGGGAGAACTCAAAGAGTTGGGACGTTATCAAGTTATCGGTAAACCGATGTTATACCGCTTAGGTAAGGCGTTTATCTCCCTAACCTCTAACCACTAACCCCTAATCTTTAACCTCTAACCAATGAACATATACACCGATAATATTCATAAACTGGCTTATGCTACGGACGCGTCCGCTTATCGCGAGATTCCTCTTGCCGTAGCCTATCCCGAGAACGAGGACGACTTACGTGAGCTTCTTTCTATGGCTCGTGAGCGTCATACGTATCTTATCCCCCGTGCAGGAGGAACGAGCATTGCCGGACAAGTAGTGGGAAAAGGTATTGTGGTGGACGTGAGTCGGTATATGAACAAGATTATTTCGATTGACCCCGAACGCCGGTTGGCTCGTGTTCAGCCGGGTGTGGTACGCGATGAGCTGAACATAGCGTTGCGTCCCTACGGACTCTTCTTTTCGCCCGAGACCTCGACCTCTAATCGTTGCTGCCTTGGGGGGATGGTAGGTAATAACTCGTGCGGAACACATAGTCTTGTTTATGGTTCTACGCGGCAGCATGTGGTAGGGCTGCGGCTGATGCTCAGTGACGGGAACGTAGTGGAGATAGGAACTATGAGGGATAGGGATTCTAGGGAAACTAGGGATTCTAGGGATTATAGGGGGGCGTTATGGGATGAGATTATTGCCCAATTGAGGGGGTGGAAGGAGGACGCGCAAGTACGAAAATTAATAGAGGATAATTTCCCGGATAAGAGTCTCAAACGTCGTTCGTGCGGTTATGCCCTTGACGAGTGTCTTTGGGGGAAGGATGTGCCCAAAGAGCTATGGATGAATGAAGGATTGAATATTCCGGCGCTGATTGTAGGTTCCGAAGGTACGCTTGCCTTGGTGATAGAGATAGAAGTCTGTTTGGATCCGTTGCCGAGTGAGCATAAGGTATTAGTGGCAGCGCACTTGACTAACCTAAACGATAGTTGGGCGGCTAACCTTATTGCGTTGCGTCATGATCCGAGTGCGGTAGAACTCATGGACGGTCGTATTTTGGATTTATGTAAGGGTAATAAGCAGGCTCAAGAAGACCGTTTCTTTGTGCAGGGTGAACCCGAGGCATTGGTTATAGCGGAGTTCACGGGGGAGAAGGTTGAGGAGCAGGCAGCCGCTTTTGAGAGTGATGTTCGTGCGCTTGCGTATGCTTGCACGCGCGTTTATGATAAGGATATTCAGAGGGTGTGGAACTTACGCAAAGCCGGATTAGGGGTGCTGAATGGAATGAGGGGAGATGCTAAACCGGTAGGCGTAATAGAGGATACCGCTGTTGCGCCCGAGCGATTGGGGGATTATATGATTGATTTCCAAGCGATGATGAAGCAGTTCGGGTTGGACTGTGTTTATTACGGACATATATCCACGGGCGAACTGCATTTGCGTCCTATTCTGAACCTAAAGAAGGAAGAGGATAGGGTATTGTTCCGCAAGGTGGCAGAAGCAACGGCGCGCCTCGTGAAGAAACATCGCGGTAGTTTGAGCGGTGAACACGGGGACGGACGTTTGCGGGGCGAGTTTATTCCCTTGGTATACGGACAGGAGGTTTATCAACTGATGTGTGACCTCAAGCGCACATGGGATCCCGATGGTGTGTTGAACATGGGTAAGATTGTTAATACTCCTCCGATGGACACCTCTCTGAGGTGGAAAGTGGAGAAGGACGCCCAAAGGGCGAGTGAGAGGGAGTCTTTGTTACAAAAGGTGGAGCGTTGCAACGGAGCCGCCGATTGCCGTAAGAGTCAACTTATTGGTGGGGCACTTTGTCCTGCCTATAAAGTGAGTGGAGACGAGCTTATGAGTACTCGGGCGCGGGCGAACGTTATTCGTGAGGTTCTCACAACCCATCGTCACCCGTGGACGAATAAGGATGTTCTGCATCAGTTAGATAGTTGTTTGGCTTGTAAGTCATGTCTCCGTGAATGTTCGTCCTCGGTAGATATGACGCGTATCCGCGCTGAACTCCTGCAAGAGCGTTATCACCGTTTGGGTATTCCTTTCCGCACATGGCTTATTGCACACATGCCTGCGATAGAAGCCCTTGGAGCTAAGCTGCCAAGGCTATATAATTGGTGTGCGACGAATCCATGTGTTTCCGCTATCATTAAAGCGATTGTCGGTTTTGACCAGAGGCGTGAGATTCCGAGGCTGATAGGTGGAGAGGCTGAGAGGCTGAGAGGCGGAAAGGCGGAAAGGCTGAAAGGTGGAGAGGCTGAGAGGCGGAGAGTATATCTTTTCCTTGATGAGTTTACGCGTCATCAAGAACCGCAACTGGCGCAGGATTTTATAGCCTTGTTGGGTGCTTTGGGGTATGAGGTAATTATTCCTAAGCACGTTCAATCAGGACGACCTTCTATATCAAAAGGTTGTCTTAAGTATGCCCGTAAGCAAGCCGTTCGTAACGTTAATCTGTTGGCAGATATTATTACCGATGACGCTCCTTTGATAGGAATTGAACCCTCTTGTATTTTGTCCTTTAGGGACGAGTACCCGGACTTAGTTCCGGCATCCTTACGCGATAAGGCTAAGGCATTAGGAAGCAGGGCTTTACTCTACGATGAGTTCCTCTTGCGAGAGGTGGAGGTGGGACATGTTGATAAGACATCTTTTGGTCCCTTACAAGCGGATATTTGGTTACACGGACACTGCCATCAAAAGGCATTAGTTGGAATAGAGAAGACGGCGGCTCTGTTGCGTCTCATTCCGCAATCGACGCTTCATGTTATACCCTCCGGCTGCTGCGGTATGGCAGGCAGTTTTGGGTACGAGAAACGTCATTATGAAACAAGCATGGCGATAGGTGAACTGGTTCTCTTCCCCACGATTCGTAAATTACAAAAGGCAAAGACGATAGTTGTTGCCCCTGGAACCTCTTGTCGTCAGCAGATATATGACGGAACGGGTGTCCATGCCCTTCATCCTCTTCAGGTACTTAAACAATCTGTAATATAATGATAGATTTTACATTAAACGCATATCGCACCCTCCTTACCACGCTTCAACAAGCGGGGTACTGTTTTATGACTTTTGAGGAGTGGCAGCAATCCGCTATCCACAAGAGTCGAACCGTTATTCTTCGTCATGATGTGGATAAGCGTCCGCAGAACTCGCTTAAGACGGCGCTTATTGAGCATGAATTGGGTATATGTGCGTCCTATTATTTCCGTTGTGTAGATTGCAGTAATCAACCCGATATTATTCGTAAGATAGCTGCTTTGGGTCATGAGATAGGGTATCATTACGAGGACATGTCGCTTTGTGAGGGAAACACCGAACGGGCGATAGCGCATTTTACCGAGTGGCTCGCATATTTCCGTCAGTTCTACGATGTAAAGACTATCTGTATGCACGGTGCACCGACGTCTAAATATGATAGTCGTGACTTGTGGAAGGAGTACGATTATCATTCGTTGGGTATCATTGGTGAACCTTATTTTGACATTGACTTTAACGAATTTTTCTACCTAACCGATACGGGACGTTGTTGGAACGGATATAAGGTCTCTGTAAGAGATAAGATTCCCGAGCACCAAGACCGTTGGACAGCTCAAGGTTGGGTCTTTCATTCTACGCAAGATATCGTTCGTCGTCTTTCAGTAGTGCAATCAAATATGATGATTACGACTCATCCTCAGCGTTGGACGAACAAGCCTCTCCTTTGGGCTCAAGAGTTGATGCTTCAAACGGCTAAAAATATAATCAAGCGAATCTTAATCACTAAACAATAATCCTTAAGTAATTCATTATGTTTCGTAATATATTAAAGGACTTTTTCCTTTGGCTGATAGCCTCCGTCATCTGCATTCTGTGGCGTGTGATTGCCGCTAAATCGGCGATTGTTCCTTATTGGGCACTTTTCTCTGCTATGATGGGTATTTGGATGGTGCTTAGTTTCTTCTTTGGCAAGTACCGTTCCTATAAAGTGGCGTGGTACTGGCAGGAGTTGCTTGCTTTGTTGGCTGTTACGGGCATAGAGATTGCGCTCAGTTACATCGTCCTACCGAGGTTGCATTATGGTTTGAGTCCTGTTGTAGCGACTTGGACAGTGGTTATTGTGGCTTTTATTGATTCGATTCTCCTTCTTTTCGCTCATTATTGGAAGTACGCCTCCAACCTTACCGTTTCGCCGATGGTTATCGAACCACGCGAGAAGGCGCAGGTATCACGAGCCGACGAACCGCGTTCGGAGGCATCTTTGGAGACGGTTCATCAGGCAGTTCTCTCCCTTACTACGGAGGAGGATTATCAATTGCTTTTATCCAAAGCGCACCTTGATTCGCGTCAAACGAAAGTGATTGCCAATAGGGATCGTTTCTCTATCCTTCAGATACCCGATTATCAGTATCTCACCCTCGTGGATCTAACCATACTCAATGAGGTCAAAGGCATCAATCAACGTTTCTGTATGGCTAATCAAAAACTGCCTGGCGAGGGTATTTACGTTTGTTGTTATCGTCCGCTCGATTATATTAAAACGAAGTTATTAAATGCCTATCCCAAGGGCATTAACTACATCGTCTATGCTTATTGGTTCCTTATGCGCAGGGTTATACCGCGGTTGATGTTCTTCTCGCGTTTGTATTACGATTTGACTAAAGGACATAAGCGTGTGCTCTCTCGCACGGAGGTTTTAGGCAGATTGTATTACTGCGGTTTTGAAGTAGTAGAAGAGGTTCATTCTGGACATATCATTTATGTTTTTGCTCGTCGTCACTCGCAGCCTTACCCTCAGGAGCAATTAAAACTCTACGGACCTATTATCAAACTTAATAGAGTGGGGAAGAACAAACAGATATTCGCTTTCTATAAGATGCGTACCATGCACCCTTATGCGGAGTATATACAGAAGTATGTCTTTGATCAACGAGGAGGTATGTCTATTGCTGATAAGTCTGATAGTGATTTCCGTATCACTGCTTGGGGACGGTTCCTACGTAAGTACTGGCTTGACGAATTGCCAATGCTGATTAACTGGCTTAAACGTGATTGTAAGTTAGTGGGTGTCAGACCTCTCTCTCAGACTATGTTTGACCAATACCCACCCGAACTACAAGACAAACGCACGCGGTGCAAACCGGGATTGATTCCGCCGTTTTATATCGACCACCCCAACGACATGGAATCTCTCTTTGCATCCGAGAATAAGTACTTGGACGAGTACTTCGCTCATCCTGTAAAAACAGATTGTAAGTACTTCTTCCTTACCTTAAAGTCTATTTTATTTGGCAAAATGCATAGTGCATAACTAAAAAGTACAAATAAATTTGTATATATCAAAAAAAAGTCGTATCTTTGCGCCCGCAATTAAAAAATAGCGTCAAAACAAAGATACTACAATGAGTACTAATCCTTTACAGTTTGCCCTTATTGGTGCCGCAGGTTATATCGCTCCGCGTCACATTAAGGCTATCGCGGACACGGGCAACAACCTTCTCGTGGCTTATGATAAGTTTGACTCCGTCGGTCGTCTCGATTCTTCCTTCCCTAATTGCTCTTTCTTTACAGAGAATGAGCAGTTTGACCGTTTCTGCTCCAAGCAGATGCGTACCGATATGCCTCTCGACTGGATGTCTATCTGCACCCCTAATTATACCCATGATGCTTTTATCCGATACGGTTTGCGCCTCGGGACGAACGTCATTTGTGAAAAACCTTTGGTGCTTAATCCGCATAATATAGACAATCTTGTTGAACTGGAGCAAGAGACCGGTCATCAGGCATATACTATCCTTCAACTCCGTCTGCATGAGGCAATTGCTAACCTCAAGAAGAAAGTAGAGAACGGACCTAAGGATAAGATTTACGACGTTGACCTGACCTATATCACCTCCCGCGGTAATTGGTACTATGCTTCGTGGAAAGGCGATGTCCATAAGTCGGGTGGAGTGGCCACGAACATTGGTGTGCACTTCTACGATATGTTACAGTGGATATTCGGTCCCGTGCAGAAGAATATCGTTCACGTGATGTCGTTTGACCGCGTAGCCGGTTACCTTGAGCTCAAGCAAGCGCGTGTACGCTATTTCCTTAGTATCAATGCAGACTGCCTGCCGGCTAATGCCGTGCAAGGAGAGAAAAGAACTTACAGAACTCTCTCGATTGATGGTGAGGAGTTTGAGTTCTCGCAGGGGTTTACCGAGTTACATACGGAGAGTTATAAACGTATCTTAGCGGGTGAGGGATTCCGAATCTCTGAGGCTCGTCCGTGTATTGAGATTGTTAGTCAGATACGTACCTCAGAACCTGTTGGTTTGGTGGGCGATTATCACCCATTAGCTAAACTGCCGCTCTCACGTCACCCCTTTGGTTGGGACGAGAGACGTTGATTGCGTTAGCGTAACGTGTAACGTGTAAAGTTTAAAGTTTAAAGTTGAAGTAAGTGAAGAAGTTGAAAGTAAATAGTTTGTTTTTAGCGATTATGGCTATCGCTTTAGCCTCTTGCGTGACTTCCAAGAAAGTCAATTATATGCAGGAGCCGGATAAGCAGATTCCCTCTTATGCCGATACGTTGACCTTTGAGGATTATCGCCTTCGTCCGGGGGATCGTCTCTTTATCTACGTTTATTCGTTGGACGAGAAGATTACTAAGATGTACAACGCCGGTGCCGGTTCTAACTACCAAATGCGTGGACGTGGAAATAGTAACGAGCACTCTTCTTATGACCTTTATTCGTATCTTGTGGATGATAACGGAAATATCCAGTTCCCCACGTTGGGAGACATTTATGTAAAAGGTATGACCACTCGTGATGTCAAATTGGCATTAGAGGACCAACTGAGCAAACTGCTGCGCGAAATACCCGGATACAAACTTGTTTCCGTAGAGGTGAACGTGGTGAGACGTACGTTCTCTATCATAGGTCAGCAGTCCGGTAAATACACTATTACCAAAGAGAAGATGACCATTTTCGAGGCTATCGCTCAAGCAGGAGATATAGCGGAGTTCGGCGATCGTTCTCAGATTAAGCTCATCCGTGAGCGTAATGGCGAGACCATCATTAAGACGTTTGATGTGCGTTCCAAGGACATTGTCAATTCCGAGTTTTATTATATAGAGCCTAACGATATCCTTTATATTCGTCAGATTAAGGGTCGCGCCTTCGGTATCAACTCTGCCGGAACGGCAGTCAGTATCGTGGCGTCCACTATTTCCTTCGGTGTCTTCGTTTACACGGTTGTAAATGTATTAGTCACGTTAAAAACTCATCCAAATGATTAAGAACAAACACTTCTATTTTGTGCTCGTTATCGTTTGGACGAGCCTCGTGATGACCTCTTGTTATGGTCACCGTTCCATCGGTCTATTGCAAGAGCCGACAAAGCAGAATAAACTGCCTCAGTACGAAGCGGCGGAGTATCAGCCTTATCGTCTCCAAGTTAATGACGAGATTATGTACCGCGTCATTTCTGTGGACGAGACAATCACTAAAACACTCGGTACGAATAACGCCTCTACTTCTTCGGAGTACGCTGTTACTTACCGTATCTACCAAGACGGAACGGTAGATATTCCGTTCTTGAAGCCTGTGCATTTGGCTGGACTGACCGAGCGCGAAGCGCAAGATACGCTTCAAGCCGCTTTCCGTCAGATTATTCCGGATGCCGATGTTAAGTTGGCGCTTTATAACAAGAACTTCACCGTTATTGGTGATATTCACTCGGGTACCTATTATATCTATCGTGAGAAGATGAATATCTTCCAAGCTCTCGCTATGTCGGGGGATTTGATGAACTCCGGTGACCGCAAGCACGTGCGAATTATTCGTCCACACACCAATGCAGAACCTGAAGTGCTGGAGTTTGATATCCGTACTAATTCGATAATTGACTCGAAGTATTATTATATTTATCCTAATGACGTCATTTACGTAGCGCGCACGAAGGACAGTTTCGTCAAAGTGCCAACGTACACGGGTTTCTTGGGGCTAATCACCTCCTCGGTAGGTCTGCTTATCTCTACCCTTAATTTTGCCGTCACTTTTGCAAAATAGATTATGGACAACAATAAAGATTATACGCAAAGCGGTAACAGCAACTATCTACCGCAAGAAAATGCCAATTACGGCAACAATGGTAATTACGGTCACTACGGTAATTACGGAGGCTACGGCAAGTATGGTAATTACGGAGGCTACGGTAAATATGGTAATTACGGTTACAACAACTATGGTAATAACTACGGCAACCCTGAGCAGCAGCAACCTCAAGAAGAAGAGTCTAATTTCAATATTATGGAGTGGCTTATGCGCATTCTTCATTATTGGTATCTCTTCGTTATTGCGGGTACAATCGCTTTTGGATTGGCTTTGATTAAGAACCGTCGTTGGATAGCGGACCATTATTCTTATACCACTATCATTATCAAGGATCAAGGTGGTGCGATGGGCACTAACTCCGCCTTGCTTAATGGTTTTGGTGTGGACAACGGACTGAAGAATATAAACAACCAGCTCATTGTTCTTCGTTCGTATGACCTTATAGACCGTGTTATTGACTCGTTGCCCGATATGCAGGTTGAGTATATCTCCAAAGGGCGCTTCAAGACGCGTAATTACTACAACACATCGCCTATTAAGATTGACCGCGTCAACCTCACGCAGGAGGCATATAAGTATCTCTATGAGATTACTATTAATCAGGATCAGACGGTGCTGATTACATCTACCGATGAGCATCATCCGTTTAAGGTTACAGGTACGTTGGAGCAACCTATCGAGTCTAATCTCTTCTCTATCGTTGTGCACGCACAACCATCTTATGTTGGTAAACTCTTTTTCCAATTCCGTACAACGGAGAGTTTGGCGACGGAGTTCTTGAGCCGAACCGCCCTTGCTATGGAGAAAGAGGGTAGTACGGTTGTTCGTGTGGCAACTACCAGTAAAACACCTGCTCGTGATCGAGATTATCTTAATAAATTGGTGGAGATATATCTTCTCCAGAACCTTGAGAGTAAGAATGCTGTTGCGGATAAGACAATCTCGTTCATCAATTCTCAACTCGTTGAGCTTCAGCAATCGCTTGTCGTTTCCGAGTCTGCTATGACCGATTATCGCCAGCAGAATAAGTTCGTTGATGTGGGTTCGTATGCAGGACAACTTATGTCCCGTATCTCCGAGTATGACCAACAGATGATGAATCTCCAACTGCGTGAGATGTATTTCGATTATCTCACCGATTATTTGCAGACTAATATCGAGTCAGGAGCCGTTATTGCTCCTTCCTCTTTGGGCTTGACCGAACCGATGCTTATGACTCTGGTGGGGCAACTAAACGAATTACGCGTGCAACGAGGCGAACTCACCGAGCAGAATGTTTATTATGCTAAGTTTACCAAGGATATAGAGAACGTCAAACTCACTATCGAAGAGGTTGTTAAGTCGATGCGAGCGTCGATGGAAATCGAGAAGAAAGACCTCCAAACGCGTTATGCTGATGTAGAGCAAGAGATTCTTCGTCTGCCGGAGAAAGAACTGCAAATGGTTTCTCTTGAGCGTAATTACCGTATATCCGATAATTACTACACGTTCTTCTTGCAGAAACGTGCAGAAGCAGAGATTCAGAAAGCCTCTAATACGCCCGATAATGTTGTTCTGGATAAGGCACGCACCTCCTCCGTGGTTATGAACGCGAAGGAAAAAAAACGTACCACCACCAAGTATTTAGGTATAGGTCTCCTTATCCCCTTGTTACTTATCATCTTAAGCGAATTACTTAATAACAAAATCCGCACAATCAAGGATCTTGATAAGATTACGCGTTTTCACCTTATCGGTTCTTTGCGCCACGTTCGTACGCAGAATCCTACTCTTGTGCGTGATTCGCCTCGATCCTCTTACGCTGAGATGTTGCGGTCTATACGGCATAGGTTAGAGTTCATCACTCGCCGTAAGACGAATATATCTCTTATGATTACTTCCACTGAATCGGGTGACGGTAAGACTTTCCTTAGTTCAAACCTCGCTACCCTTTATGCTTCGACGGGTAAACGGACTATTCTTCTCGACCTTGATATACGTAAGCCGAACCTGCACACGAAATTAGGTTTTGATAATGGAAAAGGTTTATCCAATTACTTAGCCGACGACTGCACCTTAGAGGAAGTTATTATAACCGATACTCCGTTTGGCTTTGATTTTATACCGGCAGGTTCTATTCCTCCTAACCCGGGTGAACTCATCCACTCGGATAAACTCGTAACTCTTATTGAACAACTACGTGAACGTTATGAGTTTATCATCATGGATACATCGCCTATCGGACTTGTGCCCGATGCTTATGCTCTCCTCAATCAAGTAGATGTGTGCTTGTATGTCGTTCGGTGTATGCAAACGAACAAACGCTTCACAAAGGAGTCCTTAGAGCAACTGGCTGAAGTCGTTGACGAACCGGATAAGATTCAACTCATTCTCTCCGATATACCGGCGGACAGTAAGCACGCTTATACAAAGGGATATAATTATGGTTACGGCTATGGTTATGGTTATGGCTATGGTCGCCGTTCCCATTCTTATGCTTCTGAACACGTAGAAAAACTGCGTAAGGCATATAATACGATTATGCATAAGGAGGATAAACCCTCGTATCAGTATTATTCGGATGAAGAGTAGTTTAATTATATTACTTGCTTTTGTAACGCATACGATTGACCCTAACCTTCAAACCCTCCTTACTCGTCCTGTGGACGATGGTACGTTTGAGATTAGTTTTGACGAGTTGAGTCACGATCCTCATTTCTATACATACACGGTTACGCACCTTAATGCCAACCTCGAACCATCTGACCTTATGTCGTCCGAGTACTTAGAGGGCTTTACTACGGCGGACATCACCGATTACGACCATAGCCTCAATACGAACGTGCTTTATACGCATTATCGTTTCTTCTTTCCCAATGAGGATATGCGTATCACTAAACAAGGATTATACGCCCTCTCTATTTATGAGGATGGTGATCCCGATAACGTTGTTGCTGTAGCGGTTGTTCCCGTTGTTAATAGCCCTTCTAATGCACCTTCTGCTATTACGGGAAACGTCACCTCTCATACGCAAAAGGAGTTCAACGGACGCTATCAGCAATTGGACTTAGAACTGAAGATTGACCCCTCTACGCGCAGTGAGGATTATTTTATTGTGGTGCGTCAGAACGACCGTTATGATAATCTTGTTTATGCGCCTCAACCTACCTATCGTGAACCGGGGCGGTTGCGTTGGGTCAACTGCCGTAACTTGATTTTTGAAGGTGGAAACGAGTACCGCCATTTTGATATCTACTCTACGTATTATGCCGGAGTAGGGGTGGACAAAGTGCGTTATGGTCAAGGCGATTATTATGTCACTTTGGATTTTGATGAAATGCGCAATAGAGGCGTTTATACGCATCAGTACGATGTTAATGGAGGGCGTGTTATTAATGCTGAACGTTGTTCCGACCCCGATTATGAAGCCGAGTATATGTACGTTCACTTCGAATACCCCGTTCCTCTAAACTCTAAACTCTCCACTACTCTAAACTCTCAACTCTCAACTCTCAACTTATACATAGGCGGTAGCCTTTTCTACAATAGGCTAACCAACGAGAATCGTTTGTTATATGATCCGGAAATTGAGTGTTATTGGCTTGACGCTCTTGTTAAGCAAGGGGGTACGGATTATCAGTTTTGGGTTTATTCTCCCGAATCGGGAGTGACGGTGGAGCCTACAGAAGGTTCTTATTGGCAGACGGAGAATGATTATTCGGTTTACGTCTATTATCGTCCCTTCGGTTCACGAAGTGACGCCCTTATAGGGATATACCACGTCTCTTCGCGTTAGTTATCGGAAACGCACTAATTCGTATTCTTTATCAGACGATAAACGAGGGGGGAGAAAACCATCTCCGTGAGAAGCTCTAAACCGGCAGCGGTAATGGAACAGACGATTGCTTGCGTGAGGTTCCAACCGAAAAGGGGAATACTGACTACCAAAGCAAAAACGAAATTATCCACTATCTGCGAGAAAGCCGTAGAGACCCACGAACGGACAGCAAAAGCACCAAAACCAACACTTTTCTGCAACTTGGCTATACCCATATTGATAACGGAATTGACAACCGAACTGACCGCCATCGCAAAAGCTGAACCTAATACAATCCACGTTGAACCGCCAACAGTAGCGTTGAGCGCATCATTAACCTCCGTCAATCCCGTTGCGTAATACTCGCCCCACATACCCGACGTGAGCGAGACAAGGTGGAAAATAATAAACACCACCAAGTTGATGAGAATACCCAAAATAGAGACGGCACTGGCTGTCTTACCCCCATACTGCTTACAGAGATAGTCCATAACCAAAAACGGAATCCAAGACAACACATAACCGCAATCCAAGGCGAGCCACTCGGTGCGAACTAACTCCTTATTGGCGAGCAGGTTCATCGACACTACCGTCAAAACGAAAATCGATAAAACGATAGAAGGTACACGACCTATTGTGGATTGGTAAAATACTCTAAATCTTTCCATATTCTTTCCTCCGGTACCGGAGCGGTAATAACGATATCTTGTTTCGAAACAGGGTGCACAAACGCAATCTGACGGGCGTGCAGACTGATACCCCCATCGGGATTACTGCGTTTGGCTCCGTACTTGAGGTCACCCTTAATGGGACAACCCATAGCAGCCAACTGACAACGTATCTGATGATGACGACCCGTCTCAAGGTTCACTTCCACAAGCGAATAATGGTCACCCTTGACCAGCGTCTTATAAGACAAAATAGCCTCTTTAGCCTCCTTCGTCCCCTTAGCTACGATATAACTCTTGTTCTGCGCCTCGTTCTTCTTGATGTAATCCACTAACCGCCCCTCCGACTCTTTGGGTTCACCTTGCACTATTGCCCAATAGGTCTTGCGTATTTGCTCATGGCTCTTGAACATATCGTTTAGTCGAGCTAACGCCTTACTGGTACGAGCAAAGAGAACCACACCCGTGGTGGGGCGATCCAAACGGTGCGTCACCCCGAGGAAGACCTCACCGGGTTTATTGTACTTGACTTTGATATACTGCTTCACTATCTCCGACAGGGGAGTGTCACCCGTCTTGTCGCCTTGCACAATCTCGTTGCAAGTCTTGGAAACAGCAATAATATGATTATCTTCGTACAGTACTGTCATCTTTCATTTTTCAACTCTCAACCTGCTCAACCCGCTCAACTACAAATACGGGTTGCACTCGATTTCGTGGGCAATGGAAGTAGGGTAGCCGTGACCCGGGTAAACAACGGTCTGAGGCGGCAGTTGCTTCAACTGCTGCAAGGAGCGAATTAGTTCCGACATATTGCCGCCCGGCAAGTCCGTTCGACCCACAGACTCTTGAAAGAGCGTATCACCCGAGAACAAAACACCCTCCGTCGGCACATAAAAACATACTGCATCCTCCTTATGTCCCGGAGTAGGGAGCATTTGCCACCCCTCCGGCAACTGGTTAGTGCTTAACGTTTCGCCGTTACGGCTATGTGTGCTTATCGTTTGCTTTAACCACTCTAGTCCGCATATATGATCCTCGTGCGTGTGCGTGATAAGTATATGGGTGAGCGTCAGGTGATTAGCGTCCAAATATTCCTTAAAACGCGCTTGCTCCTTGTCCGTCAGCATACCCGGGTCAATAACGATCGTATTCTCCCCGTCTTGCACAACATACGTGCACTCCCGAAAGGGATTAAAATAAAACGTCTTGATGGTCATTGTGGATAGTGAAAGTGAAAGTGAATTGTGCGCCCGGAGGGCTATTATGGATTATAATGGTAGGTAGATGACTTTTTTGGTTTTGAAGTATTCTTCCTTAAAGAAAGTATTCAGTTCGGTCACTTCCACTATATTGCGGAAAGGATAAGTCTCGCCTTGCAACTCTCCGCCCTTGAGCACTATCAGTCCATTGGGCAAAGCATTGCGCTGCTGTTTACTCACGTTCTTACGAACGAGTTTGACAAGGTCGGGTAAGAGCATAACGGCTCGACTAACCACAAAATCAAACTTACCTTTCTCGTCCTCTACACGCTCTTGAACACAGGTGACGTTCGTCAGACCTATTGTCTTGGCAATCTCGGAAGCTACCTTCACTTTCTTGCCCACCGAATCGACTAAGGTAAATTGACACTCAGGAAAGAGAATAGCCAACGGGATACCCGGAAAACCGCCACCCGTACCGACATCTAAGATAGCACTACCTGCACTAAAACGCAACACCTTAGCAATAGCCAACGAGTGCAATATATGGTGCTCGTAGAGATTGTCTATGTCCTTGCGGGAGATGACGTTAATCTTACTATTCCAGTCCCTGTACAACCCATCAAGCGCAGCGAACTGCTGCGCCTGAATAGGAGTTAGGGAGAAATACGCCTCAATCAGCGATATTGGTGAAGACATTTTGCACATCCTCGTCTTCTTCGATTTTATCAATCAGTTTTTGTACAGACTCACGCTCCTCGTCGGTGAGGTTCTTCGTGTCGTTCGGAATACGAACAAACTCGCAAGACTGAATATCAAATCCGTGCTCCTCCAAGTACTTCTGCATCTCAGAGTATTGGTCAAAGTCGGAGTAGATAACGATTGTGTTCTCCTCCTCGTCCACGCCTAACTCTTCTACACCGAAGTCGATGAGTTCGAGTTCGAGTTCGTCCAGATCAACACCGTCTTTCAACGTGATAGTGAAGCAAGCCTTACGGTCAAAGAGGAACTGCAAACAGCCCTGCGTACCGAGGTTACCACCGTGCTTGGTGAAGTAGGAACGGATATTGGCAACGGTACGCATGTGGTTATCCGTAGCGGTCTCAATGAAGATAGCTACACCATGAGGTCCGTATCCCTCGTAGTTAATCTCTTTGTAATCGGCAGTGTCCTTATCGGTGGCTTTCTTAATAGCGCGATCGATGTTATCCTTCGGCATGTTTTCACGTTTGCACTGTTGTATCAACATACGCAGACGTGGGTTACCATTAGGATCCGATCCGCCCTCGCGAGCAGCGATAGTGATTTCTTTACCCAGTTTCGTGAATGTGCGGGCCATATGACCCCAACGTTTTAATTTGGTTGCTTTTCTGTACTCGAATGCGCGTCCCATAATGTTTGTTTTTAGTTGTTAGTTATTGATTATAATTAGTTATTAGTTTTCGTTTGCGTTCTTGACCTGCTCGGCAGCGGGTGCGGCGGGTTGCTCGGTGGGGGCAGTCGGCTGCTCTACCATCTCCAATTCGGTTGTTGTGGCAGCTTTCTTCTCTTTCTTTGGATTAGTGCCCCAAACAATGCTGAAGCCTAAGGCAACGTTCACACCCTTTGTGCGAGAGGGGATAACGTCCGATCCGTCATAAGGAGCATAATAAGTAGGAATATAGTCGGCTGCAAGGGTGAGGTTAACGCCATCATAGGGCATAAAACTCAAACCTGCACCAATGTTACTGTATTGACCATTATTCACCAAAGAATAGGAGGCTGCAATATTAAACCAACGACAGGGCTTGCCAACTACACCTAAGGTCACTTCTTCGCTTAAGTGACCATTATAAAGCATCGTCTTGCTCAATAAACCTACGCCTAAACGATTATCAAAGAAACGACCATCCACACCTACATTGAGCTTCGTTGTTATCATCCGACAGAAGTGGTGGGTTGGTTCTTCCAATGTAATACCGGCATCTGTTGTCTTCAACTGATTAATCACATCATTAAATAGACCATCTTTGTTGAACTGACCATCGATAACATAATCTCCGAATTCCAAAGGACCTACTCCCGTGAAGGAGATGTTGGTATTGGCTGCAAAATTACGGGCATTATTCCAGTATATAAAACCTAAATCGTTGAGGGCAACGCTAATCTGTAACTGTTTGAGCGGCGTAGCCGTGAAACCTAAATCAATGGCAGCACCGTAGCCGGAAGGAGTGAGAAGAGCCGAGGTGGAGCCGGAAGCCGGTAATAACTTATCGAAATCAATCTGACTCAAAGACTCAAAGGTTGTTACTTCGGGAAGTTGAGCAAAATCCAAGGGACCGGCTAATAAGAAATTGCTTTGCCCGTTTAGATGTAATACGTCGGTAGAACCGGTGAGAGCCAACTGTTGATTGCTAAGACCGACATAAGCGGTTCCTAATAAGATTTTTAACTTACCACCTACTGTCCAAATATCATTGATTTGATGAGAATATCCACCGCCAATCTCTGTATATACTTGGGCTGCTATGCCTAAAGCGCTGAGATCGAATTTCATTTTGTCCGTTGGCGAAACAGAATTGCCGTTGAGGACAAACTCGAACAAACTCTTGGGGATATATTCCTTACCATCCATCTTTTCAAGTACTTGGAACGTGAAGTAACCTTTCTCTTTAATACGAAAACCAAAGCTAACCAAATCTAAAGTCATGGTTTCATGAAGAACAATCGGATTGCGCAACGTATTAAGGAACTTAACTCGATCACCGTACTCGGGATGTATAGCCGTTACAGTAGAACCATTCGGAGCGGAATAGATAATGTTATTGAGCGTCAGGGAATTGTTTCCAAGCCAGATAGAACTATAACCTAAAGGTGAGAAATTGACATACCCCTTCGAAATAGGTTGAAAAGCAGGGTTAACCAAATGACGCATCGGAGCGTTCTCCAAGAAATAAAGCGTACTAACTTCTTGTGCTTGAACTCCAAGAGCAATCACTAATGCTATCGCTAAAATATACTTTTTCATACGGCTTACTGTTTATTGAAGTTTAACACTGCATTTACGTTTCCGGCAAATCCCAAACTAACGGTCGCTCCTTGTTCTCCCTTTATTTGGATGGGGTAGAGGTCTGGCTTGTCAAGTGTGAGTTGGTCGTCTGCCTCCAACTCAATAACCACCGACTTGGTTTGAGACAGAAGGTTGAAGTCCTCTTCGTGGAACTCAAACACTTGGTGAGTAGAGTCGTTAGCCGCTAACTGCACCGGTGTCTCAATGATAGGCAAGGACTCGCCTTGCTCGTCAAGGAAATGGAACGTGCCCTTAACAGAGAAGGGGAATTCATTATTAGCGTCTAAAATAAGATAGACCGTAGCTTTCTTTACATCCTCAATCAGACTATTCTTCTCTGCCAACGAATCTAACGCTACAACGCTAAGATTAATGTCCTTCAACGTATCCTTATACGTAATCAATACATCTTGGTAGAACGCCATCGGTAATGTAGCGAACATATCCACGTGAACGCCGGGTTCAGCAGGGATACGCATCTGCGGATGCGCTTCGGGATTAGCTAAGTTGAACGCCAAATCGTATATCAGTTGGTCAGGACTAATTCTGAACAGATTATCTAAGTTTCCGTTTGCCTCCGAGTTATCAAAAGTAAGGGAGAAATTAGCCTCTTCCCCTATCGACGAGGGGTCTAAACCGATTTGGTCTTCAAACTCCTTCTTCCACGTTTTTTGACCATCAAAAGTGGCATACGCCTGTTCTCCGGTCGCTAACTTGCGTGAATAAAGCGAGTTAATAAGCAAGTCCCAATAAGCCGATATTTGTGTCTTGACACTCAACTCCAACTTCGGAGCACTAAAGGGCAATTTCATGGAACTGATATATTCTCCGATATTCCAACCTTCCGTTATGTTAAGCGTGTCTTTTAGTGCTAATTCTTTGTCCGTTTGGAAATAACCCCAAATAGCCTTGTACTGCAAATGCTGGAGCACCAAATCATACTCTATAGCAGCATCATTACCAATAACCAGAGACTCGCCTGCCGGAATAGAAACGGTGAAAAACAGTTTCATTAAGACCGTATCTACTACGTTATTCTTAAACTCTTCTAACGTATTCGTCTTCGGGTTCAGCGTGCGGTCCTTCATCAGACAGATAGAGAAATTGTCAATCTTCGTATAAATGGGCAAGCCAAAACCGGCATTCTGCCCTTGCTGATAAACAATAATCTTCTGCCCTGCCTCACGGTAGCACTGCGGACCTAAATCAATCGTTACATCCTTTACCCAAGACCAAGGAAAGTCGATATTACGGGTGTCGAGCGTGGAGTTAAGACCCATGAAATCTAACAGCAGACTATCAAACCTCTCCTTCTCCGGGTCGATATTGGCTTGACTCATGTCTAAGTTAAAATCAAAGGCAAAAGTGTAGTCAATCGGACCGGGAATAGTGACCTGCTCATCAATGTGGAAATTCTTGTGCGTCTTCTTAATGTACTTAACCCAATCCTTCTCCACCATCGACATCTCGAATTGCGTCGTATCCCGATAGGTCAATATACCATCTTCATTAAGATAGAAATTCTGCCCCAGAGCGTTCGTCTTCATTATACCTTCCAATGAGGCATGAAGAGTTCCTATAGGCAAAGCCACACCTACGTTCACCTCCGAACGCGTGTCAATGTCGGTAAGGTCAATCTTCTCTCTACAACTTGTGAGAGAGCCTAATATCCCTATCAGCAATAGGGAACAATACAAAAAATACTTTCTCATACACTATAATTTTGAAATCGACGCGCAAAGATACGAAATATTTTGCATATATGCAAATATATTTTAACTTTTGTCAGCAATTTAGTAGAAAAACCTGCTCTGTTGCGCGTGTTAATGCTGTATAGAACCAGCGAAGATACTCTTTTTGCTCCTCCTCTCCGCCTATCTTTTTGCCTGCGGAGGCTCTCCGCTCCGCCTCTCCGCCTATCGGCTTTCCGGGGTCGATATAGACGTGCTTCCACTGTCCGCCTTGCGCTTTGTGGCAAGTCACGGCATATGCAAAACGCACCTGTAACGCGTTATAATAAGGGGACTGCATAATTGTCTTCCACAACTCTTTCTTTGACCGTATCTCCGGATAATCCTCGGCAATCTTTGCCCATAAGTCTTTTTGCAAAGCATAATTAGCCTCGGGCGAATCGGTCGTCAGTGTCTCCAACCACAACACGGCATCTATCTCCCAGTCGTAATCCACCGCACGCAAGGACACATCCACAAAGTGATAGCCGTACAACTCGCGCTCGTTGCGTAAGCGCACCACCTCTAACATATCTCCGTTCGCTAAGAAGGGTAGGTTATCGTATTTCTCCGTCCAGAAATAATTGTTCTTACTCACCATCAACCTATCTCCTGTGGAAAGCAACTCTTCCCGCCACAATATACGATTACGCACACCTTGGTTATAGAGGTTTGTGCGCTTATTGGTGCGCGTGAGGATAAGCGTTTCCTCCACGCCCGCTTCCCGATAAGACCGCTCTAACTGTTCCAAGAAGTCTTCTCCTCCGGTCAAGTGTTTAATGTCTTTCCCCTCATGAATAGACTCGATAACGGGCGTTGTATTAAGCCGCTCCCTTATAGCCGTGGCTTCCACTAAAATCTGCGAATCAAGTGCTTGCCGCGCCACTTGCGTGAGAGCGTAGGACGAGACACTTAGTCCGAACCCCGCGAGGTAATCGGCATCTAACGCCATCGATTCGGTTTGACCCACAGGAGGTAACTGAGCATCGTCACCCAAGAATAGGATAGAGCAGTGCTGCTCGCAATAGACAAAGCGTATAAGGTCGTCCAACAGATTACCCGAACCAAACGTCGGATTATCCGTTTGGGCGGAGATCATGGAGGCTTCATCGACAATAAAAAGCGTATTAAAGAGTTTATTGTCGCTCAGCCCAAAACTCTCGGCTCCGACGCGCTCTTGTCTATAAATATGTTTGTGAATAGTGTAGGCAGGGAACCCCGAATAGTGGGACAAGACCTTTGCCGCTCGTCCCGTGGGGGCTAAGAGTACGCACGATTGGTGCAGTTTGGAAAGGGCGCGAACCAAGGCTGAGACAAGGCTCGTTTTACCCGTTCCGGCATAACCGCGCAGAAGGAAAACTTTGTGCTCGTCACGCGACACAAGGAAACGACCTAAATGTCCCAACAAAACCTCTTGTCCCTCGTTGGGAACGAAAGGAAGTTCGTTTTTAATGCGCTCTATGATGAATTTTTCTAACAATTTGCAACAAAATAGAGAATTTATTTGCGTATATCAAAAAAATGTTGTACCTTTGCACCCGATTTCGATTTAGGGTAAGTCCTACACGACCAGCTCCCTTTGAATTCCCCCAGGTCTTGACCGAAGCAAGGGTAGGAGGTTGTAGCGGTGCGATGTAGTAAGCTTACCCTTTTTTTATGCCCGTTAGGGTATATCTCTCGCCGTTGATGAGAATCACTATCTGCCCGTTCTCTAATATCTTTCTTACATAAGATTCTTTGTCCTTTGTCCTTTGTCCTTGCTCCTTTGTCCTTTGTCCTTGTTCAAATATGTTTGTTGTCACCGGCAATCCTGCGGCTTTCATCGCGTCGGGGATACCATAGCCATAGCGGTCATCGGGATTATCTTTCTTATGAGCGGAGTCAATGATCCGTTGGCGTATCTGCATCGCTGTCTCGTCGGGATGAGCCGACCATACGCAGGCACTCAGACCCGCTATGAGCGGACAAGCATACGAAGTGCCGTTACCCTTGCGCGTCATATCGGTAGAAGGATTGATAATAACCGTCTGATAACCTACAGCGCACGCTTCGGGTTTGACGCGCCCATCGACTGTCGGACCATAACTGGAGAAGGGCGCTATCGTACTATCTACACCCACGGCTCCGACGGATAATATACTATCGGCATCAGCAACTGAGGAAAGGTATTTCCAGTCCTTATTGCCTTCATTGCCCATCGCGTTACAAACGAGAATTCCCTTACGTGCCGCAATAGTCGCGGCGCGTGAGGCACGCGAAACACGACCGTTCATGTCTGCGTAGGTGAAGTTAAAGTTGGGGTTGTCAAATCCGTAATACCCTAACGAGATAGAGAGGATGTTTACACCCAAACTGTCCGCTTTCTCCATCGCGACCACTAAATTATCCAACTCTTTAGGACTTTCGGTTTCGTATTCCTCACTGCGCATTAGGTAGTATTGCGCCTCGGTAGCCGCTCCGCGATAAGTGTTGGTCAGTCCGGCTATGATACTCAAGCACATTGAACCATGAGGTCCCGTTTCACCGAAGAAATCGTCGGTATCATCGGTAAAATCGTAATGCCCTATTATCTGACTTCTCACGCTATCAAAGCAGTGTAACGTGTTGGCGTTTTGGAATCCTCCGTCTATCACTGCTATTACGATTCCTTGTCCCTTATACCCTTGCTCATGTAAGGCATTTAAGTTATACACTCCTAACTGCTGCTCACTCTCAAATGCCGGTTCACTGCCTGTGGAGGCACTCCGCTTGCCTGTGGAGGCACTTTGCTCATCTAAAGAGTTACCCCGATCCCACTTAGGTGCTAAGGGTATAGGCTGTTCGTCCCTTGTCAGATAGACAGTATCCACAAACGAGCACGCCTTTATCTTTCCGATCACACTTTCACTTTCACTCTCACTCTCACTTTCACTTTCACTTTCACTCTCACTTTCACTCTCCACTACCTTCACCGTCGCCCCATTCATCCATCGTGACCAATGCATCACTTCCGCTCCCAATTGGCGGATACTGTCAAGATAGATGGGACTAACTTCATAGTCGAGGCTATCCGTCTCGATGTTCCATAACTCGCGTTGCTCTTGTGCACGTTCACTAAACTCAATAGGTTTACAACCCTGTTTGTCCGTGAATTGGACAAAATAAATGAATAAAAGACACAGTAATTTCATATTATTATTTCTCGTTACTTGTTTCTCGTTACTTGTTTCTCGCTTCTCGTTTCTCGCTTCTCGTTTCTCGTTTCTCGTTTCTTCTTTCTGCCTATACCCTGTCTCTTCTCGGCGAAAGTCTTTCGCCGTTTTGTTAGTGTCTTTCATCGCCGTGCGCGGACGCACCCCACGGCTCGCAACCGCGGGCTTTTGTTTCTCCGTCCTGTGCCGCGAGCGTCCGCGAGTGGTGTTTTTGTTCTTTTGTCCCCACATTGTATGCGGGTTCTCCCCCGCTCGTCGGGGCATTCTTGTGCCCCTTGCCGCGGGGCGC
>JAZLMS010000043.1:0-23394 GCA_045598805.1 Paludibacteraceae bacterium | reverse complement strand
ATCAGAATGAAACATATAGTGGAAATGGTTGTCTTCATAAAATTGCAATACCTTCGGTTTGTTGATGGCATCCACAACGGCAAAACGATTCCCCATCTTTTGTGCGTACACCATAATCCACGATAAAACAAACTGCATAAGTTCATCGCCTAAATGCAATTCGCGAAACTTATCAAATACAACAAACTGACCAATTAAAGTTGCGGGATATTGTTTACGTTGCTTCTCGTATCGAAGCTCTTTATTAATGGCGCGCTTAGAATAGTTAGGAAGATGTTCCGTTGCCAACGTTGCATTGAGTACACAGAAAGCAGCCACCATCTCTTTTTTCTCAGCATCAAACAAGCAATAGGACTTGCTGAGCATTTCGCTTTCACTAGGTATGGCTTTTATCTTGAAAAAGTCAGAAATATCCGTCTCGTCAGCACACGAGAAATCACCGAGACCGGAAAGTAATTCTTCCGTCACGGGAGCAAACTGGCAATGGTCTTTTAGATAGCCCATAGTTAAATAACTGAACGTTGCATAATGGTGTCAAACGTATTAAATGCTTCACGCATATCAATACGAGGAGAACTCTCAGACATCGCTTTTTCGAAACGATCAGCGGCTCTGCCGGTTAATGTTGGAATGGGTTTGGCTGTGTACATAACTCTATATATTTATCCAATTTCGGCTTCTATATAACTAACTTATGGTTGTTATTTTTTCATTTTGTTTTCGACAACTCGAAAAACTGGCTGCAAATATACAACAAAATTTTGGTATGAGCAAATTTATTTTTTATTTTTAGGCAAAAAAGATAGATTCATCTATCTAAATAGGCGTATTTTCATTTTCTGTTAGGAGTTTACTCATAAAAAGAAGATAAAATAAGACTATAGGAAGGCGACAGCCGTTTTGCCTAAAAATAGAAAATCTTTGCTCATATTAATAAACGCGCGAACGTACATTGGGGGAATTGCGAAGCAAGGCGGCGTCCCAATATACGACACCAAAGCTTCGCAAGGCAGCTTGCCCAAGGTAATACTTTTTTTGAATTACGCAAGCATTTAGCGGAAATTTTTGTGGTTTACCACAGATTTTTCCGATAGGACACCGCATTCATTGTACATTTACGCAAAAAACAGGGGAGGTCTTGCGACTTCCCCAGAATTTGCGATTTATACCCATTACGCTTCGTGGCGTAACGCTAAAGAGCGTAATGCACGTTAATAGGAATCAAAGAGCAAAGATAGCATATAGTGGAATAGCTTTAATACCATCGTTTTCTCCAAAATTCTTCTGTGAGAAACGATAACAGCAACTTGGCTGATGGGTAATTCGATATTGATTCAAACTACGAGAGCGTACCCTTTCCCCCTTCTTAACCTCTATAGGAACCACTTGGTTGTTTTCGCAAAGAAGAAAATCAATCTCAGCAGTAGCTTCACTCTTCCAATAATACAAAGGCAGATGTTTTGTTGCTAATGCTTGAGCAACATAATTCTCTGCAATCGCTCCCATAAACGTGTTATCTTCCACCAATTCAGACAAAAGCAATCCTGATGGCATACCCGATTTAAGCGTTAACAACCCCACATCACTCAAGTATAATTTGAAATCACTTAAATCCACATAGGCTGCTAATGGAATAGAGGGGTGTTCCACTTGTTGACAACGAAGAACAACGCCCGCACTGATTAACCATTCAATAGCTTCACCAAAGAGTGTTGATGTTCCTCCTCGTTGCACCACCTTATATTGAAACTTATGATTTTCTTTTGCCAACTGAGCCGGAATAGAGTTATAACACGCTCTCACTTTTATCGCCATCGCGTTTTCACAATATTTTGCCATATCCGAGGTATAATCATTAAGAATATGTTGTTGTATCTCAATGATGGCTAATAGACTCTGTGTGTTAACATATTTCAAAACCACTTCGGGCATACCACCAACCACTAAATAGCGACGATAAAGAGCCAATGCTTCTTCATGCAATGCCACATCCATTTTCTCCATCGTTGTAACATGTTCTCGAATGATAGCTGCCAATTGCTGTTTGTTCATTGCCCACAACCATTCCTCAAAATCCATAGGGAAAAGTTGTAACTCATCTACCTTACCAACAGGAAAGGAGTAGCCCGTTCTATTGATAGCTACACCAAGCAGACTTCCTGCGGCTACAATATGATATTGAGGAGCTAACTCCGCAAAACTCTTAAGTGCAGTAAGGGCACGCTCGCAACTTTGTACCTCATCTAAAATGAGAAGCGTTTTCCCGGCCTCTATTCGAACCGATAATAGAGCCTCTATTTGTTCTATAATACGGGAAGGAGTAAGGTCTCCATCAAAAACAGCGCGAACGGATGTGGCTGCTTCTAAATTAATTTGAACATAGTTCGCAAACTCGCGTTCTCCAAATAGAGACAATAAATATGATTTCCCAACTTGACGAGCACCAAAGAGCACTAAAGGCTTACGATCAGCACGCTCTTTCCAAAGTAATAAATCTTTATATAATTTTCTCTCCATAGAACAATTAACTTAGACTTTGTTATAAAATAAATGATTAAATCGAAGTTAACTTTCAAAATCGGCTGCAAAGATACAAAAAACTATTGAATTGCACAAATAAATGTGCATTTTTTTGTAAAATTGCACAATAGATGGTGCAAAATATACTACTTTTTTCTAATATACGCAAATTTTCTTGCATATTTTTTGCTAAAACATACCCATCAGACTTTTTATTCCCCCACAAAAAAAACAGGGGAGGTCTTGCGACTTCCCCTGAATTTGTATAGATTCAGACTGTGTCTTTACTATAGATTCAAACTGTCTTACGGCAGAATAGCAATCTTGGTAACTGTCAGTCCATCACCTTGCATAACGAATGCAGTCTCACCCCAACCGTCAGCAGTCTCACCGGTAACGCACTTGATAGCATCCTCATCGAATACATATTCGAGAGTAGATAAACCACCGTCCCAGTCAGCTACAGTTGTCAATTCGCTCCAGTTGGGGTTGCAGAATTGAATTTGTCCGGTAGTAGCAGGATCCTTGTAGAAGATAATCTTCGACTTACCGGCTTTCAAGTTCAAGTCTTTCAAACCGTTGTCACGGAACAGACGGAGTTTACCGCTGTTATCACCCCAACTTGGGTAGTACGGATATGCGAACGTACCTTCTTGGTTCTCATACTTGAGGAAAGGTGCGCAATCAACTTCTAACGAAATCGTCCAACGAACATAGATCTCGTTGAAGATAAGGTCAGAACCTTGGATATGGAGGATATAACCATTATCATCTACGTGAGCGCGCATTTCAGCCAGAACGTCAGCTGTCAATACAATCGGAGTCTCACGATAGAGAATGCCATCTTCAAACCAGCCATAGATGTCCGTCGGAACCAATGCACCGTCACCTTCAGTTGTTGTACCATCAGGTAAGAGCTTCTTGCTCCAGTCACCGAAGCACATTTGAGCTTGACCCCAAACTTGATCTGCTTGCGTGTAGCACATTACCAACTCTGCACCTGCGGGAACTTCAGCCATTGCACTTGCGGCAACGTGAACCTTACCATCATCACTCCAGCTGATAGGCAGAGCGCCCTTCCACAACGAACGTTTTTGTTCAGTATTCGGAACGAAAGCATACGGATAGTCAATCGAACCATTCTCGGAAACGAGAGTGATAACCGAGTTCTTACCGGCTGCTTCAGGAACAGCGATGTATAATTGGTCACCCATCTTGATGATTTGGCAATCTTGACCATCAATCTTAACACCCGTCAGTTTGTCAATGTTAGCCACGGTGATAACCATCATCGTACCGGCCTTGATTTCAACTTCGGGATCCGGCCATGCGGTAGCATAGCAGCACTCAGGAGCGTTGATTGTCAACTCAACGTCCGTCTCAACGGTCTCACCGTTCGCCATAGTCAGCGTAACCTTACCGGTCTCTGCCTCAGCATAAGGAATCGTGATGTTGAAGGTTGTTTCAGAAGCGTCAGCAGGCGTCAGAACAGCGCCACCGGTCAGCGTAACACTCTTAACGAGGTCAAGATCCGTACCATTAACAGCCGTCGTACCACCCATAGCAATCTCTGCGGGAGCAAACTCCGTAACAGCGGGTTTGAGGGTCTCGATAGCGAACAGCGTGCTGTCAAGATTGATGTTAGCCGTTGTCAAAATGGTGAACGCACCCGTAACAGCAGCAGCGGGCAGAGCAACGGTTACTTTCGTATCCGTAACGCTCAAACCATCAGCGGCAGCAGCTACAGCATTACCCTTGATGTCAACAAAGTTGATACCCGAAACGATAGCCAAATCGGTACCGTTAATCGTGATAACGCTTTCAGCCTTAACACCCGTATTGCCTTCTATAGAAGTAACCTTCGGCAGAGCAACACCGACAAGAATAGCGGGAACTTGAACACCGGAAGCGGTAACGAGATTAACCGTACCGTTCATAACTACCTCAGGCATTTTGATGTCAATCGACTTGGCATCTTCAGCAACCTCATAATACAACGAGTCACCGGTAGTAGAAAGAACTGCGGTTACAAGATCAAGGTCTTTACCTACAACATGAATCACTTGGTTTGCGTGAACTTCCTTTGCCTCAATCAAGTCAACCGTCGGAATAACAACTTCCAACTTAACCTCGGAAGGAATTTCTTGAGCAATCGTGTCTCCGGTAGCAACAAAGCTTAAGGTAACAGCACCGGTCTTAGCCGTTGCAGGGAAGTTCTCAATCTTAATGTACTTGCGATCTTGCTCTGCAAACTTAGTAATTTCAGCACCGTCAAAGATAACTTTCTCTACCAAGTTGAGGTATTCACCGTTGATGGTCAATGTTTGACCGGCTTTAACGGTAGCGGGCTCAAACGGATTCTCTTCAGCGAAACCAACAGGCTCAGTGTAAGTGATTTTTACACGACCGGTGATAGTGTCACCACCTTTAGTGAACAGTACCAGATTACCGATTTGAGCGTCTTGCGGAACAAGAACTTTCAACTCCTCATTACTAACCAGCTTGAGTGAGTCAATCGCTTGATCAGCAATCGTAACGCTTTGAACTTGATCCAAACCCGTACCCATCATGCGGAGATAACCGCCACGAGCTACGGGATTAGGTCCGTAAGCTACGAGGTTCACACCTTGCTTGTTCAACGGGTTAGTGTCGGGCACTTCCTGTTGGCAAGAGGTGATGGTCAGGGTCGCTAAGAAAGCGACACCTGCCATTAATAAAATATTACTTAACTTTTTCATAATCATTACCTTTCATTATTAGGGTACTACACGAATGTTATCTACAGCAACGAATGCGTGACAATCAGTACCTTGTACGCCACCGTTCCATAAGAACATAGACATACCGTCAAAGTACGTTTCGTCAATGCTACCTACAGCATTACCTTCGTTGTTGTACTTAAACTCAGTCATCGGAATAGTAACCGTGATCCACTCACCATTGGTATCGAAGCTTCCGCTATCCTTCCATGGAATATACCATGCACGCGGGAATGTTGCGTCAGCATAATAACCATTGTTTTGGTTCTCTCCACTAACATAAGACTTCGGAGTGAAGTAGATACCTAAACCTTGTGCAGCCCAAGGACTTGCCTTCGGAACACATACCTCAAATTTGAGTTTCAGAGCGTCCCACTTGTTAGCAGCCAAAATAGCAGCAAACTCAGTATTCTCTTGCAGGTTCGGATAAACGGTTCCCCAGTTATCGCCGGGCCAGAAGGTGAAGCTCCAAGGACCTTCATCCCATACAGCACCGGGACCTGCGGACAAGTCACCCGTGAAGTAAATATACTTACCGTCAATCGGTTCAACGTCATCCGTTATACCGATGTGTGCCGTAGCCGGTTGCCAACCATTAGCCTTACCCATAGGAGTGGTTACAGCAGCCTCATCAGCATCCCAGTCAAAGAGGATGTTGGTCTTATCGTTGAAGTTAAAGTTACTCTCGCAACTACCATAAATGGTCTTCACCGTAATCTTACCGCTTGCAGTACTTCCTTCGGGAACTACATAAGTTAATTGCGTTTGCGTGAAAGATACGATTTCAGCAGATTGTCCATCGGGCATAACAACCTCCAACGGAACGTTAGGATCGCTAACAAAGTAGTTGCCTTGTAAAACGCCTTGCTTACCGGGCAGAACATATTCACATGCAGTACCGGTTACCGTCGGTCCGGGAACTTCCACCTCAAAGGGGAATTCAACCGTCGCACCATTCTCGGCTTTGAAGTAAATCTTATTCGATACTACACCTGGAATAGATGCCGGAACTGAAACAATCATAGTGTTTTTGGTGATAAAACTCGAACTCAAGATAGCTTGCAAGTCATTGAAATAAACTTCCTTAACCGAGGTCATGTTCTCACCAACAATGCAAATCACAGCTTCCGTAGCAGCACCCGTAATCAACGAGTCAGCAGCAGAGGCTTCGGTCGTGGTGACATATTTAATCACCGGTTGACCTTTCGTCACAACGTACTCGTGCGGATTTTGTTTGCAGGAGTTAAATCCCACTGCAACCAATGCCGTAGCCAATACGATGCCAACAAATTTAACTATATTTTTCATTGTTGCTTAATTTTTTAAAGGTTAGAAAAATCGTAAGTATATTTCTCACGAACGTTCTCGCTAATCGGATCTACGCCGGTTCCTAAGTTGCCGTTGAAGATTACGTCATCAGCCGTGATAGGCATACGGAATACGGAAGCAGACAGAGAAGTCTGATAAGCTTGTGGCTGAGCTCTCTCCTCGCTGGTCGGATAACGGAATGGGTCTTCACCTAAATCCCAAACCCAAGCGGCTTTGTTATTCTCATTACCCTTATAGGACTCATAAAAAGTCTTATAGGTGTAATCCTTATTCACATAGTCACCACGTTTTTGAATCTTCAAACCGTCAATCGGATTGTTGAGAGCATACTCGGGATCGTAGTAACTTACGCGAACGAAGTCATACCAACGGTCGCCCTCCATTGCCAACTCTTTACGACGCTCTACCCATACATCATCAAATGTATAAGAACCAACATCTTTATAATCCTTAATGGAACGACGACGAACATCGTTTAAACGAGCCAAACCATATCCCATGTCGCCACCGCCAAGAACAGCTGCCTCTGCGTTAACCAGATAGAGGTCTCCTAAACGGAGCAGGTGGGTAGCCATGGCACTCGTCATGTTACGAGCAGGAGCATAACTGAACATAGCCATGTGGTCATCATAGTCACCATAGCAGTGCTTAACGCTAACGAACGTACCCGTGTTGGAACCCCAACTTCCGGGAAGACCGAAACGTGCATAACTTTCATCAAAGACTGCTTTGAGCACGTCTAAACCACCAACTGTTCTCCAGAATTGAGGATATACATCACCCGGCAACATATACGTTGCTTTACGACGAGCATCCTTATCAATGTCAGCGCGAGTAGCAGGGTTATCCAATGCTGTTACACCGAAGATCTCTTGCAAGTTAACTTGAGCACCTTTCCAAGCGCCCCAGTTATCCTTACTCTGACCCATCTCACCGAAGGCGAGGTCATTTTGGAACGAGTTCTGGGCCGTCCAACCGGAAGCCTCAGTCGTCTTACCGGACCACATCCAAGAAATGAGAGCCTCTTCGCTGATGTTATTCTCGCCATAGAAAATAGCGGCATAATCCGTCATCAAATGACGACCCGAATTATCAATCACATCTTTCGAGATATCAAATGCCTTCGTCAAATACTCTTGATTCAGCGTTCCGCTAACACCTGCCATGGTCAGATAAACCTTAGCTTCTAATGCGCGAGCAGACCAATAGTCAACACGACCATTAGGAGTGGCGTTCTTGGGCAGCAATGTTTCAGCCGTTTCAAGAATCATGAGGATGTAGTCATACAAATTCTCTTTCGTGTTACGGTAAACCGTGTTATAGTCTCCAGCATTAATCATGTCAGCGGGCTTGTGAATAATAGGTACCTCACCATAAACGCGAACGAGATAGAAGTAAGCCATTGCTTTCCAAACCAAAGCTTCACCAATGGTTTGACGCTTAATGGCAGAACTCGGACCTTGCGCTGCAACAATGTTCTCAATCACAGTCGAGCAGTGACCGTTTACAGACCACAGGGACTTGGACATATTCGTTGCGTAGTCACCGGCAGCTTGCGGAGAGAGTTGCAGGAAGCCGTATTGATCATCATGGTAGTTGCCCGCCATGCAGTCACCCATAGCTAAGAATCCGCGTTGGAAATCATACCAGGGAGAGTTATACAAGTAGTTAACACCCATAATGCATTGGTTGTCATTCTGGTAGTAATTACCCGTACTATAGTTATCAATCGTCGGTCGGTTGAGGAAATCTTCGCAACCCGTTAACGAAAGAACAACAGTAGCAATGATTGCTATATTAAATATCTTTTTCATAATCTTATCCTTTCTATATTAGAATGCGATGTTCAAACCAACTGCATACGTTGTCGGGGACGGATAACGTCCGTAGTCAACGCCGAAGGACAAACCGGTGGCATCTTGTGCAGAAGCACCAACTTCAGGATCATATCCGCTATACTTGGTCAGAGTAGCCAAGTTTTGGATATTCAGATATACACGGAAATTGTCGAAGTGCATTTTCTTGAGCACTTTCTTGGGCAGAGTATAACCCAAAACGATGTTCTTCAAACGCAGATAACTACCATCTTCAACGTAACGGCTCGAAATACGGTCGTTGTCGTTCGGGTCAGCATTCACGGAAGCGCGAGGATTCTTGGCATCCGGATTCTTTACTTGTACGTTTGCGATATCATCGTACCAATTGTTAATTTGTACGCCGGCTTCGTTAATAAACGGATATTCCTTATCAGGATTAATCGGCTGCAATTGTGCGCGAGTTTCAACAACATCACGGAGTTGGTTCGTCCATTGAGACTTCATACTCGAAATAGAAGTATTCGAGTTGGCACTACCCATCTTTGTGTAGTTGAGAATTTGGTTACCATAGGAACCGTTTAGGAAGATAGTCAGGTCAACACCGTAGAAACGCAACGTGTTCGTCCAACCGAAGGTGAACTTAGGCAGCGGAGAACCGATGTTCGTTTTATCCAACTCGTTGATAACACCATCCTCGTTCACATCTTTGAACTTCAAGTCACCGGGCCATACCGTATTACCACGGGCGAAGTTACCATCAGCAGGATGAGTCAGCGTCTTCGGGCTATTCATAATATCTTCAAGGTCTTGGTAAATACCTTCTACTTCATATCCGTAGAAGTTATACAGGCTCTCACCTACGAGGGTGCGGCTAACAACATCATCCCATTGACCTTTACCAACCAACGAAGCATTAGCTGTTCCGTCCAAAGCAACGAGTTTGTTGCGGTTAACAGATACTTGGATATTGCTCTCCCATTCCACTTTCTTACCGCGGAACGGATTGATATCTAAGCTAACCTCGAAACCTTGGTTGAGAATAGTACCGTAGTTTCCTTTAGGAGCTGCCAATGCAGAAGAACCGTTACCGCTCGTTCCCATATAGGACGGCAATTGAAGGTCCATCAACATATCATTAGATTTCTTGTAGTAGTAATCGGCATTCAACATGATCTTGTCATTTACGAAACCAAGGTCAAGACCTACGTTAAATTGCTCTTGTTTCTCCCAGTGGATATAGGGGTTAGCTAAGTTGCTGGGACGATAACCAATGGTGTTACCATTAGCCGTTCCTGCACCGGAGAAGATACTGCTGATACCGGCACCCCATGCGAACGCGCCGATGTTAGCGTTACCCGTTTGACCCCAACCGAAACGGAGTTTACCGTTCGAGAAAGCATCGTGGATAGGCTCAAAGAATTTCTCATTCGAGAAACGCCATGATACTGCAATGGAGTTAAACGGAGCCCAACGATTCTTAGGACCGAAGTTGGAACTACCATCATAACGGAACGTATAAGTCAAGTAGTAGCGCTCACCATAATTATATGTAGCACGCGCATACGCGGAAACCATAGAGGATGCTCCGAAACCATTACCGATACTGTATGTCGTAGCGTCACCTAATTGAACGTTTTGTACATCATCGGAAGGCAGGTTAGAAGAAGCACCACGCAGATACTCCCATTTGCTTAACCAAGCCTCTTGACCAACCATGACACTCCAAGAGTGACCAGCTTTGCTGTCAGCATAAGTAGCATAGTTCTTAATCTGCCAATACGTACTGTTATTCAACTGTTGAGAAATACTATTAATCGTTTGTTTTACGTAACCGAAATCATATGTCGGAACGAACGTACTTGCCTTAGCAGACGATACGTCGAAACCGAAATCAGAACGGAGGGTCAATTGCTTGATAGGTTGAATCTCCAAGAAGATGTTACCCATCAATTTTTGACGTTTCAAGAGATTGCTCTTCAGCATAGCCTCAGCAATCGGGTTAACAGAGGCACCCGAACCTTCACGGCTACGACCTACGAAATAGTTACCGTCCAAATCATAAATAGGTTGATCGGGGTTAGCAGCCAAAGAGTAGAAAATGACACCTTGCTCACCATCAGCCAATTTAATGTCTTCATTGGTGGTGGAATAAGTAGCATTCAAACCAATTTTTAACCATTTGGTCAATTGAGCATCAATGTTAGCACGTACACTAAAACGATTGAACTTAGAACCGATAATGGTACCTTCTTGGTTCATATAGGAACCACTCAGATAATAGTGAATCTTCTCGGTACCGCCTTGAGCGGAAATTTGGTGTTGATGTTGCAAACCGGTTTGGAAGATAGCATCCTGCCAGTTAGTACCTTCACCTAAATACTGAGGATTGCGATAGTACGTAGAAATACTACGACTCTCAATCTCACCTTGATCAGCCAAGTCGCATTGGTATTGAGCATACTCGCGCAGGTTCATCATACCTAAACGCTTGTTCTGCTGACTCCAAGCCACCATACCGTCATAACTGAATTGTGCCTTACCTTCTTTACCTTTCTTGGTAGTGATAAGGATAACACCATTGGCACCTTGCGCACCGTAAATAGCGGTTGCAGAGGCATCCTTCAAAATCTCCATGGATACGATATCCGAGGGGTTCAATGTTGCAATAGGAGAAATGGTAGAAACTTTACCATTACCTAAAGCACCTAAACCGTAACTCGATGCCGAACTTCCGCTACCTTGTACAATCACACCATCAATAACGTACAGAGGTTCTGCACCGGCATTGACAGTACCTTGACCGCGGACGCGGATGGACGAAGACGAACCCGGAGCACCACTCGTCTGAACAGCCGTCACACCGGCAGCTTTACCGGCAAAGGCTTGGTCCAAAGAAGACGTGATCTGATTCTTCAAATCCTCTTCCTTCATGGAAACGGTTGCACCACTTAAGTCGGACTTCTTCATCGAGCCGTAACCTACGACTACAACTTCGTCCAAAACTTCGTTGTTGGCAACCAACTTTACATTGACTACCTTACGGTTACGAAGAGCAACTTCTTGCGTCTCCAAACCCACGTAAGAAACTACCAGAGTAGCATTCGGATCAGTAACGTCCAAAGCGAAGTTACCATCAAAATCGGTAACCGTACCGCTTGTCGTTCCCTTAACCAAGATGCTTGCACCAATGACCGGTTCTTCGTTTTCATCGACAACGATACCGGTGACTGCTACCTGAGCAAATAATGCGGACGACATAAAGATTGCCATCAGCGTCATTACGCTACGGGTGACTAGTTTGTTTTTTGTCATCATTTGGTAATGAAATTTTTGGGTTAATAAATAAGGGTTAATTGTTTGTTGTTTGTTATCTATTTGTATAGCACAAATATAGACAAAATTTCACGCTGCAAAATTACTGCTTTTTTGCAACTTGAACGAATAGTTTGTTAACTATTTATTGTATAATTTTTGCAAAGTCGAGTTTACAAATATAGTACTATAAAATTATAACAATATCTTATTCTTTTGATACGTACTCCTAAATTGACTGGGTGTAAACCGCCTTACCTTATGGAAAAGACGATTGAAATTACTCAGGTTATTGAACCCGCAATCGTAAGCCACCTCCGCCACACTCTGCGTTGTATCCACAAGTAATCGGGAGGCATGTCCCAACCTCACTTCAGTGATATATTCACTAATTGTTTTACCCGTCCGCATCTTGAAGAATCGAGAGCAGCCGACCTCCGTCATTCCTATTAAACTTGCTAATTGACAGAGTTTTATCTCCTCTTTATAGTGTGTCTCCACGTACTCTTTTATCTTCTGTACACGGCGGGAGCCGGAGGGTGAACCCACTTGCGCAAAAGTACCGCTGGATAGCACCCTCATTTCCGAATCAAGGGACAACCGATGCATCATCTCAAAGAAACTCAACATCTGCTGGAAACTGTTCTCTTGATGAAGCAGGTTCATCAGCTGTTGATATACATTCAATATACCCGTTTGCGAGAAAGCCACTCCGTTCTTGGCGCGTTCAATCAGTTGCGAAATACTGGCAAACTGGTTCTTTTTTAACAATGCAGGGGGTAAACATGATAATTCAAACTGTATCGTTATTTCCTGTATATCTCTATCCACGTTTGTCCCTACTCCACTACCCTCTACTCCACTACCCCCTCCTTGCCATACGTGCTCCAAGTCACTCGTAATGAGAACCAATTCGAGGTCCTCAATCTTCTCTATACTATCCCCAACTACGCGCTCTACGCCTCTTCCGCCGCGTATGAAATTAAGCTCACAACAGTTGTGTTTATGAATAGGATAAGAGAACTCTTTTTTATGCCTCTCCACAATAAATAAACTATCTTGTTCCGTGAGTGGAGCAATCTCTAAAAGTATCTTCTGTGCCATAGGTTTTTGTTAAAAAAGTATTAAAGTTGAATTCCTAACATATTAAATGCTTTGCCATTTCGCTCAATTTTGACCCCTTTTTCGGTCCAAATCTTCCTATTGTCCTTTGTTCTTTGTTCTTCGTCTTTGTTCCTTTGTCCTTCGTCCTTGCTCCTTTGTCCTTGTTCTATATTCTGCAACCCCGTCCCCTCTTTGGTGATTGTAATGGCAAACGGAAACTCACTCGCCGTGAACGTCTTCTTCCACACTCTTTCACTTTCCACTTTCCACTTTTCACTTTCACTTTCACTTTCACTTTCACTTTCCACTTTCCACTTCACAACCACTTCCATCTCCTTCCCCTCGTACCAATATCCATCCCAATAAGCCTCGCTCAAACCTATTCCGTTGATGGTCACATTAGCGTTCTCGGCATCCTCAAATTCAATCTTGACCTTACCTGCCTTGCCTTGATTATAACGCTTACCCATATGCTCTACGAAATAGCCGTGACGCTGGCGAAGCCAGTTCAGCGCAATGCGGTACTCGTCGTTGTAGTTGGGCCACCATTGGTTATACATCGGGCGATGATAGGTGGTGTATTCCGGCTGGATAGCATCCACCGCATCATCCAAGAGGGGCACCACGCGATCATAGCGCAGGAAATCGCCCAAATAAACCAACGCCCTATTGATAAACTGCTCTTGGTAATCCTTGTCTTGCATGGCATAGCGGAAGAATGCCGTATGTTCCGGCCTGTTTGCCCAGTTATGCTCCCAATCGTAACTATTGTTGTACATAAACTCGAACATATCATAATCCACCCTCATATTATAAATACCGAAGCCATAATCCATGTCTTTTGCCAATACGCGCCATAGGGGTTTATAGCCGGTTTCTTCGTCTATAGGACGCCACCATACGATATTATTGCCCGGCCAATCGACATTATTGTAAAACATTTCCAATATCTCATAATTGATAAACTCCGTCACGTCTATCAATTGCTCATACTCCCGTATCGTATGCCCGGGAGTGCTCATAAAATCCTTAAACTCTGCCCACTGGTTCCAATCACCAACCTTAAGTTCGCCCCAGTTCTCTATCATCGTTATATCCTCCAATTCGTTGTAATTGGTGTAGATATGATCCTCATTACTGCGCTCGCGAATAGTAAGAATACCCATATACTTGCCGTTTAGGAACACAATCGTCGGACGGGACGCCATCCAGTCCAAGTCCTGATATAGTCCCATCGTCTTTTGCATCAGCGCATCGCGGAAATAGAGGTAATCGAAATCGTTGCCGCTATTGTGCAGAATAATTGACTTAAAGTCCTTCAGTCCGGGTTTCTGGTCGGGGAAGAACTCATAATCCAACCGTTTCTCGCCGAAACGCTTATTGGCATATACCGCCATCGATTTCAAATCGAACCCGCGGGAAGCGTTACCGTGTATGCGTGTCTCGCATAGTTGGTTCAGCACCGCCTCTTGATTCGTTCCCTCAAAGAACTCCAATGCCACCGGACGACGCCAGTCGAACTTATAGTTCTCCTGCCAATCCACGTAATTACCTTTGACCAATATACCGAACTTATCGTCATACCAATACTTATCCGGACCAACGAGCGAGATAACCGGCATGTCCGTCTCGTGCCCTAAGAATAGATACGACTCCGTACGCGACACCGGACTTAGATAGTCCTCGTTGAATAAGCGCACGCGGAAGATGGTCGTTTTGTTGAAGTTGTATATATTTCCGCTCTCAATGGTAGTGCCGTTCGTCTCTGTTGGTTCCGTTCCGTCGAAAGTGAGACGCATATACGTTCCTTCGGGAGCGTCCTCGGGGATAGCAAGAACCACTTGGTGATATTCGTCTTTCGTATATACTTGTCCGGGAACACTAAACACAGGATCGGGCAATATCTTGTCTTTCTTATAAACCTTGCCCTCGTTTTGGGCATTGGGCGTAGCATGGCGGAAGAAACCCGTCTTGTCGCTATCGTACGCGCGCCCGTAAGATATATTAGGAGAGGGCATTTTAGGAATCTCAACGAGGGAGTCGATGGCTGTCTTGTTCTTGAACAGATACACCTTGCCGTCTTTCCCGCTCTCCAAACGGAAATCTGCATGCCAAACCCCTTTCTCCGTGTCCTTATCACAGTAGATAATCACATATTCGCCGGCACCTATCGTCTTTTGGGGCAAAGCTGACGCTTTCTTTGCCTTCTCGCTATCGCCCAACTGATAATCTTGCAGGTTAACCGACTCCGTTCCGTCGTTATACAACTCCACCCACGAGTCCGGAAACTCGTTACTGTCATCCACAATGCCGTCTATATTAGACTGCATGATTTCATTAATACGTAATTCACTGAAAACAGCGCACGAAAAGGCGCAAAAAAGTACAAGAGTAACTGCGTGTTTCATTATTATTAATCTTTAAGCAACCCCGATAAACATAGAGGATTGCAGGTTAAGTTCGATTAAAAAACGGGTGCAGTTACTATTTTCCTTAGAGGCTCTAGTCAGCCCGAACATACGAAAATAGCCATTCACACCCGTTGTTGGGGTGAACAGCTAATAATCATCGTATGCTCTTATGAATGGACTAGATTTCTAAGGTCTGATGATTAGTTGTCCTTACAATGTAAGTCAAATTTTCTGCAAAGGTAGTTCTTTTTTAGCAAATATGCAAATTATTTTGATATTTTTTTGCATATATCACAAAAAAGTCGTAACTTTGCACACTTATTTAGATAAATTATTCATCGCTATGACATACACTGAACGTAAAAACTGGCTTTTGGAACAGCACGAGGCGCTGCTAACGCGTCCCAATCAGGCACTACCCTCTTTTAATGGTATTTATACCCGGTACGCCAACCCCGTTCTCACGGCAGACCACGCCCCCCTCACGTGGCGTTTCGACTTCAACGAACAGCGCAATCCCTTTCTCATGGAGCGCATCGGCGTGCACGCCACTTTTAACTCCGGCGCCATCTACCTCAACGGCAAGTACTACCTCATCGTTCGCGTGGAGGGCAATGACCGCAAGTCTTTCTTTGCGGTAGCGGAGTCGGATAATGGTATCGACCATTTCCGTTTCTGGCAGGAACCTATCACCCTGCCCGAGTCGGACGAACCGGCAACCAACGTGTATGATATGCGCCTGACCCAACACGAAGACGGCTGGATCTATGGTCTGTTCTGCGTAGAGCGTCATGACCCTGCTCATCCGGAGGATCTCAGTGCCGCTACCGCAGCTTGCGGTATTGCCCGCACCCATGACCTCAAGACTTGGGAGCGCCTACCCGACCTCATCTCTCCTACCCAACAACGTAATGTCGTCCTCCACCCCGAATTTATCAACCATCCACTATCCACAATCCACAATCCACAATATGCCCTCTACACTCGTCCCCAAGACGGCTTCATTGACGCCGGCAATGGCGGCGGTATCGGTTGGGCACTGATAGACGATATAACCCATGCCGAGGTGAAGGAAGAGACCATCATCGACGCCCGTTACTACCACACCATCAAGGAAGTCAAGAACGGCGAAGGTCCTCATCCTATCAAGACGCCGCAGGGCTGGTTACATCTGGCGCACGGTGTACGCGGTTGCGCATCGGGATTGAGGTATGTGCTGTATATGTATATGACGGCTTTGGACGAACCGTGGCGACCTATTGCGCAGCCGGGTGGGTTCTTCATGGCACCCGAAGGGGGCGAGTATATCGGCGATGTGATGAACGTACTCTTCTCCAACGGCTGGATTGTGAACGAGAAGGGGGAAGTGTTTATTTATTACGCTTCGTCGGATACGCGTTTGCATGTAGCCACCTCAACGGTGGAGCAATTAGTCGATTATTGTCTCCATACCCCAGCCGATGGTCTCACCACCGGTACTTCCGTCGCCACCATCAAGTCCCTCATCACAAGACAAAATGGAGAGATATAAAGTATTAACCATAGCCGGATCGGATTCGGGCGGAGGAGCCGGAATACAGGCAGACATCAAAACCATCTCTGCTCTCGGCTGCTATGCCGCGTCCGCCATCACCGCCGTTACGGTGCAAAACACCCTCGGCGTACAAACCGTTCACGCCGTCCCAACTGACATCGTAAGCGGGCAAATAACCGCCGTACTTGACGACATCGGAGCCGACGCTATCAAGATAGGTATGCTCTTTAATGCAGACATCATCCGCGCTGTAGCAAAAACGCTACTTTGGAACAAGGACAAAGGACAAAGGACAAAAGATAATATAGGAGACTGCCCCATTGTATTAGACCCGGTGATGGTCTCTACTTCGGGGCATAGGCTCATGAACGAGGACGCGATAGAGACGCTAACGACCGAACTCATCCCCCTCGCAACCCTGATTACCCCCAACCTGCCCGAAGCCGAAGTGCTCTTGGGCGAAAAGATTACAGACCTTACCGCCGCTGCTCAGGCGTTGGCAGAGAAATACAAGATATCCGTTTTACTCAAAGCCGGACATCAAACACAATCCACAATCCACAATCCACAATCCACAATAACCCTTCGGGCGCACCAACTCCAATTGACGGATATTTTATATGATTATAAGGAAGCGCGCACCTACACCTACCCACACCCGCGCGTGGAGACAAAGAACACCCACGGGACGGGTTGTACCCTGTCCTCGGCTATCGCATCGGAGCTGGCAAAGGGGCTTCCATTGAACGAGGCGATAGATGCCGCAATAAAGTATCTGGAAAGTGCCCTCTTATCTGCCAAAAATGACGTTTTAGGGCACGGATTTGGTCCGGTTGACCACTTTTTTGCACAAAAATAAGTAAAAAATGCATTTTTTTGCAAAAAAATTTGGTCAATTCAAATAAATTCATTACCTTTGCACGCTTTTTCGACAAAAGCCCCCGAAATCAACCATCGGGGTTGGCGGAAATAAACTCCGCCAACGGCGGATTCGTATATCGGTTAGTACGTCAGATTTTCATTCTAAAAAGAGCAGTTCGACTCTGCTATCCGCTACCATACCGACCTTCCTCAAAGGTAACAGATTGTTTAACTTTTAATTGAATTTGAGATGGCTAATCATCAATCTTCATTAAAACGAATTCGCCAAACAGCAGCCCGCAAGGCTCGCAACCATTACTACGCTTTAACAACGCGTAATGCTGTTCGCAAGTTGCGTGCTACGACCGAGAAAGCTGAGGCTAATGCCCAACTCCCGAAGGTAACTTCTTTGCTGGATAAACTTGCAAAACGCAACATTATCCACCGCAACAAAGCTGCAAACCTGAAGTCGAAATTGGCTATTTACGTTAATAAACTTGCGTAATGTTATTCGAACATCGGTAAAGGGCTGCCTATGGGTGGCCCTTTTTGTCATTTTTGATTGTGGCAGCCTCCGCGCGCAGGAGCAAGCGGATACTACTTATGTGGCATTCCTGCACGATGTGTACGTGTATGCCCCCATACATTTCAAGAACAAAAGACAGGAGAACTTCTATTGGCGGACGGTAAGAGACGTGAAGAAATGTCTTCCCTACGCCAAGATGATAACGGCAGACATGGCTTACGCCGATGCCGAAATGGCGAAACTAACCACCGAGAAAGAGCGCAGACAGTGGTGGAGGCAATTTGAGCGCTCACTATTTAAGAAATACGAGAAAGACTTTCGTAACATGTATGCCTCGCAAGGACGAATGCTCATGAAACTCATGGACCGCGAGAGCGAAAAGACCAGTTACGAACTCATATGCCAATACAAGAGCAAGGCGGCAGCGAACTTCTGGCAGTTCATCGCCATACTCTTTAAGAACGACCTCAAAGAGGGCTATGACGGAGCCGATAAAGACCGTATCATCGAGCGTGTCATCACCCTCGTTGAAGCCGGACAATTATAAACACCCACCAAACACCAAACACCAGACACCAAACACTAAACACTAAACACTAAATATTATGGATCTGACATTCCAAATCAACTACCGCACAGAGTATGGCCAAACACTCTGTATCATTGAGACCAAACCGTCCATCTTAGGTTGGACAGAACAAACCCCGCTGGAACTCCACTGTCAAGGACAGGACTTCTGGACGGCAACTATTCCGGTAAGTGATTTTGCCGGAACGGTGGAATATAAATACGCCATTCGCGTAGAAGGCGGTTATATCTACGAAGCCGGTGAACCACGCGCCATCACGCTCAAAGCCACCGACAAGAAACTCGTTATCCGCGACTTCTGGCAAGCCGTTGATTATGAGAAATCGTTCTACACCACCGCTTTCCTTAAGTCCCTCTTCCACCGCACCCACGCCGTTACGGCTAAGGCTCCCAAAGGGAATATCCGCTTCAGTATCGACCTGCCGCAGATACTGCCCTCACAAGGCGTTGCCATCATGGGTAACGTACCCGAATTGGGCAACTGGAATCCCGAGAACAAACTGGTTCTTGCCGACGGTGAGTTCCCTGTTTGGAAAGGTGACATAGACGTTAAGAACGCCACTTGCATTGAGTATAAGTACTGTATCTTCGATCTTCATTCGGGTCAGATTGTCGATCTCGAGTGGGGTGAGAACCGCCAGATTTGGGGTATTCAGAAAGGCGTTAAGATTATGCAGAACGACCGCGGCTTCCGTCGCACTCAACCTCGTTTCAAGGGTGCCGGTGTAGCTATCCCCGTCTTCTCGCTCCGTACTAACGACGGATTCGGTATCGGTGAGTTCCTCGACCTCAAGAAAATGGCAGACTGGGCAGCCCTCACGGGACAGAAGATGATTCAGACCCTGCCTATCAACGACACGACCCTCACCCACACCAACCGGGACTCCTATCCCTACAACGCCGTGAGCGTATTCGCGTTACACCCCATCTATATCAATATCCCTCGTATGGGCCGTTTGACACCCGCACAAAAGAAGAAATACGAGGCTACTAAGGAGGAGTTCAATAAGAAGACCACTTCCGATTACCAATGCGTCTATGACGAGAAGATAAAATACTTCAAGGCACTGTTTAAGACCGAAGCCGAGGCACTATTCAGCAGCAAGGAGTACAAGGACTTCTTCCAAAAGAACGAGGACTGGCTCGTACCTTATGCCGCTTTCCTGGCTAAACGCGATAAACAGAAGAAGGAACTGTATTACTTCCTCCAGTTCCACGCCGACCTCCAACTAAGCGAAGCGGTTGCTTATGCTCACTCGATAGGTGTTGCCATGAAAGGGGATATACCCATCGGTATCTCGCCCGACTCGGTAGATGCCTATATCCACCCCGAACTGTTCAACCTCAATGCCTCTGCCGGTGCTCCGCCTGATGATTTCGACGCACGCGGACAGAACTGGGGTTTCCCGACCTATAACTGGGACGAGATGAGCAAGGATAATTACCTGTGGTGGCGCCGCCGTTTCCAAAAGATGCAAGACTATTTCGACGCTTACCGTATCGACCATATCCTCGGTTTCTTCCGTATTTGGCAAATGCGTAAGAGCGATGTTTGGGGACTGTGCGGACACTTCTCTCCGGCTATGCCTTATTCGCTGCAAGACCTTTGGAACATGGGCGTTTGCCTGGACGAAGACCGCATGACCAAACCTTATATCCGCTCTAATTTCTTAGGCGAAGTCTTTGGTTTTGATACCGAGTATGCCAAGGAACATTTCCTCAATACCAACGACGGTTATGTCTATTGGTTCAAGCCTGAGTTTGACACCCAAGTGAAGGTACAGACTTACTTCGAGCAAGGCGAAGGAGCCAACCTGCCGGAAGGACAGAAACTGAACCTGCGTGACGGACTGTATTACCTCCATTGCGAGGTGCTCTTTGTTCGTGACCAAGTGCATCCCGAACTCGTTCACCCGCGTATCTCGATGTATCAGTCGCACACCTTCAACGAACTATACGACGACCAAAAACGCGTGCTGATGGGTATCTATAACGACTATTTCTACAAACGTCATACCGAGTTCTGGCGTCAAAGCGCAATGCGCAAACTGCCTACACTCATCGGCGCTACCAAGATGCTCGTTTGCGGAGAGGACTTGGGCATGGTTCCCGCTTGCGTTCCGCAGGTGATGAACGAATTACAGATCCTGTCGCTGGAGATCCAACGTATGCCGAAAGACCCGACCGTGACCTTTGCTCATCCGGCAGACGCACCTTATCTGAGTGTTTGTACTACCGGTACGCACGACACAAACCCGCTGCGCGCTTGGTGGGAAGAGGATCGTGCCAAGACGCAGAAGTTCTACAACGAACAGTTAGGTTGGTGGGGTGAAGCTCCGCAAGAGATGAGCCCCGAGATTGCCGAGGCGATTGTCAATCAGCACATGTACAGCCCCGCCATGTGGGTTATTCTGCCGCTGCAAGACTACTTGGCAATGGACGGCAATATACGCATCAAAGATCAATTTGCCGACCGTATCAACCTGCCGTCCAATACGCGTCATTTCTGGAACTACCGCATGCATATCTCGTTGGAGGAACTGCTTACCAAGGACGAGTTCAACAAGAAGGTGAAAGCTATGACGAGTGTGAGATAATCGGCAAACGAACCTCTCCGCCACCTACTGACGTTACATAGGGCATCGCTCACGAGATGTAAAACAGTGAGAGAACCCTTCTAAATGCGCTTTTCCTTGTCGTTTTGACAGAAAAGTGCATTTTTATTTGCGTATGTGAGAATTTTTCCGTAATTTTGCACCCGTAATTCCACGCCGGAGGGATATGTCTCTCAAATAAAGGATGGCATTGCAGACATATAGAGCGTTTATTATGGCACTGACAGAAACGAATCGCATTGAATTTAAGGAACGCCTCACTCGAGATTTAGATATAGAGAAAGAGGTGGTAGCTTTCCTCAATTATCGTGAGGGAGGTATTCTTTATATCGGTATTGATAAGACAGGGAAGGCTATAGGCGTGGAGGACATCGATGGCGATATGCTTAAAATCAAAGATCGTATTCGCAATAATATCTCTCCATCACCAATGGGGCTGTTTGATGTTACGATGGAAACAATAGAGGGTGTAAAAGTTATTCGCGTATTTATTAGCAGCGGGACTGAAAAGCCATACTATAAGATTCAATACGGACTATCAGAAAAGGGTTGCTTTATTCGTGTTGGTACAGCTGCCGAGCCGATGAATAGAGAACTAATAGATAGTCTTTATCTTTCGCGGTTGCATAATTCACTCAAGAATATCGTTTCTCCCCGTCAAGATTTGACCTTTACGCAACTCCAAATATACTACAATTCCAAAGGATTACACTTGAACGAGAATTTTCTCAAAACCTTAGATTTGTTAACGGCGGATGGTCAGTTGAACTATGTAGCTTATCTATTAGCAGATGAAAATGGCAACTCTATGAAACTTGCCAAATATGCTGGTTGTGACCGCGATGAGTTGATTTCTAATAATGAGTATGGGTATTGCTGCTTACTTACTGCCACACAGAAGGTATTGGATAAGTTGGATGTGGAAAATAAAGTATTCTCAGTTATAACTCCGACCGGTCGTCATGATACTCATCAATGGGATGGTCGAGCTATTCGTGAAGCGGTTATCAATGCCATTGTGCATAATGATTACACATTCGGCTCCCCATCAAAGATTGAACTGTTTTCTGATCATTTAGAGATAACTTCTATTGGTAAGATTCCCGAAGGATTATCGCGAGAAGATTTCTTCCATGGTGTTAGTATGCCTCGCAATCGTGAGTTGATGCGCGTTTTCCGAGATGTTGAGGTCGTCGAAGCATTAGGTTCGGGTATGTTGCGTATCCTGAAGAATTATTCAAAAGATAATTTTGAGTTTGGAGACAATTATGTACGAATGATTGTTCCATACAATAAGACTGAAAATAGGACTGAACGTGGTATCAAAACAGGACTGAAAACAGGACTGAAAAATAGTGCTGCGATAGATATTAAACTAATTGAGATTATCAAACAAGACCCAATGATTACCTACAATTCTCTTGTGGATATAATAGGGATAGCCAGAAGTGGAATAGCAAAGCATTTATCCAACCTTCAAAAAGCCAATATTATTCGTCGTATTGGACCGGACAAAGGAGGCCATTGGGAAGTGGTGAAAAATGAAGAAACAAAGTAAATAAGGAGGGGTATTAGCTCATCTGGCTACAGCAGGCCTAGCGCGACACTCAGTGTCGGTTCGGGTTCTTATCTCGCCGAAAGGCTCGAACGATTACTACTTAGCCACAAGGGCACGATTATTGCGAGTCCGCTATGCTCCACGAAATATTAACCCATAAACGGCCTTTGGGCACTACTGGGCGTTGCCCTTTTGGAAAGAAAAAACAAAAGAGATATAAGATATGAAAAACGAAGATAATCGTTCCCTTGTGGCTAAGAAAACCGAAGAAAAGCAGGATCTTTTATTGGCTCAACCTAATCACATTAAGTTGTTTGAAGGTAGGCAGATTCGTTCTACATGGAATGAAGCAGATGAACAATGGTATTTTGTGGTGGAAGATGTCGTTGCCGTTTTAACGGATAGCACAGATCCTAAACAATATGTAAAGAGACTTAAATTAAGAGATCCTGAATTGGCA